>JAJDVW010000155.1 GCA_022825925.1 Pseudomonadales bacterium | reverse complement strand
GCGATGTCGTTCGCCCCGGGCACGCCGAGCGCCGCGAGCTGCGCCGCCTGAAGCGCGCCCACGGCGAACTGCGAGGACAGCACGATGCGGTCGTCGAGCCGGATGCGGTAGTAGTCGAGCGTGAGGTCGAGATCGTCGAAGGGCGTGGCCGCGAGGCCCAGGGTCCAGGAGCGGGAACGCTCCGCATCCAGCGCAATGCCGCCGAACAGCCCGGCGGCCGGGTGCACGCTGGGGAAGATTCCCTCCGCCTGCGGGTGTCCCTCGGCGTTGATCCGCGTCGAGACGTTGGTGGTCGAGATCTGACCCGGGGTCGGCGCACGGAAGCCGGTTCCCACGGAGGCACGGAGATTGACCGTATCCGTCATTCGAAACCGCGTCGCGACCCTTCCGATCGTAACTTCGCCGAAATCCGAGAAGTCCTCGTAGCGCGCCGCCAGGTTGGCCAGCCAGCGGTCGGTCAGGTCCGCCTCGAGGTCTACATAAGCGGCATGGCTGCGGCGGTCGACGTCCGAGGCGAACGTGGGCGGATACCCCGGGAACCCGTTCGAGCCCACCGGTACCGCGTTGTTGACGGGGTCGCCCGCGGGGCAGAGCGCACCCACCGCCTCGAAGCCCGGGATGCGGCACTCGACGGTGACCAGGTCGTCCGCGGGGTCGGCATCCACCTCCGCCTGCGTGATCTCGAGGTTGAACGGGTCGGGCCGCGCGAACGGACCCACGCGGTACGACGGCGGATCGCCGCGCTCGATGCGGTAGCCCTCCTCCCGATACTCGAAGCCGAAGGCGAAGTTGAGCGGGTCGGCCAGGCCGGTGTCGAGGGCGATCGTGAAGTCCGCGTTGACGGCGATCTCGTCGTTGACGAGGTTGCCCGGACGGAAGCGCGTCGGCGTCTCCGGACCGAGCGACGGGTTCATCGTGTTCGCGATGCCGTAGCGGATTTCGTCCATGCCATACCCGACGGAGAGATCGAACGTGATGCCCGGGCCGCGTTCCCCGCGCACTCCGACCACGGCCGCGTAGTCGGTGACGTCGCCCGAGAACTGCGGAGTGAACCCCGACGGGTAGAGCGCCGCCCGCGGATCGTGGATGGCGCCGTCCGAAAGGCGCACCGGCAGGAGCTGGGCAACGCCCGGACGTCGGTAGAAAAAGCCCCCCGCCTGGTCCTTCGTGGCGTGGCTGCCGAATCCGTACAACTCCGCTTCCGGACCGAGCGGCAACGCGGCGTTGACGAAGAACAGGGCCTGTTCCCGCTCGGGCTGGCCCCAGATCTGCGCCGGCCGGCGAAAGCTGCGCCCGCCCCCGACGCGGTGGAAGTTGTCCGCGAAGCGGGTGTCCAGGTCGTCCGGGACGCCGTCGCTGCCCCGCGCCGCCTGCAGGATCTCGCCGCTCGGCGAATACCGGTAGGTCAGGGCGTCCGGTCCGTGGTACGTGACGCCATCGACGGTCAGGCTGGTCCGCGTCGCCTCGAGCGGCGACAGGCCGGAGCCGCCGATGCCGAGGTCGTAGGGCTCCGATCGGCTGGTCGGGTCCGCCCGCGAGAATTGCGCGCTGACGTTCACGAACCCGCCGTCACCGAGCGGAAACCCCGCGTTGCCTTCGAGCGTGGCCTCCTCGCCGTCGCCCTCGCCGTAGCCTCCCACGCGCGCTCTCAGGGCATGGTCCGAAGCGTCCGTCCTGAGCTTGAAGTTGAGCACCCCCGCGATGGCGTCCGAGCCGTACTGCGCCGCGGCCCCGTCCCGCAGCACCTCCACGGCATCGATGGCGATGGACGGAATGGTGCCGACATCGACGCCGTGCGCACCGAAGCCACCGAGCTGCATCAGCGCGGCCCGGTGTCGGCGCTTGCCGTCCACCAGCACCAGCATGTGGTGGGAGTCGAGGCCACGCAGGTGGACCGGCCGTATGAACGAGGCGCCGTCGGAGATGGGCTGGCGGCGCGTGTTGAAGGACGGCACGATCGCGTTCAGCACCTCGACCAGGTCGGAGGAGTTGACGCTCTCGACCTGTTCGGCGTTGAAGACGTCCACCGGCACGGCGGTGTCGGCCGCCGCCCGCTCGCGGACGCGCGTGCCGATCGTGACGACCTCTTCGATGCGGTAGCGGTCGGAGAGTGCTTCGTCCTGCGCGGGCTCCGCGGCCTCGGACCCCACCGAGGCAGCAATCCAGCAGACTGCGAACGAGACCAACGACACGCCGCGCCACGACGAGCCCGACACCCCGGAACACAGCACTCGCCGCCTGGACGAGTAGACGCGAGGTCGCTCCATCGCTCCTCCCTCCTCCAATCCCGGCTCCAGCGAAACGGTTCGTCAGTCCGCGGTGTCGAGCCAGTAGGCGCCCTCTGGCCGCCGGCGGACGCGCCCGGCGCTCGGCGTCGCGAAGTGCGTGCCGATCACCAGGATGTCCTGGTCCACGTACTTCTCGAGCAGCGTCTCGCGCGTGCGCCGGCCCTGCTCCTGGTCGTAGTCCGCGGAACTGCACCAGTCGAGGCGCGTCATCTGCACCGGGTGATGGATGCAGTCGCCGGTGATGAGCGCCTCTTCGCCTCGAGACGCGATGTGGACGCTGACGTGGCCGGGGGTATGTCCGGGGGTCGGTTCGAGCCACGCCTCGGCGCACAGCCGGTGATCCATCTCCACGAAGTCCGCGAGGCCGGCCTCGACGATCGGCCGCACCGAGTCCGAGAGGACGGGACCGTAGCCGTCCTCGTCCTCGTTGGCGTCCCAGTACGCCCACTCTTTCTCGCCGATGAGGTAGCGCGCGTTGGGAAACGTCGGTACCCAGCCACCGTCGACCAGCATCGTGTTCCAGCCGACGTGGTCGACGTGCAGGTGCGTGCAGAGCACGGTGTCGATGGACTCCCGCGGATATCCGGCCTCGACCAGGTCGTCGAGGAAGGCGGTCTGCAACCGGTTCCAGCCCGGGATCGCCCGTTCCTTGTCGTTGCCGACACAGGTGTCGACCAGGATGCGGCGCTGCCCGGTGTCCACGACGAGCGCGTGGATGCTCATGATGAGGTTGCCCCGCTCGTCCATGAAGTGCGGCCGCATCCACGGGTACTCGAGGCACGCGTCCCGCGTCGCGTCGGGAAGGATGAACCGCGTCCCGCCGGCGATCTCCATCTCGACGATCCGGGAGACCGCCACGCCGCCGATCTCCCACCGTTTCACGAACCCGCTCACACTCGACATCCCGGCCCCCGCGTCCTTCCCCGCATGATATGTTCCCGGCCCGAAACAGGTTCGCACAGGACGGCCCCCGATGGGAATTCACGACTTCGCGTCCACGCTCATGCAGGTCCCCGGCCTGCTGAAGCTCAAGAAAGGCATGCAGCCGCGCCCGAAGTCCGACAAGGACTGCATCGCCCGCCTCGTCGAGGACAAGGCCGAGCGATTCAAGGACCGCACGGCGGTCATCTTCGAAGGGAACAGCGTCACCTGGGGAACACTCAACGCCGCCGCGAACCGCTACGCGAGGACCCTCGAATCCCTCGGCGTGGAGCGCGGGGACACCGTCAGCGTCCTGATGGAGAACCGCATCGAGTTCCTGACGACCGTCGTGGCCCTCTCCAAGCTCGGGGCCGTGGCCGGCCTCATCAACACCAACCTGCGCGAGCAGCCCCTGATCCACTGCGTGACCGTCACCGAGTCGAAGAAGTGCGTGTTCGGAGGCGAACTCACCGAGGCCGTCCAGAGCGTCAAGTCGGAGCTGCACCTCGCCGAGGGAAGCGACTACCTGTTCGTGCCGGACACCGACGGCACTCCGGCGCCGAACTGGGCACAGGACCTCGACGCGGCCAGTGCGGAACGCGAGTCCGCGAACCTCCCGCAGACCGGGGAAGTCACGCTCGGCGAGACGGCCTGCTACATCTTCACGTCAGGCACGACGGGCCTGCCCAAGGCGGCGGTGCTCTCGAACCGCCGCTTCATGGCGAGCGCCGGACTCGCCGCCACGGCGGGCCTCAAGTGCACGCCGGACGACCGCCTCTACATCTGTCTGCCCCTCTACCATGGCACGGGCCTCCTCATCGGCGTCGGCGCCGCGTTTTCGTCCGGCGCCGCGATGGTCGTGCGCCGCAGGTTCTCGGCGAGCAACTTCCTGCGCGAAGTGCGCGAGCAGGGAGCGACCTGCCTGATCTACATCGGAGAGCTTTGCCGCTACCTCTGCAACACGCCGCGCGCGGACGACGACCACAGGAACCCCCTGACCCGGATGATGGGCAACGGGCTGCGCCCCGACGTCTGGATGGAGTTCAAGGAGCGCTTCGGCATCAAGCGCATCTCCGAGTTCTACGGCGCGAGCGAAGGCAACGTCGCGTTCGCCAACCTGCTGAACAAGGACTGCACCGTCGGGATGACGTCCTCGAAGGTCGCCCTGGTGCGCTACGACGTCGACGCCGACGAGATCGTCCGGGACGACGCCGGCCGCTGCATCGAGGTCCCCGAGGGAGAAGCGGGCCTGCTGCTGGGCCACATCAATCCCGAAGCCGAGTTCGAGGGTTACACCAACGCCGAGGCGACGGAGAAGAAGATCGTCCGCGACGTCCTGGAGGAGGGCGACGCCTGGTTCAACTCCGGCGACCTGCTGCGCACGATCGACGCCGGTTTCACCATGGGCTACCCCCACTACCAGTTCGTCGACCGGGTCGGCGACACGTTCCGGTGGAAGTCCGAGAACGTCTCGACCAACGAGGTGGGCGAGATCGTCAACGGCTTCGAGCAGGTCGAGTTCTGCAACGTGTACGGGGTGGAAGTTCCCAAGGCGGACGGACGCGCCGGCATGGCGGCGCTGCGCCTCAGGGAGGGCGTCGACGAGCTCGACCTGCAGGCGTTCACCGAATACGTCTCCCGCGAGCTGCCCTCGTACGCGCGGCCCGTGTTCCTCCGCGTCCAGGGCGAGATCGAGGTCACGGGCACGATGAAGATGGTCAAGGGCGACCTCAAGCGGGAAGGCTACGACCTCGAGGCGGTGGACGACCCGCTCTACGTCCTGGCGCCGGGCGCCGACAGCTACCGGCCCCTGGACGCCGATCTCTACGCCGCGATCGCGTCCGGAGAGGCCAGGCTTTGACCGCCCGGCGCCCGAGGAGCCTGCTCCGTCGGAGTTTCGCGCCAGCGAAACTCCCAACGCGACCGCGAGGTCGCGCAAGGGCGCTGCTCCTCGATCTCGGCGGCGTGGTGCTCCGGCTGCGGCCCCGCGCCTGTTTCGAGTACTGGGCCGACCGGGCCGGTGTCGACATCCGGGACATCGGCCCGCGCTGGGGAATCGACGACGCGTACCGGGCGCACGAAGTCGGAGCCCTCGACTTCCCGGCCTACGCGGAGCGTCTCGGCGCGAAGCTCGGGATCGAGCTGGCCGAGCGGGACTGGCGGACCGGCTGGAACGCGCTCTTCTCGGGCACGTTCGCGGGCATCGTCGACGCCCTGCCCGGCGCGGCCGCCCGGATCCCGACCTACTGCTTCACCAACACCAACGCCGAGCACCAGCAGACCTGGCAGACACGCTACGGCCATGCGCTCACCTCCTTCCGCAAGATTTACGTCTCTTCCGAAATCGGCAGGCGCAAGCCGGACGTCGCGTCCTTCGTCTGGGTGGCCGCGGACATGGGCGTCACGCCCGCGGATATCCTGTTCCTCGACGACAGCCGCGAGAACGTCGAGGGCGCGGCCTCCGCCGGGATGCAGACGGTGCACGTGACGGGCCCGGAGGTGACGCTCGACGTCCTCAACGAGATCGCCGCCTGACGTTCTTCGAGCACCGCGTTATTCGAGCACCGCAAGCAGGAGTGTCCATGACCCAGGGAACCCCGTCCGATCCGGGCCTCTTCGCCACGATGTACAGCGCTCGGGCGCTGCGCCGTTTCAAACCGGACCCGATTCCCGAGGAAGTGCTGTTCCAGGTCATGGACGCCGCCATCCGGGCGCCCTCGGGCCAGAACGCGCAGGACTGGCGCTTCGTGCTCGTGCGGGATCCCGCGCACAAGGCCAGGATGCAGGAGTGGGCGCAGATTCCGTGGCAGCGTTACCAGGCCCGCTACGCCGACCGGCCCGAGGAGATCGACGACCTGCCGCGTTCGCAGCGGCTCTCCCTGCGCAGCGTCGAGTACCTGGTCCACCACCTATCCGACGCGCCGGCGATCGTGCTCGTCCTCGGCCTGAAGGGCCGCCACAGCACCCCTGGCGGGAGCGCGTTCCCCGCCGTGCAGAACCTCCTGCTGGCCGCGCGGGGTCTCGGCCTGTCCGGGTCCATCTTCAACCTGCCGCTGTCCCGGGAGGACGAACTCCGCGAGATGCTCGGCATTCCGGAGAACAACCATATCTATTGCGCACTTCCGATCGGCTACCCGACGGACCGCCACGGGCCACTGGGCCGCAAGCCGGTGAAACAGGTGGTCTACGACGGCGGGTTCGGAAAGAGATGGGCGTTCGCGGAGGCGCAGCCGGATAGTGGGTGGCAGGAAAGGTGGCTGTAGGGGAGGGCTTGTCCGAGGCAGACTACTGTCAACATCTTGATTTAATGCTACTTAAGGGCCTTTGTCTACTCCAGATTACTGGATCAGTTGCTGGTTCGAGAGTTGCGCGGTGATCGCCGATTCGGCAAGGTCCGCCATTCGATTCAGTGGGGTCATACATGGGATCTGGCTTCCCCCTTTGGGAGTTGGTGGAACAGCTATACGGGCAAACCGTTCGGTATTGGTGGTTGTTGGCGGGATTCGTTGTTCTGTCGGTCGTGGCATTGTGGGCGAAAGGCGGCCTTGTCGGAGGCTACCGAAAGCCGAAGGGTCCGGCCGCCGACGCCATCGCGCGTGCGGACTGGCGTGAGTTCGAACGGTTGACCGGCCTGGCATTGCGCGAGGCGGGCTACCGCGTGCGCGAGAACTCCGGCACTGCGGCGAAGGCAGACGGGGGCGTCGACCTGGTCGCGCGGCGGGACGACAAGCTCTATCTGGTCCAGTGCAAGCATCTGCGCTCGCCCGTCAGCGTGAAGGTCGTGCGGGAACTGTATGGGGAGATGGCGGCCCGCGGTGCCGACGGCTGCATCGTGGCCAGTTCCGGTCCTTTCGGCAAGCCTGCCCGCGAGTGGGCCGACGGGAGGCGGGAAGTCCAGTTGCTCGATGGATCGGCACTCGCGAGGATGCTTGATGGCGCTGACGTGTCGAACGCCGAGGATGAGACAAGCCACCCCGGGGATGTACCTTGAAGCGCGATGCCGGCGAATACCTGCGCGAGCAGTTGCTGGATCGCGTCCTGGGAAGCGGAACGCTGACGCTGTGCGGCATCGGATGGCTGTTCGGCGGCCTGCTGGCGGCGGCCATGGACGCGTCGTTGTGGCTCGCGCTGGGTCCGCCGGTCGGCTTCATCGCAGCCGGAACGTGGCGACTCTTCCGGGGCTGGCACCTCAGCGGCGTCAGGACAGGTGCTCGGACGGGCTTGTCCCGTCCCGTCTGGATGTAGGGCACACTGTCCATCATTGACTGCAATGCAATCTTTGCTGGATTTCTTCAAGCCGTGAGTTTCGGGAGCCCCCGTCGGCCAGCATCACCATCCGCAATCTGGGTGAACGGCGTGAAGCGCACCCTGCGCGTGCGCGCCGCGGAGAACGGCCGCTCGATGGAGGAAGAGGCTCGAGAGATCCTGCGCCGGGCGCTTCGCGATCCTGCACCACCGAAAGATCTCGGCCGCGCTATCCGCGCACGCTTCGTCGCGCTGGGGGGTGTCCAACTCGAGGTTCCCGAACGCGGGCCGACGCGCACGCCACCGGACTTCCGGTAGGTCCCGGCCAGGACCGCGGCATCCCGGTCATCGATCCGTGGTCCGGCCACACCCTCTCCGGCTGACGCCCGGTCCCGCCTGCGCGCTAACATGCTCCCCGCCACGGGCGGGCTCGAGGACGCCGGCATGGCTCGACTGAAGCACCCGATCACCGGCGCCGTCTACCGCGCGCTGGACGACGGCACTGTCGAGGTGGAAAGCAACGGCAGGAAAGGCGTGTTCGGCCCGGACGGTGCGCACCTGTCGGGAGAACTGCGGATCGCGGACCCGCACATGCTGCTGTGGGTCGGCGGTCCTCAACTGCCCCGGGAGAACGACCGGCGCCGCCACCGCGGCTGAAGGGCCGGGTCGGCAGCGAGCGGCAAGGGGGAGCTACATGTCCACGCGCCAGGCGGCAAGCACGCGGTCCGGTGGCGTCAGTTACCAGGACCTGATCCGCGGCGACGCGGTGCCACCGCCCGCCAGTCTGACGCTGGAGAACCCGTACCGGTCCCCGCTCGTCTCGGTGCCCGTGCACCGCTACACCAGCCAGGCGTTCCACGACCTGGAGATGGAGAAGCTCTGGCCCCGGGTCTGGCAGATGGCGTGCCTGGAGGAGGAGATCCCGGACATCGGCGACCATCTCGTCTACGACATCGGCCGCTACTCGGTCATTGTGGTCCGCACCGCCCACGGCATCCGCGCGCATCACAACGTCTGCCGGCACCGGGGGCGACGCCTCTGCGACCGCGCCGGGCACGCCGCGAGCTTCATCTGCCCGTTCCACGGCTTCCGCTGGAACCTGGACGGCACCCTGCGCGGCGTGACTTCCGCATGGGACTTCCCGCACATCGACCGTGAGACCTTCACTCTGACGCCCGTGCGGTGCGACACCTGGGGCGGCTGGGTGTTCGTCAACATGGACGCGGACGCCGAGCCCCTGGCCGACTTCCTCGGCGACCTGCCGGAACACTTCGCCGTCTGGCGTCCCGAGGAGCGCTACATCCAGGCGCACGTCGCCAAGGTGATGCGCTGCAACTGGAAGGTGTGCCAGGAAGCGTTCATGGAGGCGTTCCACGTCATACGGACCCACCCGCAGATCCTGACCGGCATCGGCGACGAGAACTCCCAGTACGACGCCTGGGGCAACTTCTCCCGCGCCATCACCGCGAACGGCACGCCGAGTCCGCACCTGCCGGGCCAGCCGAGCGAACAGGAGATCTTCGAGTCCGTCATCATGCGCGACCTCGACGATCCGCCGGCGCCCGAGGTGCCGCCGGGCATGACGGCCCGGGCCATGATGGCGGCCCATGCCCGCGCCGGCCTGCAACGGGTGGTGGGCGACGACACGGTCATCTCCGATGCCTGCGTCTCGGACAGCATCTACTACACGCTGTTCCCGAACTTCCATCCGTGGGGCGGCTACAACCGCATCGTCTACCGCTTCCGCCCCCACGAGAACCGCCGCGACCGGTCGTTGATGGAGTGCTACTTCCTGAGCCCCTTCGCGGACGAACGCCCGGACCCGGCGCCGATGCACATGCTCGACGCGGACGAACCGTGGACCAACGCGCCCGAACTCGGGATGCTGGCGCGGGTCTTCACCCAGGACACCTTCAACCTCCCCCAGGTACAGAAGGGCCTCGAAGCGGCGCAGTACGACGAGGTGGTCCTTGCCAACTACCAGGAGACCAAGATCCGGCACTTCCACACGCTGCTGGGCGCCTGGTTGGAGTGAGCGGCATGGACGAAGCCGGAAACCCGACCCCGCGGACGGCCGTATCGCTGTCCGATCCCGCGACGCTGGTGGACCCGTATCCCGCGTACAGGACGCTGCGCGACACGGCGCCCGTGCACTTCGAACCGAGCTTCGGAGCCTGGATCGTCACCCGCTACGACCTCGTCCGCGAAGCGCTGCGCGACACCGCGACGTACTCGAGCGAGTTCGGGGACTTCCTGGCCCAGGCGCAGAAGATCTGCCTTCCGGAGCGCGCCGGCCGAAGTCCAGCAGAGGCTGGTGGCACTGAACAGGCGCATGATCCCCTTGCCGCCGACCATGCTCACCCTGGACGAACCCCACCACACGCAGTTCCGGTCGCTGGTCTCGCAACTCTTCACCGGCTCGCAGGTCAGGCGGGGCGAGTCCACGGTCCGCCGCGTGATCGACGCCGGTATCGCGCGGCTCGCGGCTGCGTCGCAAGCCGACGGGCACGCGACGGCCGACTTCGTGACCGCGTTCGCACTGCCCGTGCCACTGGAGATCATCGCCGACCGGCTGGGCATACCCGCGGACGACCGCGAGTTCTTCAACGAGGCGGCGGCGGCAGCCGCGGATGCCCTGCGACTGACGCCCCTGGCGCCGGAACGGATGGTCCACCGGGCCCAGCTCGCCGTCGACCTGCAGCGGCTCCTGGTCTCCCTGGTCGACGCCCGCCGCGAGACGCCCGCCGACGACATGATCGGCATCCTCGCCAACGCCACGCTGGAAGAGGAAGACCGCCGCCTCACCCACGGCGAGATCCTGAGCATCCTGAACCAGTTCCTGGTCGCCGGTCACGAGACGACCACGAGCGCCTTCGCCTGGGGCATGCTGATCCTGTGCAGGAACCCGGAGCTGCAGGGCGAGATACGCGGCGACACCGCGCGTATCCGCACGTTCGTCGAGGAGGCGCTCCGATTGGAGGCGCCGGTGCAGGGGCTGCCTCGCCTGGTGACGCGGCAGACGCAACTCGGCGGCACAACCCTCGAACCCGGCAGCCTCGTGATGCTTCGCTTCGGCGCGGCCAACCGCGACGAGCGTGAGTTCGAGAACCCCGACGCCGTGGATGTCCGCCGCGCAAAGGCGGGCCGGCAACTGGCGTTCGGCTCCGGCATTCACCACTGCATCGGCGCGCCGCTGGCGCGGCAGGAGCTGAACCTCGGCTTTGCGGCCCTGCTCGGCGCCTTCGACGGGTTCCGCCTCGACGACGGGCCCGAACCCGAGGCCGAGCCGAGCTTCATCCTCCGCAACCTGCCGCGGCTGGCGGTCCGATACCGGCCGCGTGCCGGCGCCGCGGACCGTCTCGCCTAGGGAACAGGCTTGCGACTCGCCATCGAGATCGGCGGCGTGCGGCCCGACCGTCTTGGCCAGACGGTCGCCTGGGTGCGGCACGCGGAGCGTCTCGGGGTCTCGATGGCGTTCTCGGGCGAGGCCTGGGGCAGCGACGCCGTCACGCCGCTCGCCTACCTGGCCGACAAGACGCAGCGGATCCGGCTCGCCACCGGCATCATGCAGACCCCCGCGCGGACGCCCGCGATGGCGGCCATGACGGCGCTCACCCTGCACGACCTCACGGGCGGCCGGTTCGCGCTGGGGCTCGGCGCCAGCGGACCGCAGGTGGTGGAAGGCCTGCACGGCGTCGCCTTCCGCACTCCGCTGACCCGCCTGAGGGAAACCGTGGAGATCTGCCGGATGATCTTCGCCGGGGAGCGGGTGGGATACGCCGGCAAGGTCTTCCGGCTGCCGCTGCCGGACAGCGAAGGCAAGGCGCTGCGCGTCGCGCACGAGCCTGTGGACATCCCGATTTACCTCGCGACCCTCGGACCCAACGCGCTGCGCTACACGGGCAGCGCCGCGAACGGCTGGCTGGGGACGTCGTTCTCGCCCGACCATGCCGGCGCCCACCTGGACTTCGTGCGCGAGGGCGCCCTGGCGGCCGGGCGCGGGCTGGGCGACATCGACCTCTGCGTCTCGGCCCGGGTCGAGATCGGCGAGGACGTCGAAGACATGATCCGCCGGCGCAAGCCCGGCGTCGCGTTCAACCTCGGCGGCATGGGCTCGGCCTCGACCAACTTCTACAACGACGCATTCCGGCGCGCGGGGTACGAGGAAGACGCGAGAGCCGTGCAGTCCCTGTGGCTCGCCGGCCGGCGCGACGCGGCCGCCGCGCGCGTTCCCGACGCCCTGGTGACGGAGTTCCAGGCGCTCGGGACGCGGGAGATGGTCGCGGACCGGCTGCGCAGGTATCGTGCCGCGGGGGTGACGACGCTGAAGCTCGGCCTCGACGGCGCGCCGCTCGGGCCGGCCCGTTTCGAACTCCTGGAGAACATTGTCGACCTGGTGGAGGAAATCCGGTGAAGCTCTACATGGTGCCCCTGGCGCCGAACCCGACCAAAGTCATGCTCTACATCGCCGAGCGCGCCGAACTCG
Organism: Pseudomonadales bacterium; assembly: GCA_022825925.1. GTDB lineage: Bacteria > Pseudomonadota > Gammaproteobacteria > Pseudomonadales > Azotimanducaceae > VXNE01. The sequence goes on along the minus strand of JAJDVW010000155.1, from coordinate 10,524 downwards.
GCACCGGGATGGGCATCGAGCAGATCGTGGTCAACACCCTCAAGGGCCGCCAGCGCGAGCCCGAACACCTGGCGAGGAACCCGTTCGGCACGCTCCCCGTACTGGAACTCGACGACGGCTCCCACCTCGTGGAGTCGCTCGCCGTCATCCAGTACCTGGAGGACCGCTTCCCGCAAGGTGCGTTGCTCGAGGGCAGTGTCGAAGCCCGCGCGAAGGCGAGGGACGTGGAACGCATCGTCGACCTGCGCATTGCCGGGCCCATGGGCACGTACGTCCACGCGAAGAACTCGCCCATCGGACGTCCCCCGGACCCGGAGAAGGCGGCGCAGATGGAGGCCAGCGTGCAGGTTCCCCTGGACTTTCTGGAGGGCCTTCTCGCCGACGGCCGGCCGCTGCTGCTCGGCGCGCGGGTGTCGATCGCCGACTGCACGCTGCAGGCGTCGCTGCAGTTCCTGCGCTGGGCGGAGGCGGACCTGTTCGGTGAGCGTCCCCTGCTGCGCGCCTGGGACGAGAGGTATCGGGCGCGGCCGGCGGCGCAGAACGTGCTGCGCTGGTAACGGGCGGGCCGGCTTCCCGGGCCGACTCGGTCAGGCCCGCATCCGGCGCAGCGCCGGCATGACCTCCTCCGCGAGCCCCGTCCAGGGGCCGACGAAGTAGAGGTGGTCGAGACCGAGTTCGACCAGCGGGGCAAGACGCCGGATCACCTTGTCCGCGTTTCCGACCGCCGCGAACCATTCGATGAAGTCCGCATCGAGCAGTTCGGTGTGCGGAGCGTCCGCTTGCGAGTGGTGGTTCGTGTCGTAGTCCGTCACCAGCTTCTCGGTGACGTTGCGCAGGATCTCCGGCTGGTTGTCGAAGTCCGCCCCGACCGAGGCGCTGAAGTGCGCGAAGGTCGCCGTGAAGCCGCGGGCGGTGCGGCGCGCCGCGTCCTCGTCGTCGTCCACCGAGACGTTGACGTAGGCGCCCACGGGTATGGCGTCGGGATCGCGTCCAGCCGCGCGCGCGGCGGCGCGCACCTGGCCGAGGCCCCACTCGATCCGCCCGGGATCGGCGCCGACGGCCATCGTCACCCGGTCCGCCAGTTCGGCCGCCAGGGCGAGCGATTTCGGCCCGGAGCCCACCATGTCCACGGGGACCTTCGCCGCGTCGATCCGGTCCAGCCAGCGCAAGCGGCTCGCGAAGCCGTCCTGGTCGACCGCCTCCCCGCGCAGATACCCCTGCAACTGCCGCACGTAGTCGCCGTACTCGCGCATGCGGGCCGGCGCCCGGCCGATGTGCAGGACCGCGCTGTCGCCGCGGCCGATCCCGAGGATCGCGCGGTTGCCGCATTCGGCCTGGATGCTGACGATGCTCGCGGCGGTGACCGACGGGTGGCGCGTGAGCGGGTTGGTGACGCCCGTGGCGAGCTTGATCCGGCTCGTGGCCTGCCCGCAGAGCATGAGCTGCGTGTAGACGTCGCCGCGCAGGCACTGGCTGTCGGTCACGTGGACGATGTCGAAGCCGGCGCGTTCGGCCGCGACGGCCACGGGCACCGCCCCGCCCGGGGTGGCGAAGGCCATGGTCGCGAACTCGATCGGCATCGGTGTTCCGTCTCCCTCAGTCCCGCGCCTGCGCCAGTCCGGCCTCGAGCCGGGCGCCGCGCAGGATGTTCGGCAACGCGTAGTTGCCCTCATGGCAGGCGAACTCGTAGAGGGGGCCCGCCGTCACGCCCCGGGAGGCCTGGTCCGTCGTCATGGGCGCCGATGCGGTCCAGGGCCGCGTGAACATCTCGGGATCCTCGACGGTGAACTCGTAGTCTATCGTCTCGGCGTCCACGCGCCGCAGCCGTTCCACCACGGTCAGCGACGGCCGGGCCGCGCGCCAGGGCCACGCCCAGTAGTAGCGCGACTTGTCCGCGAATCCCTTCGAGACGATGACCAGCGTATCGCCTTCCCAGTGCCCCCGCGCATCGCCGAGCCACTGGCCGACCTCCTCCGGAAGGAAGGGCCGTCCGTCCAGGGGCACGATGCGGTACTCGTGGTACATCTCGTGGACGATCGCCAGGTGGTCCTCGGTCTGGAAGATCTGGTAATTCATGTTGTAGGGCTGCAGCGGCGCCATCGTGACGCCGTCGGACAGGCAGCGCTCGCCCGTGTCGAGATCCGCGTAGGAGTAGTAGGGGCCGACCCCGTAGCGCGCGCTCTCGGCGTTGGAAGCGGCGAGGGCCTCGGGCCGCCACGGGATGCGGCCGTCGGGCGGGTCGACGACGAGGGACGGACGGCCGTCGGGCAGCGCCTTCATCCCGGGGTCGAGCCACACGCGGTTGTAGCCCCCGACCTGGCCCGGGGGCGGCGGTTGCTCGAGGGCCTCCCACATCCGCTCCGCCGCCGCTTCCATCTCGGCACGCTGGGCCTCGGTGAGCCGCGCGTCCGTGACGGCCTCCGGACGTTCGAGCGGAGTCAGCGTGGCCGTCGTCCAAACGCCTTCGAGGCTCGGCTTGCCCCAGGCCGTCATGGGCACCTCAGCGGCGGCGGCCGACGTCGTCCATGCCGCGCAGACGGCGAGCGCGAGGCGCGCGCGTTCACGCATCGGGTTTCTCCCGCGTGAGTTCTCCGTACATCCGTTCCTCCACGAACTCCACGCACTTGAAGTCCAGGAGTTGCGCCCGGGGGTCCATGTGCCGATACAGCAGCACGCCGAGCGTCCAAGGCCGTTCGTAGACGTCCGGGTCCGTCAGGGTCGCCTCGTAGCGCAGGTGGTTCGGGCCCTGCAGCGTGTAACGCTCCTCGACGTGCAACGCCGCGCCGTGGAAGTTGCCCGCCTCGTCCAGCCACGTGTCCGCGTGCTGCGCCGTGACGTCCACGACCAGCGTCTCGCCCTCCCAATGCCCGCGGGAGTGTCCCATCCAGGAGTCCACCGGCGCCTCGAAACCCGGCCGGTCCAGGTACACGGTGCGACTCGCCTGCGCGAACTCGTAGGCGAGGAGGACGTGCGTGGGGGTCTGCACGATCTGCAGCGGGTACGGCAGGTAGTTGGCGCGCGGGACGCCGGGCAGGAAGCAGTTGCGCAACGGATCGCGTTCGCCCCGGTTGCGGAAGTTCTCCTGCTGCCTGAGCCGCGCCCAGGGCCGATACGGAATGCGCCCGCCCTCGACGATGCCGAGCCCGCCCCGCGCCGCCGCGAGGGCGTCCGGCGCCGGACCCGGACCCGCGTGCGCCGCGTGCGGCTCGAGGTTCCAGTGGGCACCGCCAAGGGCCTGCCAGATGCCGTTGAGATCGGCAGTGGCCTGCGCATGGACCGTGGCCGCCGACAGACCGGCCCACAGGGCGAACGCCCACGCGAAACTCTCCACGCAACTCTCCCGAAGGCGTCGAAGCTTCACGGCGGTACCGGGATCAGGAGCCGCTCAGCGGCGCCCCGGCCAACGACTCCGGAACTTCGTTGGCGGCGATCGCATCGGCCATCCGGGCGTAGCGGCGCTTGGTGTGCTGCTGGTTGGCGAACCGCTCCGCGCGGACGAGGCTCTCCCGTGCCTCCATGCGTTCGCCGAGCTGCCATTGGGCCAGGCTCTTCAGGTAGTGGAACCGATGGTCGTCCCGCTTGAGCCCCAGTGCGAGGTCGAGGGACACGAGCGTGCCGGCGAAGTCCTCGTCCTGGTAGGCGACCTGGGCCAGCGCGTAGTGGTAGTAGGGGTTGCGCCGCCGGTAGTGCTCCACGCGGCGCGTGAACGCATCGGAGAGTGCCATGTCGCCGAGGCCCGCGTAGGCGGCGGCGAGACCCGCCATGGCCGGACGGCTGCGCCCGTCGAGCCGGAGCGCGCGGTAGTGCGCCGCCAGCGCATGCTCGTAGGCGCCGTGCTTCGAGTAGAAGGCGCCGAGGTTCACCCACAGGTCCGGATTGCGGGAGTAGGTTTCCAGCGCCTTGGCGAGATACGCGAACGCCTTGCGATTGTCCCCGGCCCGCCAGTGGTTGACGGAAAGATTGTTGTAGAAAAGCCCGGCCGCGTAGGCGTCGCTGACCAACTGACTCCGGTAGTTCTCGGTGTCGACGCGGTTGAAGTCGACGGTCAGGTCCCCGCGACCGGCCCCACGGATGTCGGCGTTCGGCACGAGCACGTTGATGTGGGTGTTGCGGAACAGCAGGCCGAGGTCCGAGTCGAAACTCGGCGGCACGTCCACCACCTGGTAGCGGGCCTCGAGACGGGCCATGCGCGCGAGGGCGACGAAGAGATTGGTGAAGGACAGGCAGTTGCCGGCCTTGGTGGCGAAGGTGTCCGCGGCCGTTTGCGTGAGATGCCGCTCGTAGCCGCGTTCGAAGTAGCCGTTCTCGACGAGCTTGCGCAGCAGCCGCGCGGCCCGGGTCACCGACGTGCCCCCGGTCCTGATGCGCGGATCCACGAAGGTGCGCATGGCTTCGGTCGAATCGAGGATCGTCGCTTCCGGGACCTCGGCGCTCGACACCGTCTCCCCGAACACGACGGTGCCCGAGAGCAGGAGTTCGTCGCTGATCCCCGCTCGGCCCGGGTCGTCCGGGAGTGTCTGGCAGCCGGTCATCGCCAGCGCCGCGAGCACGCCGGCCAGGCACCGGAGCGGGAGCACGGGCGTGGGGCCGCGACGCGAGATCTCCCCTGCCGCCCCGGCGCCGGCGGAAAGCTGATCTACAATCATGCGGCGCACAATCCACATCGCCGTGCCATGCTAAACCCGCCGTCCTGCCCAGACAACGAACCGCCCGCCCGGGCGGTCCGCCGGGCCGGGCCCTGGATGCCCGCGCTCACCCTGTGGCTCGCCTGTGCGGCGCCCCACGCCTCGGCGGCGTACGCCTTCGACTCTGGGGAACTGCTCGGTACCCCGAGCGCCTTGCCCGCGTGGTCGGAGATGCTCGAGCGGCACGCAACGCAGACCGCCAGCGTCGAGGCCTGCATCGACGACCGGGACGCCTGTCCCAGGCGGGCGCGGGCGCTCCACGTCATCGTCGAGAAGGGCGCCGGCCTGCCGCGCGACAAGCAGATCCAGCTCGTCAACCGGTACGTCAACCGCAAGACCCACCGCTACGACCGCCGCAGAACGACGCACACCGAGGAGGGCGGGAAGGTCGTACGGATCTCCCACTGGAAGACGCTCTGGGAGTTCATGGAGCGCGGCGGCGACTGCGAGGACTACGCCACCACCAAGTACTTCCTCCTGCGCCGCCTCGGCTTCGCGCCGGAGGACCTGCGCGTGGTCGTGGTGTACGACCGCCGCTACCGCGAGCACCACGGCGTCGTCGCGGTGCGCTACGACGCGGACAACACCTGGCTGCTCGACACCGACAACCACATCTACCGGCGCAACAAGCCGGTGGAGTACCGCTACGTCTACGCGGTCAACGAACTCGGCATCTGGGACCACGACGTGCGGGTGCGGTAGGGGAGGGGTCTGGGGAGGGCCTGCACGAATCCGGCGCGGGCGACCACGAGGGACGCCCGGGGCGTCCCTTGCGTCTCCGTCCCGGCGTGTCCGGCCCCGGCTACTCCGCCTGCGGCCGATACCAGATCGGCGACGTGTAGGCCCGCTCCTGGATGGTCGAAGGGCCGTAGTCCGGCGTGCCCCGGTTCAGCGCGAGCGCGTCGTAGAGGGTGTGGCGCGGGGTGGGTATCTCGATGACCCGGACGTAGTAGAAGGCTGGCTGCCCCGCCTCGAAGGACGGGTCCTCCCACACCGTCGACAGGCTGGTCGCACCGATGGAGTTCGCGTACCGCGCCGTCTCCAGGTCCACCGTGTTCCCCACCGCCGGCACCTTGCCGTCGGCGCCCGGCTGCCGTTCGCCGGACCATGCCACGTCGAACACGCGCTCGTGCGTCCCGCCGTCGGCGTCGAGCCAGCCCTTGACGACCTGGACGCGGTCCAGGTTCGCCCCGGACGGGTCCTTGTGCGCCACGGCGAGGAAACGCGGCGCGGCGCCGTCGGGCGCGGCCCCGAGCTCGCCACCCATGGGCACCCCTTTCCCGTACCCGGTTGCGGCGACGTCCACCGCTTCGAGGTCGGCCTCGGAGAACTCCCAGCCGCCGAAGAAGCGCACGCGGATGCGCGGTCCGCTGGTCCCGTAGGTCTCGCGCCGGTGCATGGCGTCCACGATGGCCTCGCGGGTGTTCTCCTCCGCCCACACCGCCGCCAGGCCCGACGCCGACATGGTCCAGCCCGTGGCGTCGCCCGAGGTGACGATGTCGTCCTTCCGCTCCGGAACGGAGTCCGTGGCCATCTTGCCGCCGAAATCGTCCTCCGCCGTCGTGGAGAGCCCGGAGTGGGAGTCCGTCGACCCGATCATCCCGAACTGGAAGGGGTTGATCCCGATGGCGGCCCCGCTTGCGAGCCCCCGCCCGAGGGCCGAGCGCGCATAGTCGCCCGCCTCGGGAAGGTACTCCTGGGCGTCGCCCTGCAGGTGGAACGGAAACGTCTCGAAGTCGGCGAACTCGTCGTCCGGCGACAGCAGCGGGTGGGTCTCCGAGTCGCCCTTGATCTGGGTGACCTCCATGATCCGCTCCCAGCGCATCCGCGTCCGGGCGTGATCGGCGTCCACGGGCGCCCCGCGCAGCGTGATGTCCGGGAACATGAAGCCCTTGGAGACGTTCGAGTTGTGCGGGATCGAGAGGAAGCGGGCGCCGGTGGCGGCGCTGGTCTCTTCGAGCCAGGCCCAGAGGTCCTCGGGATACGGGCTCTCGATCGACGACATCGGCTGGAACGTGCGCGCCACCTCGCCGTCGCCGTCGGTCAGCACGACGCGATGCAGGTTCGCCCCGCCCGGCGTCGAAGTCCACTCCCAGCCGATGAGGCTGGTGAACACCCCCGGCCGATTGTGGGCCTCCGCGGCGTCCACGATCTCGCTCCACGCCTCGCGAAACACGCCCGGCGCCACGGGAGGAAACGGCCCATCCCCATCGTCGCCCTCGCCGGCGGCGGTCTCGCGCGGATCCGCGCCGGGCGGGAGGACGCCCTGGAAGAACGCGGGACCCTGCCCGTCGTCGATCACGTCACGGATCTGACCGGTCACGAACCAGTTGCGGATCGAGTCGATGATGCCCACGCCCTCCTGCGGCAGCCCGTCGCGGTAGATGCTGCGCATCGCACCGATGAACTCCGCGTGATCGGACACCACCAGGAAGTCCAGCGGCACCTCGAGCCGCATCCACGCCCGGTGGTACGGGTGCATGACCGGGATGCCCTTGGCGAACCGGTAGGCGTAGTCCGGGTCCACCGAGAGGTTGTTGTTGAAGAACGCGTCGAAGGAGTACGACGTGTGCAGGTGGGTGTCGCCCCAGAGGAGCTTCGTGTCCCCGGAAGCGGCGGGCGACAGCGTCGCGAGCGCCACGGCGGCGGCGAGCACGGCGGGCTTCGTGACGGAACTGCGCCTGGAAGGCATGTGGGGCTTCCTCGAGACGATCAACGGCGAAAGGTAAGGTAGCAGACCGACGCACCCCGGGGCAGGCGGCGCATCTACATCGCGTGCGTGACGCCTCCGTCCACCGCCAGCGTGACGCCCATGAGATAGTCGCCGGCGCGGGACGCCATGTACACGACGGTGCCCGCGATGTCCTCGGGCCGTCCCACCCGTCCCGCGGGGACGAACGCCGCGATGCGCTCCGGCTCGTCCCGCGCGATCACGTTCATGTCGCTGGCGAACGCGCCCGGCGCGATGGCGTTGACGTGGACGTGCTCGGGCGCCAGCAGCTTGGCCAGGCGCCGCGTGAGGTGGTTCAGTCCGGCCTTGCTGGCGGCGTACGAGAACGATTCGTCGTCCGGTACGTAGACCCCGTCGATGGACGAGATGTTGATGACCTTCGCCGGCCGCTCGGCGCTCGCCGCGGCGCGCAGCAACGGCGCCAACCGCTGGGTCAGGAAGAACGGCCCCTTCAGGTTGACGTTGAACGCCTTGTCCCAGCCCTTCTCGGGGAAGTCGTCGAACGGCGCGACCCACCCGGTTCCCGCATTGTTCACCAGGATGTCGAGGCCGTCCTCGCGTCGTGCCAGGTCCTTCGCGAGCGCCCCGATGCCGTCGACGGTCGACATGTCGTTCGGGATGCCGATGCACTCGCCGGCCTCCGACAGTTCCGCAGCCGTCTGCAGGCACACGTCCGCATGCCGGGCCGTGATGTACGTGCGCACCCCGCGGCGGACCAGTTCCTCCGCGATCATCCGGCCGATGCCCTTGCTGCCTCCCGTGACGACCGCAACGCGGCCGTCTAGGTCGAACATGTCCACCCGTCAGGCGACGAGCGCGTCGGGCGCGGTGCGGCCGTGGCGCAGCAGCACGCCCGGCGTCCTGCCGGTGCACTCCCCGTCCTCGAACGTGACCTGGCCGTTGACGATCGTCAGCCGGTAGCCGTCCGCCTTCTGCGACAGCCGCCAGTCACCGGCCGGAAAGTCGTGCAGGCGCTCCGTCGGCAGGAGCTTCAGGGCGTCGTAGTCGTAGACGATGATGTCCGCCGGATCCCCTTCCCGGAGCACGCCCCGGTCCGTGAATCCCGCGGCGAGCGCCGGGTACCCGGAAAGCCGCCAGTGCGCCTGCTCGAGATCCATGATGCCGTTGTCGCGCACCAGGAAGGTCAGGAACTCCGTCGCGTAGCGGCCCGTCGTCATGAACTTCATGTGCGCCCCGCCGTCGGAGATGCCGGGCAACGCGAAGGGGGAGTTCGCCATCTCCCGCATCGCATCCATCTCGAACTCCTGGGGCGGCGTAACGAAGACGGTGCGCAAGTCGTCCGCCAGGGCGACGTCCAGAAACGCGTCCACCGGGTGGCTGCCGTCCCGCTTGGCGATCTCGCCAACCGTGTAGCCTTCGAGCGCGCGCACCTCGTCGGTGAAGCCTTCGGCGATCCGTAGGTCCGGGATGTCCGTCGAGAGCGCGCCGATGAACGGTCTCGGGCGATAGCTGTCGCGAATTGCCCGGCGCAGCTCCGGGTCGCGCATCCTGCGCATGCGCTCCTCGACGCTGCCGAGGGTCACCGCGCGCCACGCCGGGATCGGGTCGAACAGGTTCCAGTCGGTGAGCGAGAACTCGTAGTTGTTCTGGGCCGTCACCGTCTGGCCGAAGATGCGGTGTCCCCGCGCATTGGCCTCTTCGAGCCAGCGCAGGCGGTCCTTGTAGTGCCCGTAGGTGTTGCCGTGCTGGTCCAGCAGCAGCACCAGGGCGTTCCAGATGAGGGGCCGGCCGCTGACCTCGCAGAGCTGCTCGCCGAGTTCCGGGGATCCGCCCAGCACCTGGATGAAACCGCGCTGCTTCTCGCGGAGCACCGCCGCGAACGCCAGCAGGTCCTCGGGAGCCATCGTGTCGGTGATCATCGGCGTGCCGTCGTAGTCGCGCTGCACGCTGCCCGGGCCGAGGAGCTGCGCGGAGATCCCGCATCCCCCGGCATCGAGGCTCTCGCTGATCAGCATGCAGATGCGCTCGCGCTCCTCTTCGGTCGCCCGGCGCTCCTTGGCCGCCTGGTGGCCCATGACGTACGCCATGAGCGGGTTCAGGGGCACGTAGGAGAGCATGTTGACGCCCTTCGGCGTGCGCTCGAGGCTGTCCAGGAACTCGGGATACGTCTCCCAGTCCCAGGGCATCCCGGCGGCCATCGTCGTCGCGCGGACCGCCTCGTTGCGCTCCATGGTGAGCATGGCCCGCTCGCGGTCCTCGGGCTTGACCGGCGCGAAACCGAAGCCGCAGTTGCCGATCGCGACGGACGTCACCCCGTGCCAGCCGGAGAGCGTGCACCACGGGTCCCAGAAGACCTGCGAGTCGTAGTGGGTGTGGAGGTCCACGAAGCCGGGCGCCACGATCAGGTCCTTCGCGTCGAACACGCGGGCGGCATCCGACTCCGAAACGCCGCCGATCTGGGCGATCCGGCCTCCGGCGATCGCGACGTCCGCGGTGTAGCGCGGGGTCCGGAGTCCGTCGATCACCGTGCCGCCCTTGATCAGCAGGTCGTAGCGGGGCATGGAGCGCTCCTTCGGGTGGGAGAACCGTTCGATCTTACCGCCCGGCGCGCGAGGGTCGCAACGCGACCGGAATCCGGGTCGTTAGACTTTGACAGGGTCGCCCGACTCGGGGGATGCTTGCTCATCCCTGATGACCCTTTCGACGCCACCCAGGAGGGCTCGTGATGCACCGGTACGCCGTCTTCTCAGAAGATCTTGAGCGGGCGAATCTCGAGGAGAAATTCGGCCCGCACGTCTTCCAGCTCGGAGAAGGGGATGAGGCGTCGCATCTGTGGATCGTCGCAACGCCGATGGCGACGAGCTCTGACGTGTCGGACCAGCTTGGCTTCGAGCCAGCGAAGATGAGCGGGGTCGTTCTGAAGGTCGGCGAGTACTACGGGTGCTACGACGAGGCGCTGTGGCAGAAGCTCGAGAGCTGGTCAAAGGCACAAGCATGAGCAAGCAGGCTAGCAGACTGTCGGACTTGGGGGCATTCGGAATCGGTCACGGCGACTGCGTCGGCCCTGCGGGGCGCGGGCTGCGGAGATGTTCTCGGCGGCCGGAACTCCGCGCCGGGCGGGCGACCGTCGCAGGACGCCCGGAACGC
>JAJDVW010000152.1 GCA_022825925.1 Pseudomonadales bacterium | reverse complement strand
CGCCCTGCACGCCGGAGCCTTCAGCCGGGAGCGCGAGGGGTACTCCCCTCGCAAGCAGACCGCGTTGTGGTCCTTGCCAATATGCCCGATATTCCCTGCGGACCACGCCTTGCATTGACGCGCAGGGCGAACTCTGAAGCGACAGAACACACGTGACACGACACTAGTGGTGACGGAAGGTTCCAGGCTGGCACGTCGGCGACGGTTCGTGGACGTGGTCACGCGGCGCATCGTGGGACTGGGCGGCGCCGCCGTCGTCGCCGCCATCGCCCTCATCTTCTTCTTCCTCGTATGGGTCGCGGCGCCCCTGCTGCAGGGCGCGGCGATCGAGCGGCTCCCCGGGGCGGCCCTGCCTTCCGCGGACATCCTCGCGCTGGGGGTCGACGACGGCGCCGGGGCGTTGCATGCGATGGACGCCGCCGGGGTCGTCCACTTCATCGATCCCGACACCGGCGTCGTGCTCGACACGGTCCAGCTCCCGGGCGGACGCCTGGCGGCGGCCCGGCCAGTCGCCGCCACGCGAGACACGTACGCCGTGCTCGCCGCGGACGGGCGGATGCGGTTCGCACGCCTTGCCTCGGGGCGTTCGCCCGGCAGCGCCCGCCTCGCCGACGGGCGCCTCGGCCATGGCGTCGATGCGCTCTTCGAAGGCGAGCCCCTCTCCTTCCCCGTGCAGCCGAGTCGGACATTCGACGTGCACCGCGACGAAGCGCGGCTGCGCGTCGCCCTCGTCGATGTCGCCGGGGCCATCCACCTGTCCGCGTTCGCCGCGCCTGGCGAAGGACGCGCACTCGAGCCGGCCGCAACCGGCCGCATCGGGCCCGGTCGCCCCGTCGCGCGGATCGACTTCGGCCCCCGCGGCAGGACGCTCCACGTGACCTCGACGGGCGGGGCCATGACCGTGTACGACGTGTCCGCGCCAGGGTCCCCTCGGCAGATGCTGTCCACCCCCCTGGTGCCCTCCGGGAACGCGATGACAGCCGTCACGCCCCTCCTCGGACGCGTATCGTTCCTGGCGGCGGACGATGCAGGGAGGCTGACGCAGTGGTTCCTCGCCGGGAGCGGCGCGCAAGCGCGACTGGTCGATGCGCGTACCTTCGACTTCCCCGCACCCGTGACGCTCCTGGTCGCGGAAGCGCGGCGCAAGGGCTTCCTCGCATTCGACGAAAGCGGTGCGCTGCACCTGGCCCACGCCACATCCGCCCGTCGCCTCGCCTGGCTCGACGGCGCCCTCGACGCACACGCCGCGGTACGCATCGGCGCGTTCTCGCCGCGGGGGGACCGTGCCTACCTGGTGTCGGCGGACGGCATGCTGCACGCCTTCGCGGTCACCAACCCGCACCCCGAGGTCTCGTTCTCGACCCTCTGGCAAGGGGTGCACTACGAAGGCTACGAGCGGCCCGTGCGGAGCTGGCAGAGCTCCTCCGCCGAGACCGAGTTCGAACCGAAATTCTCCCTGGCGCCCCTGCTCTTCGGCACGCTGAAGGCGGCCTTCTACGCCATGCTCTTCGCGGCGCCCGTCGCGGTGATGAGCGCGGTCTACACCGCTTACTTCATGGCCCCGGCGATGCGCCGCTGGGTCAAGCCGGGCATCGAGATGATGGCGGCGCTGCCCACGGTGATCCTCGGCTTCCTGGCAGGGCTCTGGCTCGCGCCGCTCGTCGAGGCGCACCTGTCCGCGACCCTGGTGAGCTTCCTCGCCGTACCGGGCGGGATACTGCTCTTCGCGTGGCTCTGGCACCTGTTGCCGGCGCGCGCCACCCGGCGGCTGGACGGCTGGGCGGCCGCCCTCGTCGTTCCAGTCATCGCCGGCGTGGTCTGGGCCGTGTTCACGTTCGACGCCCCGCTCGAGGACGCGCTGTTCGGCGGCGACGCGCAACGCTGGTTCCGGTCGGCATTCGGACTCGAGTACGACCAGCGCAACGCGCTGATCGTGGGCGTGGCCATGGGCATCGCCGTGATCCCGACGATCTTCGCCCTCTCGGAGGACGCCATTCACGGCGTGCCGCGCCACCTGGCCACGGGCTCGCTGGCGCTGGGCGCCACCCCCTGGCAGACCGTGGTCCGGGTCGTGATTCCGACCGCGAGCCCCGGGATCTTCTCGGCGTCGATGATCGGCTTCGGACGCGCGGTCGGCGAGACGATGATCGTCCTGATGGCGACCGGCAACACGCCGTTGATGGACTTCAACCCGTTCGAGGGCATGCGCACGCTCGCCGCCAACATCGCCATCGAGCTGCCGGAGTCCGAGGTCGGCGGCACGCACTACCGGATCCTCTTCCTGTCCGCGCTCGTGCTGTTCGTCATCACCTTCGTCTTCAACACGGCGGCCGAAGTCGTCCGGCAGCGGCTGCGCGTCCGCTACGCGAACCTTTAAGGGCTGTGCGCGGAGGGAACGTAGTGACCGGAGCCCAAGCGTGAGCGACGTCATGCCCGCTCCGGACACGCGGCGCACGTGCTGGTGGACATCCGGCGCACCCTGGGTGTGGCTGAACGCCGGCGCCGTCGGACTCTCGGTCGCCGCCGTGCTCGGGCTGGTGGGACTCATCGCCGCCCGCGGACTCGCGCACTTCTGGCCGGCGGAGGTGCTGGAGATCGTGCACGACGACGGTACCGGCCGCGTGTCGATGATCGGGGAACTCGCCGGAATCGAGTTCGCCGACCCCGAACTGCTCCCGGACCCCGCCTCCGGAACGCCCGTGGAACGCCGCCTCATCAAGACCGGCAACCGCAGGGTGAACGCGCCGGACTTCCGCTGGCTGGACCGCGCCGCCATCGTCTCGGAACGCCGCCCGGCGGACTTGGTCGTCTTCGAGCGAATGGAGTGGGGCAACGCCTACGGCAGGCTCCGGGGGATCTTCGAGCACGAGGACCGCGTGGCCCACGGCTCGGATGCGCAGGCCTGGACGGCGCTGCAGCAACGCCTCGCCCGGGTCGCGGCCCTGCGGGAGGAGATCGCCGACCTGCAGGCTTCCACGATCGACTCCATCAACTACGAACTCGAGGAACTGCGGCTCGAGCGGAGACGGCGCGCGCTCGACGGGGCCGGCTTCGATCTCGACTGGCGGGAGCGGTCGCTGAACGAGGAGTACACGCGCGTCGAGGCGCGCCTGATGGACCTCGTCCGCGCCCTCGAGCGCGATGCCGTCGAGGTCGAGATCATGGACGGCCGCCGCGTGCGGATCGAACTGCGGGACGTGCTGCGCGCCTGGCGGCCGAACGCGATGTCGCGCGTCGAGCAGATCACCCACTACATGGCGAGCCTGTGGGATTTCCTCTCGCAAGAACCCCGCGAGGCGAACACGGAGGGCGGCGTGTTTCCGGCCATCTTCGGGACGGTCATGATGGTCCTGATCATGTCCGTCCTCGTCACGCCCTTCGGCGTGATCGCCGCCGTGTACCTGCACGAGTATGCCCGCCAGGGCGCGCTCGTCCGGCTGATCCGGATCGCCGTGAACAATCTCGCCGGCGTGCCGGGCATCGTCTACGGGGTGTTCGGCCTCGGCTTCTTCGTCTATCTGGTCGGGGGCACGCTGGACGACCTGTTCTACCCCGAAGCCCGCCCGGCCCCGACCTTCGGGACGCCAGGCCTCGTCTGGGCCTCCCTGACGCTCGCCCTGCTGACCGTACCCGTGGTCATCGTTTCCACGGAAGAAGGGCTCGCCCGGATTCCGCGCGCGATCCGCGAAGGCAGCCTGGCCCTCGGGGCGACGAAGGCCGAGACGCTGTTCCGGATCATCCTGCCGGTCGCGAGCCCGTCCATCCTCACCGGGGTCATCCTCGCGGTGGCGCGGGCCGCGGGCGAGGTCGCCCCGCTGATGCTGGTCGGCGTCGTGAAGCTCGCGCCCGCGCTGCCGGTGGACGGCAATCCCCCGTTCATTCATCTCGAGCGGAAGTTCATGCACCTCGGCTTCCACATCTACGACGTGGGTTTCCAGAGCCCCAACGTGGAGGCCGCGCGTCCCCTCGTCTATGCGACGGCGCTACTATTGATCGGGATCATCGTGGTCCTGAACCTCACCGCGATCATGCTCCGGAACCGTCTCGAGGGACGCTACCGGTTCATCGAGGGATGACCCCGCAGCCGGCAGGAGCGGCGACAGTGGCAACGGAACGGAAGGACCCCGGTGACGACCGGGCGGCGTCCGATGGCCCGGCGGCCGGCGGGGACGACGGCGCCCCGGCGTCCCCCGAACGCGAGACGCCCTGCCTGGAGGTACGTGACCTCTCGCTCTCCTACGGCGGCGTGCCCGCGCTCAGCCACGTTTCCCTCACCATTCCGCGGCGCAGCGTGACCGCCTTCATCGGGCCGTCGGGCTGCGGCAAGTCCACGCTGCTGCGCTGTCTCAACCGCCTGAACGACCTGATCGACGGCGTCCGGGTGTCGGGCTCCGTGACCCTGAACGGGATGGACATCTACGGTCGGGGGGTCGACGTCGCGGACCTGCGCCGCCGCGTGGGCATGGTCTTCCAGCAGCCGAACCCGTTCCCGAAGTCGGTGTACGAGAACGTCGCCTACGGCCTGCGGCTGCAACGCGGCATGGCCAGGTCGGAGATGGACGACCGGGTCGAGTGGAGCCTGAAGAGCGCCGCGCTCTGGGACGAGGTCCGCGACCGGCTCAACGAGACGGCGCTCGAGCTTTCCGGGGGCCAGCAGCAGCGGCTGATGATCGCGCGCGCCATCGCCGTGCGCCCCGACGTCCTCCTGCTCGACGAGCCGGCGTCGGCGCTGGATCCCATCTCGACGCTCCGCATCGAGGAGCTGATCCACCAGCTCGGCGCGGAGTACACGATCGCCATCGTCACCCACAACATGCAACAGGCGGCGCGCGTGTCAGACTACACGGCGTTTCTCTACATGGGCGAACTCGTGGAGTTCGGCAACACGGACGGCATGTTCCTCAACCCCGCGAAGCAGCAGACCGAGGACTACATCACGGGCCGCTACGGATGAGCCGGCACATCTCGGAGCAGTACGACAGCGAACTCGAGTCGCTGAACCGCCTGCTGATGGAGATGGGCGGGCTCGTCGAGCGCCAGTTGCGGTCCGCGGCGCGCGCCTTCGTCACGCACGACACCGGCCTCGCCGCGGAAGTGTTCACGCTGGAGACCGACGTGAACCGGCTCGAACTCGCCCTCGACGACGAGTGCGTGCACATCATCGCGCGGCGGCAGCCCGCCGCCAGGGACCTGCGGCTGCTGATCAGCATCATGAAGGCCGGGACCGACCTCGAACGGGTCGGCGACGAGGCGTGCAAGATCGCCAGGATGACCGAGCAGGTGGCCACTTTCCCGATCCCCGACAACGGCTACCTCGGCATCCAGCACATGCGGGACATCGTCATCCGCATGCTGACCACCACCCTCGACGCCTTCGCCCGGCTGGACCTCGACGCCGCCTACGAGGTCATCGCCACGGATGCCGAGGTCGACGACGGCTTCGCGGCCGTCGACCGCGCGCTGCTGCGCGAGATCGCCGAGCAGTCGGACTTCCTGCAGCGCTCGGTGAACACCGTCTGGACGGCCCGGGCGCTGGAACGCATCGGCGACCACGCCAAGAACATCAGCGAGTACATCGTCTACGTGATCCGGGGACGGGACGTGCGCCACCCCGGGGCCGCGCGGTCGTAGGGGCCGCCCTCGCCGGTTACCGGCGGGTGAGCGGCGCCTGGCCGAGGTGCATGCCGCCGTCCATGATCAGCGTCTCCCCCGTGATCACGTCGGCGCCGCAGATGAAGTACAGGATGCCTTCGGCGACCGTGTCCGGGGTCGTGGTGAGCTGCAGCGGCGCATTCCGCTCCAGCGCGGCCTTCGCCGCGTCGTAACGCTCCTTCCCCATGCCCCGCTCGAGCCATTCCCCCTGGATGAACCCGGGACACACGGTGTTCACCCGGATCTCCGGGCCGAGCACGCGCGCGAGGGACAGCGTGAGGGTGATGAGGGCGCCCTTGGACGCCGCGTAGGCGATGGAACTGCCGACCCCCATGACCCCGGCCACCGAGGCGACGTTGACGATGCTGCCGCGCCCGCCCGTGCGCATCGCCGGTGCGACGGCCCGCGCCATCTGGTAGGGCCCGACGGCATTGACGGCGTAGATGTCGAGGAAGTCCTCGCGCGAGAGCCCGTCCAGGTTCTCGTGGGGATTGAACTTCGTCGTCCCCGCGTTGTTCACCAACGCGTCGATGCGGCCCCACTTCGCAAGGGCCGCGTCCGCGAATGCCCGGCACTGCGCATCGTCCGACACGTCGGCCCGGACCACGACGGTCTCGACGCCGAACTCCTCGCACGCGGCACGGGTGGCTTCGGCGCCGTCGGCGTTGCGTGCGTAGTTGATCGCGACGTGACAGCCGCGCTCGGCCAGTTGGCGCGCGCATGCCGCGCCGACCCCCGACGACGACCCGGTCACGATCGCCACCCCGTCCTGCATGTCCATCGCCATACGACTCCAGCACCGCTTTGGTTGGCGTTATACCAATGGCATACACTCGGCGCACCACCTCCACCGCCGAAGGGGAGACGCCGATGAAGAACCTGTGGTTCCACCTGATGCCCTACAAGGACCTGCCGGACGACTTCCGGGAGGCGCATCCCTCGGTGTGGGTCGACATCGACGCCGGGCTACTGGACCCCGCGCGCGTGCACGAGCACTACAACGAGTTCCTCGACGAACTCGAGTACGCGGGCGAGGTGGGCTTCGACGGCATCTGCTGCAACGAGCACCACCAGAACGGCTACGGGCTGATGCCGTCGCCCAACCTCATCGCCGCGTCGCTCACGCGCCGGACGCGTGCCCCCGCCATCTGCGTCATGGGCAACTCCCTGGCGCTCTACAACCCGCCGACCCGCGTCGCGGAAGAGTTCGCGATGCTCGACTGCATGTCGGGCGGCCGGCTGATCGCCGGATTCCCCGTGGGCACGCCGATGGACACCGTGTTCGCCTACGGCCAGAACCCGTCGAAACTCCGCGAACGCTATCTGGAGGCCCACGACATCGTCATGAAGGCCTGGCGGGAACCCGAGACGTTCTCGTTCGACGGGCGCTTCAACCAGCTTCGCTACGTCAACGTCTGGCCCCGGCCAATCCAGCAGCCGCATCCGCCGGTGTGGATCCCGGGCGGGGGCTCCGTCGAGACCTGGCAGTGGTGCGCCGAGATGGACTACGTGTACTGCTACCTCTCGTACTTCGGGTACAAGGCCGGGATGGCCACCGTGCAGGGTTTCTGGAACGAGATGGACAGGCTGGGCAAGGACCGGAACCCCCATCGCGTGGGTTTCCTGCAGTTCGTCGGCGTCGCGGAGACCGAGCGGGAAGCCAACGAGCTGTACCGCGGTCCCGCCGAGTATTTCTACGGCCGCTGCCTGCACGTCAACCCCAAGTGGGCGTCGCCGCCCGGCTACTCGAGCGAGGCCTCGCAGCGTGCGCGGGTGCAGTCGCAGGTCGCCCAGGCCGCGGCCGGCAGCCGCGGCATCGGCGGGCGCCCACCGGTGGCGACCCAGTGGGAGGACATCGTCGATCTCGGCTACGTCGTGGCCGGCGACCCGGACCAGGTCGCCGAGCGGCTGCGCGAGGTGTGCCTTGAGATGAACGTCGGACACCTCATGCTGCTGTGCCAGTTCGGCAACATGTCGACGGAACTCGCGCAGTACAACACGCGCCTGTACGCGGAACGCGTGCTCCCCCAGATCCGCGACCTGTTCGACGAGCGCTGGGAAGACCGGTGGTGGCCGCGCCCGATGGCGGAGGCGGAACGCTACACCCCGGCCAGGGTCGCCTGAGGTGCCGTCGGAGCGGACGATCGCCCTGCGCGGGCGGTCGATGCGGGTGTTCGAGCAGGCGCCGTCCACCCCTGCCACCGGGGCGCCCCCCGCGGTCTTCCTGGCCGGCATCGGCGGC
Source organism: Pseudomonadales bacterium (assembly GCA_022825925.1). Lineage (GTDB taxonomy): Bacteria > Pseudomonadota > Gammaproteobacteria > Pseudomonadales > Azotimanducaceae > VXNE01. The sequence goes on along the minus strand of JAJDVW010000152.1, from coordinate 14,853 downwards.
GTGCCCCGCTGGCTGCCGTTCCTCGACCACCTGGGCGAGACCCGGCACGTCGTCGTCCCGTCCCTCCCCGGGTTCCCCGGCTCCGAGGCGTTCCGCCACCTCGACAGCGTCTACGACTGGATCATCGACGGCGTCGAGATGTTCGAGGCGCTCGACCTGCCGGTCATGGACCTGGTCGGCAGTTCCGTCGGCGGCGCCCTCGCGGCGGAGACCGCGGCCATCGCCGGCGCCAGGATCCGCCGCCTGGTGCTGGTCGCGCCGTTCGGCCTGTTCGACGGGGACGACCCGAACGCCGACATCTGGGCGCAGATCCCCGCCCCGGACATCCTGGCGGGCCTGGTCTGCGCCGACCCGGAGCGCTGGAAGGCGGCGTGGGAGACCCCGGAGGGAGCGGACGCCGTGGAGTGGCAGATCGCCCAGACACGGAGCATGGAAGCCGCCGCCCGGTTCCTCTTCCCGTTCGGCGCGACGGGCGTCGCCCGGCGCCTGCACCGGATCGCGCAGCCGACGCTGCTGGCCCGCGGCGCCGACGACCGGGTGATTCCGGCCTCTTATCTCTCCCGTTTCGCCGCCGGCATCGCGGGGCCCGTGCGCGAAACCGTGATCGACGACGCCGGACACCTCGTCGAACTCGACCAGCCGGAGGCGCTCGCCCGCGAGATCCACGCCTTCCTGTCCGACCAGGAGCTGTGAGCATGGCCATCGAAGCGACCCTGTGGGACATCGGCGGGGTCCTCACCACGAGTCCGTTCGAGGCGTTCAACCGCTTCGAGGCGGCCCACGACCTGCCCACCGACTTCATCCGCACGGTGAACTCGACCAACCCCCGCACGAACGCGTGGGCGCGCTTCGAGGCGAGCCAGGTCTCCGCCGACGAGTTCGACGCGCTGTTCCGCGCGGAGAGCACGGCACTCGGTCACCCCGTGTCCGGCAAGGCCGTCCTCGAACTCCTGAGCGGCGACACCCGCCCGCGCATGATCGCCGCCCTCGCCCGCTGCCGCGAACGCTTCAAGGTCGGCGCCATCACCAACAACATGAAGCCGGATCCGTCGCGCCCGCCGCGCGACCCCGAGCGCGCCTCCGTCATGGAGGCCGCGATGGCGCACTTCGACATCGTCGTCGAGTCGAGCGTCGAGGGCATCCGCAAGCCCGACCCGGCGATCTACCGCCTCGCCTGCGAACGCCTCGACGTCGACCCCGCGAGCTGCGTCTTCCTCGACGATCTCGGGATCAACCTGAAGCCCGCCCGGGCGATGGGGATGCACACGATCAAGGTCCTGGACGAGGACCAGGCGATCGGGGAACTGGCGGCGGCCACGGGGCTGGACTTCGAGGCGTGATCGCAGGGGCGGGGCTTGCCCCGGGCCCGTCCCTCCCATCCTGAAGGCCTGCACGATTTCGGCCTCGGCAACCGCGAGGGTCGCCCCCGTGGAGCCGCGACATCTCGAGAGCGGTCACCATGACCCGCGAACCCGTTCCGGTGTCGCGCCTGACGGCTCTTCCCGGCGCGGCCCGCGCACCCGCGGCCGGCGCGCGGTCACGCGGCTCCGTCCGGACCATGGCCGTCATGGCCGCCGGAGCGGTCCGGTGCGGCGGCGTAGCTCTGTTCGTGGACAAACCGCCAGATGTTCCTCACCGGGATCCGGGTTTCTGCCTGCAACTCCAGATAGTCCTCTGGACTCAGGGCGCGCCCCTGTCGCGTGTACGGCACCATGGCCTTCCAGAGCGCCATCTCGTTGTCCTCCCCCAGCGTCCGGGGCCGGCCCACCCCCGTGGTCACGCCGAGGTCGTCCCGGATCCTGCGGAACTCACGCGAGCCCATGCCGAACAGTACCGTCATCATCGCCCGGGGCGCACCCGCACGGATCAGGTCACGCTGCACGGTCTCGCCGAGCAGCGACTTCTCCACCGCGTCAATGCCGCGCCGCAAGTCGCCTCCGTTCACCTGGAGCCGAATGCCGCGCCAGACGAGCCGGGCAAGGCGATCAAGCGCTGTCTGCGGAAGGGCGCGCAAGCCATCGACATCCTCGCGTCGCAACCCCAAAGCGGCGAGCCGCTCCAAGTCCTCGCGCGCGAGGCAGTCCCTCACATGGTCCAGCACCGCCCGCGCCAGCGATCCCTCGCTGGAGTCCGGCGCCACCGGCCGCCCTCACCGCGAGGCGCGGTCGCCGAGACCGCCCACCCGCGCGGGCACGCGGACCGCTCGGGGCGACCATGCCGGAATCAACATCCTCGAACGCCACCGTCAGCCGGCGGCCACGGTCACGGTCAGCGGCGGTGCCGCAGGCCGCAGCGGGCAAGCCTCGATATCGAAGGCGAGCACACAGACCGTCAGAACGTAGGTGTAGGTCCCCGGCGGCTTGTCGACGTACTCGCGGAACGTCTCGCTGCCCTCGTGGCTCAGCGAGCCGTTCTCGTGGAGGCGGTAGCGGACCGCTCCTCCGATCGGCGCCCAGGACACGCGATACGAGCCATCCGGGGACGGATTCGGCGCGGCGGTCACCACCCCTGCGCCAACTCCGAAGGCAGGAGCGACGCATCCCGCCAGCCAACAGGCGCACGCCATCGTGAGCAGTATCCCGCCGGCGATGGCGGCCGCGCGCCGCGCGCGGTTCGCAGGTCCGGGAGTACGGTGGGCTGCGATGCTGAACATGCGGCGTATTGTCCACCGGCGTCATGGTTGCCTCCACGGAAAACGGTTCCATGCCGTGTACCGTTTTCCCCCGCGGTCAGGCGCCGCGGTCCGGGGTCGGCGTGACGTGGCCGGCGGCGTCGTACGTCAGCTTGGTGTCCACGCCGCCGACGGTCGCCGCCGTCACCGCGTCCGGTCCCGGCGCGGCCGTGTTCGTGCGCTTGCCGTGGCCGATGGCGGTTACGTCCGGATCGGCCGCGACCGAGCTTTCCAGCGCCGTGTGGTTGCCGAGCCGGTCGGTGCCGTAGGTGGTCGTGAGCTTGCGCAGGTCGGCGCTTGAGTTGCCGCGCCTGGCCGTCGCGGTCAGCAGCCGGTCCAGGCCGTCGTGGGCGAACGTCTCGACGAGGCCGGGCGTGGTGCGCTCGGCCAGTATCCCGTTGCTGCGCCAGCGGTAGCCGCTGTCCTGCAGCGTGGTCGCGCCATGCACGGTCTTGATGCCGCTCGGCCGCGCGCTGCCGGCCTCGAACGTGCGCGTGGTCATCGTGCCGTCGCCGTAGGTCTCCGTCAGCACGTTGCCATGGGCGTCGCGGGCGCCGTAGGTCTCGAGCGCGGTGTTGCTGGCCGCGTCGACGAGGCTCGCCAGGTAGCCGCGCGCGTTGTACCCGCGCCGCACCTTGAGGCCCGAGGGATAGGAGACCGTCGCCAGGCGCCCGTCGCGGACGTTCGCGTTACCGTCGCCGAGGTAGCCGTAGCCGTGCACGAACACGCGCGGCGCCAGCGCGCCCTGGCCGATCTCGGTGGTGCGCTTCGACAGGCGCGCGTCGGCGTTCCAGGCGAAGGTCTCGCGGTACTCGCCCACCCTGGCGCAGTTCGCGTTCGCCGTCGCCGACCGGCAGCGCCGCGCCGGCAGCCCCTTGCCGTCCGCGCCGTCGTACGCCCAGCGCGACTCGCCGTCGGCGTCCGTCGCGGTGAGGAGCCGGCCGAGCCTGTCGTAGGCGTGGGTCGTCTGCTGGGACTTCGCGTCGGTGCGCGTGCGCAGCTCGCCGAGCGCCGTGTGCGCGAACGTCGCCGTGCCGAAGTTCGGGCTCGACACCGACGTGCGGTTGCCCGCGGCGTCGTGCCCGAAGACGGTCTTGCGCGCGCCGTCCACCGTCACCGTCCGGAGCAAACCGGAGGCGTCGTACGCGTACGCGGTGGCGACCGCCGCCGTCGTGCCGGCGGCGTCCGTGGTGCTCGTCAGCTCGCCGAGCACGTTGTAGTCGCTGGTCTTGCGCTGGGTGGTCGTCGCGGTGCCGCCCGGGGTGGCGACGGTCTCCGTGCGCGTCGCCCGCACGCCGTTGCCCCGGCGCCCGTACGCGGTCGCGATTCGTGACCCCGTCGGGCGTCGTGCGGCTCGTCTCGCGCCGCGCGGACCCGATGTTTCCGCTGTGGGCATTGCCCGTCGCGCCGCCCGTCGCACCGTCGCACCGCACGTTGCGGTCCCAAGTGCCTTATGCGACTCTCCAGCCGGATTTCCCGATTAGCCCGTTTGTACTCCCAGGGGCGCCAGCCACTCGATTCCGCAGAGGTGAGTCAAATTACCCGGCCCGTGTCCAGCATCAGTTGCCGACGAGCGCGAGATGCCTACCGCAGCCTGCTGCCCCTACTCGAGCGCCATGCCGAAAACCACTACGACCCTGACGTTTGGATGGATGCTTGGCAGGACTTTCAGTGGCGACGCTTCAACGAGCGACCACCCGCCCATCTGCAGTGCATCTTCCGCTCATGGTGGTTGTTCGGATGGGTTCCTCCTGACAACATCCTGGAGCCCGCACTTCGACGCCCCGCTATGGCGGTAGCCAAGCACTATCTGCGTTCCCACCCCTCTACAAGCACCGTAACCCGACACTTGATCGGTGAGGTGTCTGCACAACCTTTCAGCTTCTTCTCCTTAGGCCGTTCAGCCGCGGACGCCAGCCGAACAGCGCGGGACCTCCTGTTGGATCGATGCCTCACCGTTGACGATGCCGAACTGGGTCACCTCGAGGCTGACGTCATTCTCTACGGGAGGGTCGTCTCCTTTGGCGGCGCCTGCCTGTTTCTCGGCCAGGAGCCAATCGCTCTTCCTCCGACAACCGCCAACACTATCGCTCGCCTCCGCCAGGAGCTAGACCCAATGCTCAAGCCTGCGGATCTGCGGCGCCCGAAGTATGACAACCAGCTTCGCGAAACCTACTTGGATATCATCGACGGATTGATTTGAGAGCGTAACCCGGCAACTCGACGTCCGCACTCTGCCAGGGGAAGACGACAAAACACGACCTTCGTGTAGCAGCATGCCGTTCCGCAACCACACACCCGTCAACTCTCGCGCCTTAAGTGATCAACATCCGGTCCCAACTTCCGCCAAGGCAAGGGCGGGGTCGAACTAAAGATGAGCTTAACTCCTTGATCCATCAACGCCGCCGCGTTCGGTCCAACATAGAACTCCTGAATACGCTCCCAGTTCTTTCGAATGCTCGCGAAAAAGAGCCTCATGACGCTCGTGCTTTCCTTCGACTTGTGCACAGTTGCTACCCGGCCAAAGGTCATGTGGCGCCCGTCTTTCAGAATGCCGCCCAAGCTCAACTCTATCGCGCCGGACACAGGATCGGGTTCAACGAAATAATGAACGCCCCCGCGCCGCTGAGGGACCGCCCTGAATCGAGTGGACGTACCTCGCCAGAACGCCAAGTACCTAGTGCACTGTCTCAGTTCGTTTGGATCGTCGAAGGTGTGGAAAAACGGTGCTCGGTAAGCCTTGTCTTCGACAAACGTCAATGGACGTACCCGAGACACATCCCCTGCAAGTTCGACTACATCCTCCGGCGTCGCAAAGTGCTCTATCGATCGGCTGCTCATTGAGGTGTTCCTTTGGGCTTCGATATCAGCAGCAAGTGAGAGTCAGCGTTGCTCGCACGCAGGTTCTTACGCATACGGGCTGCGTTTCTCCGTTCTCGAGCTGTTGGCGTGATACCGTCGACCAAAGTATCGACTGTATTGATACGAAGGGTTCTGCCACCTTTGGTGGCGGTGGTGTCAGGGTAGGAAGACCCGGCGCGAGTTCCCGTCGCACTACGAATGTACTCTTCAGGATGACGGCCACCGCCGGCGGTTACGGTCCAACCTCGGTGCTCCAGAGCGTTGGCAACCTCGCGTAGATGCTGGCGGGTCGTAGCGTTTCCAAGACGGCCTCCCAGCGTACCGATCTTTAGAGCGGCCTTGCCACCTGGCGCGAATCCGGCGGCGATGCCGATGAGCGCGATGCCCCGATGGACCTCATCGCCGGTGATGTAGTCGTAGCCGGTGGCCAGCTCGACCACCGACTGCACGGACCCTGCGCCGGGCAGGACGCCGACTCCTACGGACACGATAAATCCGATTGTCGGAGAAGTGAAGATCGGTGCAGGCCGGTCCCCCGGCCCCTGGCCTTCGACGCCGGTGGAACGTTGGACGACGCCCGAGACGTTGAAGGATGCATGGCTGATCGAAGGCGGGCTGAACCACCCGAACCCGCCGAACCCGCCCTCGCCGGGCAGTCCGCCGGTCGAGAAGAAGCCGCCGCCCCAAACGCCCGTCGGGAACGGCATCGCGACGGGGATCGTCACCTGGTGGGAGTACGGCCGCGGAAAGGTCGCCGGCGCGTCCGAGTGTCCGCCGCCGTCGTCGAGGCACATCACCCCGCCGACGTTGCAGCCGGGTCCGGCGCGCACCATGCCGGTGGGGTCGGTGAAGGACAGCGGGCTGTTGCCGACATACGCATAGCCGTTCCAACTTTGCGCGTGCGTGGGATCGGACACCGCCGGGTCCGGGCTCAGGTAGCGCCCCAGGCGCGGGTCGTAGAGGCGCCCGTTGGCGTGGATCAGGCCCACGCGGTCGAGGTGCTCGTGGCCCGTGAACCCGCGCGGCCGCGCATCGCCCAGCGCGGCGGCCTCGGCGTCCGTCAGGGCGCGGCTCCAGTCCGCGGCGCGGCGGGTACCGTAGGGGTCGTAGGCCGCGCGCAGCACCCGGCGGCCGCCGAGGTCGGTCACGAGCTCCACCGACCCGAGGTGGTCGCGGTGCAGGTACTCGAAGCGCGCGGAGCCGGAGCGCAGTTGCGTGCCCGTGCGGCGCTGCTCGCGCACGTGGACCACGTTGTCGGTGACCCGCGTGCGGGAGACCACGGTGACTTCGTTGCCGGCGGTGATGTGGGTCTGCTCGAAGGCGCCGGCGTAAAACGTGCGCGCTTGGCGGGTGGCGTCGCCGCCGCGGGACCCCGCCGGGGGCTTCCAGGTGGAGGTGCGCAGGTAACGGGCGCCGGACGGCCCATGCCGGAACTCCTCCCGGGCCGTGGGGGACGTCGCCGTGGCGCTCGCCCCTTCTGTCACCGACGCCGCGAGGCCGCGCGCGTCCCAGGCGACGAAGCGGTCGTCGCCGGTCTTGCGGTCGTACCGGGTGACGTTGCCGGCCGCGTCGTACGACAGGTCGGTGTGCACGCCGCCGACGGTCGCCGCCGTCACCGCGTCCGGTCCCGGGGCGGCCGTGTTGGTGCGCGCGCCGTATGTCATGCCCGTCACCTGGGGATCGGCCGCGACCGAGCTCGTGAGGGCCGTCTGGTTGCCGATCCGGTCCGTGCCGTGGGTGGTCGTGAGCTTGCGCAGGTCGGCGCTGGCGTTGCCGCGCTTCGCCGTCGCCGTCAGCAGCCGGTCCAGGCCGTCGTGGGCGAACGTCTCCACGAGTCCGGGCGCGGTGCGCTCCGCGAGTATCCCGTTCGTGCGCCACGCATAGCCGTTGTCCTGCAGCGTCGTGGTCCCGCGCACGGTCTTGATGCCGCTCGGGCGCGCGCTGCCGGCCTCGAACGTGCGCGTGGTCTCCGTGCCGTTGCCGTAGGACTCCGTCAGCACGTTGCCGTAAGCGTCACGCGCCCCGTAGGTCTCCAGCGCCGTGTTGCTCGCCGCGTCGACCAGCCTCGCCAGGTAGCCCCGTGCGTTGTACTCGCGCCGCACCTTGAGGCCCGAGGGATAGGACACCGTCGCCAGGCGCCCGTCGTGGACGTTCGCGTCGCCGTCGCCGAGGTAGCCGTAGACGTGGGCGTAGGTGTGCGTGGTCGCGCCGTCGGCGATCTCGGTGGTGCGCTTCGACGGGCGCGCGTCGGCGTTCCAGGCCAGGGTCTCGCGGTACTCGCCCACCCTGGCGCAGTTCGCGTTGGCGGTGGCGGACCGACACCGGACCGCCGGCAGCCCCTTGCCGTTCGCGCCGTCGTACGCCCAGCGCGACTCGCCGTCGGCGTCCGTCGCGGTGACGAGGCGGCCGAGCTTGTCGTGGGCGTACGTGGTCGTGTGCGACCTGGCGTCGGTGCGCGCGCGCGGCTCGCCGAGCGCCGTGTGCGCGAACGTCGCCGTGCCGAAGTTGGGGCTCGACACCGACGTGCGGTTGCCCGCGGCGTCGTGCCCGAAGACGGTCTTGCGCGCGCCGTCCACCGTCACCGCGGCGAGCAGCCCGGAGGCGTCGTACGCGTACGCGGTGGCGACCGCCGCGGTCGTGCCGGCGGCGTCCGTGGCGCGCGCGAGTTCGCCGAGGATGTTGTAGTCGCTGGTCTTGACCCGGGTGGTCGTCGCGGTGGTGCCGGCCGTGGCGACGGTCTCCGTGCGCGTTATGCGCACGCCGTTGCCCCGGCGGGCGTAGGCGGTCGCCACGGAACCGCCGCCCGGCCGCGTCTCCGCGGTTACGCGGTCGCGGTGGTCGTAGGCGTAGGTGGTGTGGTGCCGACTGGGCGTCGCGGTGGCGTGATGGGGCTCGCTGACGGAGGCCACGCGGCCCCGGGCGTCGTAGGCGACGTCCACCGTGCGCTGCGCCGCGCCGTCGAACGACACCGTCTGCGTGCGCACGGTGCGCCCGAGCATGTCCAGATACCGCGTGGTGTCCGGCGCGATGGGCGAGCGCACCACGACCGCCATGGCGGGGGTCATCGTGCCCACCTTCGGACACGGGCCGCAGCGCGTGTACGTGGTCGTGATGGTGACGCCGTCCGGCGTCGTGCGGCTCGTCTCGCGGCCGAAGCCGTCGCGGACGACGGTGGTGGTGCGCCCGTTCGCGTCCGCGTGCGTCGCCACCGCGCCGAAGCGCGCGTCGTAGGTCAGCTGCTCCGCGTGACCCAGCGCGTTCGTCAGCGTGCCGGGCCAACGGCTCGCGACGAAGCTCGACGCCTTCGACTCGCGCTCCGCCACGTTCGCGCCGGACACCTTCACCGACGTGACGTTGCCGTTGGCGTCGTAGCCGTGGTCCGTCTTGAGCTGCAGCTTCGCGTCGCCCGGGAAGCGCGTCACCACGTCCGGCAGCAGGGTGTTGCCGAACGCGGTGGCGGTGGTGCGGACCACGCGGTCCGCCTTGGTGTTCGGATCCGCGTCCGCGTAGTGGCCGAGCACCGTCTCGCCCGGAAAATCGAGCAGCCAGCGGCCGGCGCCGGTGCGGTTGGTGAAGTCGACGGTGGACGCGGTCCGGCGCCGCACCTGCGTCGGCGCGTACTTCGCGACGGCGCCCCAGACGGCGTTCGCGGGGGGCTTGGCCGGCGCCGGACCGTGGCCCACCGCCGTCGCCTGCTCCGCGCCGTCCAGCAGGCCGCCGCCGAACGTCGGGGTGGTCGTGGTCACCGCCGTGCCGATGTGCGCGCCGCCCTCGTAGGCGAACTCCGTCCGGGCCGCCGCGTACGGGAACACCGTGTCGCCGGCCCCATGGGAGAGGGTCTCCTTCGCGTACTCCGTCTCGCTGCGCGACAGGGTCTCCGCGTTCGCGTCCCCGAACGCCCCGTGCGAGCGGTGCACGGCGCTCGCCTCGGCGAGATACGGGAAGTCGTGGCGGTACTGGGTGTAGGTGACGATGCCGGAGGCGGCGTCCGTCACGCGCGTGGCGTGGAAGCCGAGCACGCCCCAGTGGCGCGTGCTCCCGAGCCCCTTGCCCTGGTAGGCGTAGCGCGTGACGTGCGTGCCGCCGATGCCGTCGTCGCGGCTCACCGAGCGCACCACGCGCTTCGGGCTGCGGGCCGTGACCAGCGCGGCGGTGTCCGGGATCGCGCCCTTCGGCGCGCCGAACGGGCTCTTCGTGAAGGCCGGCTCGTCCGCGGCGCCGGCGTGCGTGATGCCGCCGTGGGCGAAGGCGGTGGCGCGGCCCATCGGGTCCGTGATGCCGGCCAGGCGCGGGGCGCCGTCGAGCGTCGTCCAGTCGACCTCGAGGGGGTCGAGGCACTGCGGCGCGCCGCCCGTCCGGTCATGGGCGCAGAGCTGGATGTCGGTGAGCCGGCGGCGGCCGTCCTCGAGGGCGCTGGCGAGCCGGTACTGGCGCACGAGCCTGTTCGACAGCAGCACGTCGACCCGGTGCAGCAGCAGGTGCTGGCGGCGGTTCAGGGTGGCGACGGACACCGCGTCGACGTCCTCGCGGCCCATGTACCAGAAGCGCACGCCCGCATCGCCCCCGGCGCCGTAGTCGATGGACATGGGGTGGCGCACGGCGTTCGCCTCGTCCTCGTGGTAGGCGAACGTCATGACGTTGCCGTGCGCGTCGGTCTCGCGGTTCACGGACCACACGAGCGCGGTGCGGGCAGTGCCCACCTGCAGGCGGCTGTCGTCGCCGTTGCCGTACTGGCGCACGGCGCCGTCGGGGAGGCGCGCCTCGAACCAGGGGGCCGCGGCGGTGCCCTTCAGCGTGACCGCGACGAAGCTCTCGCGCAGGGTGCGGTAGCCGGCGCCGGGCTGCAGGTGGCCGCCGGAGACGAGCGCGAGCGGCTCGCCGTCGAGGCACAGGCGGTCCGTGGCGTCGAGGGCCAGCGCGCTGCCCGCGGTCCCGTGGACGACGCAGCGGTGGATGGTGGAGAGCCCGCCGACGCGCCAGCCGTAGCCGAGGGTGTCGCCCGCTTCCCGGCGCAGCGCCCGCGCGCGCTCGCGGCCGCCGCCATGGTCGATGGAGAGGGCGGGGGCGAGACCCGCGACGCCGGGCGCCACCGCGATCGGCACGTTCACGTAGGCGTCGCCGGCGCGGGTGACGCCCGTGTCGTACGCCAGGTTGCCGGGCACCGTCGTCTTCTCCAGCGCCAGCGGGTCCAGGAACGGCGGCTTGAGCGCCGGCGCGCTGAACTTCAGGGGCCGTGACCAGGGGCCGCAGTCGGCGTCCGCGTCCCCCGTGCAGGCGCGCACGTCGAAGGCGTACTCGTGGGCGCCCGGCGAGAGCAGCCTGAGGGAGGTGGACGCGGTCGGGTGTTCCGTCTGCAGACGCCGGGTGGTGTCCGGCTCTCCCGGCACGGCTGCCGGCACGAGCACGTCCCAGGTCTGCCGCAGCACGTAGCGGGTGGCGCCGGCCCGGGGGTTCCACTCCACGCGGATGCGGCTCGTGTGCGGCTCGTACTCCGCGCGCAGGTTCCAGCCGTCGCCGGCGGCGACGGTGACCCGCGCCGTGTCGGCGAGGGTCCCGTCGGAGACCCGGTAGGCGAAGGCGTCGCCGGTGGGGCTGGCGTGGAAGCTCGCGCGCGGCGTATAGACGACCTTCCCGGACTCGATGCCCGCGGCGCCGTGGGAGGGCGCCGTCGCCACCGCGGCGAGCGTCAGCGCGTCGCCATCGACATCCTTGTCGTTGTCGAGCACGTCGATCGTGACCTTCGTCGCGCCGGGTGGGAGGAAGGCCGCGTCGTCGTTCGCCGTCGGCGCGTCGTTGACCGGGTCGACGGTGACCGTGACGGTCCCGCTGCCGGTCGCGTCGCCCGCGGTGGCCGTGTACTCGAACGTGTCGGGACCGTTCCAGTCGGGGTCGGGCTCGTAATCGACCATGCCGCCCGTAACGACGGCCTTGCCGTTGCCGGGCGTGGTCACCGAGGCGAGCGTCGGGGTCAGGTCCGCCGGGCGCACACTGTCGTTCTTGAGCACGTCGATCCTGGCCAGGGTGTCCTCGTCCACCGTGGCGGCGTCGTCCTTCACGGTCAGCACCGGCGCGGCGGGGCCGGTGACGGTGACCCGCGCCGTGTCGGCGAGGGCGCCGTCGGAGACCCGGTAGGCGAAGGCGTCGCCGGCGGCGCTGGCGTGGAAGCTCGCGCGCGGCGTGTAGACGATCTCGCCGGACTCGATGCTTGCGTCGCCGTGCGAGGGCTCCTCCGTCACCGCTTCGAGCGTCAGCGCGTCGCCATCGACATCCTTGTCGTTGCCGAGCACGTCTATCGTGACCCTTGTCGCGCCTTGCGCGAGGCTGGCCGCGTCCTCCTTCGCCTCCGGGGGATCGTTGACCGGCTTGACGGCGACCGTGACGGTCGCGCTGCCGCTGGCCGTGTCCGCGGTCGCGGTGTAGTCGAACGTGTCGTCGCCGTGCCAGTCCTTGTTGGGCTTGTAATGGACCATGCCGCCCTCGACGACGGCCTTGCCGTTGCCGGGCGTGGTCACCGAGGCGAGCGCCAGCGTCAGGTCCGCCGGTTGCACGCCGTCGTTGTGGAGCACGTCGATCTTGGCCAGGGTGTCCTCGTCCACGGTGGCGGCGTCGTCCTCCACGGTCAGCACGGGCGCGGCGGGGCCGGTGATGGTGACCCGAGCCGTGTCGGCGAGGGCGCCGTCGGAGACCCGGTAGGCGAAGGCGTCGCCGGTGGCGCTGGCGTGGAAGCTCGCGGCGGGCGCGTAGACGATCTTGCCGGACTTGATGCTGGCGGCGCCGTGCGAGGGCCCGGCCGTGATCGCGGCGAGCGTCAGCGCGTCGCCGTCGACGTCCTTGTCGTTGCCGAGCACGTCGATCGTGACTTGCTTGGCCCCGCGCGCGAGGCTGGCCGCGTCGTCCTTCGCCTCCGGGGGATCGTTGACCGGGTTGACGGTGACCGTGACGGTCGCGCCGCCGCTGGCCGTGCCCGCGGTGGCGGTGTAGTCGAACCGGTCGGCGCCGTTCCAGTTCGGGTTGGGCGTGTAGCGGACCTTGCCGCCCTTGACGACGGCCTTGCCGTTGCCGGGCGCGGTCACGGACGCGATGGCCGGGGTCAGGCTGGACCGGCTCGCGCCGTCGTTGCCCAGTACGTCGATGTCGACGAAGGCGTCCTCCTCGACGCTCGCGGCGTCGTCCCGCACGGTCAGCGTGTCCTGCGTCACCGTGACCGTCACCGGGCCGCTCCACGACTGCCACGTGGCGCCGAGGCGGGGGGCGAACCGGTAGGCGTAGGCGCCCGGGGACTTGCCCGTGTAGTCCCGGGACCGGGACGCGCCTTCCTGCACCTGCCTCCACGCGGCCTGGCCGACGCGCTCCTGGAGGCGGTAGCGGTTCGCGTGGGCGACGGCAACCCAGGACACGACGTAGGCGCCGTCCGCGCTCGGGTTCGGCGCGGCCGAGAGCCGCAGCACGGCGACCTTCTTCGTCGCCGTCCAGCCGCTGCACGCCACGGTCCTGCAGGCGCGAACCCGGTACGCGTGGACGGCGGACGGCTGCTTGTCGAACGTGCTGGTGGCGGCGTCGTCGTCCTGGACCTTGCTCCAGACGCCGTCGCCGTCGTGCGTCTCGAGTTCATGGCGGGCCGCTCCGGCCGATGCGCTCCACGTCAGCGTGTAGGAGCCGTCCGCGCTGACGGCCGGGCCGGCGATGGCCCCCGGTGTCGGCGGCGGGAACTCCACCAACACCGTCAGCACGTCCGGGCCGGGCCGCAGCAACGCCGTGTGCGGCAACGGCCCGGGGATGGCGACGCAGACCCGCAGCCGGAACGCGTGGCTGCCGTCGGCCTTGCCGGCGAAGGACTTCGACGTGGCGGTGGTGCAGGACGCGGCCGCGGAGGCGGGCCAGGTACCGTTTGACGCGCGTTCCTCGAGCACGTACCCCGACGCGCCGGCCAGGGCCTTCCAGGACACCCGGAAGCGGCCGTTCGTGCTCGGGTTCGGCGTCGCCGCGAGCCGGCTGGAGGCGCGCAGCACGACCACCGTCTTCTCCGCCGTGACGGAACCGCAGCCGGCGTTGTTGCACGCGCTGGCGCGATAGCGGTGGGTGCCCGACGCCCGGTCGGTGAGGCCGCTCGAGGTCGCGGCGGTGAGCTGGACCTGGCGCCAGGCGCCGCCGTCGGTGCGCTCCTCGAGCTTGTATCGCGTTGCACCGGTCGAGGCGCCCCAGGTGAGGGTGTAGTCGCCGGTCGCGCTCGACGCCGGACCCTGGATGGGCCCCGGCGCCGGCGGCGGCACCTTGACGGCGCACGCGGAAGTCGCGGCGCTGCACCCGGTGCCGTTGCAGGCCTTGGCGCGGTAGCGGTAGATGCCGGGCGCCTTGCCGGTGAACGCGGCGCGCGTGGCCGCGCCGTCGTGGCGCTGCGTCCAGCTTCCCGAGTCGTGCCTCTCCTCGAGCTCGTAACGGGTGGCGCCGGTGGAGGCGTCCCAGGTGACCGTGTACGCGCCGCTGGTGCTGCGCGCGGGACAGTCGATGGCCGCCGGGACGGCCGGCGCCGCCGGGCGCCGCACCAGCAGGCTCGCGGTCGCGCTGCCGCTGCCGCCGGCGCCCGTGCAGGTGACCTTGACGCGGAACGTGCCCGCGGACGCGCGGGTGAACTTCCTCGTTCCCGAGGTCGCTGTCGAGCCGATGGCGGGCGAGCCCGCGCAGCGCGTGGCGTGCTCGGAGTCCCACGTGAGCGTCGCGCTGCCGCCCGCCGTGATCGACGCCGGCGAGAACGACGCGGTCACCGTCGGCGGCGGATTCACCGCGACGCTCGCGTCGTCGTGGGCGGTGCCGCCGGGGCCGCTGCAGTAGACGCGCGCGCCGAACGTGCCGGCGTCCTGCGGGGTGTAGCTCTTCGAACCGGAGGTCGCCGACGAGCCGATGTGCGGCCGCCCGCTGCAGCGCGTGGCGTCGGTCGAGGACCAGGTCAGGACCGCGCTTTCTCCGAGCGGGACCGCGGCCTTGTCGAAGGAGGCGTCGACGGTCGGCTTGGGCTTCGGCTTGGAGACCGTCACCGACAGCGCGTCGAACCCCGACGGGAGACCGCAGGTGCGCGACGGCGGCAGCGGCGGCACGTGGATCGTGATGCAATGGTTCAGCGTGTACCGGTACTCGCCGGGGGCCTGGCCGGCGAAGGCCCGCCGGCGTGACGTGCCCGTGTAGACGGCCGCGCCGTCCTCCAGCAACTGGTAGTGCGTGGCGCCCGTGATCGCCGTCCACGACACGGTGTAGCTGCCGTTCGTCGACGGGTTCGGCGCCGCCGACAGCGCGGCGTGGGCGGCCGCGCCGGCGAACAGGCCGAG
>JAJDVW010000097.1 GCA_022825925.1 Pseudomonadales bacterium | reverse complement strand
CCGGGTGCCGGTCGCCTTTCTCCTCCGGAAAGAACTTCTGGATGGTGGTGAACACCATGCCGCCCGACTCGACCGCCAGCCTGGACCGCAGGTCGGCACGGCTTGCCGCCTGCACGGGCGGCTGGCGCAGGAGGTCCTGGCAGCGGGCGAAGGTTCCGAAAAGTTGATCGTCGAGATCGTTCCGGTCGGTCAGCACGACGAGGGTCGGATTCGACATCGCGGGCTCGCGGATGATCCGCCCCGCGTAGAAGGCCATCGTGAGACTCTTGCCGGTGCCCTGGGTATGCCAGACGACGCCGATGCGCCGATCACCCGCATCGCCGCCCGGACGGCGGCCGGACTCGTAGCGTCCAACCTCGTGCGCCTCGCCGTGCTGCTCCGCCGCGCGCAACGTCTCGCCCACCGCGGTCTCGACGGCGTGGAACTGGTGGTAACCGGCCATCTTCTTGGCGAGCGCTCCACCATCGTCCTCGAAGACGATGAAGTCCCGCAGCAGCGGCAGGAACCGCTCCGGCGCGCACGCGCCGTCGAGCAGGACCTGTAACTCGGGCAGCGTGGGATCCGCGAGTGCTTCCCCCGAGATCGTGCGCCACGGTTTGAACCACTCGCGGCCAGCGGTGATGGTTCCGAGGCGCGCGTCGACGCCGTCCGACACGACGAGGACCGCGTTCATGGCGAACAGCGCCGACAGCTCGGCCTTGTAGGTCTGCAACTGCTGCCAGGCGGTCCAGATCGTCGCGTCCTCATCGGTCGGGTTCTTGAGCTCGATCACGCCCAGCGGAAGGCCGTTGACGAACAGGACGATGTCCGGGCGGCGCTCGTGATCGCTCTCGACCACGGTGAACTGGTTGACGGCCAGCCAGTCGTTTTCGGCAGGCGCCTCGAAGTCGACCACGGTCACCTGCGCGCCGCGAATCGATCCCGCCTGGCGGTACTCCACGTTCACGCCTTCCACCAGCATCCGGTGAAGAGCGCGGTTGCGGGCTTCGAGGGTTGCCCCCTCCGGCTGCGTCAGCTTGCGGCAGGCGTCCTCGACGGCGGATGCGGGAAGATGGGCGTTCAGGCCGTCGAGGGCGTTGCGCAGGCGCTCACGCAGGACGACATCGCGATAGTCCGAACGCTCGCTTGCCGACCCGTCCGCCGCGAGGTCGGGACCGTGAGCGACCTTCCATCCGAGACCGGCGAGCCACTCAAGCGCGGCATCCTCGACCTGGGACTCAGTGAAACGCGCCATCAGGGCGACTCAGGTGGGGGCTTTTCGGCACGACACAGTTGGGCAACTCCCAGGCGCGTCAGGGAGTCCAAGGCCGGTATTCCAGCAACGCGGACCTCCCGACGATGTCGACGATCGCGACCGACAGTTCGGCCCCGGATGCATCCGTCAGCCGCAGTGTCTGACCCAAGCGAAACGGCACTGGCTGCTGCCTGCCCTGGTTGATCGCGATGTTGTCCGCGTACAGGTAAGTCCGGTCGGAGGTATCACGTATGGGATTCAGACGACCGCGCAGGCCGGGGAGATGACCGGTGTCCTCCGGGAAGATGACGGCGCCTCCGTCGGGGAGACTGCCGACTTCCAGCAGAAGACCGCCCTGGTCGGGTCGCCAGTCCCGTCGGAGGCCGGCCGTGTACCCCGGCGCGGCAGCGTAGACGGTCATCGGCAGATGAGCGGTGTACAGGTCCAGGGACGCGTTGCCGGCGTCGTCGGTGGTGGCGCGCTGCCAGGTCTTGTTCGGGAAGAGCGCGAGCACCTCGACGCCGGGTAGAGGCGTTCCTTCCGAGTGCACCGTGACCGTGGCGTCGGCCGGAACCAGCTCGAGCCTCGCGGCGGGGATGCGCAGCAACAGGCTGGAATTGTCGACCACCGCGTACTCCGGCGACGCACCGGCGGCTTCGCGAGTCTTGTTTTGGATGATTGCCACCCCGTCGCCCCGGCGTTCCATCAAGTAGCGGCGATGGCGGGATCCCGGAACGTCTCCCACCGGAATGCGGCCAAAGACGGAGGCGATGACCTCGTTCCGCGTGGCCTGGCTTGCCTCCATGCCCTCGATCGTCATGCCGTTCGGAAGCTGCCCCGGGGAGTCGATCTCGAGGCGGTCCTGGAACATCGACAACCTGATCCGTCGCGCAGACATGGAGTAGTCGCGGTGCACGACGGCGTTGACCACCGCTTCGAACACGGCAGCCGTACTGTATTGGGGCACATCCTCGCGTTCCGGCAGCTTGCGTGCCCCGACGCGCATGTTGCGAACGATGAATCTCACCGCATCAGTGATCTGGGAGGGGAGGGGGCCGGTGATCTCCTGTGCGTCCAACTGGCCGGACGCACGGTCCTTACCACGATAGTGGGTTGCCATGACCGTCGCCTGCGACAGCCACTCGTGGGGCTCCTGGGTACAAAGCAGGACGCCCGCCACAGTGGCTCGCTCGACGCCGGCTTCGTCCCGGGCCAACAGGCGCTGGTTCATCAATGCCCGGCGGGGATCCGAAGCCGCGGCCACGCTCAGGAGAGGCTCCCACAGTCGCTCGCTGAGCGTCCCGAATCCCGTCCCCGGGACGACCTGCCTGTCGAACCAGATGTAGCGGCTCTGCGCCCGCCGCTGAGCCAGTCGCAACCGCTCGTCGCCGTCCAGGCGCCGCTTGGTCGCACCCACCCGGATGAACGCACGTCCGGACCGCTCGTGCACCGCTTCGCCCCGCGGAACCTCGACCAGGAGGAAAGCGCGCCCGTCGAGTTCCCGATGGTGTACGCCGATGCGCAGGGTCGGTTCGATGGTGTCGGTACTGATCTCGACCAACAGGCGGTCAAGGGCGGTCATCTGGTCCCTGGACATGTCCTGGACTCGCCCGTCGTCGGACACGCCGCAAAGGAGCACTCCACCGTCCGCGTTGGCGAAGGCGAGGAGTTCGTCTGCAAGATCGTCCCGGCGCGGGCTCGAAGGAACATCGCCACGAAACTCGATCTGCTTGAATTCCCAACGGCTGTCTTCGCCCAAGCGGAGTTGCTGGCGGATTACGTCGTCGCGGATCATCACGTGGCGGACTCTACGAGTCGCTCGGCATCCGGTACGCGAAGTTCGCCGGAGATGAGCTTGGGGAGGAGGGCATCGCGGAGCCGAGCGAGGCTCATGGACTCTCGCCGAACGCAGCCGGCCTTGTCCAGCAGAGGCGCCACGGCCTCGGAAAACGCTCGCCGAAGGTCATCGGTCGCCAACGCTACCGGCGTCTCCGCCACGGCTTCGGGACGAACAGCGGGATAGGCTCCACCGTCTGCCAGATGCGCTAGTCGCTCGATATTGTCGTCCGACGTGCCGGCACACCAGACGACTTCCCGGTCGTTCGGGGAGAGCGGTCGCAACACGGCGAAACCCGTGCTTCCAGTGAGACCCTCCTCGTCGATCAGAGCGTACGAGCCGTTTCCGGGCCGGACGGTGCCAACTATCGTGTCGCCACGCCGGAGTACCCGGCGTGCCCGGCTTGGCGCGTTGTCCCAGGCATACAACTCGCGTCTTTCGATGCGGCCCCACTTGGTGTTCTTGAGATCAACGTACGTGACGCGGTCAGGCGGGCTCTTCGAACTCCACGACTCGGGATTGAGATCGATGATCGAGCGGAGGGTATCGTGCCGCCAGCCCTCCGGCGTATCGCCGAAATCGGTCTCGAACGTCTTCGCGGGGAACAGGTCGGCGATGTGCTTGGGCAACCCGGGGGGGCGCCCGTCCATCTTGGCCAGCACCGGCTCGAAGTCCACGAGCCACGACTTGAACAGCGCCCGGGCCATCGCTTCGAGCGTCTTGTTCATGCGGCGGTTCAGATCGATCTTGTCATCCAAGGCGTCCAGGAGAGCGCCCATCCGAAGCTGAAGCGGCACGGGCGGAACGGGCAACTCGAAATTCGGAACGTCGACACACCTCAAGCTGTCGAACACCGCGCCGACATTGAGGTACTTTCCGATCTCTCGCCACCAGGCAGGACTTCGAACCAGCCACTTGAGGAATGCGGGGTCTACTCGGCTGCCGTCGGCTCGAAGCAGGACGAGGTTCTGACCGAGCGCGAACTCAGTTCCCGTCCTGTCGATTGCGGTAACGCCCGGATTGGTGCGTCGCGAAAGAACCACGTCGTGGCGCTGGGGCTTTGCCCTCGTGGTCCAATCCAGAAAGTCCTTGTGCGAGATCTTGCGAGCGTTTTCGAAGTCCAGCCACCCATCCTTCATCTGGGGTATGCCGACGTAAGGGTATCCCGAAGCCTGCGCTGGCGGAGTCTTGTGGACGCAATCGATCAGTCTCACGCCCGCATCACGCAAGGTCAGGACAGGCCAATCACTAGGTGTCGCCAAGGCTCTGCTCAGTGTCACGTGATTCCGCTCGATTTCCCGCCGAAACCGCTCAGGCACCCGCGCCCAATCCCGCGCCTCGAAACGGAATCGTCGACTCGCACACCGCGTCCTTGAAGTCGGCCAGGTGCTCCGACGGGATCTCAGTCAGCCCCGGCGCACACAACGCGAGGTCGAGGTCGCTCCCGTCGTGGCTGCGACCGTTGACCCGGCTTCCACAGGCCCACGCCTCGACATCCGGCAGATGCTCCTGGAGGAGCCGTTCCCAGGTGCTCCTCTGGCGCGGAGAGAGGTGCAGGCGATTCGTCATGGCGAAAATTCGCTTCGCCTGGTGTCAGCCGGCGGCCGTCACGTCGACCACTGCCGTTGTGCAACGTGGAGCCGGCACGGGCTCGCTGTGTTCCCGCAGGCTTCCGATATGGAACGCGATCGCGGTGCGCATCTCGCGAACCACCTCGTCCCGCGTGGCCCCCGTCGCGACGCAGCCGGGAAGGTCCGGCGCGTAAGCGGAGAAGTTCCGCGGCGTCTGCTCGATAACGATGGCGTACTCCATGATGGTCCTCAGTCGGTCAATCCGGCTTGCCGCTTGATGCTGCCCCATGTTCCGCGGGCGAGGTCGTCGCCCAGGTTGCCCGCCACCGTGACCGTGCCGGGCTTCGTCGGGTGGCGGTACTGGCGATGGCTTCCGCGCGTGCGCACCCTCCGCCAGCCATCTCTCTCAAAGCGCACGCGGACGGTGACCATGTCACAACCCTCGGCGTCATTGCTTCGAGGCGCTGGGCGAAGCGAACCCGAGCGCGGTAAGGTTGTTCGAGATGGCCGCGTCCAGGCGTGCGCCCTCCGCCTGCTGATCGTGCAGCTCGGCGACGAGCCTCTGCATCTTGTCGGCGAACGGTTCGCCGTCGTCTTCGGCGGGCGGTGCGCCCACGTAGCGACCTGGTGTCAAAACATGATCGTGCCCGCGCAACTCGTCGAGCGGCACGCTGCGGCAGAACCCGGGTTCGTCCTCGTAGTCCCCGTCGACGACGCGCCAGCGATGGTAGGTGTCTGCGATCCGGGCGATGTCATCGGCGGTCAGCTCGCGATGCGTTCGGTCCACCATGCTGCCCGTTCCGCGGGCATCGATGAACAAGGTCTCGCCGTGCCTGTCGCGCAGCGTGCCGCTGCTGCGGTCCCGGGAGAGGAACCACAGGCAGGCCGGAATCTGCGTGGAATAGAAGAGCTGCCCCGGCAGCGCGACCATGCAGTCCACCAGATCGGCTTCAATCAGGTTGCGACGTATTTCGCCTTCGCCGGACTGATTCGACGACATGGAACCGTTGGCGAGTACGAACCCCGCTGTTCCGCGTGGCGCGAGGTGGTGGACGATGTGCTGCACCCAGCCGAAGTTGGCGTTGCCCTTCGGCGGCAGGCCGAACTGCCAGCGCTTGTCGTCCGCCAAGCGGTCGCCGCCCCAGTCCTTCACGTTGAACGGCGGGTTGGCGAGGATGAAGTCGGCCCGGAGATCCGGATGGCGATCGTTGTGGAAGCTGTCGCCGTGGGCGATCTGGCCCTCGATCCCGCGGATGGCCAGATTCATCCGGGCGAGCCGCCACGTCGTGTAGTTCGACTCCTGGCCGTAGATGGAGATGTCGCCCCTGGCCTTGCCGCCGTTGCCGTTGCCGTGCGCAGCGATGAAATCGACGGACTGCACGAACATGCCGGAGGAGCCGCAGCAGGGGTCGTAGACGCGGCCGGAGTAGGGTTCGAGCATCTCGACCAGCAGCCTGACGACGCAGCGCGGGGTGTAGAACTCGCCGCCCTTCTTGCCCTCGGCGCCGGCGAACTGCCCGAGGAAGTACTCGTAGACGCGCCCGAGGACGTCGTTGGAACGGGCGGCCTCGTCGCCGACAGCGATGTTGCCCACCATGTCGATGAGTTGGCCGAGGCGCTGCTTGTCCATGGCGGGGCGGGCGTAGTCCTTGGGGAGAACGTCCTTTAGCGCCGGGTTGTCCCGCTCGACGGCCGCGATCGCGTCGTCCACGAGCTGTCCCACCGTGGGCTGTCGCGCCCGCGCCTTGAGATTCGCCCAACGGGCTTCCGGCGGCACCCAGAAGATGCTCTCGGCGGTGTATTCGTCCGGGTCTTCGGCAGCTTCCGCTTCCCACTCGGTGAGCACCTCGGCATGACGCTCCTCAAAGGCGTCGGAGATGTACTTGAGAAAGATTAGCCCGAGCACGACGTGCTTGTACTCGGCGGCGTCCATGGAGCCGCGCAACGCGTTCGCGGTGGCCCAGAGTTCGGATGCGTCAATGCCGATGGGGGATCGGGTCTTCGGCCTTGCGGACTGGGGTCGCTTGCGTGGCATGGGACGGCGGTTCGTCTGCGGGCGGCGACGGGATTCTAGCAGTGAGCGCGGGGCGCTCCTCGACAACTCGTAAGCGACCGCGACGCGCAGCGCCAGATCGTGGTGGGCACGTGCGCTCAGACGCGCAACAACGGACTTCATGTTGCAGAGCAGCTACTGGCTGCTGGGACACGGGCGTGCCGGTCGCGGGAGCGGATGGCGCGCTCGGCCAGCCGCGCCTCGCGCGGCGCGTCCCGTTCGCGGCGAACGGCGTTGCGCTGGATGCGCCTTTCCGGCGCCGGCTTCACGGCTGGCACCGTCGCTCAATTGCAGGCAAACACGCGTGACACGCAGGGCTGGTCACGACCGACGAGCGTTGCGGGGGAAGACTCCGGCTTGAAGAAGAGATGTGCGGCAGAGACCGGGCGTGTTTGGCGTTGCGGCCCGTCCGTGGTGTACGTCGCGCCGGAATGGCAGTTCGTCTTTGCCGTCGCACCGCTGGCAAAGGCTCCGTGGGCTCCGTGGAAGGACGGGTAGGCAGCGGCGCTCACGAGAGCGACAATACGGATTGTGAACGACCCCTACGTTGACGCGCTCGTGTACCGCATCCGGCACGACCAGAGCGTCGACTACAGCAAAGCGGAACCGCTCGACCTCGAGACGGATGGCTTCCACGTCAAGGTGGCCGACGCCGCTGTGCGCTTCGAGATGAAGGAGCACTTCGCGACGGAACAGGACGCACGGGAGGCGGTGGACCCGTTCGCACGGAACTGGGAGTTCGACGTGTGCATGCGCTGTGGACCCGGCTGTTTCGAGCTCCAGTTCGACCGCGCGGAGATTCGTGACCGAAGACCGACCCCCGGAGTATTCGAGGTCAACGCCTCGCCCGTTCGTTGGCAGCTGTCGACGTCGCCAGTCCAGGTGACCGTCAGGCGTTCGAGATACCCGTCACCTCCGACCGACATCGACAGCAGTGCCCCGGATGTCCAGGTACTCTGGGATCGTTACAGGCGGTATCGCGAAGGCCGCGAAGACTTGGCGAGTTTTGCGTACTTCTGCCTGACGGTCCTCGAACACCACCCGCTCGTCACTGCCTCCGTCAAACGGAAGGCGGGCAGGCGGCGCGTAGCGGCAGCGGCGCACTTCGAGGTTGAGGTCGGAGTGCTGGAACGCATCGGGGACCTTTCTTCGACCAAGGGCGGCACGGGTGCGAGGAAGCGCGAGGGACTGGATAGGCCACTGACCCCCGACGAGACACGTTTCCTCGAAAGCGCGGTCACGCGTTTGATCCGGCGGGTCGCCGAACGATCTGCCCGGGACGCCAGGTTGGGGATGATCACCGAGAGCGACTTGACCGGCCAGTAGCGATTGCGCATCCGGTGATCGTTCCCTGCCTGTGGGTGCTCCTGGCGCGGGACGCGATGGATGGTGGTGGGTCGTGGTGGCGCGGGTTCTTCGCGTCGGCCCCTGACCCGGCAACCGGGGCTGTGGCGCCTCTGCCGCGAGCGGGCGGGATCAACACGGCGGTCGAGCCGTCAGGCGCGCTTCGCCGGATCGGTGGCCTCGACGAAGAGGCCAGGGCACGGTGTCGTCGCGCAGGCTGGCGCATCACAGGGCGGCGGTGCCACCGTGCTCGAACGAGGCGATAGCGATGGTCCCGGGGTCGCGTCGCATGCCGCCATACGGCATTCGCCACAGCTTCGCCCGACCTGCCAGGATATGCGGCGGGCCTCCGCGCGAGGGGCTCTACTCCTGCCAAGGGCCGCTTATGGTACGTTGCCTCCGCGGTGACGATGCCTCATGCCTCCTCAGAGAAACCAGATGTCCGATCAACAACCTAAACTTGCCCATCCGAGGATCGAGTGGCACGACGGCGAGTTCGAAGTCTCCCTTCCCGTACAGGGTGGCATGATCGATGCCATGTGGCGCCCGACCATCACCTCGCGGAGGGGGGCGAGGGCAGCCTGACCGGCTGGCGGATCCGGTTCCACTATGGCGACCACGGTGCCCCATGAGCCGCGCAGCAGGTGGTGGGCCGGCATGACCCGATTTAGACCCACTCCGTTTCCAGTCGCCGCTCGTCGAACCGGACGTGCGGGTTTCATTGGTACACAAAGGAGGCTATCGGCGTGGACGGAGCGATCTTGGCATGGAGAAGAAGAGTCATCATCGCAAGCACCCTGGTGCTGCTGAATGCAGGTGTCCAAACGGAAACCTGGACTCTCCAGAAGTGGGCTCAAAGGCAGGATAACGGGGGATGGGCAGCAAGCTGCGTCGCCCGGCTTGACGACCAGCTACGCGATCCCTGGCCCCTGGTGACCCTCGTCACGAGCGACTTCACCCCCAGTCACGGCAGGCGCGCGGCGAGCCCGACATCTGGAAACCCGTGCTGTTCCTGACGGTGGACCCCACGGGCGGCCCTGCGCGAGAGGAGGCGACCCTCTACCCGACAAGTTTCGACTGCAAGCTTGGCGAACAGGGTGATCTGACGTCCTGCGACTTGTCCTACAAGGAGTACCGCTTCCGGTACCGGCTGAACGACGAGACACGGGCGACGGACGCATGGGCCGGCGCACAGTTGTACGCCTTCCACGATTCCAACGACAGGATAGTCCACAGGGACTCGGTCGCGGCCACGATTTGGTTCGACTACCCGCCCGAAATGTTCGCCACACACGACGAGACGACAATCCGCCTCGCCTTCGGTGGTTTGACGAGGGGGCGTGGTCTGGACAGATTCCGAAGGACGCGGGTCCGTGCGACGTTCGACCACGGAGCAGAAGCTCTCGCAGACTTGGAGGGGTGCGTTGAGAACCACAGGAAGGCCGGCCGACTTAGCCGCGACAACGCACCATCCACGAGCTTCGACGACATGGGCGTCCTGTTCGAACCGCTACTGGGACGATGAAGTGGTCCCACCTTCTGGACAGGTATCTGCGCGACTTCCAGGGCGACGAGGGCGTGCTGTAGCTGGAGTCGCCGGACCGGGGTCTGGTGCTGTGCTGCGACGAGAAGAGCCAGTGCCAGGCGCTGGAGCGCACGCAGCCCGGCCTGCCCCTCGCGCCCGGCCGCGGCGCCACCCGGACGCACGACTACAAGCGCCACGGCACCGTGACCCTGTTCGCCGCGCTGTCGTACCTGGACGGCAAGACCCTCAGCCAGACCGCCGCCCGGCACACCCACGCGCAGTGGCTCGACTTCCTGCGCCACCTGCATCGCGAAACTCCGGCCGGCGTGTGCCTGCACCTGATCGTCGACAACTACGCCACCCACAAGCCTGTTGCCGCACGCCGAACAGGTTGCGACCCGACGCATCGCGACCATCCCCGGGCCGGTCCGATGGAGGCCTCCGACGACCCCGGCCTGCTCGAGGCAGACTATGCGGGCACCGGTCCGCTGTCGATTCCCGCGGAGGCCCTGGTGTGATCGATCAAGGCTCTCTCCAACCTGTTCTGGACCTCGATCGCCGCTACCGCTGCGACGATCTCCTCTTGGCGCTCACCCATCTCGACCCCGGTGCGAGCGACGCACTGGAGTTCGGCGACTACCAGATCGGGCTCTGGGTGCCGAGCGCTTGCCTGGCGTTCGTCGCGTTCGAGCTCTGGCTGACCGCGGCGCGGCTGCGGATGCTCGACGCCGCCCTCGGCGACGACGATCTGGAGGGCGTCGGGCAGGACCTCATGGGCCAGTTGCAGAACAAGGCGCAACGCAAGCGGGTGGGGGCGTGGCGGCAGGGCACTCAAGCCGCAAGGGTGGCTGTTCACAGGCAGTCGATCCTGCACCGAAGCTGTCAGTCCCAATTGCCGCAACGGTGATGGGATAGGAGCGTAGCCGATGAGCTTGTTGTCGCGCCCCATTGGATTCGCGGCCCATGGCGTTGATGGGTGCCGCGCTGGCTGGCTGGTTGTGACGCTGCACCCAAACGGACGATCGGGCTGGTCTGTCAAAAGATCCTTCGCGGATGTTGTAGTGGTCGCAGGGAAGTCTGATCGGGTGTTCGTCGACATCCTGATCGGCCTGCCGTGGGACGCGAGGGAGAGGAAATGCGATTTGGCCGCGCGAGCGAAGCTAACGGGCTCGCGCGCGTAGCGTGTTCCGCGCGCCCGTCAGGGCGGTGTTCGGGGCCAGAGACCACAAGCACGCCGGCGATATCAGCGCCGGGATTACCGGAAAACGGTTGACCCTCCAGACTTGGGCGATAGTCCCCAAGGTCGCCGAAACGGACGCCTTGTTGCAGCGCTCCGATAAGGCAAGGCGTATCGTCCGCGAGATTCATCCGGAGTTGTGCTTCTGGGGATTGGCCGGAAAAGCGATGCCAAACCCCAAGAGGACCGGCCCTGGGTTCCAGGAACGGCTGGAGGTCCTGACTCAGTGCTGGCCCGGAGCCAAGCACTTCGTCGACGATGTGCTGCGCGGCACAAGACGCGGGAACGTCAAGAGAGACGATGTCCTGGACGCGATGGTAGCCGCGCTGGTTGCCGCCCAGCCGGAGAGTGAACTGCGATGCCTGCCGCCCAGCCCGGAAGTCGACGAGGTCGGGCTGCGGATGGAGATGGTCTTCGCCCGGGGGTCAGGCGCCGGGGAAACTGACGACTGCGTGAATCCTCCGCTGTCGCTGTTCAGTCCCCTTGTGGCGGAGCAAGTCGAAGAAGCGAAGTCCCTCGGGCGATGGATCTATAGTCGCGTGGGCGAACGGCAGATGCCAGGCGATGATCGGCATCGCGTAGGGATCGCACTGTTGCAGCACTCCGAGGATGTCGCCGATGGGACGCTCGTGCTGTTGGAGAACGGATTGCCTGGGCCGGCACTCGCCCTCGCAAGGCCCCTCTTCGAGTCCTACGTGCGCGGCGTCTGGGCCTTGCACTGTGCCGACGATGACGAAATCGCGGGGTTCATCGAAAGCGGTCGCCCGACACCTTGGCAGTTGGCGCATCTGATCGGCGCGCTCAAGGAAACGGCGCACGAAGTGGGGCGGTGGGTGTCCGCGCAGGCACAACAAATCCCGGCGCTCAACGATCTGGCGCACGGCGGCCGACTCCATGTGCTCGGCCACAACGCGTCGAGGACGATCGAACCCGGCTATGACGGTCGAGACTTGGAGACACTGGTACGGCTCGGAATCGAACTGCGCATTCGGATCGCTGCTGAAATGTTCGCGCTGTTGGCCGACGAAGGTGCGATGGATGAGTTGCAGGAGATTGCAGGACGACTTGATCGGCGACCGGTTGCACGTTGACAGGATCGAGCGTTGCAGGAGCCGGTCGATGCCGTAGGTCGAGGGCGGCGCGCACGACTGCGGTGATCCTGGAGCACGAGCGGTCATGTTCGAGGACCATCGCGATGTTGGAGGCGACGCGCATGCTTACGCCGTACGTGACGGCGAATGCCCTCCTTCATTTCTTCCATGGTGCGGTGCTCAGTGGGGGCCTCAAAGAGTGCATCGTGGTAACTACTCGCCCCCCCTGCGCCTTCATTGATGACTGAGGGAGGGTCTGAGGGAGGGCCTTGCGCTTGACATCATAGCCCGTCGGCGCTAGGGTGCGCGCATGTCAAGCGGCGGGCGGCGGCATGGGCAACAGCTACT
>JAJDVW010000169.1 GCA_022825925.1 Pseudomonadales bacterium | reverse complement strand
CGACCCGCCCGAACCCCCGACTGACCACCGAAAACACGCCTCTACTCACCGCTCCCCGCCAGCCGTCCACTGCGACACCGTCCAACATCCCCACCCAACGGCGTTACAAAACATCAGTCCCTCAAGGGTGGGAAAGTCCTGGGCAGCGCGCGCCGGCAGCGCTCACTCGAGCCAGGGCAGCCGATAGGCGAAGGGGTCGTCCGCGGTGGCGAGATCGCGCTGGCCGCGCCCGGTCACCGGGAGCCGGGCGCCGTCCAGGTCCGGATCGACGTAGCTCGAGTACCAGTCATCCAGCTCCCGCCTCAAGGTCCGGATGCGGTCGCGATGTCCGCGGCGGCTGAAGAGGTTCCGGCGTTCCTCCGGATCCTCCGCGACGTGGTAGAGCTCGTGCGGACCGCCGGGATAGCGCCAGACCAGCTTCCACTCCCGCGAGCGGATCATGCGCACCGGGCCGTACTCGTCGAAGACGTAGACGCTCTCCCGCGCGCCGATGGAGCGGTCGTGGAGCAGGGGGGCGAACGACCGGCCCGGCAGTCCCGGCGGCACGCGGTCCGCCGCCCCGGCGTAGTCGAGCAGCGTCGGCAGCCAGTCGTACTGGCTGAGCAACTCGCCGTGCACACGCCCGGCCGGCACATGACCGGGCCGGCTGACAAGGCACGGCACCTTGACGCTCGTGTCGAACATGTTCTGGGGCCAGGTCGCGTTGCCCTTCCCGTAGAGGCCGTGGTGGCCCATGTTCATGCCGTTGTCGCTGACGAAGACGACCAGCGTGTTGCTCCGCAGGTCCCGGGCTTCGAGCCAGTCCAGGAGCCGCCCGACGTTGCGGTCCATGCCCTCGATCGCCGCGAAGTAGCCGGCGAGGTTCTCCCGGCGCCGCTCCGCGTCGACGCGCGGCGCCTGGTAGCCGAGCGGCCGCGGCTCGTCGGGCCCCGGGACCGACTCGAGGGGGCAGTTCCCGTGGTAGTCGTCCCAGAGTTCCGCCGGATGGTGTTCGCGTCCCCACGGCGCGTGGGGGGCGGTGTAGTGCACGTCGACGCAGAACGGCCGGTCGGCGTCGGCCTGGGCGTCCAGGAACGCGAGAGCGTTGTCGGTGAAGAGGTCCGACGCATGCGTGCCCTCGTGCACGGCCAGTCGCCCGTCCTCGACCACGGGCACCTGGTAGTAGTTGGTGGCCCCGTAGGGCATGGGGTTCCAGGTCCGGAATCCGCACCGCGGCGTGAGGCCGTCGCCCAGGTGCCACTTGCCGGACAGGCACGTGTCGTAGCCCGAGTCGGACAGCACCTCCGCGTAGGTCGTCATGCCGGCGAGGAAGTGCACGCCGTCGGCCGGGACGGGGCGGTCGAGGCCGCCGGAGCCCGTGCGCGACTGCCAGTGCAGGAAGTCGTGCACGCCGTGCTGGGACGGGATGCGGCCCGTCAGGAGCGAGGCCCGGGCGGGTGAACAGACCGGCGACGTGCAGAAGAAGCTGTCGAAGCGGATCCCTTCCCGCGCCAGCCGGTCCAGGTTGGGCGAGCGGATCTCGGCGTTGCCGGCGCAGCCCATCGCCCACGCCCCCTGGTCGTCCGTCAGGACGAGGAGGACGTTGGGGCGTTCCGGATCGCGGCTGGCCATCGGCTTCTCCCGCGTTGGGGGTCAGGCCGATTCGGTTTGCAGCAACGGCCGACCGAGCCCGCGCCGGTGCGCGTTGTGGTAATGCGGAAGGGCCGGCTCGTTGCGGCCGAACAGGATGTGGTCCAGCACGCCCGCCTCGGCCGTACGCTGGGTGGCCTCCGCCGTCCGGTAGTCCTCCTCGAAGACGACTTCGTTGAAGTTCCGGAAGCGGTCCTCGAGGGTCCACTCCGTGTCGGCCGGGTCGTCCAGGCGGGTCTTCGCCTCCGGCGACACGTAGAGGCTGTGGGCGGTACGCGACCTGCCGGGTTCGTTGCCGTCCGGGAAGATCCGCACCACGTGCACCGCCTCGGCGGTAACGAGGAAGATCGTGCCGGGATAGACGAAGTAGACCGACAGGGTCATCCGGCGAAACGGCCAGTCCGCCACGGGCAGGCGGTCGGTGTCGACCTGGGCGAAACCCGGGATGCTGGCGAACACCATCCGGTAGTGGGAGCCGAACACGTCGTGGGTCTGGAGGTTGCCGCGGATGTCCGACGCCAGGGTCTCCCGGTGCAGGACGTCGAAGTGATAGTTCTCCCCGAAGGTGTCGATGGCGAGCTTCCAGTTCATGCGCGCCTCGAGGACCTGGGAGCCCGCGTAGACCTGCCGCGGCAGGTCCCAGTGCGCCATGTCGTCCGCGAGGCCGCCGAGGCAGGCGTCGACGTCGACCGCGTCACCGGGCGTGGGCCGCACCCACAGGGTGCCGTGTCGCTCCGCCGACGGGAGTTCGACCAGTCCGTGCCGCGCCCTGTCCACCGGGCCGAAACGGTCCGCGCGATTGACGGCGATCAGGTCGCCGCCGCTGCCGTACGTCCAGGCGTGGAAGGGACACGCGAACCGTGTCCGCGCGCCGCGCCCGTCGGCGACCACCTGGGCGCCCCGGTGACGGCAGGAATTGGCGAACGCGCGGAAGCGTCCCGCATCGTCGCGCGTCATCAGGATCGCGGAGCCGGTCTGGCTGTCGGCCCAGTAGCTGCCGTTCCCGGGCAGGTCCCCCGACAGGCCCATGAAGAGCGGGGTCTCCCGGAAGAAGACGCGTTGTTCTTCGGCGAGCAGGTCCCGGCAGGTGAAGTCCTCGAGCGGGCTCTTCACGATGCCGTCGCCATGGACGGCACCGCCGTGCTCGAGGCCGTGCTGCAGGATGCCGAGCAGGCGTTGACGTTCCTCGGTGCGCATCGTTGGCCTTCCTCCGGGCGCCTCGCAAAGGCGGGCGATTCTACCCCGCGAACGCGCCCATCGAGACCGCCACATCCGGAAACCGCTCGAGGATCGCGGCATCTTCGGTCACCAGCGCGACGCCCAGCCAGCTCGCCAGCGCGACGAATTCGCAGTCGCATGCGGACAATCGCGACGCAGCCACCAGGTCGATCACGGCGGTCGAGTCGACGTCCCGTTCGAAGTCCACCAGGTCCGCCTCGGCGGCTACGGCGAGGGCTTTCGCCTCGTCTACGCCAATGTGTCCTCCGCGGAGGAAGCCGGCGAGCACGTTGCGAAACTCCGACCTCCAGAGCCGTGGGACGAGCCAGTCGTCGGTCGCTATCCGCAGGGTCACCGCCTGGCGGTTGAACGGACCCGGAAGCCAGTAGTACGCGAGAATGTTCGTGTCGACGACGACGTTCACGCCCTGCCCGCACGCTTGTAGTCATCCACGAGGGCGTGATCCACCCAAGGCAACCTGGCGCGGAGTTCAGCCGCCTCCGCCATCAGCTCGGTCCTGGGCCTGGGCAGCGATTCCACGTAACGGGTGAGACACGCAACGATCTCGTTCTGAAGGCTGCGGTGATGACGTCTCGCCGCGGTCTTGAGCTCCTCGTGGAGCCTGGGGGGGAGATTTCGGATCGTGATGGATGCCATGGGGTAGATTGCGTTCTGCAACTGTTTTACAAGCATAGCCGGCTCGGGCCGGCGGCAGCAACACCCGCGGTCGCGCACGCCGCCCGATCAGTATTCCACGCGCCGAGCCGGCGGTCGCCGCAACCGCATCGCCCCGAGGCCTGTCAGCACCAGGGCAAGGGGCCCGACCACCGCGAGCGTTCCCCAGCGACCGAACGGGGTCGTCCCCGCCATCCGGGCGGCCTCGCCGGTCAGTACGCCCCGCTCGAACTGGGGCAGTTCGTCGACGACCCGCCCGTACGCGTCGATGATGGCGGTGACCCCGTTGTTGGTCGCGCGCAGCACGTACCGCCCGTTCTCGAGCGCCCGCATGCGGGCGATCTGCAGGTGCTGGCGCGGACCGATGGAGGCGCCGAACCAGGTGTCGTTGCTGATCGTGACCAGCGCGTCGGCCTCCCCGGCGGACGCGCGGACCAGCTCCGGATAGGCGATCTCGTAGCAGACCGACATCGCGAGCGCGGCAGAGCCGGCGCGCAGCAGCGGCTGCTCGAAGTCGCCGGGCACGGTGCGGGACATCGGCAGGTCGAAGAAACCGATGAGGCCCCGGAGGACGGACTGAAGGGGGACGTAGTCCCCGAACGGCACCAGGCGCCGTTTCGCGTAGCGCCCGTCGCCGTCACCGACGGCGACCGCGCCGTTGTACCAGCGGGCGCCGTCCGGAGACCACTCGCCGAAGAGGATGCCGAGCACCAGCGCGCCCTCCGCCCGTTCGGCCATGTCCGACAGGAAGCTCCCCGCCATGTGCAGGGGGAGGGTGATGGCCGCTTCCGGCCAGATCACGATGTCGCGGTTCCAGACGGGGCCGGACAGGCTCGCGTAACGCTCGAGGATGTCCGCCCGGCTCGCCTCGTCCCACTTCGTGGCTTGGTCGATGTTGCCCTGCACGAGGGCGACGCCGTGCCGCTCCCCGGGCGTCGTCCACTCGACGCCGGCGACCGACCAGCTCGCGAGCCACGGCAGCGCCGCCACGACGAGCGCCGCCCGCGACCGCCACCGCACGAGGCTCGCCGCGGTCAGCACCGCTCCGAAGCCGACCAGCAGCACGCCGCCGACGGGGGCGAGGGCCGCGAGCGGCGTGTCGAGCATCGCGTAGCCGGCGAAGAGCCACGGGAACCCCGTCAGGAACCAGGTGAGCACCCACTCGGTCAGCACCCAGACCGCGGCGAAGGCCACGGCGGCGGCCACCGCCCCCGGTGGACGGAGGCGCACGAAGACCCACGTCGCGCCGGCGTGGAACAGCGCCATCCCGGCCACGAACACGGCGACCAGGAAACCCGCGAGCAGCGGCGGCGCGTCCCCGTAGACATGGATGCTGACGTAGATCCAGGAGGCGCCCGCGCCGTACTTGCCGGCGCCGAACAGCCAGCCGAGGAGCAGGGGGCGGGGGTGGCCGCGGCACAACAGCCAGAAGAGGGCGGCCGCCGCCGCAAGCGTGACGGGCCACCAGTCGAACGGGGCAAGGCCGAGTGGGAACGCCGCGCCGGCGGCGAGCGCCAGCAGCGCCGCGCCGACGCGTTGCAGCGACGGGCGCCGGATCAACGGCAATCGAGTTGCAGCAGCCGGATGCGGCGGCTGTCGGCGTGCAGCACCTGGAAGTCGAAGCGGTCGACGGACACCTTGTCGCCCCGTTCCGGCAGCCGGCCGAACTTGCGGAGCACGACGCCGCCGATGGTGTCGCTCGCGTCCTCGTCGAAAGTGGCCTCGAAGTACGCGTTGAAGTCCTCGACCGTCGTCAGGGCCTTCACCGTGTAGCTGCCGGAGTCGAGTTCCTTGATGAAGCTGTCGTCGTCGACGTCGTACTCGTCCTCGATCTCGCCCACGATCTGCTCGAGGACGTCCTCGATGGTCACGACGCCGGAGACGTGTCCGTACTCGTCGATGACCACCGCCATGTGGTTGCGCGTCTGCCGGAACTCCTGCAGCAGGATGTTCAGCCGCTTGCTCTCGGGGATGATCGACGCCGGCCGGATGCAGTCCTTCAGGTCGAAGTCCTCCCGGTCGTCCTGCAGCAGCAGCGGCAGCAGGTCCTTGGCGTGGAGGATGCCCTTGATGTCGTCGAGGTCGTCGCCGATGACCGGGAAGCGGGAATGCTGCGACTCGATGATCTGGACGAGCAGCGTCGGCAGCGGGGCATCCGCCTTGACGGACACCAGTTGCGAGCGCGGGATCATGATGTCTCGGGCGTGCACGTCCGAGACCTGCAGCGCGCCGAAGATGATGTTGAGCGCCTCGCCGTCCAGGATCGCCCGGTCCGCCGCGTCGCGGAGCACCTCGAGGAGTTCGCCCCGGTCCGACGGTTCGCCGGAGAAGAGGTCCGCGACCCAGTCGCGCCAGGTGCGCCGGTGGTCCTGCTTCGGTGCGCTCATGACGTCGCGTACGGGTCGCCGAACCCGAGGGTGTGCAGGACGGCCGACTCGCGGGCTTCCATGCGCGCCGCCCGGAGGTCGTCGCCGTGGTCCATGCCCCGCAGGTGGAACACGCCATGCACGACCATGTGCGCGAAGTGCGCATCGAGCGTCTTCCGCTGCGCGCGCGCCTCCGCCTCCACGACCGGAGCGCAGATGGCGATGTCGCCGAGCAGGCCCGTTTCGCCGGCGGGGAAGGAGAGCACGTTGGTCGGGCCGGCGGTGCCCCGGAAACGCGCGTTCAGCGCTGCCCCCTCGGCTTCGTCCACGACCCGCATGCACACCGCGCGGCGTTCCGCGCCCAGGGCGACCGCCGCCCAGCGGGACAGCATGCCCGCGTCGGGCGCGGGCGCGGCCGCGATCTCTACGGCGATGCGGGGATCGGGCGCCGCGGAGTCGGGCGCCT
This sequence comes from Pseudomonadales bacterium, assembly GCA_022825925.1. GTDB lineage: Bacteria > Pseudomonadota > Gammaproteobacteria > Pseudomonadales > Azotimanducaceae > VXNE01. The sequence continues at coordinate 17,638 of JAJDVW010000169.1, read as the reverse complement.
CGAGCCTCGGGCCGTCGCCGCCTCCGTCCGGAGGGTCGCCGTCGGCGCTGCCGGTCCCCTGCGTCATCCCGACCCCCCGTCGCCGCGCGCCCGCTCACCCTCGGCGGCGCGTCCGGAGTCCTCCCGCGCGTAGGCCTCGACGATGCGCTGCACCAGCGGGTGGCGCACGACGTCCCGCGCGCCGAAACGGGTGAAGCTGAGGCCCTCCACGTCCTTCAGGACGTTGAGGACATGTATGAGCCCCGAGTGCCGCCCGCCGGGCAGGTCGATCTGCGTGATGTCGCCGGTGATGACCGCGGTCGACCCGAAGCCGATGCGGGTCAGGAACATCTTCATCTGCTCGACCGTGGTGTTCTGCCCCTCGTCCAGGATGATGAACGAGCCGTTCAGGGTGCGGCCCCGCATGAAGGCGAGGGGCGCCACCTCGATGACGTTGCGCTCGATGTACTTGTTGACGCGCTCGACGCCCAGCATCTCGTACAGCGCGTCGTAGAGCGGCCGCAGGTAGGGGTCGATCTTCTGCGCCAGGTCGCCGGGCAGGAACCCGAGCTTCTCGCCGGCCTCCACCGCGGGGCGCACCAGCAGGATGCGCGACACGGCCCGGTTCTCGAGGGCTTCCACGGCGCACGCGACCGCAAGATAGGTCTTGCCCGTCCCGGCGGGGCCGACGCCGAAGCAGATGTCCGCCGCGCGCATGGCCTCGACGTAGCCCACCTGGTTGCGGCCGCGGGGCTTGATCGTCTTGCGCCGCGTGCGGATCACCTCGTCGGGTTCGTCGACCCCCGACAGCAGGTCCTCCACCCCGGCCTCCTGCAGGTGGAGGTGCACGGTCTCCGCCGCCACGACCTCCGCATTCTCGGTTTCCAGGTACAGCTTCGCGAGGAGCGCCCCCGCGGCCTGCACGCGCGTCTCCGGTCCGCTGACGTGAAAGAGGTTGCCCCGATTGGTGATGCGGATACCCAGCCGGCCTTCCAACTGCTTCAGGTTCTGGTCGAACGGACCGCACAGGGCGGCCAGGCGGCGGGAGTCGTTGGGTTCCAGGTGGACGCTGGCGGTGAGTGCCACCACCCGCGATGAGTCGTCGCTCAAGTCTGGTTCACGTAGTTGCCGGGACCGGTAGCATATCGGGCATCCCCGGGCTGTCAACGGCTGCGGCATGAACTGGCTCGGCGGGTACGGGCACGCCGCGCAGCGAGTTTGGCAGCGCTTCGGTGATGCGAACGTCCACGAAGGCGCCGACCAGCCCGTCGTCGGCGCAGCGGAAGTTCACGACCCGGTTGTTCTCCGTCCGGCCCTGGAGCTGTCCCGGGTCCCGGGTCGACCGGCCCGTCACGAGGACCCGCTCGACGCCGCCCACCATGGCCGCGGCATGGGCCGCGGCCTGGGCGCGCAACTGGTCCTGCAGGATCGCCAGCCGGTGCCGCTTCACCTCGGGGCGGGTGTGGTCCGGCAGGCTGGCCGCCGGCGTGCCGGGGCGGGGGCTGTAGAGGAAGCTGAACGACAGGTCGTAGTCGAGCTCGCGCACGAGCTTGAGAGTGTCCTCGAAGTCCCGGTCCGTCTCGCCCGGAAACCCCACGATGAAATCCGACGACAGCGCGACATCGGGGCGCGCTTCGCGCAGCCGCCGGATCTTCTCCCGGTATTGCGTCACCGTGTAGCGGCGCTGCATCGCCGCGAGCACGCGGTCCGAGCCGGACTGCACCGGCAGGTGCAGGTGGCCGGCGAGTTCCGGCACGTCCCGGAACGCCTCGATCAGTGGTTTGCCGAACGCCAGCGGGTGCGATGTCGTGAAGCGGATCCGGTCGATGCCGTCGATCCCGGCCGCGTCGCGGACGAGCCTGGCGAGGTCGGCCTTGCCGCCTTTCCTCTCCCCCCTCTCCCCCCTCTCCCCTGTCTCCCCTGTCTCCCCCCGGTACGCGTTGACGTTCTGGCCGAGGAAGTTGACCTCGCGCACGCCCTGGTCGGCCAGCGCGGCGACTTCGCGCATCACGTCCGCCAACGGGCGGCTCACTTCCTCGCCGCGGGTGTAGGGGACGACGCAGAAGGTGCAGTAGCGGCTGCAGCCTTCCATGACGGACACGTAGGCCCTGGGCCCTTCCGCGCGGGGTTCGGGCAGGGCGTCGAACTTCTCGATCAGGGGGAAGCTCACGTCGACCACGGGGCCGTCTCCCCGCCGCGCCCGGTCGAGGAGTTCCGGCAGCCGGTGCAGGGTCTGCGGCCCGAACACCACGTCGACGTAGGGCGCCCGGGCGTGGATCGCGTCCCCTTCCTGGCTGGCGACGCAGCCACCGACGCCGATCAGCACGTCGGGACGGGCGGCCTTGATCCGCTTCCACCGCCCCAGTTGATGGAAGACCTTCTCCTGGGCCTTCTCGCGGATCGAACAGGTGTTGAGCAGCAGGATGTCCGCGTCTTCCGGCGCGTCCACCAGCACGGCGCCGTCGCGCTCGCGCAGGAGGTCCGCCATGCGCGACGAGTCATACTCGTTCATCTGGCAGCCGTGTGTCTGGACGTGGACCCTGGTCACCGTCGTTCCGATCCCGTGGGGGCGCCAATTGGAACACATGCGACGCGGCCCCGACACGGGGTCCCGATACGGGGCCCCGCATGCGGGGCCCCCTTTGCGGGCCGAGCGCGGCAAGCTGCTTGAAAAAGCACGACCGGGGCAGTTATAAGGCCGCTATGGCAGCCGACGACCAGCAGCACATCTACCGGATCTACTTCCACAGCCAGGGACAGATATACGAGGTGTACGCCCACGCGATCTACCAGAGCGACCTGTACGGGTTCGTCGAGATCGAGGACTACATCTTCGGCGAGAAGGCCCAGGTCGTGATCGATCCGGCGGAGGACAAGCTGCGCACCGAGTTCTCTGGAGTGCAGCGCAGCTTCGTGCCGATGCACGCCATCGTCCGCATCGACGAGGTCGAGAAGGAGGGGACCGCCAAGGTCACCGACTCGAGCGGGCAGAACATCACGCCGTTCCCCATGCCGCTGCCGAAGAACAGCGGCTCCTGATACGGTCACCCGCTGGCGGGGACGGCCGGGCGGCGTCCCTTCGCGGATTCCGTGTCGCCCGTAACGCCGGAGACCCTCCTTGACAGAAAAAGCGACAGAGACAGAGACAGAAATCGCATTCCGTACGGCGTCCGAACTCGCCGGGATGATCCAGCGCCGCGAGGTCGGCTGCGAGGAACTGCTGGACCACTACCTCGACCGCGTCGAGCGGTTCAACCCGACGCTGAACGCCATCGTCCTGCTCGACGCCGAGGGCGCGCGCGAGCGGGCCCGGGAGGCCGACGCGGCCCTGGCGCGCGGCGAGGTGTGGGGGCCCCTGCACGGTGTCCCGATGACGATCAAGGAGTCCTACAACGTGGCCGGCACGCCGACCACCTGGGGCATGCCGGACCTCGGCAACAACATCGCCGCCGAGGACGCGCTGTCCGTGCAGCGGCTCAAGGCCGCCGGTGTCGTCCTGTTCGGCAAGACGAACGTGCCCCTCGGGCTCGCGGACTTCCAGAGCTACAACGAAATCTACGGCACGACCAGCAATCCGTGGAACACGGACCGCATTCCGGGCGGATCGTCGGGCGGGTCGGCCGCGGCGCTGGCCGCCGGCATGACCGGTTTCGAGAGCGGGTCCGACATTGGCGGCTCCATCCGCAATCCGGCCCACTATTGCGGCGTCTTCGGACACAAGCCCACCTGGGGACTGCTCCCGCCGCGGGGCCACGCGATGCCCGGCGTACTGGCCCAGCCGGACCTCTCCGTGATCGGACCCCTCGGGCGCGGCGCCAGCGATCTCGAGCTCGGCGTCACCGCCATGGCCGGACCGGACGAGATACAGGGCGCGGGCTACGAACTGCGGCTGCGCGGCCCGGAACATCGCGACCTCTCCGGCTATCGCATCGCGTGCTGGACGGACCACGAGCTGGCCCCCGTGAGCGCGGAGACCCGCAACCGCGTCACCGCGGTCGCCGAGGCGGTGTCGGCCGCCGGCGGCCAGGCGGACTTCGACGCCGCACCGGACTGCGACCTCACGGCCGGCTTCGAGACCTACCAGACGCTGCTGCAGGCGGTGATGATGTCCCGGCAGCCGCGGGAGGTGTACGCCCGCCTGGAGCGCCAGGTGGGCGAACTCGACCCGGACGACCAGAGCGAGGGGGCGCAGACGCTGCGCCGCCAGGTCGCGAGCTTCCGCGACTACGTCGCCGCCAACGAGGCCCGCACGCAACTGCGCTGGGCGTGGCACGCGTTCTTCGAGCGCTACGACGCCGTGATCGCCCCCATCATGTCCACGCCGGCCTTCCCCCACGACCATCGTCCGTTCGGCGAACGCACGCTGACGGTGGACAACTCGGAACAGCCCTACTTCGCCCAGGTGTTCTGGGCGGGCATCGCGATCTGCAGCTACCTGCCCTCCACCGTGATCCCGACCGGACCCGATGGCGACGGGCTGCCGATCGGCTTGCAGATCATCGGTCCCGAGTTCGGGGACCTGAAGACCATCGGGCTGGCCAAGCTGCTGGAGGCGGAGGGGTTCGCGTTCACCCCGCCACCGGGGTACGGGTAGGGGCGGGGCTTGTCCCCGCCTGCCGCGTCGCGGACGTGGACAACGTCGCCGTTGACGGCAGTATCGTATCGGCTTCAGCATGCTGGGAACGAGACGAGGGTGGGCGATGTCCGAGCAAATGACCGAATCCACGGACCAACAGGACACGATGTCGCGCCTGTTCGTCGACGACCTGGACAAGCGGGAAAGGACCGGACTTCACCCAGATGGCGCGAATGGCGACGGGCTGGTACGACTGACGGTGGACTGAACGGCCTCACGCGCCGCGGGTTGCGTAGCCGCTCGAACGCGTCGCCGATCGTCGTCGCCCGCTCCCCGGATCAGCGCAGCAGGGTCATCGGCGACTGCATGTCCTGCACGAACCCGAGCGTGGAATGCCCGAGCTCGTACCCGACGAGCTTCTGCAGCGTCTCGGGGAGCTCCCGGGCGACCTCGGGCGGCACGACCAGGTACTGGTTCTCCTCCTGGCGGAGCGGCACGGAGGCGTACGCGAGGGCCATGCCGAGACGGGGCAGGTCGCTGTCGTTCGCCCCCGCACCGTGGTACGTCGACCCGCTGTAGATCACCACGGCGCCGTCCGACATCTCGGCCGGGACCGCCCCGTGACTCGACACCGTGGTGCCGTCGGGGAGCACGAGTTCGCCGTCCTCGTTGCCGCGCGGGTCCTGCGGGTCGGGGAGATCGACGCTGCCCGGGACGATGCGGGTGGCGCCCGCCGACGCGCTGAAATTGTCGACGGCCCAGATGCAGTTGACGACGCACTCGAAGTCGGGCGCCAGCGGGAGGGCCCGCCAGACCCAGCGGTCGCGGTGCAGCATCTGGGCGGCCTCGCCGGGATGCACCGCGATGGCCTGGGTCGCGTTCACCTGGAACCTCGATCCGCGGCCGAAAATGCCGTCCAGCAGCTGCAGGATCACGGGGTGCATCGCGAGCGGCCGGCAGGTTGGGACCTCGGCGATGAGCGCGCCCGCCCGCGCGGTTCGACCGCCGAGGAACCCGTCGTGGGTAGCGGCCCGCTCGACGGGGCCTTGCAGCTCGCTGCGCAGCGCCGCGACGGTGTCTTCGTCCGCGAGTCCGTCCACGATCAGCACGCCGTCGCGGCGGTAGATCGCGAGCATGTCTTCGACGGGCGTGTCGGGACCGACGTGCACGATTTCGTGGAGTGCTTCCGGGGGGACGGCCGTGTTCACGGGGGTACCTCCTGCATGACGCCCCGGTCAGGCTTCCGCATAGCGCTCGATGCGCCGTTGGCTTCGGGAGATGATGGCGAGCCTGGTGTTCAGGATGGTAGTCGAAACCCCGAACCCGATGATGAGTCCCCACCAGAATCCGGCGACGCCCCAGGGCTCCACCCCGAACAGGCCGTAGCCCAGGACGCTGCCGACGGGGATGCCGATGCCCCAGTGGGCGATCAGCACCATGATCATCGGGATGCGCACGTCCTTGTAGCCGCGCAGGCAACCGATCGCCGTGGTCTGCGTGTCGTCGACGAACTGGTAGAGGGCGAGGATGATCAGCAGCGCGGAGGCGGTCGCCAGGACGCCGGCGTCGGTCGTGTAGAACCCGGCGATGGTCTCGCGGAAGAGCAGCAGGACGCTGGCGGCGAGGAAGGCGAACGACAGGGCGGCGCCGAGGGCGGTGTAGACGGAGCGGCGGGCGCCGGGGTAGTCCTTCGCGCCCACGTTGTAGCCGGCGCGGATGGTCGCCGCCACGCCGAGGGCGACCGGGATCATCGACGTGACGCTGCCGACGTTGAAGACGATCTGATGGGCCGCCACCGCCTCGACGCTGATGCGCCCGATGAGGAGCGTCACGATGGAGAACACCGTGCCCTCGAAGAACATCGTCACCCCGATCGGCAGGCCGAGCTTGACGAGCCGCCAGATGACGCCGAAGTCCGGCAGCGAGAACTGCGAGAAGGCGCCGGCGCGCTGCACGCGCGAGTACCGGACGATGAAGATCATGGCGAGGAGCTGGAACCACATCACGATGGTGGTGGCGATGCCGCAGCCGGCGCCGCCCATCGCTGGGATCCCCAGGCCACCGTAGACGAACAGGTAGTTGAGGGGCAGCTTGAGCAGCAGTCCCCCGAAGGCCACGACCATCGACGGCGTGGTCCAGGACAGTCCTTCGCAGAGGTAGCGCAACACGAAGAAGGCGAGGGCCGGGACGACGCCGTAGCTCATGTAGGTGAGGTATGCGGTGGCGACCGGGATGGCGGCCTCGTCGACGCCGATCAGCCGGTAGCCCGTCTCGCCGAACTCCTGCATGAGCCACATCGTGAGCACGCCGCCACCGAGGGCGACCCACAGGGCCTGGCGCACCACGGTGCCGCCGCCCGCCTCCTTCCCGGCGCCGTGCATCTGGGAAATCATGGGCGTGACGGCCATCGCCACCCCGGACAGCAGGACCACCGGCGGGAAGTAGAAGTTGCCGCCGAGCGCCACGCCGGCGAGATCCGTCGGGCTGACCCGTCCCGCCATGATGGCGTCGATCACCCCGATCCCCATCTGCGAGAGCTGCGTGAGGATGATCGGCACGCCGAGCGTGCTGAACAGCTTGAGCTCGGTGACGACGCCGGACTGGGCGTTCATGTTGGCCCCGTGACGGGTGGACGCGGTAGCAGTCTACACCGGAAGGGCCGGGGCAGACGCGGAGGGACGCCACGCGAGCGTCATCTCCCGGGCCACGTCCCCTGGCGCTTCTCCCGGAACGCCCGCGTGGGGAACCACGCGGCGGGGATGGTCGCGATGCCCCACTGGGGCTCCGGCAGCCAGAAGGACGTGTCTTCGGTCGCGATACGAATGTCGGCGTCCAGGGCGATCCACAGCCCATATTGTCGGGTGATACCCTGAATCGGACGTGTTCCCCGCCGGAGAGATCGCCTGGAACAACGACTCCTACGCCAGATCGCCGAGGCGCGCCGGCGCGGTCGCGACGACGCGCGCGCCGGGACGGTCGAGGCGGTCCACCGGCGGGGCCGGCTCACCGCCCGAGAACGCATGACGGCACTGTTCGACGCGGCGAGCTTCATCGAATACGGCGAGCTGGCCGGGGCCACGACCGATCCCCGGGACGAGGCGTATGGCGATGGGCTGGTGGCGGGGGTCGGCCTCGCGCACGGCCAGCCGGTGGTGGGTGCGAGCCATGACGAGCGCGTGCTTGAGGGCACCCAGAGCGACCGCAACCAGCGCAAGATGGCGAAGCTCCTCTATCTCGCGGTGGAGCATCGCTGGCCGTTCGTCTGCTTCGTCGACGGCGGCGGCGCGCGGCTCGACGATCCGTTGCCGCCTCCGCCGATCGCGGTCACTCCGCGGGGACGGTTCGAACTCTACGACGGTCTCGCCGAACTCAACGGATGGGCGCCCACGATCGCGGTGGCGAGCGGGAGGGCCATCGACGGCCACGCCGGCATCGCCATGCTGTCCGACCTCGTGATCGCGACCGGGGCGGCGCGCTTCGGAACCCAGGGCGGACACGTTCGCGGAGCCGCCGACTACGCCAGGACCGGCGACGTCGACGTTCTGGTGGAGGACGAAGCGGAAGCCATCGCCACCGCGCGCCGCTACCTGCGCTTCTACCTGGTCGAGCAGGTCGCCGGAGATGCGGCGGACGATGCGGATCGTATCGCCGACATCGTCCCGGACAACCGCCGCCGTCCGTACGACATGCGGAAGATCGTCGCCGCCTTCGCGGATGCCGGGAGCGTGCTGGAGCTGGGGCCGTCCTGGGGCCGCTCCATGCTCACCGCGCTCGCGCGCCTGGAGGGGCGGACGGTGGGGATCTACGCCAACCAGCCGAAGTCCCCGCTCGCCGGGGCCATCGACGCGGCCGCGGCGGACAAGGCGGCGCGTTTCGTCGAACTCTGCGACGCCTACGACTACCCCATCGTGAGTTTCGTCGACAATCCCGGCTACATGGTGGGTCCACAAGCGGAGCGCGAGGGCATCGCGCGCCATCACGCGCGGCCCCTCGCGGCACTGCACCACCGTAGCGTGCCGCTCTGCTCGGTGCAGATCCGCAAGGCGTACGGCCTGGGCCCGTTCGCCATGTCCGGCTGGGGCGCCGCGCGCCGCGTTCCGGAGATGCGCCTCGCCTGGCCGTCCGTCGAGTCCGGCGGCATGTCCCTCGAGGGCGCCGCCTATCTCGTGAAGCGCAAGGAGATCCTGGCGGCCGCGACGCGCGAGGAAGCGATGGCCATCCGCGACGGCTACGCGGAACGCATGCGCGACGCGGCGTCGGGACTCCGGGCCGGGCGCAGCTACCAGTTCGACGACATCGTCGAGCCCTCGCAGACCCGTCCAACGATAGCCGCCATGCTGCGCCGGGTCCCGCGCGAGCGGAGCCCGGTCAAGAAACACCCGATCGATCCGCGCTGATGAAACGGGACGACATCAGGGACCTCGAAGCGGCGCGTGGCCGCCTCCGCGATGCCGCGCGTCCGGACATCGTCCAACGCGTCCACGGCACCGGCAAGCTCACCGCTCGGGAACGCATGCGGCTGTTGCTCGACCCCACCTCCGAGGTCGAGTACGGCAGCATCGCGGCAAGGAGCGCGGAAGGCGAGTGGGTGCCCGAGGCGGGCGGCGTGGATTTCGTCGGAACGGTGGACGGCCGTCCTGTCATCGCCTCGTCCACCGACTACACCGACCATGGCGGCGGCTACGGAGCGGGACGCCTCGGCCGGCTGTTCGCGCTGGCATACGAGCAGCGCTGGCCGCTGGTGCTGTTCGTCGACGGCGGCGGGAGCCGGGCGCGCCACCCGCGCAGCGGGATGGGACACGTGGAGACCAGCGGGCCCATCGGGCGGTTCTCCTTCCTGGACGGCGTGCCGGAACTGTCGGGCTGGGTGCCGGTCGTGGCCATCGTCTCGGGGCCCTCGTTCGCGGGCCACGCGAGCATCGCCGGATTCTCGGACTTCCTGATCAGCACGCCGGGCTCGTCCATCGGCATGGGCGGACCTCCCATGGTGGAGGCCGCGCTGGGGCACCGCCTCGGGCCGAACGAACTCGCGGGCTCCGAGATGCACGAACTCGCCGGCGGCATCGACCTCCTGGTGGAGGACGAAGCGGCGGCGGTCGCGGCGGCGAAGCGGTATCTCTCCTACTACGACAACGAGCGCGACGAGGGAGCGGCGCCCGACGTCGATCTGGATGCGCTCGCCCCGGACGCGGATGCGTCCTGCGACATGCACGGGATCGTCCGCGCGGTCTGCGATGCGGACAGCGTCTTCGAACTGCGTCCCCGGTTCGCGCCGGCGCTGCTGACCTGCCTGGCGCGCGTCGGCGGTCGCAGCGTTGGCGTCCTGGCGAACCAGCCGCTCGTCGACGACGGGGCGATCGACCACAACGCCGCCACCAAGATCGCCCGGTTCGTGGAACTCTGCGACGCGTACGAATACCCGATGGTGGCGCTCATCGACACCCCGGGATGCGTTGCGAACTGGGACCTCAAGGGGCAGCCCCCCGCCGTCGAGCCCGGCCTGACGCGCTGGCACGCGCGCCCGCTCGTCGCCCACCAGCAGCGCACGGTGCCCCTGGTGAGCGTGCAGGTCCGGCGCGGCCGGGGCCTGGGACCGGCGCTGATGACCGGCGTGTCGACCACGCGGGGCGTGCCGGCGCTGCGCCTCGGCTGGCCCGGCGTCGAGATCGGCCGCCGCGACGGCTACTCCGCGGTCGTCGATCACAACGCGTTCGACGACGTGATCGCGCCGCGCGAGACGCGCGAGCGGATCGCGCGGCTGCTTGGGCTCCTCGGCAGGCCGACGGCGCGAGTACGAAAGAAGCACCCGATCGACACGTGGTAGCGCGGCGGCATGGTTCGATGGCGCACCTTACGGAACAGCGATTTCCTACGCTGTGAGGAGGCGGGAACGCACAGGCGGCGGCTTCCCCCGCGCCGCGTAGCCGGTAGAATTGGAACCTGAACGTGCGGGGTGATGAGGCACCTCGACGCGGAACCCGGGAGGCACTGTTACTCCACATGGGCGCAACCTACGTCGACGTCACGATCCGCAATCCGGCCGAGCCCGGCAGGACCTGGACGGCTCCGTTCCTGGTCTACACGGGCGCCTACGATTCGCTCGTGCCGAGACGGCACCTGGAGGCGGTGGGCCTTCGGCCGCGCGGAAGCCGGGAGTACACGCTGGCCGACGGCCGGCGGCAGTCCCTGGACATCACCGTCGCCGAAATCGAGTTCGAGGGGGAGCGCGTCGGTGGAACGGTCGTGTACGGGGAGGAGGGCGCCGAACCGCTCCTCGGCGTGACCGCCCTGGAGTCCGGCGGCTTCGAGGTCGACCCGCGCTCGGAAACGCTGAAACGGTTGCCGGCGGTGCCGCTGAAGTGGCTTGCTCGCCTCGGCCGAGAGCAGAGAGCGGGTTAGGGCTTCCGAGCATGGCGACCCTCGACGAATCGCGACCCCGCCGCAGTTCGGAGTTCTGGGCGATCATCGGCTCCGCGGTCGCTATCGGCGCGCTGACGCTCACGGTATCGGGATGGCACCGGAGCGACATGGAGAGCCTCCGCGCCCAGATCGGCGGTGTGCGCGACGAGTTGCGCGCTGAGATCGGTGGTGCCCGGGCCGAGATCGGTGGTGTCCGCGCTGAGATGCGTGCCGAGATCGGGGGCGTGCGCGCCGAGATCGCGGGCGCGCGCGGTGAGATCAGGTCGCTGGACGAGCGGCTCACCGGCAGGATCGACACGCTCCAGGAAGGACAGGCCCAGATTTTTGCGCGCCTGGCCGTGCTGGAGAGCCATGTCCTCGGAGCGGCGCCCGTTGCGCAATGGGGGTCGGCCGCCGAACCCGCGCCTTGAGGACGGCTGCCGAGTCCAGCCACAAAGGTCGGCGGCGGCGAGCCACTCGGTCAGGGAAGGATCTCCACCGGTCGCGGTTCCGGGGGCACGGCCGGCCGCAGCGCCTGCATCTGCTGCCCCAACGCAGCGAGGGTTTCGCGGCGGTTGCCGGGGCTCGGGTGCGTGCTCAGGAACTGGGGCATGCGAGCCCCGCCTTCGCGCTCCATCTTGCGCCACAGCGTGACGGCCGCCGCGGGGTCGTAGCCGGCCCGCGTCGCGATCTCGATCCCCATGCGGTCCGCCTCGCGCTCGCCCACCCGGCTGTTCGGCAACTGGATGGCGACGACGGCGGCAAGCTGGGCGCCCAACCGGGTCCTCTCGTCGTCGGTGGACGCCCGTACGGCCAGCACCCCGAGGTTCTGGGCGATCGCGACCGACATGCGCTCCGCCGTGTGGTTCGCCACCGCATGGGAGATCTCGTGGCCCATGATCTGGGCGAGTTCGTCGTCGGTGAGTTCGAGCTTGTCCACGAGCCCGCTGTAGACGGCCATGCGCCCGCCGGCCATGCACCAGGCGTTGACGGTCTCCGGCTCGTCGATCAGCGCGACGCTCCAGTTCCAGTTGGCGGTGTGCGGATAGCGGGCCACGGTCACCGCGACCAGGCGTCCGGTGATGACCGCCAGGCGGTCGCCGAGCAGGGGGTCGTCGAGGAGCTTGCCGTCCCGGCGCAACTGGCCGACCGTCTCGAGGTAGGCGGTCCGCGACTGCGCGATCGCGGCTTCCGGGGAGATCAGCAGGAACTGGGTGCGCCCCGTGGGACTCGTCACGCAGCCGGTGAGCGTGGCAAGACCGACCAGGACCACGAGCCACCGTCGTTTCACGCAAGCATCTCCGCCGCACCGACGGATGCGCATTTCAACGGACGCAAGTGCGGTTTGCAACGGCCGGGCCCGTGGCTTGCGGGCAGGCGGCGATCGTCGCATTCTGTCCCTGGAACGGGAGGGGGAAGCGACATGTCCAATGCGGCGGAGCTGCGTGGGGGCCTCGATCATCCGGTGATCGACGCCGACGGCCACTGGCTGGAGTTCGGGCCGGTCCTGGAGGAGGCCCTGCGCAAGATCGGCGGCGAGCCCGCGGCGCGCGGCGTGCGCGCCACCGGGGAGCGGGTGCGCCGGTCGCTCTCGATGACCGTCGCGGAGCGCCGCGCCGAGCATGTCGCCCAAGAGGCGTTCTGGGGGGCGCCGACGAAGAACACCCGCGACCGGGCCACCGCCATGATGCCGAAGCTGCTCCACGAACGCCTGCCGGAGTTCGGCATCGACTTCTCGATCCTGTTCCCGACCGCGGGCCTCGGCATCCCGCGAAATCCCGACAGCGAGGCGCGCATCGCGACGTGCCGGGCCTTCAACCGGTACCAGGCGGACCTGTTCGCACCGTTCGCGGACCGCATGACGCCGGCCGCCGTCATCCCCATGCACACGCCGGACGAGGCCCTGGCCGAACTGGACCACGCCGTCGGGGAACTCGGCATGAAGGTCATCATGCTGAACAGCATGATCGAGCGTCCCGTGGAGAAGGGCCCGGAGGCGTCGGAGTGGTACGACGTGATCGGCCTCGACAGCGCCCACGACTACGACCCGGTCTGGCAGCGTTGCGCGGAACTCGGCGTCTCGCCGACGTTCCATCGCGGCTCCCGCGGTCGCGCGTTCCGGATGTCCCCGTCGAACTTCTGCTACAACCACATCGGCCACTTCGCCGCGGCGTCGGAGGCGGTCTGCAAGGCGATCTTCCTCGGCGGCGTGACGGCGCGGTTCCCGCAGCTCAACTTCGCCTTCCTCGAGGGCGGCGTGGGGTTCGCGTGCCTGCTCTATGCCGACCTCATCGGCCACTGGGCGATCCGCAACCGTGACGCGCTGGCCTTCACGGACCCGGCCAACCTGGACGTGGAACTGCTCGGCGAACTGGCGGCGCAGTACGCGGACGAGGGCTTCCAGGCCGCCATCTCCGAAGGACGCGGCGTCGGTACGCGCAACGGACCCGCGACCACGGGCCAACTGGACGAACTGGACGACTACGCGGCCTGCGGCATCGAGGCCGCCACCGACTTCGTCGATCTTTTCGTCAAGCCGTTCTACTTCGGCTGCGAGGCGGACGATCCGACCAACGCGTGGGCTTTCAACCGCGAGTTCAACCCCCACGGGGCGGAGCTCAAGACGCTGTTCGGCTCCGACATCGGCCACTTCGACGTGCAGGAGATGGCGGGTGTGCTGCCCGAGGCATACGAGCTGGTCGAAGAAGGCAAGATCGATCACGCACAGTTCCGCCGGTTCGTCTTCGAGAACCCCGTGCGGTTCTGGGGCGAGGCGAACCCCGGGTTCTTCGAGGGCACGGTCGTGGCGGACACGGCGCGAAAGGTGCTGGCCCACTGACCGGAACCGGTCCGCCTGGCGGAGCTGGCCATGTCCGGCGCGGAGATCCTCGGCGTCATCGTCGCCTACCAGGTGGCGCTGGTCGCGATCGGCCTCTGGGCGCGGCGCCGCACGCGGGACCACACCGACTACTTCATCGGCGGCCGTAGCCTCGGCGGGTTCGTGGCGAGCCTGTCGTATGCGGCCGGGTCGTCTTCCGCCTGGTCGATCCTGGGCGTTTCCGGCATCGCGTACGTCCAGGGCGTCGCGGCGGTCTGGCTGTTGCCGGGAACCCTCACGGGGCACGTGGTCGCGTGGTTCGTGATCGCTTGGCGGCTCAGGGACGCGAGCCGCGCGGACGGCTGGGTAACGCTCACGGACGTGGTCTGCCGGGACCTCTCCGGCGGCGCCCGCCGCTTCGCGACCGGCTTCGCCGGAGTCGCGGTGGTCATTTCCTTGGTGTTCTACGTGGCGGCGCAGTTCCAGGGCGCCGGCCACACCTTCGCCGAGACGTTCGGGCTGCCGGTGTCGACGAGCGTGGCCATCGGCGCCGCGGTGATCCTCGTCTACACGCTCCTCGGCGGGTTCTGGGCCGTCAGCGTGACCGACGCCCTGCAGGCGGTGGTCATGTTCGTGGGCTCGGTGATGCTGTGCGTCGCCGCGGTGGTCGCGTGCGGGGGATTCGGGGCCCTGTTCGCCGCCGTCCCGCCGGAACAGATGGCGCCGCTGGGGGCCAACGCGGGCTGGCTCGCGGTGGGGTTCTTCATCGGCATGGTGTCCATCGGGTTCGGCCCGCTCGGCCAGCCGCACCTGCTGAACCGCATGATGGCGCTGCGGGACGACGCGGCGCTGCGGCGCGGGCGGGTCGTGGCGCTGACCTGGTTCGTGGTCGTGCTCACGAGCATGTTCCTCACCGGTCTCGCCGGTCATGCCCTGGCGACGGACGTGGCCGACGCCGAACGCCTGTTCTTCCAGTTGACCACGGCGCTTCTGCCCGCCCTTGTCGCCGGAATCACCATCGCGGCGGTGCTGTCGGCGGTCATGTCCACCGCCGACAGCCAGTTGCTCGTGGCCGCGAGCGTCGTTTCGCACGACCTCGGTCTCGGCCGGGAGCGCGTGTCGGTCTCGCGCTGGATCATCACCGCCATCGTCGTGGTCGCGGTGATCATCAGCGTCTGGCTGCCGGAGGCGATCTTCTCGCGGGTCCTGTTCGCCTGGAACGCCCTCGGGGCGACCTTCGGGCCGCTGGTGCTCTTCACGGTGTTCCGCTGGCGCTACGCGCCGTGGGCGGCGCCGGCGGCCATGGTCGTCGGCTTCGTGGGGACCGTGCTGTTCTACGTGCTCCCGGACACGCCCGGGGACTTTGCGGAACGGTTCGTGCCGTTCGTAGCGGGAATCGGCCTGCTCGCGGTGTCCCGGCGGTGGTCGAGCCCGGTGACCGCCCCGGCCGAAGCCGCCGTCAGGCGGGCGTGACGGCGATGTCCGGACAGGTCAGGAGGCGTGTGTCGGCGGTGACCAGCGTGAGGCAGTAAACCTTCGCGGTCGCTGCGATGAAACGGTCCGCGGGATCCTGGTGCGGGAGGTCGATGGATCTGCTCGCCAGCGCGACATCGACGTTGAGCGGTGTTTCCGTGACCGGGCTGAGCACGAGGGCCTCCTGCAGCCAACTTGACGCGTTCGGCCGGAGTGTCAGGCGACCGCGTTCGGCCAGCAGCAGCGTCTCCCAGAGGCTGATCGGAGAGACGTGCAGAGTTGCGTCGGAAGAGCCGAGCAGCGTACGCGCTTGGCGGGAGACCCTGTCCGGATCGAGAAGGCTCCAGAGCCAGACGTGCGTGTCGAGCAGGAGCGGCACCACCTTAAGGGTCCGCCGGATCCCGCCCGATTCCGGGGCCGTCGCGCAGGACCTCCCAATCGTCGGGCGAAGAAGCCGGCTCGATCAGGTCGCCGAGAATGGTCCCCTGGTCGCGCAGGACACCGAGCCAGCCATGTCCCGCCCGTGTCGGCGGAGGACCGACCTGGGCGACGGGTTTCCCGAAGCGCGTGACGAGGATCGGCTTTCCCGTCCGCCCGACGCGCGCGAGCACGGCAAGGCACGTGGCCTTGAACTCCGAGATTTTCATCTCTTCCATGTTCAAAATCGTACCATGGTCAAAGACTATGGTCCGAAAAAGACGATAGTCGAAGACTCGCTGGGTGGAACGCTACAATGCGCCGCTCGACGCCCGGGAGGACAGTGATGAGAGTCGACGGTGGAGTAGGTTGGGACCTCGATGAGGTGGGAGCCCAGGCCCGTGAGATGGAGGAGATGGGCTACAGCGGCATTCTCACGGCGGAGACGGGCCACGACCCGTTCCTGCCCCTCGCTTTCGCCGCGCAGACGACGTCGCGCATCGATCTCGGCACCGGCATCGCGGTCGCCTTCGCGCGGACCCCGATGATCCTGGCCAACATCGGCCACGACCTGAACGCGCTCTCGAAGGGGCGCTTCGTGCTGGGCATCGGCTCGCAGATCCGGCCCCACATCACCAAGCGTTTCAGCATGCCCTGGTCGCATCCCGCGGCGCGGATGCGCGAGTTCATCCTGGCGATGCGCGCCATCTGGGCGAACTGGCACGACGGCGAACCGCTGCAGTTCACCGGCAAGTTCTACACGCACACCCTCATGACGCCGTTCTTCACGCCGACCAACACCGAGTACGGGGCCCCGCGCGTCACCCTGGCCGCGGTGGGGCCGCTGATGACCGAGGTGGCCGGCGAGGTGGCCGACGGTGTGATCATCCACGCCTTCACCACGGAGAAGTACCTGCGCGAAACGACGTTGCCGGCCCTCGAGCGCGGCTTCGCCAAGGCGGGGAAGAAGCGCGAGGACTTCGAGATCAGCTATCCGTGCTTCGTGGTCACCGGCCGCGACGAGCGGGAAATGGACCGGGCCAGGACGGCGACGCGGCAGCAGATCGCGTTCTACGGGTCGACCCCCGCTTACAAGCCCGTGCTCGACAGCATCGGCGCCGGCGAGCTGCAGGGCGAACTCAACGCCATGTCGAAGCAGGGCCGCTGGCAGGAGATGGGCGGCCTCATCACCGACGACATGCTTGGCGCGTTCGCCGTGGTGGAGGAACCGGCGAACATCGCCAGGGCGTTTCGGGCCCGTTACGGGGACATCGTCGACCGCACTTCGGCCGCCTACGGCGGCCTGCCGCAGGACGCCCGCGCGGAGATCGTCCGGGAGTTGACCGCGGCCTAGCGCGGCCGGCCGGAAGCAGGATGCGACTCTCGAGGCTCCATCAGGTCGCCCTCGGCGCGCCGGACCTCGACGCGTCGATCGCCTTCTACCGGGACGTGCTGGGCGCCGCGTTCATCGCGCGTTTCGATCCGCCCGGACTCGCGTTCTTCGACTTCGAAGGGGTGCGCGTGCTCCTCGAACGCAACGCATCGAACGGGACGCTGTACTTCCACGTCGAGGACATCGACGCCGCGACCGCCGAGCTGTCGGGGCGGGGAGTTTCCATCGAGTCTGGCCCCGTCATGATCCACCGGGACGAGGACGGCACGTTCGGGCCCGCCGGCGCGGAAGAGTGGATGGCGTTCTTCAAGGATCCGGCCGGCAACACGCTCGCCCTGGCCACCCGCAGGCCATCGTCGGGCTGACCGTGCCCCTTCGGGAGGGGTGCGTGGCCGCGACGGTCGTCTGGACCCAGCCTTACCTCTGCTCTTTTATATCCAAATCGTAACTACTCGCCCCCCCTGCGCCTTCATTGATGACTGAGGGAGGGTCTGAGGGAGGGCCTTGCGCTTGACATCATAGCCCGTCGGCGCTAGGGTGCGCGCATGTCAAGCGGCGGGCGGCGGCATGGGCAACAGCTACT
>JAJDVW010000177.1 GCA_022825925.1 Pseudomonadales bacterium | reverse complement strand
CGGCCAGCCTGCCGGCGGCGCTCTCCGAGTTCGACCCGTGGGTACGGCGGGTGGATTCGCTGCAGGAGGCCATCCGGCGGGGCGACGCGCTGGCGGGGACGAGCGGGATCTGATCGGCGGACACCGGGATGCCGCCAGGCGTGCCGGGGCGTGCCCCGATTCGATAGGGGACGCCGCAAGGGCGTCCCCTACAGGTTTACGTCGTCGTCGATCGGGATGAACAGGCACTGGCGGGGCGCGCCGTCCACGGCCCTGCTGGTGTGCCCTTCCCCCTCCGTGTCCTCGGCCAGCAGGATCTCGCCGGGGCCGAGCCGACGCACGGCGCCGTCGCCCACGCCGATGTCCACGGACCCCGCGAGATTCACGACGAACTGCCGCCGCGGTGCGTTGTGGAAGTCGAGGTCGTAGTCGCCGCCGACCTCCCGGAACACGACGCCCGGGCCGCGGATCAGCTCGGAGAGCCGGCCGATGGCCCCGTCCCCCGACAGCGGGATCTCGACGTCCTCGAAGTGCGAGCGGCCGTCGTCGCCGGTATAGACCCTTACGACGCGCATGGCGACGCGTCCTTCTCTCGCGCCTCCGAGCGTGCCGTCACAGGGCTTCCAGGATCGCTTCGGCCTTGCTGACCTCGAACTTGTTCGGCGCTTCCACCGCGAGCTTCGTCACCGTGCCGTCCTCGACCACCATCGCGTAGCGCTCCGAGCGCACGCCGAGACCGAAGCCCGTGGCGTCCAGCTCCAGGCCGAGCGCCTTCGCGAAGGCCCCGTTGCCGTCGGCCGCCATGACCATGTCGCCGACCTCGCGGTCCTGGCCCCAGGCATCCATGACGAAGGCGTCGTTGACGGCGGTGCAGACAATGCTGTCCACGCCCTGCTCCCGTATCGCGTCGGCGTTTGCGACGTAGCCGGGCAGGTGCTGCTCGGAACACAGCGGCGTGAACGCGCCGGGCACGGCGAACAACACGACCTTCTTGCCGCCGAACAGGTCCTGGGTGCTGCGGGGGGACGGCCGACCGTCCTGCATGACGAAAAAAGTAGCGTCGGGGAGCCGGTCGCCTTCCTGGATGGCCATCGCAAGTCCTCTTCGTGGCGTGGTTGAAGGCCCGGCAGTGTAACGGCGGCGCCCCGCGCCGTTCAAATCGCACACCGCACGCACACGGCACGGGCCGTGGCGTCAGCGCCAGGCGAAGTACGGCTGCTCGAAATGGGCGACTCGGGTGTGGTTGCCCAGGATGCACACCTCTCTGAACTGGTAGATCATCGCCGCGGTGGGCGCCGCGATCGACGTGTCGCCGACGGGCATGCGCAGCACCGGATGCGTACTCTCGGGGATCGGGTCCAGCAGCGGGGCGTCGTCGCGCAGGAACTCCGCGATGGGGATGCGGTGGATGGAGGCTACCTCCAGGGGGTTTGAAGGTGAGTTCGCGATCCGCGCCGGCCCAGACCACGACCGGCGTGATCACGAAGCCGGAGCGCGTGCGGAAGTCGTCCAGCGTGCCGAGCACGTCCGCCGGCCGGAGCAGCAGGTCCACTTCCTCGTGCAGCTCCCGCAAGGCCGTCGTCTCGACATCTTCTCCCGCGTCGCGCACGCCGCCGGGCAGCGCCCACTGTCCCGGGTGGTTCCTGAGGGCCGGGGACCGCCGCGTCAGGACGAGGGCCGCGTCGTGGCGCCAGGCGTCGTGCTGCGGCAAGCCGGGAACGCCGGGGCCGAAGAAGCTGTCCACCACCGTGATGGCCACCGCCGCGCCGCGCGCGCTCCCGCCGGAGGACGCGGAGCGCGGGTCGGCGCGCTCGGACTCGAAGTCGCGGAGGTTCGCCTCGATGCGGCTCCGCAAGGCCTGATCGCAGCGCATCGGATCAGGGTACCGGGTGGGTAGCATGCTGTCGAACCGGAGACCCCGCGACGCCGAGCGCCGGGCGGTCCTGTTCGCGCTCGCCGCCGTGGCGCTGTGGTCGACAGTCGCCACGGGCTTCAAGCTCGGGCTCGCGGCGATGCGGCCGCTGCAGCTTCTGGCCCTCGGCAGCCTGGTCTCGCTGGTCTTCTTCGCCGCCGCGCATCTCGTGGTCCGGCCCCCTCCCGCGCCCCGCGCCGCCCTCGCGCGCGCCGCCGCCCTGGGGCTGATCAACCCCTTCGCCTACTACCTGGTGCTGTTCGAGGCCTACGACCGGCTTCCCGCCCAGGTGGCGCAGCCCCTCAACTACACCTGGGCGATCACGCTCGCCGTCCTGGCCGTGCCCATCCTGGGACAGCGCCTGGACCGGCGCACCCTGGCGGGCATCCTGGTGAGCTACCTGGGGGTCGTCGTGCTGGTCACCCGGGGCGAGTTCACGGCCTTTGGCGCCTTCGACGGACTCGGCATCGTCCTGGCCCTCGGCAGCACGGTGATATGGGCCTCCTACTGGCTCGCCACCGTGCGCCTCGGCCTGCACCCGGTCCAGATGCTGCTGGCCGTCTTCGCGACGGGCACGGCGTGCGTGGTAGCGGCTTGCGTCCTCACCGAAGGGCTGCCGCCGCTGACCCTGGAGAACCTCGGGTATGGCCTATGGGTCGGCCTCGTGGAGATGGGCGTGACGTTCCTGCTCTGGCAGCGCGCGCTGGCGCTCACCGCGCACGCCGGACGCATCTCGCAGCTCATCTTCCTCTCGCCCTTCCTGTCGCTGGTGATGATCGCCAACGTGCTCGGCGAGACCATCCACCCGAGCGCCGTCGCGGGGCTCGTCCTGATCGTCGGAGGACTTCTGCTGCGGCCGCGGCCCTCCTGAACCCGGAGCGCCGCGTGCCGCCGGACGCACGCGTCAGAGCATCTCGGCCAGGAAGTCGACGGTCCGCTCGTAGGACCCCTCGTCGACGTGCATGACGACCGCGTTGAGGTCGGTGACGCCCGCGTTCCGATAGCGCTCGAGCTGGCCGCGGAAGGCGTTCTCGTCCCCCAGGATCGCGACATCCGCCGGACCGGCCGCGCCTTCGCGGTCGAGCATGCCCCGGTAGGACGGGAGCTGGCCGTAGATCGCGAGTTCCGCGTTGATCTTCTCGCGCGCCGCGTCCGCGTCGTGGGTCAGCGCCACCGGAATCCCGGCCACCACCCGGGGCGCCGGCCGGCCCGCGGCATCCGCCGCCGCGGAGAGCCGCCGGACGATGTGTTCTTCCATGGTCTGCGGCCCGACCATCCATGTGTTGGTGCCGTCCGCGAGCTCCCCCGCCACCTTGAGCATCGCCGGCCCCAGCGCGGCGACGACGGTCGGCACCGGATCGGCCCCCGGGATCGTCAACTGGAGCCCGTGCACGCGATAGTGCTCCCCGTCGAAGTTCAGCGCCTCGCCCCGCAGCGCCGGCATCAGCACGGAGAGGTACTCGCGCATGTGGCGCGCGGGCCGGTCGTAGGAGAGCCCGAGCATGTCCTCTATGACGATCTTGTGCGACAGCCCGATCCCGAGCGTGAAGCGGTTGTTCGTGGCGGCCGCGGCGGTCATGGCCTGCTGGGCCAAGGCTGTCGGATGCCGCGGGTAGGTCGGCGTCACCGCCGTGCCGAGCCCGATCCGTTCGGTCTCCCGGCCGATCACGGTCAGCGCCGAGATGGCGTCGAACGAGAAGATGTTGGGCAACCAGAACGTGTCGAAGCCCCGCGCGTCCGCCCGACTGGCGATCGCGACGATGTCGTCGAGGGTGGCGCCCGCTGCCGTGGGGTCGGCGCCGAAGTTGATGCCTATGCGCATGCGTCGCTCTCCGGGGAAGGAAACGGCAAGCGTACAACACCGCGCCGGCACGGCAGGCCGGCTCGCGGGAACGGTGTCCCGATCCCTCCGGCTCGTGGACTACCATGGACAGGCGACTGCCAACGACATGACGCCATGCACACCGACGTCGGGGAACCAGGGAAAGACCGCTCGCTCGCCACCCGCCTCTACCAGGCCGGCGGGATTTCCCTCGGCAAGGCGGCAAGCCTCAGCGGCCTCTCCGTCGGCGAGTTCATCGAGCACCTCGGCGGTCTGGGGATCGAAATCGTGCGCCCGGACGAGACGGCAACGGGCGAACCGGACGACCTCTCGGCGTGGGTGAGGCGGCGAGCGCCGCCTGGAAGCTGATCGGCCCGCACCGGCTTGCCAACCCCCGGACGGCCTGCGGATAATCGCCGCTTTTTCGGGGGTGCGGATGGCCGGCAAGGAAACGATCGCCATACTCGGCGGCACGGGCGACCTCGGCACGGGCCTGGCGATACGCTGGTCGCGCGCAGGACACCGGATCGTGATCGGTTCCCGCCGGCTGGAGAAGGCCCAGGCCGCGGTCGACCATCTCGCGACGATCTCCCCCGAGACCCCCGCGGTCCCGATGGAGAATCCCGGCGCGGCGGCGGCGGGCGACATCGTGGTCCTCACCGTGCCCGCGGAGCACCAGGTCTCGACGCTCGAGACGGTTCGGGAGCGGTTGACGGGCAAGATCCTCATCGACGTGACGGCACCGCTCGTCCCGCCGCGCGTGGGCACGGTCCAGCTCCCGGCGGAGGGCTCCGCCGGCAAGCGGGCGCAGGACCTCCTCGGGGACGACGTGATGGTCGTCTCGGCGTTCCAGAACATCGCCGCCCACCTGCTCCAGGAAGACGTGCGGATCGAGTGCGACGTGCTCGTCGCCGGCAACAAGCGCGCCGCCCGGGACAAGGTCATCGAGCTGATCGCCGAGGCGGGCCTCACCGGCTGGCACGCGGGGCCCATCGAGAACGCGGCGGCGGCCGAGGCGCTCACCAGCATCCTCATCCAGATCAACCGGCGGCACGAGATCTCCCACTCCGGCATCAAGATCGTCGGCCAGTCGGACCACTGACATCGCCGCGCCCGCGCTCACCGTCACCGGCATCGAAGGGCTCCCCATGGTGGCGCCCGGGGACGACCTCGCGCGCCTGCTGCTCGACGCTCTCGCCGCGCAGGACCTCGTCCTCGAGGACGGCGACGTGCTGGTCGTCGCGCAGAAGATCGTCTCGAAGGCCGAGGGGCGCCTGGTGCGCCTCGCCGACGTGACGCCTACCCCGGAAGCCGTGGTCCTGGGCGAGGAGACCGACAAGGACCCCCGCCTCGTGCAGCTCATCCTGGACGAATCCACGGAGGTCGTCCGCAAGAAGCCGGGGGTCCTGATCGTCCGGCATACGCTCGGCATCGTGGGCGCGCACGCCGGCATCGACCAGTCCAACATCGAACACGGCGACGGCGAGTGCGCCCTGCTCCTGCCCGAGGATCCGGACGGCTCGGCCGCCCGTCTCCACGCGGAGCTGCAGCGCCGAACGGGAAAACACGTCGGCGTGATCGTCAGCGACAGCGCCAACCGGCCGTGGCGGCTCGGGACGGTGGGCATGGCGATCGGCGCCGCCGGCGTGGCCCCCCTGGACGATCACCGCGGCGGAACGGACCTGTTCGGCCGCGAACTCAAGGTCACGCTCATCAACCGCGCCGACAGCCTCGCGACGGCGGCCACGCTGGTGATGGGCGAGACGACCGAACGTATCCCCGCGGCCCTGGTGAAGGGCCTGGCCCAGGACGCCGCGAGCGACGGCGCCGCGTCCATCCCGCGCCCCCTGGAAGAGGACCTGTTCCGATGAGGGTCGTCGCGCTGACGGGCGGCATCGGCGGCGCGAAGCTCGCGCTCGGGCTCACCAGGCTGCTCGAACCGGACGAACTCTCGTTCGTGGTCAACACCGGCGACGATTTCGAACACCTCGGCTTCCACATCTCCCCGGACGTCGACACGCTCACCTACACCCTGGCCGAAGAGGCCAATCCCGAGACCGGATGGGGACGCCGCGACGAGACCTGGCACTTCATGGAGGCCCTGGAGCGTTTCGGCGGCGAGACCTGGTTCCGCCTCGGCGACCGCGACCTGGCGCTGCACACGTTCCGGCGCACCCGCCTGGACGCCGGCGCGACGCTGACCCAGGCGACCCGGGAAATCTGCGGAAAACTCGGTATCGCGCACGACGTCTGGCCCATGTCCGACGACCCCGTGCGCACCCGCGTCCGGACGCCGGACGGCGCTCTCGCCTTCCAGCATTACTTCGTCCGCGACCGATGCGCCCCGGCGGTCACGGGTTTCGAGTTCGCGGGCGTCGAGACCGCCGCCGTGAACCCGGAACTGGTCACGGCGCTGCAGGGGCCCGTGCGCGCCGTCGTGATCTGTCCGTCCAACCCGTTCGTATCGGTCGACCCGATCGTGGACATACCCGGCATGCGGGATCTGCTGCGGGGCACCGGCGCCCCGGTCCTGGCGGTCTCGCCCATCGTCGGCGGTCAGGCCATCAAGGGGCCGACGGCGAAGATGATGCGGGAGCTCGCGATTCCCGCGACCGCCGAGCAGGTCGCCGCGCACTATGCCGGGCTGATCACCGCCTTCGTGCTCGACGAGCGCGACGCGGCCGCGCAGCCGGCGATCGAGGCCCTGGGACTCGACACGGTCGTCGCCCAGACGGTCATGGTCACGCTGCAGGACCGGGTGGACCTGGCGTGCGCCGTCCTCGACTTCATCGACCGGCTGCGGGCCGACCCGCGGCCGGCCCACGGCTGAGCGGCGGCCGGGCCATGTGGGCGCTGGTGCCCTTCAAGGGACCGGAAGGCGCGAAGGGACGCCTCGCGCCCACGCTGACCGAAACGGAACGCCGGGAGCTGTCCCTGGCGATGATCCGCGACGTGCTCGCCGCGCTCGCGGCCTCGCCCCTCGACGGCGTCCTCATCGTGTCGCGGGCGCCGGTTGCCAGGGACCTGGCGCGGGAGTTCGCCGTGGAGGTGTTCGAAGAGACCGTCCACGGACTGACCGGAGCGGTCACCGAGGCGAGCGGGCACGTGGCGGCCCGAGGCGGGACCGGGACGCTGATCGTGCACGGCGACGTACCCCTGCTGACCCCCGCGGAAGTCGCCGCCGTGGTCGACGGGCACCGCGACGTCACCCTGGTCCCGGACCGGCACGACATCGGCACGAACTGCATCGCCGCGACGCCCCCGAACGCGATGCGGTACCAGTTCGACGGCACGAGTTTCGCGCCGCACCAGGCGCATGCGCGCGCCGCCGGGATCGAGCCCCGGGTCGTGCGGCTACCGGGGCTCGGACTCGACATCGACACCCTGGAGGCGCTGCGGGACTTCTCGGAACGCCCCGGCGACACCCGCACCAGCCTCTACCTGCGCGAGAGCGGTCTGGCGCAGCGCATTGCCGAACCGCATAATGCCTAGCTTCACTCGAGCGCTCCCAGGCCAATCCATGCAACCCGACGACGTGCTGAACGCCGCCATCGAGGGCGTGTTGCCGAACGAAGAAGGGGCTCTCGCCCTCGCCGACTTCGCAGACACGAAGGCGTTGGCCGAGGTCGCTTCGACCCTGCGGGACCGCGGCTTCCTGAACGTCGTCACCTACTCGCGCAAGGTGTTCATCCCGCTGACGCACCTGTGCCGCGACGTCTGCCACTACTGCACCTTCGCGCAGACACCCCGGAACCTCGACACGCCCTATCTCTCCCTCGACCACGTGCTCGACGTGGCGCGCGAAGGCGCCGCGCTCGGCTGCAAGGAGGCCCTGTTCACCCTCGGGGAGAAACCGGAGCTGCGCTACCGCGCGGCACGGGAGTGGCTGGCCGAACACGGCTACGGGACGACCCTGGAGTACCTGCGCGACGCGGCGGCGGCGGTGCTGGAAGAGACCGGCCTGCTGCCCCACCTGAACCCGGGCAACATGACCCCGCAAGAGGTCGCGGAACTCCGTCCCGTCGCCCCGTCGATGGGCATCATGCTGGAGTCGGCGTCCGAGCGCCTCACCGAAAAGGGGATGCCGCACTACGGCTCCCCGGACAAGGTGCCGGCCGTCCGCCTGCACACGCTGCACGACGCCGGAGCCGCGCGCGTTCCGATGACCACCGGGATCCTCATCGGCATCGGCGAGACCCGGCGCGAACGGATCGAGTCCCTGTTGGCCATCCGTGGCGTGCAGGAGGCGCACGGCAACATCCAGGAGATCATCGTCCAGAACTTCCGCGCCAAGCCGGGCACCAAGATGCACGCGGCGCCGGAACCGGACCTCGAGGACCTGCTCTGGACGATCGCGGTCGCGCGCATCCTCTTCGGCGCCGACATGAGCGTGCAGGCGCCGCCGAACCTGAGTCCGGGCGTGCTGCCGCGCATCGTGGACGCCGGCATCAACGACTGGGGCGGCGTGTCCCCCCTGACGCCGGACTTCGTCAACCCGGAAGCCCCCTGGCCCCACCTGGCCGAACTCGAGCGCGAGACGGCGCAGGCCGGCAAGCACCTCCACGAGCGGCTGACCGTCTACCCCGCCTACGCGCTCGACGCGGAGCGGTGGCTCGACGCCGGTCTCAGGAGCCGCGTGCTCGACCGGATCGACGGCGAGGGGCTGCCGCGCACCGACGGCTGGTCGCCCGGCGAGGAACTGGACCCGCCGGAAGAGACCCTCGAGCGCATTCGCCGGGCGCCGGCGGCGGTCTCCCCGGACGTCGAGGACATCCTGGCGCGGGCACGTGCCGGAGGGGACCTCGACGAAGCCGCGATCGTGCGGCTCATCCGCGCCCGCGGCGACGACTTCAGCGCCGTCGTGCAGGCGGCGGACGCCCTGCGCGTCGAGACCAGCGGCGACGTCGTCAGCTACGTCGTCAACCGCAACATCAACTACACCAACATCTGCTACTTCAAGTGCCAGTTCTGCGCCTTCTCGAAGGGCAAGCTCGCCGAGAACCTGCGCGGCCGTCCCTATGACCTCTCCCACGAGGAGATCCAGCGCCGCACGCGCGAGGCGTGGGAACGGGGCGGCACGGAAGTGTGCATGCAGGGCGGCATCCACCCCGAGTACACGGGCCAGACCTACGTCGACATCGTCGAGGCCGTGAAGGAAGCCGTGCCCGAGATGCACGTGCACGCGTTCTCGCCCCTCGAGGTCTGGCAGGGCGCGGCCACGTCGAACCTGAGCCTCACCGACTACCTGCAAGGCCTCAAGGACGCGGGGCTCGGGACCCTGCCCGGCACCGCCGCCGAGATCCTTGACGACGAGGTGCGGGCCGTCATCTGCCCGGACAAGATCAACACCGCGCAGTGGCTCGAGGTCATGGAGGCGGCCCATTCCGTGGGCTTCCAGACCACCGCCACCATCATGTACGGCCACGTCGACCAGCCGCGGCACTGGGCGCGGCACCTGATGCGCATCCGCGCCCTGCAGCAGCGCACCGGCGGGTTCACGGAGTTCGTGCCCTTGCCGTTCGTGCACATGGAAGCGCCCATGTACCTGAAGGGCAAGGCGCGCCGCGGCCCGACCTTCCGCGAGGCGATCCTCGTCCACTCCGTCGCGCGGCTCGCGCTGCACCCGCACATCACCAACATCCAGGCGAGCTGGGTGAAGATGGGACACGAGGGCGTGGTCGCTGCGCTCAACGCCGGCTGCAACGACCTCGGCGGCACGCTCATGAACGAGAGCATCACCCGCGCCGCCGGCGCCGCACACGGGCAGGAGACCTCACCGCGGCGGATGCGCGCGCTGATCGAGTCCGCGGACCGCAAGCCGCGCCAGCGGACGACGGACTACCGCGACGTGGAACCCGAGATCGCCGAGCGCGGCATGCGGGCGGGCGACCTGCTGGAGATCGTCAACACGCCCGCACGCAAGTACGAACGCACGCGCAAACACGAACTGGTGCGGAACCCGTAGGGGACGGGCTCGTCCGAGGCAGACTGCCCCCAACCGTTTGATTTAACAACATTTAGGGACGTTTGTCCACGGCGGATTACTGGGTCGGTTGCTCGTTGTCGAGGCGGATGGAATGCGGCGTCTTGCGCCGGCGCGCGGCGCGCCGTAAGGGGTTCGGCCGTGCGGGGACGACACGCGCACCGTTGGCCTGCGTTTCCGGCGATTTCAGTTGTCAGAAACCGGCCATCTTCGGTTTCCATCGACAGCTTGATGGGAAGTCGTGAGCTATGCCATGTTCGTGGTCGCGACAAATGTACGAGAAGGACGGATGCAATTGACCACGGAAGACTTCCAAAGAGCCCTACAGGCACGATTCCGACGCGCGGAACGGGATGGTGATCGGTGGGTAGTCGTCGAAGCCGGTGATCTGCATCGGGAGGTGGGAGCAAGTAACAGAATGCCGATGAGCTGCGGGGCCATGGTGGCGGCAATGCTGCCGGGAGACACGGTGATGGAGTCACCCCCGAGCGGACAGGGATCAAGCTTGACAATCTTCTATTGGCTTCCCAGGAGGCGAACCTAGTGTTGGGCGTAACTACTCGCCCCCCCTGCGCCTTCATTGATGACTGAGGGAGGGTCTGAGGGAGGGCCTTGCGCTTGACATCATAGCCCGTCGGCGCTAGGGTGCGCGCATGTCAAGCGGCGGGCGGCGGCATGGGCAACAGCTACT
>JAJDVW010000113.1 GCA_022825925.1 Pseudomonadales bacterium | reverse complement strand
AGACCTCCAAACTCCAACTGCGCTGCGCTACACTCCGTTCCCATGAGGCTGCGTCTCCTCGTTCCGTAAGTGTCTGTCACAACTGCATTTTACAACGGGAACGCGGCCTCAACTACTTCCCTGGTGAGAAATCCGGGCTAGGCTGCTACAGATCGGACTCGTCGATGTCGGCCTGGTTCACGAGGTGTCTTTGGAGGCCTCGGTTCAAGTCCCTGCACGTAGATGTGGTGGCTGCCGCTGATGGACTTCATACGGCGATTTCGAGCACCCTGGCGTTGGCTGACAGCGAAGTCGTGCCGACATCCACGGAGAGACAGTTTTCGACGGCATCGTAGAGGTTGCTCAGCAACTCCTCGAAGGACTCACCTTGCGTCGCGCATCCGGGAATGCTGGGCACTTCCGCCCAATACCCGCCTTCTTCGGCTTCGTGAACGACGACTTGAGCTTCATCTGCTTCCTCTGTTGGCCGCTCGGAGGCGATGTTAGCGCGGTTGACCCAGCCGCTCGAACGCAACCGACGAGTCCGGCGTGACCGGCGCAACGTCCCCGCGCGCGATCTCCTCCGCCGAGCGAAACTGCACGCTCGCCACCTCCTCCGCCTGCAGCACGAACGGCCCGTCGTGGCGGCACGTGAACACCCGCCCGAAGCACCGCGTCCGGTCGTCCCCGTAGTAGAAGTCGAACCGTTCCACGAGCGGCGTGTCGCGGATGCCGAGTTCCTCTTCGGCCTCGCGGACGGCGCATTCCTCGTAGGACTCGCCCGCCGCCACTACGCCCCCGGCGGCGAGGTCGTAGTAGCCCGGAAAGAGGTCCTTCGTCCGGGTGCGCTTCTGGACGAGGACGCGACCGGCTCCGTCCAGCACGAAGATGTACGTGGCGCGATGCGGCAGGACCTCCGCCCGCATGCGGCGCCGCGGCGCCGAGCCGACCGGCCGGTTCTCGTCGTCGACGATCTGGACGATCTCGTCGCCCGGGTGATCCGCCAAGCCGCTACACCCCAGGGACCGCGCCGAGGGTGTCCCCGGCATCGCGCCTGGCGCGCAGCTCCGCATCCAGTGTCGGATCGTCGCCGACCGCGACCAGCGTCTTGCCGAAGTTGCCGCCGGCGAGCAGCGCCCGGAACGCCTCGGGCGCGCGCTCGAGTCCCTGCCACACGTCCTCGCGGTACTTCACGAGCCCGTCGCGGATCCAGCCGCTCATCTCGGCGAGAAACCGGTCCTGGTAGTCCTCGACGAAGTTCCGCACGGCCAGTCCGTGGACGGCGACCTCCTGCCGGTCGAAGTACCGCTTGCCGGTCTCGCGCCAGACCTCTCCGGCGTCGCGCCTGTCCGTGTTGCCGTACTGCGAGATCATCCCGCACAACGTGATGCGGGAACGCCGGTTGAGGAGCGGCAGCACCCCCTCGAACACCCTGCCGCCGACGTTCTCGAAGTAGATGTCGATGCCGTCCGGGCACGCCGCCGCGAGGTCGTCGGCGAACGACTCCGAGAGGTGCGAGACGCACGCGTCGAAACCGAGACCGTCGCGCACGAAGGCGCACTTCTCCGCCCGTCCGGCGATGCCGACGACGCGGCAGCCGCGGATGCGCGCCATCTGTCCGGCGGCCTGCCCGACGCCGCCGGAGGCGGCGGAGACCACTGCGGTCTCGCCCGGTTTGGGCTGGCACTGCACGACCATCCCGCCGTAGGCCGTCAGGCCGAGCATCCCGAGGATGCCGACGGCGGTGGAGATGGGCGCGATGGCAGGGTCGAGTTTCCGCGGGAACATGTAGCGGAAGATGGAGACACCGTCGCCGGTCAGGCCATGGGTCTGCCAGCCGTTGGTGTTGAAGACGAAGTCGCCCGGCGCGTACTCCGGGATGCGGCTCTCGATCACCTGCGAGACGGTGCGCCCGTGGCAGACGTCGCCGGGGCGCTCCATCCCGGAGCGGCGGTATCCCCACTGGTACGGGTCGAGGGAGAGGTACAGCGTGCGGGTCAGCATCTGCCCCGGTCCGGGCGCCGGGACGTCCGACTCGCGCCAGGTGAAGTCCTCGTCCACGGGCCAGCCGCCCGGAGGTGTCCGGGCCAGCGTCCACATGCGGTTGGCGGATGTCACGCGGCGCGGTCGACGCGGGACGGCGTCAGTGATCGCCGGTCAGCGGCACGAACCGCACCGGCAGCACGTGGCGCATGGAGACTTCCCCGTCGCCGCCCTTCTCGACGACCGCCAGGTTCTGGTCCCAGTCCGTGCCGATGGGCAGGACCATGGTGCCCCCCGGGCGCAACTGCTCGACCAGCTTGCCGGGGACGTCTTCGCCGACCGCGGTCACGATGATGGCGTCGAACGGGGCGGCTTCGGGCCAGCCGTACCAGCCGTCTCCCGCGCGGACGTGCACGTTGTCGTACCCGAGCCGGTCGAGGCGCTCCGTGGCGGACTTCGCGAGTTCCGGAATGATCTCGATGGTGTAGACGGAGTCGACGATTCTCGCGAGGACCGCGGCCTGGTAGCCCGACCCGGTCCCGATCTCGAGGACGCGGTCCGCGGGGTCGGTGTCCATCAGGTGCGTCATGATGGCGACGATGTAGGGCTGCGAGATGGTCTGGCCGTGGCCGATCGGCAGGGGGCGGTTGACGTAGGCCTCCCGCCGGGCGCGTTCGGGCACGAACTCGTCGCGCTGCACGGCCCGCATGGCTTCGAGGACGCGGTCGTCCAGCCGGTCGACGCCCGTGAAGTTGCGCGTGCGCCGCACGTCGTCCCGGATGGCGTCGATCATCTCCGTCATCGTGGGCTGCGCGGCCGGGCTGCAGCCGAGGAGCGCCGCGAAGACCAGTGCGGCACGGCGCATGGCGTCAGCTATAGAGCCCCTGCTCGTAACTACTCGCCCCCCTGCGCCTGATCGGGCGTGGCGTCGTGGGGCGGCTGCTCGACCATGTCGGCGGCGTTGCCGTTGAGGGCGATCTGTATGGCGGCGATGGGGTTGTAGCCCTGCAGGGCCATGGACTGGAGGT
>JAJDVW010000037.1 GCA_022825925.1 Pseudomonadales bacterium | reverse complement strand
AGACCTCCAAACTCCAACTGCGCTGCGCTACACTCCGTTCCCATGAGGCTGCGTCTCCTCGTTCCGTAAGTGTCTGTCACAACTGCATTTTACAACGGGAACGCGGCCTCAACTACTTCCCTGGTGAGAAATCCGGGCTAGTCTGTTCCCCTTCCTAAGCGCACCGTGTCATCAGCGACCTGTCATCAGCGACCTTGACGTTCATCCTCCGTTTCGCGACCCTCTGGTCCGTTAGACGAAATCGCCACCGTTCGGTATGTACCACTGGAGATCCATATAGTGGAGTTCACACTCGACCGTCTCTCTGCGTTGATGGCGGACCCCGCTGTCCGCGGACTCTCTATCACGCGCCAACTCCAACCTCTGGGCGGTCGGGGTGATGGGATTTCACCACCGACCTTCGCCCAGGCCGAAGGAGACGAAAAGGGTCCTCGATACGTCTGGTCGGAGCGCAGAGTCGACGACGAGTTGGTCAAGACGTGCCTTCTCGACTCTCCGGCTTCGCAAGCCAACCGAATCGAAGAATCTCTGCTCGAGCTTGTCAGTGCAGACAGGCTCAGTCTCCCTCTTCATCGTATGCAGGTTCCGCACATCGGCGAGCTGACGGATCTGGATCTTCCGCATCGCACGTATGACGCGGCCATCGGTACTGCAAAACTCAGTGACGGCACTGACTGGAAAAAGTCAGAGGTGGCGAAGCAATTGCGTGAAGCTAGCCGGAAGAACGCCGCCTCGCTACTCGAGCACGCTCCCCTGATCCTCATTCTCGGCGGGTGGGACTCACACTCGGGCACAGCAGCCAACGCATGGCAAGGCCGTCATGAAAAGGCCATCTGGTCCAAAATCGTTGCAATCGACGCGTTCAAAATGAACCGCCCTGGCGGACGATTGGACCCGATGGGCCTGCCGTCTTCCCATAAGGTGGACCTCGGTGATGGAGACAAGAAGCTTGTCGACCAGGGTCTCGGAGTAGTGCCCCCGTCGATGGACAGATATCCACGCCTCTCGATTACGATGCGCTATGCAGAGCAACGGTCCGTCGTTTCGTTCGGGGTCTTCAGGAAGATCGGGTTCGGTGGCTCCGGAAAGGACGCTGCAGCGCGTGATTTCCTTGCCGCCCTCGCAATTCTTGGACTAACTGCACTTCACCGCGACGGCGGACATCTGCGAAGCGAATGCGATCTCGTCTGCGAGGACACCAGTGGTTGGCAGGTACGCCGCGACGACGCAGTGGATGAACCACTGTCCGGCCTGACCGTGGAGTGCGCGCTACAAGTCGTCCAAGAGGCCCTCGCTCGCTTCCCATCCTACGGACTGAAGTTTCGCACCGAGCCTATCGTTGTTCACGTACACGAGAGTCTCATAGCGGCCATGGGTCGAAGCGATACCTGATGCTGGAGATCTCCGTCCGTTTCCTCGGCGGGGAGTTTGTCGCCCGGACGCCGGCGCAGACATCGGAATGGCCACCGCACCCCGCCCGGCTCCTCTACGCCCTCATCGCAAGCTGGTATGACGGGGACTGTCAACAAACCGAGGCCGCAACGCTCCGTTGGCTGGAGGCGCAGAACGCGCCGGACATCGTCGCGGATCAGGACGCCCCAGCAGAAGAATATGAGGCGTGGGTTCCGATGAACAGCGTTCCCACTTGGAACAAAAAGGGTGGCAAGCGTCCCACGTTGCCAAAGACACGTTGGGCTCGTTCAAGCCGGTTCGTTGGTGACACCCCTGTCGCTTTCGTTTGGGATGTCGACGTTCCGTCGCAACTCGAAAAGCCTCTCCGCCGGCTATGTGCCCGTTGCACTCGCCTTGGTGCGGCCGAGAGTTTTGTGGCTGTGACCGCTCGACGCCGCACCGACATCGACGGTCCCGCATGGCGCCCTCTCGCTTCGGGGACAATGTTGCGCGTTCCCATGTCTGGAGTCGTCGACGCGATTGCCGGAACCGAGACCCTCCTTCCAGGGCGCATTCTCCGCTGCGACTGGCGGGCCTACCGCTGGACTAGTGCGCGCCAGCCAAGCAGGATGATCTCGGTCGCACTAACGCGAGGTAGCTGTCCCGTTGAGCATGCGCCCGAACTTGCCCACCGACTTAGGCGCGCGCTGATCTCCGTCGCCGATGCCAACGGGCTGCCACTCCTACCAGTCCTCCACGGCCACAACGAAGACGGCTCACCGTTGCGGAGTTCCCACCTTCATTTCTGTCCATTGCCCCACGTTGGATTCCGCCATGCCACCGGTGCCGTGTTGGGCGTTGCGTTCGTCCTGCCGCAAACGGCCACCGACTCGGATCGTTCGTACGTCGAACGTGTCGTTGCCACCTGGTTCGCATCTGGCGCAAGGCTAGCCATGCCCCATCGGCAAACCTTGACATTCGGCCCCTCTGACTCGCGTTACACCCTCACCGAACAGCGGTGGTGCAAAGCTGCCGAAGTCTGGCAGACCGTCATCCCCATGGAACTTCCCCGTCACAGTGCCAAACGCGGAACGTGGAACCAGGCAGCTTGGAACCGAGTCTCCTCGGAGGTCGCTCGCGCGTGCTCTCAAGCAGGTTTGCCCGCGCCGGTCGAGGTCGAAGCCTCCAATACGCCCTTTGCGATCGGTAGCCCGAACCACCGCACCGTTCGCGGCCCACGACGACGTCCGCTGGTCCACGCCCGTGTCTTATTCCCGTATGCGATCGAGGGACCGGTCGTCGTCGGCGCAGGGAGGCATCTCGGATACGGCCTAATGGAGCCTGTGGCCGCCCTGCCGTGAAGTTTCCAACCTTCACTCGTTTTTTCCAACTCTGTCACGATA
This sequence comes from Pseudomonadales bacterium, assembly GCA_022825925.1. Lineage (GTDB taxonomy): Bacteria > Pseudomonadota > Gammaproteobacteria > Pseudomonadales > Azotimanducaceae > VXNE01. The sequence continues at coordinate 77,708 of JAJDVW010000037.1, read as the reverse complement.
GCTCGCCCTATCGCTGGCAAACACGCCTCGCCGGTCAAGTCCTTGCCGACGGCAGGTGGCCTCCCGCGCTCGACCTGCCTACAGGTTCAGGAAAGACATCGGCGATCGACATCGCCCTCTACGCTCTAGCGTTCGCTGCACATGAAGGCCAACGCGGTCCCTTCCCGCGACGCATCCTATTCGTTGTCGACCGGCGTGTCCTGGTCGATCAGGCATACCTGCACGGCAAACGGCTCCTTGACCGGATAGAGACAGCCGCAGAACTTGCGCCTGTACGACGAGCTCTCGCCACGCTTTGTCCGGACGAGCCGCCAAGCAGTATTCGGCTGCGGGGAGCCTGTCCCACAGACCCGCAATGGTGTCGTTCCCCCGACCAGGTCCAGATCGTCGCCTCGACGGTAGACCAGATCGGCTCGCGTCTCTTGCTCCGCGGCTACGGGGTCAGTCCACGTATGCGTCCCATAGAAGCCGCTCTCGTGGGCCAAGACACCATCATGTTCCTCGACGAAGCCCACCTATCCGGGCCGTTCTTGGACACCCTTAGCAGTCTTAAGTCCCTCGACCCCGTTCGCGGAATGGTCTCGCGCCGACAAATCGTGCCGATGAGCGCCACGCTGGTTCCACCAGAGGACGCCGGTCACGCCTTTCGTCTTGAGGACCAAGACCTCCGGGACGAGACGTTGAAGCGGCGGTTGTTTGCGTCGAAAGTGGTCCGGTGGACGGATGACAAAGTCGCACGCGTTCTTGGAGCAATTGACGTTCCATGCGTGCTCATGGTCGCCAACACGGTTCGTACTGCCCTAGAGTGGTTCAAGACTGCCGGTGAGGCCACCGGAAGTTGCCACGTCGGACCGCTACGCCGCGATGTCTTTCTCGTCACCGGCCGGATGCGTCAACCAGATCGCCAGAGGGTCCTTGATGCGGTAGAACACCGCCTTGAGAAGCGCGAACCGACCCTCGTCGTGGCGACCCAATGTATCGAGGTCGGCGTCGACTGGGACTTCGATGCGTTGGTTTCCGAGTCCGCGTCGTGGGAAGCCCTGGTACAACGCATGGGTCGAGTGAACCGCCGTGGGGAGCGCCCAGAAGCGCAGTGCTTCATCCTGTCAGCCCAAAGAACCTACAAAGATCGAGATACGGGAAAGGAGTTGTGCCCCGTGTACCGAGATCATGAAGTCAACACCGCGGATTGGCTTGTCAGAGTTTCGCCGCTCCAATGCGCTCCGGCCTCGATGCCCGAACCACCGGAGGGGTGCGTGCGTCCTCCGACAACTGCACCGGCGTTGATCCCGGAGTACCTCGATCTTTGGTCTCAGAATCGGGCCGATGGACCGGCGTTCGATGTATCCGTTTTCCTCCACGGCGCACACGACGAAAACGACGTTCAAGTGATTTGGCGCGATCTCGACATTGACCGCGACCGCCCCTATCTCAAGCCGCTATTGAAGGCTCTGCCGCCTTCAAGCCTCGAAGCCGTTTCCGTGCCGATTCGCGAGCTGCGTGCCTGGCTCGGCGAGCGTCCGCTGATTCTGATGGACGCGGAACTGAGTGTTCGTTCAACGAGTGATGTTCGAATCGGCGACACCATCGTCGTCCCGACCGAATACGGCGGCATCGGAGAGCACGGCACTTTCGACGCTACCTCGGATCTGGGCTCCGACGTTAGTCCCATTGCCATGCGAGATCATCGAGACCTCCAGTTCCAAATCCACGACGCTCCGGGGATTCTCGACGACGAACCAGTAGCGGACCAAGTCCGCGCCTGGGTGAGCGGAGACCAATCCCGCGCCGCGCTTCGGGCATGGACTTGGCTCGACCTAGGGCCGCGCTGGTTGTTCGTGTCCGCCCTTCCCACGGAGGACGACGACGATGGGCCGACTTTTCGCCGACGCGAGGTCTTGTTGGAAAGCCACCTGAACGGCGTCGCGGAGCGCACTGGCGCGGTGGCAGAGCGCCTTGGACTACCGCCGCCGATGACGGCGGATCTCCGGTTGGCTGCTAGGCTCCACGATCTGGGCAAACTCGACGATAGATTCCAACGACTCTGCGGTAGAACACCGGGTACCGGTCCGCTCGGAAAGAGCGGCGACGACTGGGTCACACGTCGCGGCCGTGAGCCTGTCACAGACTACCCGCCCGGCGAACGTCACGAGGCGCTCTCAACGGAGCTGATGATCCGCCATGGACTGCACGATCGAGCCAACGACAAGGGCCTCGTAGAACATCTCGTCGCAAGCCATCATGGCTGGGCGCGACCCTTCATTCGCCGAGCACAGGGCACAGCGCATGTCCGAGACCGGCTCTTCAACCTCGACTTCGATTCCGCGCTCACACACGACGAGGCGGAGCGGGCGCCCGCTCGCTTTCGCGCCGTGCAGCAACGCTTCGGCTGGCTCGGGCTTTGCTGGCTGGAAGCTGTTGTTCAGTTGTCCGACCACAGACAATCGGAGGCCGAAGAGCGAGGAAAGATTGCATCCCCGGGGGGCGACCACTTTCCTGTGGGTCGTTCGGTCGCACCGCGAGATGTACCGTCCGCGGAACTCGCCTTGACTTCCCTCAACGGCATGATAGCGGCCGACTTCCTTGCAGCCGTCGGTGTCCTGCGTGCCCTCGAACTGGCTGAATCGCCAGCTCGCCTTCGATGGCAAGGAACGCAGCCGCGGATCAGAACTGACCTCGCAGTGGACGAGGTGGTAGCCAATCTCGTGAATGTCCGCTCAGACTTTGGTGGCGTGTGGCCATCCGATCTGAACAAGCTGTCCGACGATCAGTGCGAGAAACTCGTCCGAGAGTCCATCGAGCCGTTCCGCTCGCTCGTGGTGGCGATGATCTCTGTCGGTGGACGATCAGATATGGATTTCGTCTCTGGAGGACGTGGAGGCTTCAAGGGCGTGTTCGAGTGGTCGATAGGCCCCAAGTCGAAGGGATTCTCGTCCGACGGCCTTCGTAACGCACTTGTGGGATCCCGCAGTCTGACTAAAGCAGCCAAGTCTTTCAGATGGAGCCCTCTGGCGGCCCAGGGCGCACGTCGACCCCAAAGTGCCACCAACGACAACCGGGCCGAGCCGTGGATTGAGTGGCTCTCGCTTTTGGGAGTGTCGTCCCTGGTGTCCGTACCTGAGGTGCGACGGGGCCGCATTTTCACTCGTTCCACCGGTGTCTATGGTTCCCGATGGGATGCCAAGCGGCTTCGCTGGCCTCTCTGGCGTACGCCGCTGACCTGGTATGACGTCGCTGCCGCTGTTGCCGGCAGCAGATCCAGCCTTCATGACGCTCTGTGGTGTGAAGCACCGCGTCTCGTTTTCGGCACATCCCGGAACCGTACTTTCGGACTTGGCGCGGGCCGACCGCTCGGAGTTTGACACCCCAAGCGCGCTGCTGCGCATACTAGACACCTGCCCAGATTCTCGTTCTTGTTCCAGTAACGAAAGCAATACTAGTGCTGGACATGTAGACAAAAATGTATTTAAATCAGTGCTTTGACGGCTGTGTGTCTCGGACCAGTGGTCCCAGTCCTGCGCGAGCGCGATGGGCTCGATGTGGGTGTCGAAGTCCTCGCGCGGCGTGTCGGCGAGGGGGATGTCGCCGAACTCGCGGGGGTGCTGCTCCGGCGAGATCGTGCAGCGGCCGGTGATGCCGGAGTCGCAGGCGGTGGTGCCGCAGACGGGGCAGGCTTCGGTGACGCCGTGGGCGGCCTCGAAGTGCGGCTCGCGGCTGCGTCCGGTGTCGCGTTCGAGGATCTCGCCGATCGCCTGGCGGTCGCCGTGCTCGTTCTCGACGATGTCGGTGACCCGCGCCCGGACGTGGGCGACCCGGCCCGACTTGGCGGTGACCGCGACCTCGACCGTGTCGCCGACGCGCGCCTGCCGGGACGCCGAGGCGTGGAGCCGCACGCCCCAGTCGCCGCTCGGCAGCATCGCGAAGGTGTTGCGCTCGTCGCTGGCGCGTCCGGCGCGGAAGTCCTCGATGCGGCACAGCGCCCTTGGGGTGCCGTCCGGCATGACCTGGGTGCGGACGACGGTGCCGGAACGCGTGTAGCGCTTGCCGGCGTTGGTCTCGAAGTCGCAGGTGACGGCGGTGCCGATGTCGACGATCGCCGCCATCTGCGGGGCGAGCGACATGTGCCACTGGCCCCGGATCTTGACGAACCGGGCGTACGACCCGTCGGAGACGAACTCCTCCGGGGGCGTGTGGTTGGACGGTTGGGTGTTGTAGGGCATGGTGGACCTCCTCCGATGGTCTGCTGTCGATTCCCTCACCGGATCGCAGTCCGCGCATCGAGCCGCCGGTCAAGGCTGCCGCCAGGCACCCGCAGGGCCTGGCCTTGACGGGCGGCGGCGCGGACTAGGCTCGAAGGAATCGACGGCAGGCGCAGGGGGATCGCGCCGCTGCCGGCGCAGGGCTCCGCGGGACCGCGGGCGGGCGCCTGGCCGAGCGGATCTGAAGGGTTCGTGCGAAGGAGTCGGGAGGTGGGCCTGGGGGATGAGGATCGCGAAGGTTGGGTTTGACGGACGATCCGGCAAACGAGGGGATGTCTCGTGGTGGGATCGGGTCAGCCTGGGGATCGCCGGACGTGACCGTGGCGGGACTGGCGGGTGGCGACGACGAGGAGCTGCGCCGCCGCTCTGCGGGCGGTGGCTACGCCGCGGAGACCCGTTGCCGCGCCTGCGCCAGATCGTAGGCCGCCTGCAGGCGCATCCAGAAGTCGGCGTTGCTCCAGCCCTGGCGTTCGAAGGCGAGCGCCATCTCGGGCGAGATGCCCGCTCGGCCGTTCAGCAGGCGCGACAGTGCGGGGCGCGAGCAGCCGAGCAGGCGCGCCGCCTCCGTGACCGTAAGGCCGCTCGCCTCGATGCAGTCGTAGCGCACGGTCTCGCCGGGATGGGGGGGATTCAGCATTGCGGTCATGATCGGTCTCCTCAGTGGTAATCGACGAGATCCACGTCGACCGGCTCGCCGCCGTCGAAGCGGAACACGATGCGCCGGTTGCCGCTGACGCGGACGCTCCAGTAGCCGGCCCGCGCACCCTTCAGCGCGTGCAGCCGGTAGCCGGGGAGGTCGAGGTCGGTCGGCCGCGCCGCCGCGCCGAGGTTGCCCAGGATGCGGCGGATGCGCGGGACCAGCGCCTGCGGCAGGCCCTGCGGCCGGTCGGCCTCGTGCAGCGCGCGCAGTTCCTTGTGGGCGAATCTCATCGTTCGAGTGTACCGCGTAACGGCACGCCCTACGGAAAACGGCTGCGCTACGCCGCTTCGGCGGTCGGGACTGGGCCTGGTGGAAAGTTCGGTTCTGGCTGCGAGTGATGGGGGGTAGTTTCAGGCGCGCAGTCGCACGACCGGGGCTGGCGTCGCCGTCGCGAATCTTGCCCATTGGTCCATGAGCCCGCGTCGTTTCTCGAGGAGGTCGGACCGGGCATAGGCCTGCTCGACAGCGGAACCGACGGTGTGGGCCAGCGAGAGTTCCATGACGGCATGCGGCGCGTTGGTCCGCTCGGCCGCCCAATCCCGAAAAGCGGAGCGGAAGCCGTGCACGGTGGTGCTCTCGGCCAGACCGGCGTCGCGAAGGAGCTTCGTGAGCGTCATGTCCGACATGGGCTGGTCGGGTCGCCGCGGGGAGGGGAAGAGGAGGTCGGAGTCGTTGCGGAGGGATCGGGCCGCGTCGAGGGCGGCCAGGGCCGCATCCGATAGCGGAACCCGATGCGCCGTTCCGGACTTCATGCGCGACCCGGGAATGCGCCACTCGCCGACGCACTCGTCGACCTCGGACCACCGGGCGCCGCGCGCCGTACCGGATCGCGCCGCGGTCAGGATGAGAAAGCGCAGGCATGAGCGCGCGGCGAGCGACGCGCGGGATCCCTCGATCACGGTCATGGCCATCGGCACGTCCGTGTAGGGGAGGGCGCGGAGATGGGCCTTGACCTTGGGCATGGCGGGCAGCGCCCCGTCGATGAACTCGCCGGCCGGGTTGTGGTCGATGTGCCCACGGGCGACGGCCCACTGCATGACCGTCCGGATGCGCTGGCGGACGTGGCGGGCGGTCTCGGGTTTCGCGGTCCAGATGGGCGTGAGCACGTCCAGGACATCGAGCCGCGAGATGGCGTCGACGTCGATGTCTCCAAGGGTCGGGAGTGCGTGACGCTCGAGCGTGGCCCACCAGTCGTTCGCATGCTTGGCGCTGCGCCAGCGCGGCCTGTTGATCTTGTGCACTTCGGCGGCGGCGTCGCGGAACCTGGGTGGCTTGCCGCGCCGCTGCTCGGCACGCGGGTCGCCGCCGTCCGCGACGGTCGCACGGTTCAGCGCGGCGAGCGCCCGGGCCTTGTCGAGCGAGACGAGGGGGAAGCTGCCGAGGCCCAGGTCCCGCCGCTTGCCGCGGATGGTGATTCGCTGGCACCACGACTTGCCGCCGGTCGGTTTGACGCTCAGGTAGAGCCCCCCGCCGTCGCCGTGAAGTCCGGGTTTGGTGAGCGCCTTGCACTTGGCCTTGGTGAGCTTTGGCATGAGGGAAACCCCACGATCGTCCCCACGAAAAGTGTTGGGACGATAGCGTATCGGGAGATTTCTTGCAAGCTCGAAAGCGTTAGCATAAGGATAAGAAGTTATTGATACAAGGGGATTTTATGGACGTGCTGAGGGCTTCTGGAGCGATGTGAGAAGAGAGAAGTTGGCGGAAGAGGTAGGAGTCGAACCCACCAGGCGCTTCGAGCGCCTCAACGGCTTTGAAGGCCGCGCGCCCCACCGGGGACGATGCTCTTCCGCGACCGAGTGTAGCACCGGGCCCTGCCCTTGAGGCCCGGGGTCAGTCGAAGACGCTGTCGAACTCCGCCACCACGCGCCGGGTATCGCCGCTCCGGCGCGTGAACCGCTTGCGGTCGAAGTGCTCGAGCACCTCGATGACGACGTTGCGGCCGACTCCGGAGGCGTCGCGGAAGTCGCGCACGGTGAAGGGGCCACGGGCGTCGAGGTCCGTGGCCACGGCGGCCAGTTCGCGCAGGCGCTCCTTGAGGTAGAAGCGGTTCGGGCCCACCTGCTCGCAGAGGCCGATCCCGGCGAGGGCGCGCATCTCGCGCTCGAGTTGGGGGAACGGGCGTCCGAGGGGCTTGGCGATATCGCCGAGGCTCGGCGGCTGCAGGGTGTCGAGGGAGGGGGAGACGCGCTCGAAGAGGGTGGCGAGGGCCGCCGGGATCTCCGCGACGTGGCTCGCGAGCGCGAAGCTGCCCGTGTGGGCGCGAATGTCGCCCGTCTCCGCCAGAGACGCGATCGCGAAGTCGACGGTGGCCCGGGGCGCGTCGAGCGCTTTCGCGATGGCCTCGCGCGGCAGGCCGGCACTCTCGCGGTCGGCGCGGTGGTGGCGGGAGAGCGCCTCGAGCACCGCCGTCCGCGTTTCGTCGAGCAGGTCGCGGTGGATGACGAGGCCGCCGCTGCGTGCGAACTGGTCGCCTCCCGTCACGCGGCCGAGCGCGCCGTCGGTCAGGTTCCAGTCGCGGCGGAAGCCCTCGGTCTCGACCACATCGAGGCGTGCAAGGGCCGAGAGCGCGGCGCCGGGGTCGTCGTGGCGCAACGCGCCGATGCGCGCGAGCCGCGCGGCGGCCCGGCGGCGGCCGTGGACCGCGACGACATCCAGGACGCGCCCGCCGCCGATCGTTCGCCCGAGGTCCTGGTCGCGGGCGATCAGGCGGTCCCCCACCTTGAGCGGTAGCTCGCGGTCGAGCACGACGTCGACGGCGCCCGTGCCGCCGGGCGGGATGGGGTCGCCGCTCAGCAGCCCGATGCGGCCCTGGGCGTGGCTGGTGGCCGCGTAGGCGTGGATGGGCGCCCAGTGCCGCACCGCGCGGGGGAAGTCGGGGAGGACGTCGAACTCGACCACGGCGTGTCGGGTCCGGCCCGCGGCGGCGGGCGCGACGATCCAGTCTCCCCGCGCGACCTCGTCGACGTCGATGCCGGTCAGGTTCATGGCGGTGCGGTCACCTTCGGCCGCCGTCTCCGAGGCCGCGTCCTGCACGTGGAGACCGCGTACGCGCACTGGGCGGTCTGTCGCGGCGACGACGAGCGGGTCGCCGACGTGTGCCGTTCCGGCGACCACGGTGCCCGTCACCACGGCGCCGGCGCCGCGGACGGAGAACGCGCGATCCACGGCGAGGCGAAAGCCCCGGTCCGCGCGCTCGACGGCGTGGCGTCGCGCCGCGCCGGCAAGTTCGTCCCGGAGTTCCCCGATGCCAAGCCCGTCCATGCAGGACACCGGGACGGTCGGGGCGCCTTCCAGGAAGGAGGCCTGCAACAGCGCGTCGACCTCGTTGCGCACTTCCGACACCCGCTCCGGGTCCACCCGATCCACCTTGTTGACGGCCACCACGCCTTCCCGCAGTCCCATCAGCTGCAGTATCTGCAGGTGTTCCCGGGTCTGCGGCATGACGCCGTCGTCGGCGGCGACGACCAGCAGCGCGTACTGGCGCCGGCCCACGCCGGCCACCATGTTGTGGATGAAACGGTGGTGTCCGGGGACGTCCACGAAGCCTACCCGGGCGCCGTCCAGGTCCGTGTAGGCGAAGCCGAGGTCGATGGTGAGGCCGCGCCGCTTCTCTTCCTCGAGGCGGTCGGTGTCCACGCCGGTCAGGGCCCGCACGATCGCGGTCTTGCCGTGGTCCACGTGCCCCGCGAGGGTGACGATCATGCGAGCTTGCGCAGGTTGTCGAGCAGTTCGGGCAGGGGTTCGGCGCCGCGCATGTCGAGCCAGAGCCGACCGTCCGACACGCGCCCGATAACGGGGACCGGCAGCCGGCGGAGGCGGGTGGCCAGTCCGATGAGGGCCTTGCCGCTGTCCGCCGACACCGCCGCGGCGCGGCTCGGCAGCACCTGGTCGGGCAGGGCGCCGCTGCCGAGCTGCCCGGAGGCATCTTCGACGGCGACCGCGAAGGCCTCGCCGAGCAGCGGCCCGAGCACCCCCGCGACCTCGGTTGCTCGGGCTTCCAACGTCTCCAGCGGCGTCGTCAGCGTCCGCAGCAGCGGGATCCGCGCAACGACCGAGGATTCGTCCTCGTAGGCGCGTAGCGTCGCGTCGAGCAGGGCGAGGGTCACCTTGTCCAGGCGCAGGGCGCGCTTCAGCGGGTTGGCGTCGAGCCGGGCGACGAGGTCGGCGCGTCCGACCACGACGCCGGCCTGGATGCCGCCGAGCAGCTTGTCGCCGGAGAACGTGACGAGGTCGGCGCCGTCGGCGAGGGTCTCGCGCGGCGTCGGTTCGTGCGGGAGTCCGAAACGCGTGAGGTCGACGAGCGTGCCGCTGCCGAGGTCCACGCACAGCGGAATCTCGTGCCGTCGTCCGATCTTCGCGAGTTCTGCGGTTGCGACCGTGCGGGTGAAGCCCTCGACGCGGTAGTTGCTCGGGTGCACCTTGAGGAGGAGGGCGGTCGTGTCGTCCACCGCGGCCTCGAAGTCGGCCGGGTGCGTGCGGTTGGTGGTGCCCACCTCGGCCAGCCGGCAGCCCGAGCGCGCCATGATGTCCGGGATGCGGAAGCTGCCGCCGATCTCGATGAGTTCCCCGCGGGATACGGGTACGGAGCGTCCGAGGGCCAGCGTGTTGAGCACGAGCAGCACGGCGGCGGCGTTGTTGTTGACGACCGTGGCCGCCTCGGCGCCGGTCAGGAGCTCGAGTCGATGCCGGACGATGCCTTCCCGGTCGCCGCGCCGGCCGGTCCCGAGGTCGTACTCGAGGGTGACGGGGGCCGTGGCCGCGTCGACGGCTGCTTGCATGAGTTCCGGCGAGAGTACGGCCCGGCCGAGATTGGTGTGGACGATCGTCCCGGTCAGGTTGAAGACGCGCCGGTAGCCATGGCCGACGTGGCGCGCGAGCCAGGCTTCCACCGGTTCGGCGTAGCGCGCGGCGTCCGTGCCCCAGTCCGGAACCTCCCCGGTCCGCGCCTCGGCCTGCAGCCGGCGTACCGCGTCCTTGACGGTGGCCAGGCCGTGCCGGGCGACGGTCTCCGCCAGGGCCGCGTGCTGCAGCACGGCGTCGACGCTCGGCAGGGCCCGGCGGGACATCGCGTCAGGAACCGTCCAAGGCGGCCAGTTGTTCGCGAGCCTCCTCGGCCAGGATGCCCTCGTAGGCGTCCCGCGGCGGCGTCTCGGCAGCCTCCGTGAAGAGCTCCCGTGCCCGGTCCCGGTTGCGCCGCTTGTTGAGGGCGAGGAGCCCCTTGGCGTACTCGACCTGCACGGCCTTGTCGTCCGGCGCCAGCGCGTAGGCCCGCTCGAAGTGCTCGGCGGCCTTCTTCTTCGAACCCCCGGTCATCATCCGTGCGGCCAGGTTGCGGCTCGCTTCCGCGTGCCAGGAGGCGAGGCTGAGATGGGCGCGTCCGAGATCCGGGGCGAGCGCGACCGCGCGCTCCATGGCTTCGCGCACCGGCGTGGCGAGCCCCAGGGCCTTCATCCCCTTGCCGAGGGTCTGGGCGTAGCGGCCCATGGCGTGGGAGCGCTGCAGATAGGCCTCGGCATTGGCGTCGTCCAGGGCGATCGCTTCGTCGGCGAACGCCTGCGCGCGCTCGAACAGGGCCTGACGGTCCGCTTCTTCGGCCAAATGGAAGCCGTGGATCGCCAGCGTCTCCGCGGCGAAGGCGAGCCCTTCGGAGGTTCCGACGGCGGCCGCGACTTCGGAGGCTCGGACGAAGTCGCCTTCGGCATGGGCCGCACGCGCATCCTCCATGGACTGCGCACGCACGGTCGTGGTGCACAGGCACGCGGCGACGATGGCGTAGGCGAAGATCCGCATGCTCGGCATGACGCGTTCTCCTGTCTTTCGGGTCGGCGCGGCTCGGACCGGATCATGAATGCCCGGGGCGGGACCGTGCAAGCCCCGGCGTTGTCCTGGCGTTGTCCAACGCAGAGGGTCGCGCGGCCCGGCGGGCGTGGTATAAGCCGCGCCCGTGCAGGTTGGTCTGCCGACCGGCGCGCGCCCCGGTGCAGACCGCGGTTCACAGCCAATCGCAGGGACACTCGTCATGAACGATCGCAGGAACGTGGCCTTCGTGGGACTCGGGGTCATGGGCTACCCGATGGCGGGGCACCTGGCGGGCGCCGGCCACCGCGTGTGCGTCTACAACCGCACCACCGCCAGGGCGGAGTCCTGGGCGGTGGAACACGGGGGCGAGACGGCGTCCACCCCCGCGCGGGCGGCGGCCGGCGCAGACTTCGTGTTCGTCTGTGTCGGCAACGACGCCGACGTGCGCAGCGTCATGCTCGGGGCCGACGGCGCGCTGGCGGGCATGTCCGCAGGTGCGGTGCTGGTCGACCACACGACCGCCTCGGCGGATCTAGCGCGGGAGCTGGCGGCGGCCGGGGCCGCGCAGGGCGTCGGTTTCCTCGACGCGCCCGTGAGCGGCGGCCAGGCCGGCGCGGAGAACGGCCAACTCACCATCATGGTCGGGGGCGACGAAGAGACGTTCGCCGCGGCGGAGCCGGTCATGGACTGCTACGCCCGCGCCGTGCGCCTCATGGGCGCCGCCGGCGCCGGACAACTCACCAAGATGGTCAACCAGGTGTGCATCGCGGGCATCCTGCAGGGACTCTCGGAGGGGCTGCACTTCGCGGAGAAGGCCGGCTTGGACGTGGACGCGGTGGTCGACGTCATCGGCAAGGGCGCCGCGCAATCGTGGCAGATGGACAACCGCGCGGGGACCATGGCGCGGCGGGAGTTCGAGTTCGGCTTCGCCGTCCAGTGGATGCAGAAGGATCTCGACATGACCCTGCAGGCCGCGCGCCGCCTCGGCGCGCGGATGCCGCTCACCGCGCTGGTGGACCAGTTCTACGCGGACGTCGCCGCGCTGGGCGGTTCCCGCTGGGACACCTCGAGTCTCATCGAGCGCCTGCGCAGGGTCGAGGAGTCGTAGCGCCCCCTCATGCCGGGGCGTCAACCGGCGACGATCGCGCCGGCGACGGTGGCGACCAGCGCCACCAGGGCGACGGACGTCACCACGAACCAGACCTTGACCGACGCTACGTCCTCGCGCGTCGCCAGGGTCTTCAATCTCTCGTCGATTCGCGCTCCGCTGATCTCGACTTCCCGAAGGCGCGGTTCCAGATCGCCTGGAGGGGTCGCAGTCGCCATTCCCTTGGCCTCCCGTTTCTCCTCCACGTATTCTCGCCGTCGTGGCGAACCCGTCAACTCCTCCGGGATGGTCGCCGGGCGATCCGCCGCGCGTGCGGAGCCGCGCTCCGGTCAGCGCCGGTCGATCGGCACGTAGTCGCGTCGGTCCTCGCCGGTGTAGAGCTGCCGCGGACGCCCGATCTTGTACGGGGCGCTCACCATCTCCTTCCAGTGGGCGATCCAGCCGGGTGTGCGGCCGGTGACGAAGATGACGGTGAACATCTCCACGGGGATGCCGATGGCCTTCAGGATGATGCCTGAGTAGAAGTCGACGTTCGGATAGAGCCGGCGCTCGACGAAGAACTCGTCCTCCAGGGCGATGCGCTCGAGTTCCTGGGCCATCTGCAGGGTGGGGTCGTGGTCGACGCCGAGTTCGGCGAGCACTTCCCGGCAGGTGTCCTGCATCACCTTGGCGCGCGGGTCGTAGTTCTTGTAGACGCGGTGGCCGAACCCCATGACCCGGAAGGGGTCGTCGCGGTCCTTGGCGCGCTTGATGTACTTGGGGATGTTGTCCGGCGAGCCGATCTCGGCCAGCATGTTGAGCACGGCCTCGTTGGCGCCGCCGTGCGCGGGGCCCCACAGGGCGGCGATTCCCGCGGCGATGCAGGCGAACGGGTTGGCTCCCGTCGAACCCGCCATCCGCACCGTCGAAGTCGACGCGTTCTGCTCGTGGTCCGCGTGCAGCAGGAAGATCCGGTCGAAGGCGCGCGCCAGGACCGGGTTCACCTCGTAGTCCCCGCCGGCCGGCGCGAACATCATGTGCAGGAAGTTCTCCGCGTAGTCGAGGTCTTCGCGCGGCGGCACGAACGGCTCGCCCCGGGAGTGCCGGTAGGTCATCGCGGCGAGGGTCGGCATCTTGGCGATGAGCCGGTGCGCCGTGTCCACCCGGTATCCCTCGTCGTCCGCGTCGAACGCGTCGTGGTACAGCGCCGCAAGGCCGGCGGTGACGGCGCACATGATCGACATCGGATGCGCGTCCCGCCGGAATCCCGTGTAGAAGTTGAGGGCCTGCTCGTCCACCGCGGCGTGGCGCTTGATCGAGTCGACGAAGTCCCGCAGCTCGGCCGGCCGCGGGAGCCGGTCGTGGAGCAGCAGGTAGCAGAGTTCGAGATGGCCGGACTGTTCGGCGAGCTGTTCGATGGGGTAGCCGCGGTGCAGCAGGATGCCCTCGTCGCCGTCGATGTAGGTGATCGCGGAGTCGCACGAGGCGGTGGAGACGAATCCGGGGTCGTAGGTGAAGTAGCCCTGCCGGGTGAGCGCGCCGACGTCGAGGACGGCGGGGCCGACGCTCGCGGGATACACGGGGAGCTCGATCGGCGCCTCCGCATTGATCGTGAGGCTCGCGGAGCGTTCGGCCATGCCATGCCCTCCCGGCTGGTCTGCACAGAACTCGCGCGCCCGGCCTGCGGACGCGGCCTCCCGAAACGCGTAAACCACCCACGACCGGCGCTTCTCGACACCCGGTCCGACGGCAGCCCTCGCCGCGGTCAGGGAGACTGGACAACCGGTGATTCTCTCGGCTGCCGCGCGCGGTTGTCAAACCGGCCGCCGCCCCTGTCCTCGCCCCGAGGCCCGTGCCCGGAGGCGCGTTTGTCAGCCGCTCGGGCGTCGCATACCATCGCCGCCGTATCACGGACCCAGCGGGCAGATGACCTCGGAACGCCCCGTCGAAATCGCACCGACGAGCTATCTTCCGGTAACGGCCGTGGCATCCATCACGCACCGTATCACCGGGGCCGCCCTGTTCGCCGGCACGGCGTACCTGCTCTATCTCCTGGACCTCGCGCTCGACTCCGAGGCGGGCTATGCCCAGGCTGCGGCGCTCATCGAAACGGGGCTCGGCAAGTTCGCCCTCTGGGTCACACTGGCGGCGCTCGCCTACCACTTCATCGCCGGAATCCGCCACCTGCTCCTCGACTTCCACGTGGGCGACTCCCTCGCCGGCGCGCGGCGCGGCGCCTGGACGACCCTGGGCCTCTCGTTCCTCGCGGCCGCGGCGACGGGAGTCTGGCTGTGGTAACGAACGTCACGAGCTTCGGGCGCAGCGGGCTGTCCGACTTCGTCCTGCAGCGCGTGTCCGCCGTGGTGCTCGGCGCGTTCGGGCTGTGCGTGGGCGGCTGGTTCGCGGTCAACCCGGAGGGCGGCCACGCGGCGTTCGCGGCCTGGTTCTCGTCGACGCCGATGGTCGTCTTCGCGACGCTTTCCGTGGGCGCCCTGGTGGCGCACGCCTGGATCGGCATGTGGACGGTGGGGACCGACTACCTCCGGCCGCATTACTTCGGGCGCGCCTCGACGGTGGTGCGGCTGGCCTACCAGGGCGCGACGGCGGCGCTCCTGTTCCTGTACCTGATCTGGGCCCTGTCGGTCATCTGGGGCGCCTCCTGATGGCCATGCGCACGATGGAGTTCGACGGCGTCATTGTCGGCGGCGGCGGCGCCGGCATGCGCGCGGGGCTGCAGCTCGCGCAGTCGGGCCTGCGCACGGCGGTGCTCTCGAAGGTCTTCCCGACGCGTTCGCACACGGTATCCGCGCAGGGCGGCATCACCTGCGCCATCGGCAGCGAGGACCCGGACGATGACTGGCGCTGGCACATGTACGACACCGTCAAGGGATCGGACTACATCGGCGACCAGGACGCGATCGAGTTCATGTGCTCGACCGGGCCCCAGGCGGTCTACGAACTCGAGCACATGGGCCTGCCGTTCTCGCGCAACGAGGACGGCCGCATCTACCAGCGGCCCTTCGGCGGCCAGTCCAAGGACTACGGGCGCGGCGGGCAGGCGGCCCGCACGTGCGCGGCGGCGGACCGGACGGGCCACGCGCTGCTGCACACGCTCTACCAGTCGAACCTGCGCGCCGGGACCGTCTTCCTGTCGGAGTGGTTCGCCGTGGACCTCGTCACGAACGCGGACGGCGCGGTCGTCGGCGTCATCGCCATCGGCATCGAGACGGGGGAGACGGTCTTCGTGCAGTCGCGCGCCACGGTGCTCGCGACGGGCGGCGCCGGACGGATCTATGCGAGCACCACGAACGCCCACATCAACACCGGCGACGGCATCGGCATGGCCCTGCGCGCCGGCGTCCCGGTGCAGGACATCGAGATGTGGCAGTTCCATCCGACGGGCATCCACGGCGCCGGCGTGTTGGTGACCGAAGGGTGCCGGGGCGAGGGCGGCTACCTCGTCAACCGGGACGGCGAACGGTTCATGGAACGCTACGCGCCGAACGCGAAGGACCTCGCCGGCCGGGACGTGGTGGCGCGTTCGATGATCCTGGAGATCCTCGAGGGCCGCGGCTGCGGGCCCGACGCCGACCACCTGATGCTGAAACTCGACCACCTCGGCGCGGAGGTCCTGAACAGCCGCCTGCCCGGCATCCTCGAACTCTCGCGCACCTTCGCCCACGTCGATCCCGTGCACACTCCCATCCCGGTCGTGCCGACCTGCCACTACATGATGGGCGGCATCGCGACGCGCGTGAGCGGACAGGCGCTGACCCAGGATGGAGAGGGCGGCGACAATGCCGTGGACGGGCTCTACGCCGTGGGCGAGGCCGCCTGCGTCTCCGTGCACGGGGCGAACCGGCTGGGCGGGAACTCGCTGCTCGACCTCGTCGTGTTCGGCCGCGCCGCCGGCGTGCACATCGAGGAGGTCATGCGGCAGGGGGTGAGCTACCGCGCCGCGTCCGAGAGCGACCTGGAGGCCGCCGGGGCGCGGCTCGCGCGCTGGGAGGGGTCGACGGGCGGAGAGGGCGTCGCCGCGCTCAGGAAGGAACTGCAGAACGTGATGCAGATCAACTTCGGCGTGTTCCGCACGGAGTCCCACATGGAGGAAGGCCGCAAGCTGCTCGCCGACCTCCGCGAGCGGATCGGGGCCGCGCACCTCGCCGACAAGAGCACGGCATTCAACACGGCCCGGGTCGAGGCGCTCGAGCTCGACAACCTCCTCGAGGTCGCGGAGGCGACCGCGGTCGTCGCCCTGGCGAGGAAGGAGACGCGCGGCGCGCACGCACGTGAGGACTACCAGGACCGCGACGACGACGCGTGGCTGTGCCACTCGCTGTACTTCGCCGAGGGGCAGCGCGTCGGCAAGCGGGCGGTGAACTTCGAGCCGAAGACCGTGCCGACCTTCCAGCCGGCGGAACGGAGCTACTAGGAGATCCCCATGCAGGTCAGCCTCTACCGATACGACCCGGACCGGGACGTCAAGCCGCACATGCAGCACACGAGCGTCGAAGTGCCGGAGGGCAGCGACTTGATGGTGCTCGACGTCCTCGAGATGCTGAAGGCCGAGGACCCGAGCCTGTCGTTCCGCCGTTCCTGCCGGGAAGGGGTCTGCGGTTCGGACGGCATCAACATGAACGGGAAGAACGGCCTCGCGTGCATCACGCCGCTGTCCGAGGCCGCCCCGAGGGGCAAGCTCGAACTGCGTCCCCTGCCGGGACTGCCCGTGATCCGCGACCTCGTGGTGGACATGACCCAGTTCTACCAGCAGTACGAGAAGGTGAAGCCGTGGCTGATCAACGACGCGGCGCCGCCCGCCCAGGAACGGCTCCAGTCGCCGGAGGACCGCGAGAAGCTCGACGGCCTCTACGAGTGCATCCTCTGCGCCTGCTGCACCACCTCCTGCCCCTCCTTCTGGTGGAACCCGGACAAGTTCGTCGGGCCGGCGGGCCTGCTGCAGGCGTACCGCTTCCTCGCCGACAGCCGGGACACGGCGACGGAGGAGCGCCTCTCGGACCTCGAGGACCCCTTCAGCGTGTTCCGCTGCCGCGGCATCATGAACTGCACCAGCGTCTGTCCGAGAGACCTCAACCCGACCCGGGCGATCGGCAAGATCAAGGCGATGCTCGTCACCCACGGGACCTGATCTGCGCGCCGGCGACCGCCTTGCCGCGTGCGCGGTGGCCGCATGATCGGCACTCGCACGGTCGCTGGCTTGGACGACCGGCAGAGGTGGCTTCACCAGGGGCACGCGGTGCCGGGCGGCCTCCGTGAAGTCACGCGGGCACGCGATTGGCTACGGTCGGATCCACTCGGCATGCAGGATGCACGACGCCAGCCGGATGCTGCGAACCGTCACTTTCGCGTCGGAGCGATCAAGGGCAACACGCGCCAGTAACGTGCCGTCGGCCGCCCGGCAGGGTATTACGGGAGCGTCATTCCTGAACTCGCTGAGTGGGGCATGCTGGATCGACGAGAAGATGCTGACGGGCACTTCGAGCAACTGGTAGCGCTTCGGGGTTTCGTTGTCGCCATCCCGAAAGGCCCTCAGCATGACGATGGCGCCCACGGCCCGCCGATATTCTCGGAAGAGTTGCAGCGTGTGGTGTCTACGGTCGCTTGCCCTGCGGGCGTCTTGGATCCAAGCGGCCTCGGTGAGCTTGGCAGGGCGATCCGACGCGCGATCATGTCGACGAACTCGGGATTGAGCTCGATTCCCACCCAGCGACGTCCCAGTTGTTTCGCGGCGAGCAGGGTAGTGCCGGAGCCAGCATAGGGATCGAGGACAACGCCGTCCGGCCGGCTGGTGATTGCGACGCATCGGCGGGCCAGGGACAAGGGCATCATTGCCGGATGATCGTCCGGGACGCTCTCCCCGCGCTTCAGCGGTTCCGTTGCGATCTCCCAAACATCTCTCAGACGACGACCGTTTGGGCCTCGTAGCGCATCAATGTCGTAATAGTAGCTCTGCGCCTTCGACAGGAGGAAGATGGTTTCGTGGGCCTTGGTGGGGCGGTCGCCCACTGATTCGGGATGGGCGTTGGGCTTGTGCCAGATGACCTCGGAGCGCAGCCACCAGCCCGCATCCTGCAGAGCGAAGGCGAGACGCCAGGGGACGCCAATCAAATCCTTCGGTTTCAGTCCCGCCGGAGTGGTTGGGCGAACGTGCATCGCACGGGCACGGTTCTTGCGGTCAGGGGCTCGGTAGCGACGATTGCCGGAGGTATAGGAGTCCCCGACGTTCAGCCAAACGGTCCCATCCGGGCGCAGCACACGCCTGAGCTCGTCCAGGGCTTCGACGATGCGCCGAACATAGGTCTGGAGAGATTCGTCACGTCCCGTCTGGTCGGGCACGCGGTAGTCGCGTAACGACCAATAGGGAGGAGACGTGACCACCGTCTGCACGGACTCGTCGGGTAGCCGCCGGAGCGAGCGCTGCGCGTCGCCGCAAACGAGGAGTGAATCTGAGATCGAACCGAGCCGGTGCCCCTTGTCATCGATTCGCCTGAAGGGCGTCTCCGGGGGCGGGGGGGCTTCAAGGTCAAGTTCAAACGATCCCTCCCGCAGAGGCGAGACGTCGTGGCGAGGCGGGGGGGCGGTCACGCCGAAAAGATCGCGGTATCGCGGCGTCACCTCGTCCATGCCGGTGGGTGTCTCGGGAGTCGCAACGGTCTCGGATTGTGTTTCCGGACGATCGGTTTCCGTTGCCAAGGGCGGGCGCTTCCCACGAGAGTGGGGTGAACCAGCCTCGAATTCTGAGGCTGCCACCCCGGTGCGCCGGAGCCTACGCAGCAGGGATTCCGGCGTCAACGCTCGTCCCGGCTCTTTTGGTAGCCTTGACCGCGCTCAGTTCAGGCCAAGCTGGATGACAGATTCCTTTCTCGACAGGATGCGCAGGAGCAGCCACCTGTCCGGGGGCAACGCCGCCTACGTCGAGGCGATCTACGAGCGCTTCCTGGAAGACCCGAACGCCATCGGCGAGGAATGGCGCAGCTACTTCGACAAGCTGCCCCGCGTCGAGGGCGTGCAGACCGGCGACGTGCCCCACGGCGCCATCGTCGAGCACTTCGAGAGGCTCGGGCGCAATCGCCTGAAGGCGCGCCCGGAACGGGTCAGCACCGCGATCAGCTCGGAGCACGAGCGTCGGCAGGTGCGCGTGCTGGAGCTGATCAGCGCGTACCGCCACCGCGGCCACCGCCGCGCGCGGCTCGACCCGCTCGGCATGTGGGAACGGCGCCCCGCCCCGGAACTCGACCTCGGTTACCACCACCTGACCGATGCGGACCTCGACGTGGGGTTTCATACCGGCACCGCGCACTTCTTCGAGGAAGGGCAGGCGCCGCTGCGCAGCATCGTGGACGCCCTGGAGCGGACCTATTGCGGACCGGTGGCAGCGGAGTACATGCACATCACCGACGCCGAGGAGCAGTTGTGGGTGCGGCAACGCCTGGAGAGCGTGCGCTCGAGTCCGCAGTTCGGCGCGGAGACGCGGCGCGGCATCCTCGGGCGCCTGACCGCGGCCGAGGGCCTCGAGAAATACCTGCACGCGAGATATCCGGGCACGAAGCGTTTCGGGCTCGAAGGGGCGGAGAGCCTCATTCCCATGCTGCACGAGATGCTGCAGCGCACCGGCTCCCACGGCGTCGTGGAGACGGTCATCGGCATGGCCCACCGCGGCCGGCTGAACGTGCTCGTGAACATCCTCGGCAAGGACCCGGGCGACCTGTTCGACGAGTTCGAGGGGCGGGTCGTCGGCACCGGGATGGGCGACGTGAAGTACCACCAGGGGTTCTCGTCCAACGTGGAGACCCCGGGGGGCGAGATGCACGTCGCGCTCGCGTTCAACCCGTCGCACCTCGAGATCGTCTCGCCGGTGGTGGAGGGCTCCGTGCGGGCGCGGCAGGACCGGCGGCGCGACTACACCGGCAGCCTGGTGGTCCCGGTCGTGATCCACGGGGACGCGGCCTTCGCGGGGCAGGGCGTGGTCATGGAGACGTTCCAGATGTCCCAGACCCGCGGCTACCACACCGGCGGCACGCTGCACGTCATCGTGAACAACCAGATCGGCTTCACGACGAACCGCGTCGACGACGCGCGCTCGACCGAGTACTGCTCGGAAGTCGCGAAGATGGTGCGCGCTCCGATCTTCCACGTGAACGCGGACGATCCCGAAGCGGTGCTGTTCGTCACGCAGCTCGCCGTCGACTACCGCATGCAGTTCCGCAAGGACGTCGTCATCGATCTCGTCTGCTACCGCCGCCGCGGTCACAACGAAACCGAGGAGCCGATGAAGACGCAGCCGCTGATGTACCACGCGATCCACTCCCACCCGACGACGCGCACCATCTACGCGGACCGCCTGGTGGCCGAAGGCGTCGTGACGCAGGCGGAGGTGGACGACTCGACCGAGCGCTACCGGGACGCGCTCGACTCCGGGGAGCACGTCGCCCTGAGCCTCGTGCACGAGCCGAGCGTCGAACTGTTCGTGAACTGGCGGCCCTACCTGGGCCACGAGTGGACCACGCCGGCGGACACCCGCTTCGACCGCAACCGCCTGAAGGAACTCGCGGAGCTCGCGAACCGCACGCCGGAGGGCTTCGTGCTGCATCGCCAGGTACAGCGCATCTTCGACGACCGGCGCAGGATGGCGGCGGGGGCCGCCCCGGTGAACTGGGGCTTCGGCGAGATGATGGCGTACGCGACGCTGCTCGACGAGGACCATCCCGTGCGGCTGACCGGGCAGGACGTCGGCGTCGGCACGTTCTCGCACCGTCACGCGTCCGTCTACAACCAGAAGGACGGCAAGCGGCACGTCCCCCTCAACCACCTGGCGGAATCGCCGACCTTCGACATCTACGACTCGCTGCTGTCCGAGGAGGCGGTGCTCGCGTTCGAGTACGGCTACGCGACGACCACGCCCAACGCCCTCGTCGTCTGGGAGGCGCAGTTCGGGGACTTCGCCAACGGCGCGCAGGTGGTGATCGACCAGTTCGTCTCGAGCGGCGAGACGAAGTGGGACCGGCTCTGCGGCCTGGTGATGCTCCTGCCGCACGGCTACGAGGGCCAGGGACCGGAGCACTCGTCCGCGCGCCTCGAGCGCTACCTGCAGCTCTGCGCGCAGCACAACATGCAGGTATGCGTGCCGACGACCCCGGCGCAGATGTTCCACATGCTGCGGCGCCAGGTGATCCGGCCGTTGCGCAAGCCGCTGGTCGCGCTGACGCCGAAGAGCCTGCTGCGGCACAAGGAGGCGGTGTCGACCCTCGAGGACCTCTCGGACGGCAGCTTTCAGCCGGTGATCCCCGACGCGTCCGTCCCCGACCCGAGCCGCGTGGACCGCCTGGTGCTGTGCAGCGGGAAGGTCTACTACGACCTGGTCGCGAAGCGCCGCGAGCTGGGTCTCGACAGCGTGGCCATCGTCCGCATCGAGCAGCTTTACCCGTTCCCGGAGCCCGAACTCGGAGAGGTCATCGCCCCCTACGTCAACCTGGAACTCGCGATCTGGTGCCAGGAAGAGCCGGCCAACCAGGGCGCGTGGTATCCCAGCCAGCATCACATGCGGCGCGTGCTGACGCGCCTCGACCAGGACCTGTACCTGACGTACGCCGGGAGGGTGGCGTTCGCCTCCCCGGCGGCGGGATACTTCGCCAAGCACATCGAGCGCCAGCAACAGCTCGTGGAAGACGCACTGCTCGGATGACCCCGTGATGGAGATCAAAGCGCCGTCCTTTCCTGAGTCCGTGCCCGACGGCACCATCGCCGCGTGGCACAAGCAGGTGGGCGATCCCGTGCGCCGCGACGAGGTGCTCGCGGACATCGAGACCGAGAAGGTCGTGCTGGAAATCGTCGCCCCGGCCGACGGGACGCTCGCGGAGATCGTCAGGGCGGAAGGCGACACCGTCGAGAGCGGCGAACTCATCGCGCGCTTCGAGGCCGGCGCGGTGGACGCGGCGCCGGCCCCGGCACCCGATGCGCCGGCGGATGCGGAGCGTGCCCCGCGCGCTTCGCCGGCCGCGCGCAAGCTGGCCGAGGAGAACGGCATCGACGTGTCCGCGATCGACGGTTCCGGCCGGGACGGCCGCGTGACCCGGGAAGACGTCGCGCGCCTGGTGGAGGCCGTGCCCGCGGAGCGGGCGGCCGAGGCCCCGGCCGCGCCGACGCCGGCGTCCGTCGAAGAACCGCTGCCCGAGACCGGCGAGCGCGTCGAGCGGCGGGTCCCCATGACGCGGCTGCGGGCCTCCGTCGCCCGGCGCCTGGTGGAGGCGCAGCGCAACGCCGCCATGCTCACCACGTTCAACGAGGTGAACATGCAGCCCGTCATGACGATGCGCAAACGCTACCGGGACGAGTTCGAGCGGGTGCACAACGGGGTGCGGCTCGGCTTCATGAGCTTCTTCGTCCGCGCCTGCGTCGAGGCCCTGAAACGCTTTCCGGCCGTCAACGCGTCGGTGGACGGCAACGACATCCTCTATCACGGCTACTACGACATCGGCGTGGCCGTCAGCACGGACCGCGGTCTGGTGGTCCCCGTGCTGCGTGACGCGGACGCCCTGAGCCTCGCCCAGATCGAGGACCAGATCGCGGGGTTCGGGGAGCGCGCCCGGGAGAACCGGCTGACGATCGAGGAGATGTCCGGCGGCACGTTCACGATCAGTAACGGCGGCGTGTTCGGTTCGCTGCTGTCGACGCCCATCCTGAACCCGCCGCAGACGGCGATCCTCGGCATGCACAAGATCGAGGACCGTCCGGTGGCCGTCGACGGCCAGGTCGTCGTCCTGCCGATGATGTACCTCGCGCTGTCCTACGACCATCGCCTGATCGACGGCCAGGAAGCGGTGCGGTTCCTCGTGACCGTCAGGGCGCTGATCGAGGATCCGGCGCGGATACTGCTGGAACTCTGATGGAGGAGTCTGCATGAACGACGACGCCGGCCCCGGGCCGGGGACGGACGGCGGCTGGGAAGTCGTGGTCATCGGGGCGGGCCCGGCGGGGTACGCCGCGGCGATCCGCGCGGCGCAGCTCGGCATGCGGACCGCCTGCATCGACAAGTCCCTCGACCGGGAGGGCAATCCGACGCTCGGCGGGACGTGCCTCAACTGGGGATGCATCCCTTCGAAAGCCCTGCTCGACGTGTCCCACAAGTACGCCGAAGCCGCCGGGCACTTCGGCGAGCTCGGCATCGGTGTCGGGGATTTGTCCATCGACGTCCCGGGCATGATGGCGCGCAAGGACGCGGTCGTGACGCGTCTCACCGGCGGCGTGGGCGCCCTGTTCCAGGGCAACGGCGTGACGGCGCTGGCCGGGAGCGGCCGCCTGCTCGGCAACCGCCGCGTCGAGTTCACGCCGCACGACGGCGAGGCGACGGTGCTCGAGGCGGAACACGTCATCCTGGCGCCCGGTTCCGTCCCCATCGACATCGACCAGGCGCCGCTGGTTCCGGGAACCGTGGTGGATTCCACCGGCGCCCTCGAGTTCGACGCCGTGCCCGGACGCCTCGGCGTCATCGGCGCCGGGGCCATCGGCCTCGAACTCGGCAGCGTCTGGTCGCGCCTCGGTTCGGAAGCGGTCATCCTCGAGGCGCTCGACGAGTTCCTGCCGATGGCGGACCAGCGCATCGCCAGGGACGCCCTGCGCGCGTTCAAGCGCCAGGGGCTGGACATCCGCCTCGGCTGCCGGGTCATGCGCGCGGAGCCGTCCGGAGACGGGGTGACGGTGACCTACCAGGACGCCAGCGACGAGCACGTGGTGGAGTTCGACCGGCTCATCGTCGCCGTCGGACGCCGTCCGTACACGGAGGGGCTGCTGGCTCCGGACAGCGGCGTGAACCTCGACGAGCGGGGCTTCCTCTACGTCAACGACCTGTGCGCCACCGACGCCCCGGAGGTGTACGCCGTGGGCGATGTCGTGCGCGGTCCGATGCTTGCCCACAAGGGCGCGGAGGAGGGCGTCATGGTGGCCGAGCGCATCGCCGGCCACAAGCCGCTGGTGAACTACGACTGCGTCCCGAACGTCATCTACACCCACCCCGAGATCGCCTGGGTGGGGCGGACCGAGCAGTCGCTCAAGGCCGACGGCGAGAACTACCGCACCGGCACGTTCTCCTTCGGCGCCAACGGCCGCGCCCTGGCCGCGAACGACGCGGAGGGGATCGTCAAGATCGTCGCCGACGCGGAGACCGACCGCGTGCTCGGGGTCCACGTGTTCGGGCCGCAGGCGTCCGAACTCATCGCCCAGGCGGTGATCGCGATGGAGTTCGACGCGAGCGCGGAGGACCTGGGGCTCACGATGTTCGCGCACCCGACGCTGGCGGAAGCCGTGCACGAGGCGGCGCTCGGCGTCGGGGGCCGGGCGATCCACATGGTGAACCGGAAACGCGCCTGATTCCGGGGAAGGGGTAACGGGCGAGCGCGTGACCATGGGCCGTCGAGTGGGCCCGCGGCGCGTCCCGCACTGAGGAGAACGCATGAATCTGCACGAATACCAGGCGAAGGAACTCTTCGCGCGGTACGGACTGCCGGTATCGGAGGGTCACGCCGCGGACACGCCCGACGCGGCGGTGGCCGCGGCCCGCGAGATCGGCGGCGACCGCTGGGTCTGCAAGGTGCAGGTCCATGCCGGCGGACGCGGCAAGGCGGGGGGTGTCCGGCTGGTGGACTCCGAGGACGCCGTGCGGGCGTTCGCCGAGGAGTTCCTGGGCCGCAGCCTGGTGACGGTCCAGACCGATGCGGAAGGGCAGCCGGTCGGCAAGGTCTACGTCGAGGGCTGCACGGACATCGCGACCGAACTCTACCTGGGCGTGGTCGTGGACCGCGCGTCCAGGCGGGTGGTCGTCATGGCGTCCGCCGAGGGCGGCGTCGAGATCGAGCAGGTCGCCCGGGACACCCCGGAGAAGATCCTGCGCGCCGCCATCGACCCGTACGTGGGCGCGCAGCCCCACCAGGGGCGCGAGATGGCGTTCCGGCTCGGGCTCTCGGGGACCCAGGTGCGGGAGTTCACGGACATCTTCGTCAAGCTGGTGAAGCTCTTCCATGAACTCGACTGCTCCCTGGTCGAAATCAACCCGCTCGTGGTCACCGAGGAAGGCCGCATTCACTGCCTCGACGCGAAGATGAACATCGACAACAACGCCCTGTACCGGCAGCGGGATCTGGCCGGGATGCGCGACGCGACCCAGGAGGACCCGCGCGAGGCGCGCGCGGACGAGTTCGGACTCAACTACGTGGCCCTCGACGGCAACATCGGCTGCATGGTGAACGGCGCCGGACTCGCCATGGGCACCATGGACCTCGCGAAGCTCTACGGCGGCACGCCGGCCAACTTCCTCGACGTCGGCGGCGGCGCTACGAAGGAGGCCGTCGGCGAGGCGTTCCGGATCATCCTGTCGGACGAGAACGTCAGGGCCGTGCTCATCAACATCTTCGGCGGCATCGTGTCCTGCGCGACCATCGCCGACGGCATCATCGGCGCGGTCACGGAGGTGGGCGTGAACGTCCCGGTGGTGGTGCGCTTCGAGGGCAACAACGCCGCCGTCGGCGGGGAGAAGCTCGCGGCGAGCGGGCTCGATCTGGTGACCGCGGACTCCCTGGCCGACGCGGCGCGGAAAGCCATCCAGGCGGCCGGAGGTGCGGCATGAGCGTTCTCGTCGACCAAGACACCCGCGTGCTGGTGCAGGGCTTCACCGGCTCCCAGGGCACGCTCCACTCGGAGCAGGCCATCGCCTACGGAACGCGCGTGGTCGGGGGCGTGACGCCCGGCAAGGGCGGCGCCAGCCATCTCGGGCTGCCGGTGTTCGACACCGTCCGGGAGGCCGTCGTGGAGACCGGCGCCACTGCCTCTGTGATCTACGTGCCGGCGCCGTTCTGCAAGGACTCGATCCTCGAGGCCCTCGACGCCGGCATCGAGCTGATCGTCTGCATCACGGAAGGGATCCCGACCCTCGACATGCTCGCGGTCAAGGCGCGGCTCGACCTCACGGACACGCGGCTCATCGGCCCCAACTGTCCCGGCGTCATCACCCCGGGCGCCTGCAAGATCGGCATCATGCCCGCCGACATCCATCTCCCCGGGCGGGTGGGAGTGGTATCGCGTTCCGGCACGCTGACCTACGAGGCCGTCCAGCAGACGACGGACCAGGGTTTCGGACAGTCGACCTGCGTGGGCATCGGCGGCGACCCGATTCCGGGCAGCCAGTTCATCGACATCCTGGAGCTGTTCGAGGGGGACCCGGACACCGAGGCCATCGTCATGGTGGGCGAGATCGGCGGGACCGCCGAGGAAGAGGCCGCGGCGTACATCGCCGAACGCGTCTCGAAGCCCGTGGTCGCCTACATCGCCGGGGTGACGGCGCCGCCCGGAAAACGCATGGGGCACGCGGGGGCCATCATCGCCGGCGGGCGGGGCACGGCGGACGAGAAGTTCGCCGCGCTCGAGGCGGCGGGCGTGCGTACCGTACGCAGCCTCGCGGAGATCGGGGAGGCGCTGGCGGAGGTGACGGGCTGGTAGGGCAGACCAGACGCCCGTTTTGCGATGAGTGTACCGGCACGGACCGACATGGAGAGAGCCGTCCCATGACGCGGCCTGCTAGGATTCGGGGATGGAACGCCGCAGCCTTCCCATCGGCATCCAGACCTTCCGCAAGATACGGGAGGACGACGCCTACTACGTCGACAAGACGCCGTCCGTCGAACGCCTGCTCGGCGACGGAACGCACTTCTTCCTCTCGCGCCCGCGACGGTTCGGCAAGAGCCTGTTCCTGGACACGCTGAAGGAGCTGTTCGAGGGCAGCGAGGAACTGTTCCGGGGCCTCGCCATCCACGGCCGGTGGGACTGGTCGGTGCGCCATCCGGTCGTCCGCGTGAGCTTCGGCAGCGGGCACTTCGCGGGCGACGGGGACCTGCGCGCGGAAGTGGGTGACCGCCTGCGCGAGATGGAGGACGCGGCCGGCATCGCCGATCCGGCCGCCGCGTCGGACGCCGGGCGTCTGCGCTACCTGATCCGCACCCTGCACGAGCGCTCGGGCCGGCGCGTGGTGGTGCTGATCGACGAGTACGACAAGCCGATCCTCGACGCGCTGGACGCGCCGGAGGTGGCGCGCGGGAACCGCGACTATCTCCGGGGCCTGTACGCCGTGGTCAAGGACTGTGACGCGCACATCCGCTTCAGCTTCATCACCGGCGTGAGCAAGTTCAGCAAGGTGAGCCTGTTCTCGGGGCTGAACAACCTCACGGACATCACGGTCGAGCCCCGCTACTCGTCGATCTGCGGCTACACGGAGGCGGACCTCGACGAGGTGTTCGCGCCCGAGTTGCCGGGCCTCGACCGGGACGAGATCCGAGACTGGTACAACGGCTACTCCTGGCTCGGCGATGAGAGGGTGTACAACCCGTTCGACATCCTCCTGCTGTTCCGCAACCGGGAGTTCAAGGCGCACTGGTTCGAAACCGGCTCGCCGCGGTTCCTGGTGGACCTCCTCGCCGAACGGCGGGTGCGTTCGGTGGACCTCGACGGCATGCGCGGCACGGAGGAACTGCTGTCGGCCTTCGACGTCGGCGCGATCGGCACCGAGGCGCTGCTGTTCCAGACCGGCTACCTGACCATCCAGGGCGAGGAACGGCGCGGCGCGCGGACCAGCTACCGCCTCGGCTACCCGAACCGGGAGGTGCGCCTGGGCCTCAACGAGTCGCTGCTGCGCCACTGGGTGCGCAACGACGCGGCTCGGATGCGCAACACCGACCGCCTCTACGATCTGCTCAAGGAGAACGACCTCCCCGGCCTCGAGGCGCTGTTCCGGTCGTTCTTCGCGAGCATCCCGTACGAGTGGTACACGAACAACGACATCGCCAACTTCGAGGGCTACTACGCGAGCGTCTTCTACTCGCACTTCGCCGCGCTGGGCCTCGACGTGGCGGTCGAGGAGAGTACGAGCCACGGCCGCCTCGACATGGCGGTGCGTTTCGAGGGCCGGGTGTACGTGTTCGAGTTCAAGGTGGTGGAGCAGGCCGGCGAGGGCGGCGCGATGAGGCAACTCAGGGATCGGGGTTACGCGGACAAGTACCGCGCGCCCGGCGTGGGCGTCCACCTGGTGGGCGTCGAGTTCAGCAGCGCGTCGCGCAACGTGGTGGCGTTCGAGCACGCCACGGCTTGACGGTCGCCGCCGGCCGGGCCCTGGAGTCGGCCGGCCGCGAGGCGAATCCTCCCGGCGGGAACGAAGCGCGAACGAAGCGGGAACGATTGGCGCGCTTGAAACCGTGTGGGCCCGCCACCATGTACGGGCAAGCCCCTTGGTCGCCCGCGTCGAGGAAAGATGACAGCCGAAACCCTGGGCTTCCAGACGGAAGCGAAGCAACTGCTGCACCTGATGGTGCACTCCCTGTACTCGAACCGGGAGATCTTCCTGCGGGAACTCATCTCGAACGCGTCGGACGCCATCGACCGGCTGCGCTTCGCGGCGCTGTCGGACGACGGCCTGCTTGCCGACGACCCGGAGTTGCGCATCCGGATCGCTTTCGACGCCGACGAAAAGACGCTCACGGTGGCCGACAACGGCATCGGCATGACCCGTGAGGAGGTGGTCGAGAACCTCGGCACGATCGCGCGTTCGGGGACGGCGGAGTTCTTCGGGTCGCTCACCGGGGACCAGCAGAAGGACGGGCAGCTCATCGGGCAGTTCGGCGTCGGCTTCTACAGCGCGTTCATGGTCGCGGACGAGGTGACGGTGCTGACCCGCAAGGCGGGCACGGAGACGGGCACCCGCTGGACCTCGAGCGGCGAGGACGAGTTCACCGTGGAGAAGGCGGAGGCCGACCGGGGCACGTCCGTCGTGCTGAGGCTCACGAGCGACGCCCACGAGTTCGCCGAGGCGTTCCGGCTGCGCAACGTCGTGCGCAAGTACTCCGACCACATCGCCGTGCCGGTGGTGATGGCGGGCGAGGCCGCGGACGGCCAGGACGGAGAGGAAGGCGACGACGCGGGCCCGGAAGACGAGACCGTCAACGCCGCGACCGCCCTGTGGACCCGTTCGCGCAGCGAGGTCGGCGACGACGAGTACCGGGAGTTCTACAAGCACGTCTCCCACGACTACGAGGACCCGCTCGCCTGGAGCCACAACCGGGTCGAGGGCAAGCTCGAGTACACGAGCCTCCTGTTCGTGCCGCGCCGCGCGCCGTTCGACCTGTGGAACCGCGAGTCTCCGCGGGGGCTCAAGCTCTACGTGCGGCGCGTGTTCATCATGGACGAGGCGGAGCAGTTCCTGCCCCTGTACCTGCGCTTCGTGCGCGGCATCGTCGACAGCAGCGACCTGCCGCTCAACGTCTCCCGCGAGATCCTGCAGGAGGACGCCTCTGTCCGGACCATCCGAAGCGCGCTCGCGAAACGCGTCCTCGACATGCTGTCGAAGCTCGAGGGCGACGACTACGCGACGTTCTGGGACGAGTTCGGCCAGGTGCTGAAGGAGGGCGTCGCCGAGGACTTCACCAACCGCGAGGCGGTCATGAAGCTGCTGCGCTTCACCACCACCGCCGACGACGAGAACGCCCAGCGCGTATCGCTCGAGGACTACGTCGGCCGCATGCGGGACGACCAGAAGAGCATCTACTACCTCGTCGCCGACAGCCTGGCGGCGGCGCGCCAGAGTCCGCACCTCGAGGTGTTCCGGCAGCGGAACATCGAGGTGCTGCTGCTGTCGGACCGCATCGACGAGTGGTTCATGTCGTTCGTGCAGGAGTTCGACGGCAAGCCCCTCGCGGACGTCTCGCGCGGCGACCTCGACCTGCCCGGGGGTGTCCCCGAGGACGAACCGGACGCGGACGACGCGTTCTGCAAGCGCATCGCGGACGTGCTCGAGGACCGCGTCGAGAGCGTGCGGCGTTCGGTGCGCCTGACGGACTCGCCGGCCTGCCTCGTGCTCGCCGAGGGCGACGTGGGGGCGCAGATGCGGCGCATCATGGAAGCGACGGGCCAGCAGCTTCCGGAGAGCAAGCCCCACTTCGAGATCAATCCCGGGCATCCCCTGGTCGAGAAGCTCGAGGGCGAGGCCGATGGAGACCGCTTCGCGGACTTGGTCAGGGTGCTGTTCGACCAGGCGAGCCTGGCGGAGGGACAGCCGCTCGGCGATCCGGGAGACTACGTGCGCCGGGTCAATCGGCTGCTGCTGGAACTCGCCGGGACGTAAGCCGGGACCAGCCCCGCTACGGGGCTTGAACCAGGGGATCGTTTGCTACCATACCCCGCCCACGCACGGGGGAGGGCCGCGTGAAGGTAGCCATCGTCGGCGCCGGCAACTTCGGCACCGCCATCGCGAACATCGTCGCGAAGAACGGCTTTCCGGCATACCTGTGGATGCGCGATCCCGCCCAGCTCGCGGACATGCGGGCGCACCGCGAGAACCGGCGGTATCTGAAGGGCCATCCCCTCGACGACAACGTGGTCCCGAGCGGCGACCTCGCGGAGTCCGTCGGCGCGTCGGACGTCCTCTTCGTGACGGTCCCGAGCGCCTCTTTCCGACAGGTGACGCGGGACGTCGCGGCCCACGCGAAACCGGGCGCGTTCGCGGTCAGCGGCACCAAGGGGGTCGAGTCCGACGGGTTCCGCCTGATGAGCCAGATCCTGGACGAGCTGCTGCCCGAGTGCGGGACCGGCGTGATCAGCGGGCCGAACCTGGCGGAGGAGATCGCCGGCGCCCACTTCACCGGTACCGTGGTGGCGAGCCGCTCCGCGGACCTGCGGTCGGCCGTGCGGCGCGTGCTCGCGAGCCCGACGCTGCGGGTCTATTCCAGCGACGATGTCTACGGCGTCGAACTCGGGGGCGCGTTGAAGAACGTCTACGCGATCATCTGCGGCATGGCGGCCGCGCTCGAGGTCGGCCAGAACACGGTCGCCATGCTCATCACCCGCAGCCTGGCGGAGATGAGCCGCTTCGCGGTGTCCCTCGGCGCCAATCCCTTCACTTTCCTGGGCCTCGCGGGAGTCGGGGATCTCATGGTGACATGCACGTCCCCCCTCAGCCGCAACTTCCAGCTCGGCTTCCAGGTTGGCAAGGGGAGCACGCTGGACGAGGCCATGGAGCAGCTCGGCAGGCTCGCGGAAGGGGTCAACACCCTGCGGGTGATCCGCGCCAAGACCACGGAACTCGGCGTGTACATGCCCCTGGTCGAGGGGTTGCACCGGGTGTTGTACGAGGGCTACGGGATCGGCCAGGTGGTGAACGACCTGATGACCAGCGAGCAGATGGTGGACGTCGAGTTCGCGAGCCCGGAAACCTGGAGTACGGCCTTGGGTGCGGCATAGTGTTGCGCGACACGACAGTCATGTCCCGAACGCTCGCCGCGGCCGCGCGTGGGGCGGGTCTGGTGGCGCTCGGACTTGCTTCCCATGCCGCCGAGGACGTGTCCGGCTCCGCCGACCCGTCCGCCGTCGAGCGGTTCCCGCGGTCCTGGATCGTGGAGTACACCGAAAGCAGCGGGCCCGAGCCCTACGAGTTCATCACGGCGCCGGTGGACAGGATCAAGCGGGACGTGCGGGTGGAGGCGGTCCGGGTGGAGGGACCGCTCAGCCGCGTGACCTACCGGATTCCGGACGGGGAGCGGCTGGACGACGTGATCGCGCATTACGAGACGCGCATCGCCGCGATCAGCCCCGGGATCGTGTTCTCGTGCCGGGGGCCGGACTGCGGACGCAGCACGATCTGGGCGAACCAGATCTTCGGCGTGGCGGAACTCGCCGCCCCGAACCGCAACCAGTTCTATCTCGCCGCTCCGGTCCGGGTGGACGGGCAGGGGCAACTCGTCGCGTTCTATGCGGTGCAGCGCGGGAACCGCCGCGTGTACGCACATCTCGACATCGTGGTCCCGCAGGGCCCGACCCCGTTCGACGCCACCCTGACGCTTGCGGGCGCCCTGGAGCGCACCGGATTCGTCGTGGTCGAGGGCGTCGAGCCGGATGCCGCGGGGAACCTGTCGGCGGCGGCGCTCACGGCGCTCGACGACCTGGCCGGGGGGCTCGGGGAGCTGTCCGGCGAGACCTTCCACGTCGTGTGCCACGTCTACGGGCCCCGGTCCGTCGATGCGCTGACGGGCGCGGCGGAGCGCTGCGCGACGGCCGCTGCGGGCAGGCTCGAGGAGGCGGCCGGCGTGACCGCGGTGGCCCACGGTCTCGGCCCGATCGCCCCAGGCGGCGCCGGTGCCGCATCCCGCGTCGAGGTGGTCCTGCCGAACCGCCTGGCGAGTGACTGATCCGCGCGACCTCGCGCGGGCGTTGGCCGACGACCTCGACGCGGCCGACATCGCCTTCGGACACGGCGCGGCGGACGCACGGGCCGAGGCGGAGCACCTGGTCTTCGGCTACCGGGACGCACACGGCTGGAGTCCCGCGACGCCGGACGCCCTGCGCGCGCTCCTCGAACGCCGCATCCGGGAGCGTGTTCCGGTCGCCCACCTCACCGGCCGCGCATGGTTTGCCGAGCGCTGGTTCGTCGTCTCGCCGGGCGTGATGATCCCCCGTTCCCCGCTGCAGGAACTCATCCTCGACCGCTTCCGGCCATGGTTGCGGCGACCGCCCGATCGCATCCTGGACCTCTGCTGCGGTTGCGGGGCACTGGGGATCGCTGCGGCCCTGGAGTTCTCCGAGGCCTCGCTCACCCTGGTCGACATGGACGCCGCCGCCGTTGCGTGCGCGGGGACTAATGTTGCGCGTTTCGATCTCGAGGCCCGGGCGGAAGTCCGGTCGTCGGACCTGTTCGAGGCGCTGGACGGCCGCCGCTACGACCTCGTGATCGCCAATCCGCCCTACGTTCCCACGGCCGAGATCGCGCGCCTGCCTCCGGAGTACGGCAGCGAACCCCCGGGCGGCCTCGCGGCGGGCCCGGACGGCCTCGCGTGCTGGCGCCGCGTTCTCGGGGGCCTCGGGGCGTGGCTTGAGCCCCATGGACTGTTGGCGGGAGAAGTGGGAGACACGGCCGCCACGCTCGCCGAAGCCTTCTCCGAATTGCCGTTGGCCTGGCCGGAACTCGCCAACGCCCCGCGCCTCGCCAACGGGGATTTCGGGGTTTTCGTGCTCGACGGCGACTGCTTGTCCTCCTTGCCCTGCTTGTCAGGGCCCCGCTGACTTCCGATACTGGCTCGCCATGGCCGGAAACACCTTCGGACAGGCATTCACGCTTACCACGTTCGGCGAGAGTCACGGGCTCGCCATGGGCGCGGTGGTGGACGGCTGCCCCCCGGGACTGTCGCTGTCGGAGGCCGACCTGCAGGGGGACCTCGACCGCCGCCGGCCCGGGAGTTCGAAGTACACGACCCAGCGCCAGGAGCCCGACGCCGTCAGGATCCTGTCCGGCGTCTTCGAGGGCGTGACGACCGGGACTCCGATCGGGCTCGTGATCGAGAACGTGGACCAGCGCTCGCGGGACTACGGCGCCATCAAGGACCAGATCCGTCCGGCGCACGCGGACTACACGTACCTGAAGAAGTACGGCCGGCGGGACTACCGGGGCGGTGGGCGCGCCTCCGCCCGCGAGACCGCCATGCGGGTCGCCGCCGGCGCGATCGCGAAGAAGTACCTTCACGAGCGCCACGGCACGCGCGTGCGCGGCTACCTGGCCGGGATCGGCACGATCGAGGTACGCACCGTCGACTGGAGCATCGTGGACGACAACCCGTTCTTCTGCGCCGACCCGGACGCGGTGGACGAGATCGCGGTCCTGATCGACGAGCTGCGCGCCGCCAGGGATTCGGTGGGCGCGCGGATCAACGTGGTGGCGTCGGACGTTCCGGTCGGGCTCGGCGAACCGGTGTTCGGCAAGCTCGACGCGGACCTCGCCGGCGCGCTCATGGGCATCAACGCGGTGAAGGGCGTCGAGTTCGGCGCGGGATTCGCGGTCGTGGGACAGCGCGGCAGCGAGCACCGGGACGAGATGGACGCGGACGGATTCGTGAAGAACGACGCGGGCGGCGTCCTCGGAGGCATCTCGTCCGGTCAGGACATCGTCGTGAGCATCGCGCTCAAGCCGACGTCGAGCCTCGCCATTCCGGGGAAGAGCGTGGACACCGGCGGCCGCGAGGTCGAGGTCGTGACGAAGGGACGCCACGACCCGTGCGTGGGCCTGCGCGCGACGCCGATCGCCGAGGCCATGACGGCGCTCGTGCTGATGGATCACCTGATGCGCGACCGGGCGCAGAATACAGGTGTTGAACGTTAGATTAATCAAATGAATACAGGTGTTAATTAAAGTGTTATCTGATGCGGGACGGGCGTGCGCCGTTCCGATCCACGACACGCCCCGGTAGAATCTCGCCCCGACCGCGACTTCTGCGCCCGCGAGACGCCATGAGCGGCAAGACCCTCTACGACAAGATCTGGGACGCCCACCACGTCACCGACCGGTCCGACGGCATGAGCCTGCTCTACGTCGACCGGCACCTGCTGCACGAGGTCACCTCGCCGCAGGCGTTCGAGGGGCTGCGGCTGGCGGGCCGGCGTCCCTGGCGCGTGGACGCGAACCTCGCGACGCCGGACCACAACGTGCCCACGGTCCCGTCCGAGCGTCGGGCGGGGGTCCCCGGCATCGTCGACGAGGTCGCGCGCATCCAGGTGGAGACCCTGGACGCCAATTGCCGGGACTTCGGCATCCGCGAGTTCGGCATCAACGACATCCGCCAGGGCATCGTGCACGTCATCGGACCGGAGCAGGGGGCGACCCTGCCGGGGATGACCATCGTGTGCGGCGATTCGCACACCTCCACGCACGGCGCGTTCGCCGCGCTGGCCCAGGGCATCGGCACGTCCGAGGTGGAACACGTGCTCGCCACGCAGTGCCTCGCGCAGCGCAAGAGCCGCAACATGCGCATCGCGGTGACAGGGGCGCTGCCGGCGGGGGTGTACGCCAAGGACGTGGCGCTCGCCGTCATCGGCGCCATCGGCACCGCCGGGGCGACGGGTCACGTCATCGAGTTCCGCGGCACCGCCATCGAGGCGCTGTCGATGGAGGGGCGCATGACCCTGTGCAACATGTCCGTGGAGGCCGGCGGCCGGGCCGGGCTCGTCGCCGTGGACGACACGACGCTGGCGTACCTGCAAGGACGGCCCTTCGCACCGCGCGGCGACGCCTGGGACGAAGCGGTGGCGTG
This sequence comes from Pseudomonadales bacterium, assembly GCA_022825925.1. GTDB lineage: Bacteria > Pseudomonadota > Gammaproteobacteria > Pseudomonadales > Azotimanducaceae > VXNE01. The sequence continues at coordinate 42,746 of JAJDVW010000037.1, read as the reverse complement.
GTGGCGCACCCTGCGCTCGGACGCGGACGCCGTCTTCGACCGGACCGTGGAGATCGACGCGGCCACGCTCGAGCCCCAGGTGACGTGGGGGACCTCCCCGGAACTCGTCGGCGCGATCGGCGGCGCCGTGCCGTCGCCGTCGGACATGGAAGATCCGGTCAAGGCCGAAGTCGCGGCGCGCGCGCTCGCCTACATGGACCTCGCGCCGGGCACGTCGATGACCGATGTCCCCCTCGACAAGGTCTTCATCGGCTCGTGCACGAACGCGCGCATCGAAGACCTGCGCGCCGCGGCCGAAGTCGCGCGCGGGGGCAGGGTACGGGTGGCGGAGGCGCTCGTGGTGCCGGGTTCCGGCCTCGTGAAGCGCCAGGCGGAGGACGAGGGGCTCCACGAGATATTCCTGGCCGCGGGCTTCGAGTGGCGGGCGCCCGGCTGCTCGATGTGCCTGGCCATGAACGCGGACCGGCTGCTGCCCGGCGAACGCTGCGCCTCGACGTCCAACCGGAATTTCGAGGGCCGCCAGGGCCACGGTGGTCGCACCCACCTGGTGAGTCCGGCCACCGCCGCCGCGAGCGCCATCGCCGGACACCTCGCGGATCCGCGGGAGACCGTCGGATGAGGGCCTTCACGACGCATCGGGGCGTGGTCGCGCCCCTCGACCGGGCCAACGTCGACACGGACCAGATCATTCCGAAGCAGTTCCTGAAGTCGATCCGGAAGACGGGGTTCGGGGACAACCTGTTCGACGCGTGGCGTTACCTGGACGAGGGCGTCATCGGGAAGACGCCGAACGAACGGCGCATCAACCGCGACTTCGTCCTGAACGCCCCCGACTACCAGGACGCCTCGGTACTCCTCGCGCGCGACAACTTCGGCTGCGGCTCGAGCCGCGAGCACGCGGTGTGGGCGCTGCTGGAATACGGTTTCCGGTGCGTGATCGCGCCGAGCTTCGCCGACATCTTCGCCACGAACAGCGTGAACAACGGACTGCTGCTCGTCACGCTGCCCGACGCCGCGGTGGCCGAGCTGTTCGACCTGGCGGGCCGTGGGGGTCTGACCGTCGAGGTGGACCTCGCGGCGGGACGCGTGGAGACCGGGGAGGGCGGGTCGTTCGGTTTCGAGACCGACCCGGAGACGCGCCGCCGCCTGCTGCGGGGCCTTGACGACATCGGGCTCACCCTGGACTGCGCCGATGCCATCCGGGCGTTCGAACGGGCCCACCGGGAGCGGCAGCCCTGGGTATTCGCGGACGGGGAGGCGGGGTGAGCAGACGGGCCCGCATCCTGGTCCTCCCCGGGGACGGCATCGGCGCCGAGGTGATGCCGCACGCCGTGGGCGTCCTCGAGCGCGCCTGCCCGGACATCGCGTTCGACTTCGAGTACGGCAGCATCGGCGGGGCCGCCCTCGACAGCGACGGCGTCCCCCTGACGGACGCGACCCTGGACCGCGCACGCGGCGCGGACGCGGTGCTCCTCGGCGCCGTCGGCGGCCCGCAGTGGGACGACCTGCCGATGGACCGGCGTCCGGAACGCGGCCTCTTGCGGCTGCGTGCGGAACTCGACCTGTTCGCCAACCTGCGTCCCGCGATCCTGTTCGCGCCGCTGGCATCGGCGTCCTCGCTGAAGCCGGAACTGGTGTCGGGTCTCGACATACTCATCGTGCGCGAGCTCACCGGCGGCATCTACTTCGGCGAGCCACGCGGCGTGACCGTCGGCAACGGCGGCCGTCGCGGCTTCAACACCTACGTCTACGAGGAGCGCGAGATCGAGCGCATCGCGCGCGTCGCCTTCGACCTCGCGCGCAAGCGCCGGGGCCGGCTCGTATCCGTCGACAAGGCGAACGTGCTCGAGGTGACGCAACTGTGGCGGGAGGTGGTCACCGAGGTCGCCGCCGACTACCCCGACGTCTCGCTCGGGCACATGTACGTCGACAACGCCGGCATGCAACTCGTCCGGGAGCCCATGCAGTTCGACGTGGTGGTGACCGGCAACATGTTCGGGGACATCCTCTCGGACGTGGCGGCGATGCTGACCGGGTCCCTCGGGATGTTGCCGTCCGCGTCGCTGAACGCCAGCGGGCAGGGGCTCTACGAACCGGTGCACGGGACGGCGCCCGACATCGCCGGACGCAACATCGCGAATCCGCTGGCGACGATCCTGTCGGCGGCGATGCTGCTGCGCTACAGCCTCGACGCCGGGGACGCGGCGGCGCGGCTCGAGAACGCGGTCGCCGCGACGCTCGCGGACGGACTGCGCACGGCCGACATCATGCCGCAGGACGGCACGGCCGGGGTGACGTGCGTCGGTACGGACCAGATGGCGGACGCGGTGACGGCGCGGCTGGAGGCGGACTGATGGCGAACGGGTTCGCGGCGTTCGTCCTCTGCGTTGGCCTTGCCGTGACCCTTGCCGCGACGCAGGCCGCGCTGGCGGCGGAGGGCGGGGCACCCGCGGCGGACGAGGCCGAAGTGCGCCTGACGTACGGCCCCATCGGGCCCTACGACACCCTCTGGTCCATCGCGAGGCGCGTGCGTCCCGGGCAGGCCACCGTCGACCAGACGATGACGGCCCTGGTCCGGCTGAACCCGAACGCGTTCATCGACGGTGACAGGAACCGCATTCGGGGCGGCATGATTCTCGAGGTTCCGACCGAGGCCGAGGCGATGGGTACGGTACCGACCTCGCCCCGGCCCCCGCCCCCGGCAACGGAAATCCCCGACCCGGTGGCGGCCCCCATCATTGAAGAGCCGCCGGACGCGGCGGTCGCCCCGGGGGAGGCGGAGCCGGTCTCGCGGCGCGACCCCGAGCCGGACCCCGTATCGGAGGCCCTGGAAGAAGCGTTTGCCGAACGTGACCGGCTGGCCGGAGAGAACGCCGCGCTCGTTGTCGACCTCGACCGCGCGCGCGGCGACCTGGTCCGTGCCCAAGGCGAGATCGCCGCGCTGGAGGAGGTCGTCGCGACCCTCGAACAGCAGGTCGACACCTTGCGGCAAGCCGCAACGACGGCGACGCCGCAGGGCCGGCCGGCGTCGCGAGACGCGGACGTTCCGCCCGCGCGTTTCGGTTTCGTTGCCTGGGGCGCCGTCGCCGTGCTGCTGGCCGCCGCCGTGGTCGGGGTGCTCTATCGGCGCCGCCGGGTGCGCGCGCTCGAGGCGACCGCCGATGCGTGTGGCGGTCAATCTTCGACGGCCGAGGACCTCGTTGGGGACGCCGATCCGGCTCGCGACTTGGAGGAGCCGGTACCGGCCGCCCAAGACTTGCCGGCGGAGTCCCACGAACCCACCGAGACCTACGAGGACGAGTCGGCTTACGACCCGGTGGAGGAGGACGATCCCGCGGAGGGCCCGACGGGTCCCGGCGGCTACAGCCCGAACACCAAGCTGAACCTCGCCCGGGCCTACGTGAACATGGGCGACGAGGAAACCGCCCGCGTGGTCCTCGAGGAAGTGCTCGCCGAAGGCGACGACACGGAGCGGGCGGCAGCCCAGGAGCTCCTTGACGAACTCGAGTAGCCCACCGCGGACCGTGGCGCTCGGCGTGGAGTACGACGGAGCGGTCTTTCACGGTTTCCAGCGGCAGGTGGGCGTTCCGACCGTGCAGGAGGCGCTCGAGCGGGCCCTGTCCGGGGTCGCGGACACGCCCGTCCGGGTCGCCGTGGCCGGCCGGACGGACGCCGGAGTGCACGCCACCGGGCAGGTCGTGAGCTTCCGCACCTCCGCCGTGCGGTCGGAGGACTCCTGGCGGCGCGGCACGAATGCGCTGCTGCGCGGAGCCGACGGCGCCGTGGGCGTCGTCTGGGCGCGCCTGGTCGAGCGGCGCTTTCACGCGCGCTTCAGCGCCGTGTCGCGGCGCTACGCGTACGTCTACCTGGAGTCCGAGACCGCGCCGGTGCTGCTGCGCGGCAGGGTGACCTGGACGCGGGCGGAGCTGGATGCCGGCGCGATGCACCGTGCCGCGCAGGATCTCCTCGGAGAACGGGACTTCAGCGCGTTCCGGGCCGCGGCGTGCGATTCGAGCACGCCTTTCCGGCGGGTGGACGCCGTCTCCGTGGTCCGCCACGGGAAGCAGGTGGTCATGGACATCGAGGCCAACGCCTTCCTGCAGCACATGGTCCGCAACCTGGCGGGATGCCTGGCGCACATCGGCCGCGGCGAGGCGGACACCAAGCTGGTGGCCGACCTGCTTGCGGCCGGGGACCGGACGAAGGCGCCGCCGACGGCACCGCCCGACGGGCTGTATCTCACCCGGGTCACGTACCCCGACATCGAGGTTCCCTACCGCCCGCCGCCGACCCTGCTCCGGGCCTGACCAAGCATGACGGACTTGCCCGAAGGTGCGCAAGTCCGCAAACTCCCCGCCCCTTGATGTTCCCGGGACGGACCGCCTGGTGCGCGTGCGAACGAAGATCTGCGGAATCACCTCGGTGGAGGACGGGCTCGCCGCGGTGGCGGCCGGCTGCGATGCGGTCGGGCTCAACTTCGTTCCGGCGAGTCCGCGCCACCTGTCGATCGAGGCCGCGCGCGATATCGCCGACGCGCTGCCGCCGCTGGTGACGCGCGTCGGCGTGTTCGTCGATGCCGCTCCGGGGGGGGTCGAGGATATCCTGGCGGCGGTGCCCCTGGACCTGCTGCAGTTCAACGGCCGGGAGGACGCCGCCGCGTGCGGCGGGTTCGGGCTCCCGTACGTGAAGGCGGAGGGCGTACGGACGGGCTTCCGCATCGAGGCGCTGGAGGATGCCTTCCCGACGGCGCGGGCCTTCCTGCTCGACACGTACGACGCCGTCGCCCGAGGCGGTACGGGCCGTACGTTCGACTGGTCGCTGTGGCCGACGTCCTCGCACCGGCCGCTCGTGCTGGCCGGCGGCCTGACGCCGGACAACGTCGGCGCCGCCATCCGGCGGCTGGGTCCGTACGGAGTCGACGTGAGCAGCGGCGTGGAAGGCGGCGTCGAGGGCGTCAAGAGCGAGGCGAAGGTGCGCGCGTTCGTCGCGGAGGTGCAGCGTGCCGCCCTCCAATAGGCCGCCGTACGACGCGCCGGACGCGGACGGCCGGTTCGGGGCCTATGGGGGCAGGTATGTCGCCGAGACGCTGATTCGCGCCCTGGACCAGCTGAACGGGCTGTACGCGACGCTCTCGGCGGACCGTGCGTTCCAGGACGAACTCGCCACCGACCTCGCCCGCTACGTCGGCCGGCCCACGCCCCTCTACCCGGCGGAGCGCCTGACCGCGGAACTCGGCGGCGCGAAGGTCTATCTCAAGCGCGAGGACCTGAGCCACACCGGCGCCCACAAGATCAACAACACGGTGGGACAGGCGCTGCTGGCGAAGCGGATGGGGAAACCGCGCGTGATCGCCGAGACCGGCGCCGGGCAGCACGGCGTCGCGACGGCGACGGTGGCCGCGCGGCTCGGGCTCGCGTGCCGCGTGTACATGGGGGCCGAGGACATCGAGCGGCAGCGCCTGAACGTGTACCGGATGCGGCTGCTCGGCGCCGAAGTCGTGTCGGTCGAGTCCGGGTCGCGGACGTTGAAGGACGCCATGAACGAGGCGATGCGGGACTGGGTGACGAACGTGGACACCACCCACTACATCATCGGCAGCGTGGCGGGGCCGCATCCGTATCCGATGATGGTGCGGGACTTCCAGGCCGTGATCGGCCGCGAGGCCCGGTCGCAGTGTCTCGAGGCGGAACGCCGGCTGCCGGACGTCCTCGTCGCCTGCGTGGGCGGCGGGTCGAACGCGATGGGGCTGTTCCACCCGTTCCTCGAGGACGAGGGCGTGGACATGGTTGGGGTGGAGGCGGCCGGCCTCGGCCTCGAGACGGGCCGCCATGCGGCGCCCCTCGCCGCCGGGTCGCCCGGCGTCCTGCACGGTCAGCTTACCTACCTCATGCAGGACGGGGACGGGCAGATCATGCAGACCCACTCCATCTCGGCCGGCCTCGACTACCCGGGCGTCGGTCCGGAGCACGCGCACCTGAAGGACAGCGGGCGCGCCCGGTATGTCGCCGTCACCGACGAGCAGGCGCTCGAAGCGTTCCGCATGCTCAACCGCCTCGAGGGCATCATGCCCGCGCTCGAGTCGAGCCACGCCCTCGCCTGGGTGATCGCGGAGGCGCCGCGACGCCCGCGGGAGGACATCATCGTCGCGAACCTGTCCGGCCGCGGAGACAAGGATGTCCCCGTGGTCGCGGGGCTGCTCGATGCGGGCGCGGACGGCGTGGACGGGGGCCCAGGCGACGGCGGAGCCCCCGCGTGAGCCGCCTTGCGGAACGGCTGGCGGCGCAGCGGACCGCCGGCCGCAAGACGCTGACCGCGTTCGTCACGGCGGGCGATCCGGTGCTGTCCGCGACCGTCCCCGCGCTGCACGGCCTGGTGCGCGGAGGGGCGGACGTCCTCGAACTGGGCGTGCCCTTCTCGGACCCGGAAGCGGAGGGCCCGCCGGTCCAGCGCTCCTCGGAGCGCGCGCTTGCGAATGGCGTGACGCTGGACCGCGTCCTCGCGATGGCGGAGGAGTTCCGCCGGGACGACGCCGTCACCCCGGTCGTGCTGATGGGGTACCTGAACTCGCTGATGCGCATGGGCTACGAACGCTTCGCGCGACGCGCCTCGGACGCGGGCGTGGACGGGATGATCATCGTCAACCTGCCCCCGGAGGAAGCGGCGGCGGCACGGGAAGCGTTCCGCGCGCGGCACCTCGACCTCGTCTTTCTCGTGGCGCCGACCACCACGACGGAGCGCGCGGCGCGCATCGCCGCGCGCGCGTCCGGGTTTCTCTACTACGTGTCGTTGAAGGGGGTGACCGGGGCCACGCACCTCGACGTGAACGATGTCGCCCGCAACCTCCTGCGGCTGCGCCAGGTTTCCGACCTGCCGATCCAGGTGGGCTTCGGCATTCGCGACGCGGCTTCCGCGCGCGCCGTCTCACGGGTTGCCGACGGCGTCGTCGTCGGCAGCGCCCTGGTCGACATCATGGGAGGACTCGCGGACACGCCGGAGTCGATCCCGCCGCGGCTCGAGGCCTGGCTCGGCGAACTGCGGAGCGCCCTGGACGCGCCGTGAGCGCACGCGGTTGGGGCGGTGCATGACGGACGCGGGCTGCATGCGTGCGCATGGCTGAGCCCGCGCCCCTCGCCGAGTGGCTCGAACGGATCGGCACGGAACATCCGCGGGACGTCCTGCAGGGGCTCGAGCGCGTGGCGCGCGTCGCCCGGCGCGCCGGCGTCACCCCGCCCGCGCCCCGCAACGTCATCGTGGCGGGGACGAACGGCAAGGGTTCGACCTGCGTGTTCCTCGAACACCTCCTGCTGGCCTCGGGAGACTCCGTCGGGACGACGCTGTCGCCACACCTCGCGCGCTTCAACGAACGCGTCCGGGTAGACGGGCGGGAAGCGACGGACGCAACGCTCGTCGCCGCGTTCGAGGCCGTGGAGCGAGCCCGGGGCGAAACGGCGCTCAGCTACTTCGAATTCGCGATCCTGGCCGCGCTCCACGTGTTCCGGACGCGGCGGACGGACACCGCCGTGCTCGAGGTCGGACTGGGGGGACGCCTCGACGCCACCAACGTGGTCGACGCGGACGTCGCGATCATCGTCAGCGTCGGTCTCGACCACCAGGAGTACCTCGGCGACACGCGCGAGGCCATCGCGGCCGAAAAGGCCGGCGTGCTGCGCGCGGGCCGGCCGGCCGTGTACGGGGAGCCGGACGTGCCGGAGGCCGTGCGGTCACGCGCGCGGGCGCTCGGGGCGCCGCTGTTCGCCTATGGCCGCGACTACGACGACACGGTCGATGCGCGCGGCTGGACGGTGCGTCTCGCCGGCGGTCGCACGGTGCATGTCGAGGCGAGCCCCCTGGTCCCCTCCCGCAACGCGGCGACGGCGCTGCAGGCGTGGGCGCTGATGGATCCGGAGTTCGATGCGGCGGCCGTGGCGACCGCCTGCCGCGGCGCCGTGCTGCCGGGCCGTCTCGAGCGCGTGTGCGCCGAGGGGCGCCGCTGGATGCTGGACACGGCCCACAACCCCCACGCCGCACGGTTTCTTGCCGGGCACCTGCCGGCCCGTGTCGCCTGCGCGGTCCTCGGGATGCTGGAGGACAAGGACGCTCCGGGCGTCGTGGGACCGCTGCTGCCGCGGGTGGCGCGGTGGATCGTGACCGACAACCGGCTGCCAAGGGGGCTGTCCGCCGACGATCTGCGCCGCCGGCTGGATGGCGTGGTGACGCCGCGCGCGATTTCCGACCCGGACGCCGCGCTGGACGCCGCCCGCTCTACTACGGGGCCGAACGATGTTATTCTTGTCTGCGGCTCTTTCGACTTGGTCGCCCGCGCTCGCGCCAGACTGAATTGCTGACAGAGCAGACCCGATACCGGATCACAGGTGCCGTTTTTCTCGCAGCGGTCGCGGTCATCGCCTTTCCGATGCTTTTCGATGGCGCTGGCATAGAGCCGCTCGAACTGCCTCCGGTCACGCCCGAACCCATCGACGTCTCCGCCCTCGAGGATCGGGCGGCGCCCCCGGCCGGTGCCGGGCTGCTGGCGGCGCGTGACGCCCTGCGGGCGGAGATCGACCCGGAAGGGTATCGGCGCGAGACCGGAACCCGGATCGGCGACCCGGTGCTGGCCGAGGAGACCGCGGCCCCGCCGGCGCCGGCGGAAGCCTGGGCGGTGCAGATGGGCAGCTTCTCGAGTCGGGACAACGCCGTGGCGCTGCGGGATCGCCTGCGTAACGACGGTTACGATGCGCTGCTCTCGAACGTCAAGGCGAGCGCCACGAAGCTGACCCGGGTCGCCGTCGGGCCGATGATCGAGCGCGACGCGGCGGTGCGGTTGCGGCAGGAACTCGACGATCGCTATCGTGACCTCAAACCCCGCATCGTCCGGTTCAGCCATTGAACGCCATGCCCCCGTCGAGTTGACGAGTTGAAGAGTTGAGATGTCGGGAGCGGACGGGATCATCGTGGCGGTCGTGGGCCTGTCCACGGCCATCGGTTTCGTTCGCGGTCTGGCGCGCGAGGTGATGTCGGTGATCGTCTGGGTGACGGCCTTCGTCGCGGCTCGCCTGCTGGGGGAGCCCGTGGCCGGCCTGCTCGGGATCGGCGCCGGCCTCGCCGCCGCGGTCGGATTCGCCGTCGTCTTCGTCGCGGTCCTGATCGCCGGGGCGATCCTGCAGCGCGGGCTGGCGGAGCTGGTGCGCTCCACGGGAATCGGCCGGATGGACCGGATGCTCGGCTCGCTGTTCGGCGCCGTGCGGGGCGTCCTCGTCGTCCTGGTCGCGCTGATCGCGCTGCGACCGTTCGCCGAGACCACGACCTTGTGGCTCGAGTCCGCCCTGGTACCGGAGTTGCTTGCCTTCGAACGCGACGTACTGGACCTCCTGCATGCCGCCACGCGGCGCTTCGCCGGGCCGTCCGGGTAAACGGGGGGTACGGGAAGCCATGTGCGGAGTCGTGGGGATTCTCGGGAACACGGTCGTCAACCAGCAGCTCTACGACGCGTTGACGGCGCTGCAGCACCGCGGCCAGGACGCGGCCGGGATCGTCACCTGCGACGGCGTGCGTGCGCACTTGCGCAAGGGCAACGGGCTGGTGCGCGACGTGTTCGAGCAGCGCCACATGCAGCGGATGGTGGGTACGATGGGGATCGGCCACGTCCGCTATCCGACGGCGGGGACCTCGAGTTCCGCCGAGGCGCAGCCGATGTACGTGAACTCGCCCTACGGCATCGCGCTCGGCCACAACGGCAACCTGACCAACGCCACGGAACTCGAGGCGGACCTGTTCCGCGCCGACCGGCGCCACGTCAACACGGACTCGGATTCCGAGATCCTGCTGAACGTGTTTGCCGACGAACTGAACAAGGCCGGCGCGGTGCGCGTCGAGCCGGACGCGGTCTTCAAGGCCGTCGAGGGCGTGCACCGCCGGTGCCGAGGCGCCTACGCGGCCGTCGCCATGGTCATCGGCGGGGGCATCGTCGGCTTCCGCGACTGCCACGGGATCCGTCCGCTCGTCTACGGGCGCCGCGAGACCGAGCGCGGCTTCGAGTACATCGTGGCGTCGGAAAGCGTCGCCCTCGACATCCTCGGCTTCGAGGTCGTGCGCGACGTGCAGCCGGGCGAGGCCGTCTACATCGACATCGAGGGCAACCTCCACACGCGGCGCTGCGGAGTCGAGCGCGCCTACTCGCCGTGCATCTTCGAGCACGTCTACCTCGCCCGGCCGGACTCGATCATCGACCGGATCTCCGTATACAAGGCGCGCCTGCGGATGGGGGAGAGCCTCGCCGAGCGCATCCTCGCCCGCTACCCCGGCAATCAGCACGATATCGATGTCGTCATTCCCGTGCCCGACACGGCGCGCACGGCGGCGCTGCCACTGGCCCACCAGCTCGACGTCAAGTTCCGCGAGGGCCTGGTCAAGAACCCCTACATCGGACGCACGTTCATCATGCCGGGCCAGACGGAGCGCCGGAAGTCCGTGCGGAGCAAGCACAACGCCGTCGAACTCGAGTTTCGCAACAAGAACGTGCTGCTCGTCGACGACTCGATCGTGCGCGGCACGACGACGCGGCAGATCATCCAGCTTGCCCGGGAGGCGGGCGCGCGCAAGGTGTACTTCGCCTGCGCGGCGCCGCCGGTCCGCTACCCCAACGTCTATGGCATCGACATGCCGGCGGCCAACGAGTTCGTGGCGCACAACCGCAGCGAGGAGGAGATCGGAACGCTGATCGGAGCCGACTGGCTCGTCTACCAGACGATCGACGACCTGATCTTGGCCGCCCGGGAGGGCAACCCGGACCTGCGGGGCTTCGACTGCTCGGTCTTCAACGGCGAGTATGTGACCGGAGACATCGACGAGGCCTACCTGGCGCGGCTGTCGCGCCGCCGCAACGACCGCATGAAGCAGTTGCGCGAGGCAGCCCTCGAGGAACAGCCCGTGATCGAGCTGTCGAGCCACGCCTGAGTCGATGCCGGGGGAAACACAAGCCAGGCCGCGGCGGGAACGCACCAGTCCCTGCATCGGCGTGTGCTCGACCACCTTCGGCGATCTCGTGTGCCGGGGCTGCAAGCGCTTCGCCCACGAGGTGGTGGACTGGAACGGCTACGAGCCGGACCAGCGCCTGGCGATCTGGCGGCGTCTCGCCGAGTTGCGCGACGCGAGCGTCGGGGGCTTCCTGTCGGTGGTCGACCCGGACGCGCTGCAGGCGGCGGCCACCCGGCTGCACATCGTTCCCGTGCCGGAACAGAGCCTGCTGACCCTGGCGTACGAGACCCTCCGCCGGACCCGCGGCGCGCCGGACTTCGGGGCGCTCGGACTCGCGACGTCGGCGGCGGGGGCGGCCGTTCCTCCGGCGCAGCTCTTCGCCACGATTTCCCGCGAGTTCCTGACGCGGTCCACGGCCGCATACGAGCGGAACTTCCGCATCCCGGCAGAGTGAGCCGCGCCCCCGACCTCGGCGCCGTCCGGGCTTTCCTCGGCAAGGCGACCCCCGACGCCTGGGCGGACGCGGCGGTCCTTGCCGTCGACACCCTGCTGATCGACCACGCGAACTGCGAGAAGAAGGCCGCGGGCACGGCGATCGGGATGCTCTATCGCTACGACGCGCACGAGGAACTCCTCGCGCCCCTGGCCAGGCTGGCCCGGGAAGAACTGCGCCACTTCGAGGAAGTGCTGCGGGCCATGCGGCGCCGCGACGTCACGCCGCGAAGGCTGTCGCCGTCCCGCTACGCCAGCGCCCTGTTCGGCCTCGCCGCATCCCACGAGCCGGACCGGCTGGTGGACACGCTCATCGCCGGGGCGATCGTCGAGGCCCGCTCCTGCGAACGCTTCGCCCTGCTCGCGGAGCGCCTCGACGGCGACCTCGGCCGGCTCTACGCCGGCTTGCTGGCCTCGGAGGCGCGTCACTTCGAGACCTATCTCACCCTGGCGCGATCCTGCGCCGACGCGCCGGTGGAGGCACGCGTACAGGAGATGCTGGCAGTGGAGGGGCGGCTGGTCACCGAGCCCGAGCGCGAGCTGCGCTTCCACAGTGGCCCGCCGCCGGGGTAGGGACGTCACGATCCGCTTGGCGCCCCCACCGCGCCGCGTCGCCGGCGTTGGCGCGTGTCCCGGGCGAATGCTCCGCGACGGAACATCGCCCCAATCAAGGCGTGTCCGGCGCCGCGTTTTCCACCGCCCGCCCACCGCCGCGCTTGTGTTCGGGGGACCGCGCCCGTGGAAAACGCTCCACGCTCATTGGTGGCGCGGTGACCGGGCCGCGAGCCGGACTGGGTACCCGGCAGGCGTCGCGAAGGGCATCCCCGACAACGGAAAATCGCCCATTTCATTCGGCAGGACGACTGCGGAGGGCATCGTCGCGCGGGCGGTAGCGTTACGTGCTGCTGAATGCGCGCAAGCATTTTCGGCAGCGGCGTCGGCGAGTGCCGCCGGTGGTGCTGGACGGGGCTGGTTCGGGGCTGTGGTTTGACGGGTGGAAGGGGCGTGCGCCTCCGGTGGGGCGGTACGCGGTCCGCTGTCGGCAGCGCGAAGTCGCGCCGGCGGGGACCTGGCTGCCGTCCCAGGGTTGGCGGCGCATCGGGCTGATCGATGCGGCGGAGGTGTCGGGTGGCTCGCGGGACGGGCGCGGCAACATTCGGCGCGCGCCGGCCTGGGCCGCATAGGGGAGTCCGGCCGGCTGTCCGGCCGGCGTAAACGGGGTCAAGTTGGCCCTTTGGGGTGGCTCTTGTGGGCGTTCGGGGATGCGCGCATGCACGCACTGTCGGATTGGTGCCAGACCCCGATCCGGACGGGACAAGCCTCGGACAAGCCCTCCCCTACGGGTTTTGTGGCAGGGCGAAGCACTCGAGGGCCATCTCGCGGCCCAGGCGCAGCGTCCAGCCGCAGCGTCCCCAGTCGCCGAGCACGTAGCGGCGGCCCGTCCGTCCGTCGGGTGCGAGCGGGACATCGTGGACGCCGGGGCGGTGGGTGTGGCCGTGAATCAGCACGGGGCAGTCGTGGCGCAACATGGCGGCGACGACTTCCTCCCCGGTGACGTCCATGATGTTCTCGGCCTTGTTGGCGTTCGCTTGTCGGCTCTCCTCGCGCAGGCTCCGCGCGAGGGCGCGGCGTTCCGGGAGGGTGCGCGCCAGCACGTCCGCCCGCCACTGCGGCGAGCGCAGCACCGCGCGTGCCTGCTGGTAGGCGGCGTCCCGCGTGCAGAACGCGTCCCCGTGCGCCAGCAGGAGACGCGGTCCGTCCGCTCGCGGCTGGATGACGTGCGGGTCGGGAATGAGCGTGACGCCGGTGTCCGCGGCGAACGCGTCGCCCAGGAGAAAGTCGCGGTTCCCGTGCATCACGAACACCGGGCAATGGCGGGTGGCCGCCGCGAGGACTTCCCGCACCGCCGCGGCCGTCGGACCGTCGTCGTCGTCCCCCACCCAGACCTCCACCAGGTCCCCGAGGATGTAGAGCGCGTCGGCCCCGGGCGCCTCGCGCGCCAGGAAGTCACGGAACCCATGCAGCACGCGGGGCGCGTCGACGTCGATATGCAGGTCCGAGAGGAGAAGGACCGTCACCTGCCCTCCGCCGACTGCAGCACGTTCTGCAGCATGGCGACCCGCGTCATGGGGCCCACCCCGCCCGGCACCGGCGTGATCCACGCGGCGCGCTCGCGGGCCGCCTCGAACTCGACGTCCCCGTGCAGCCGGTTGTTCCGGTCGCGGGTGATGCCCACGTCGACGACGATGGCCCCGGGCTTGATCCAGTCCCCGCGCACCAGCCCGGCCTGTCCCGTCGCGGAGACGACGACGTCGGCGGCGGCGACGTGCGCCGGCGTGTCGCGCGTGAACTTGTGCGCGGTGGTGACGGTGCACCCCGCGAGCAGCAGTTCGAGCCCCATCGGTCTGCCGACGTGGTTCGAGGCGCCGAGGACGGTCGCCGCGAGGCCGCGGAGGGGCGTCTCCGTCCGCTCGAGCAGCGCCATGATCCCCTTCGGCGTGCAGGATCGCAGCGTGGGCTGTCGCAGGGCCAGCCGGCCGATGTTGTACGGGTGCACGCCGTCGACGTCTTTCGACGGCGCGATGCGCTCGAGGATGCGCGGCGCGTCGAGGTGCGCCGGGAGGGGGAGTTGCACGAGCATGCCGTCGATCGTGCCGTCGCCGTTGAGTTCCTCGATCGCGTCGACGAGCGCGCCTTCCGGCGCTTCCGCCGGCAGATGACGAATGTCGTGCTTGAAGCCGACCTCGACGCAGTCCCGGCGTTTGTGCTTCACGTAGATCGCCGATGCAGGGTCGTCGCCGACGAGCAGGACCGCCACTCCGGGCCGCCGCACGCCGCGCCCGACACGGGCCGCGACGACCGTGGCGATGTCCTTGCGGATGGACCCCGCGATGGCATTCCCGTCGAGGATGCGTGCGCTCATCGGTCCAGTGGGGCCAAAAAAACGCAGTCTACACGGAGGCGGGCGCGCCGTGACCGCGGTCGGCGGGCCGGCCACCGCCCGCAGCCACCGCCCGCGGTTTGACCGCCCGCGGGCGCGCCAGTATGATCGCGCGGCCGCGCGGCGGGGTATGGCGCAGTCTGGCAGCGCGCCTGCTTTGGGAGCAGGAAGTCGGGAGTTCGAATCTCCCTACCCCGACCACTTTCCGTCTGGTATTGGTGAGATAGCAGAGAGTGAGATAGCAGAGAGATAGCGCGTCTGACCAAAGTGGTTTCGAACTGTGCGGACGCGCCAGGGCTGCGCCCGTAGCTCAACTGGATAGAGCATCGGCCTTCTAAGCCGGCGGTTGCAGGTTCGAGTCCTGCCGGGCGTGCCATCCCTGTCCGGGCGAGCCCGCGGTGGACCCGCTCGGTTACAATATGCAGCGATGGTGGGCGTAGCTCAGCCGGTAGAGCTCTGGATTGTGGATCCAGTGGTCGTGGGTTCGAACCCCATCGTCCACCCCAATTGCGGCGCGCCGCGCTTCGACCCTGCGCGGTGTGCCGGTCGGCCGGAACGGCCCGGCCCTTGAGTGCGATGCAAGTATCTGTCGAAAACACGGGCGGCCTCGAACACCGGATGCACATCCGGCTGGACCCGGAGCCCTTCGAGGAAGAGTTCGGAAAGCGACTGCGCGAGACCGCGCGTACGGTCCGTCTGAACGGATTTCGCCCGGGCAAGACCCCGGTCAAGGAGGTGCGGCGCCGCTTCGGCGCCAGCATCCGCGCCGAGGTTGCCGTGGCGCTGATGCAGTCGAGCTTCCATGAGGCGTTGCTCCAGGAACATTTGCAGCCCGCGGGTACGCCGACGTTCGACCCGGGAGACCTCGAGGCCGCGGACGGGTTCCAGTTCACGGCCACTTTCGAGGTGTTTCCGGAGATCGAACTCGGCGACCTTTCCGGGGTGCGGGTGAAGCGGCCGGAAGCGGAGGTCACGGACACCGACATCGACGCGATGGTCGACCGCCTGCGCAAGGGGCGCACGACCTGGAGCGGGGTGGAGCGCCCGGCCCGCGAGGGGGACCGCATCACCGCGGACCTGGCGCAATGCGGCGACGGAGACTTCCACCACGAGGGCATGTCGTTCATTGCGGGAGACGAGTTCTTCTTCCCGAACGTGGCCGACGCGGCGCTCGGCATGGCCGCCGGCGAGACGAAGCGCATCACTTCGACGTTTCCCGACGCAATGGCCGACGAGACCCTGCGCGGCAGCGAGTCCGAGTTCGACCTGACCGTCCGCGAGATCGCCGAAGGGCAGCTACCCGACCTGGACGAGGCGTTCTTCGCCTCGTTTGACGTGGGCGCGGGCGCAAGCGCTGAAGGCGGCGAACGTGCCGAAGACGGCGAGGGCGACGACGGCGAAAGCGACGACAGCGAAAACAGCGGCGAAGAGGCCTTTCGCGCGGAGGTGCGCAAGGACATGGGCGGTCGCCTTGCCGCGACCATCCGGGCGCGGGTCGCGACCCAGGTCATGGAGCAGATGGTCGATCTGCACGCGTTCGAGATACCGAATTGCCTGGTCGAGGAGCGCCTCGGGCAGATCCGCTCGGAACTCCCCCAACTCTTCGGTGCGGACGGCGACTCCCCCGCGCCGCCCGCGGCGGCCATGGATATCGCCCGGCGCGAGGCGGAAAAGTCCATTCGCGAGATGCTGCTGACCCGCGCCGTCATCGAACGGGAAGGGCTGACGGTGGACGCGGGCAAGGTGCGGGGACGCATCGAGGAACTGGCGTCCAGCTACGAGAACCCGGAGCAGGTGGTCAATTGGTACTATTCACAGGACACCCTGCTGCAACGCGTCGAGTCCGACGTGCTCCGGGAGCAGGTCGTCGACTACGTCCTGTCGGTGGCGGACGTCGCGGCCGTTCCGAGTTCGCACGACGACGTGATGGCCGGGCAGCCGACCGCGGATGACCCGGCCGGCGCCGCTCGGGACGAGGACGGAGGCGACGGGGCGCAGGGGGCTGACCCCACCGACGACGAGGACACCTGACCGGAGGCTGCCCGTGGAAGACCGAATCCCCCCATCCGTCCGCAACCTGGGACTGGTGCCCATGGTCGTGGAGCAGAGCGCCCGTGGCGAGCGGGCCTACGACATCTACTCCCGGCTCCTGCGGGAGCGCATCGTGTTCCTGGTCGGACCGGTCGACGACAACGTCGCCAACCTGGTCGTGGCGCAACTGCTGTTCGCCGAATCCGAGAACCCGGACAAGGACGTGCACCTCTACATCAACTCGCCGGGGGGGGCGGTCACCGCCGGGCTCGCCATCTACGACACGATGCAGTTCGTGCGCTGTGACGTTTCGACCATGTGCATCGGCCAGGCCGCGAGCATGGGGGCGTTCCTGCTCGCCGCCGGGACGCGCGGCAAGCGCATGGCGCTGCCGAACGCGCGGGTGATGCTGCACCAGCCGGCCGGCGGGTCCCGCGGCGTCGCCGCGGACATCGAGATCCAGGCGCGGGAGATCGTCGCCGTGCGACAGCGTCTCAACGAGATCCTGGCGCGCCACACCGGACAGGATGTCGAGCGCATCTCCCAGGACACCGACCGGGACTACTGGATGAGCCCGGACGACGCCGTCGAGTACGGGCTCATCGACTCGGTGCAGCACCCGCGCGCCGAGCTCACGGCGGTCTCCTCGTAACGGGGCGCCGCCATCCATGAAACAGCCGCGGGAGCGGGAGCGGGTTGCAATATCTCGCCGTTGCAAGCAAGGTTGAGGGGCAGGCGGCGCAGCGCCAAGGGCAGCACTGACAGAGCACTAACGGAGCACTAAGGGAAAGTATGGCGGATCGTAACTCCGGCAGGGGCGGTGACTCCGGTAAGCTCGTCTACTGCTCGTTCTGCGGCAAGAGCCAGCACGAGGTCCGCAAGGTCATTGCCGGGCCGTCCGTCTTCATCTGCGACGAGTGCGTGGAGCTCTGCACCGACATCATCCGGGAGGAAGTCCAGGAAGGCAGCGACGGCAAGGACGCCGACCGGCTGCCGGTCCCGGTAGAGATCAAGGGGATCCTGGACGAGTACGTCATCGGCCAGGAGCACGCCAAGAAAGTCCTTTCTGTCGCGGTCTACAA
The DNA here is from genome assembly GCA_022825925.1 of Pseudomonadales bacterium. GTDB lineage: Bacteria > Pseudomonadota > Gammaproteobacteria > Pseudomonadales > Azotimanducaceae > VXNE01. Next base: position 25,226 of record JAJDVW010000037.1, on the reverse strand, counting down.
CCACTACAAGCGGCTGAACTACAACGGCTCCGCATCGGGCTCGGGCAGCGGCGGTTCGGGTGCCTCCTCCGGTGCGGCCTCCGGTGCCGCAAAGACGAAGGCGAAGCCGCGCGAGAAGCGCGACGAGGTCGAGCTGTCCAAGTCGAACATCCTGCTGATCGGCCCGACCGGCTGCGGCAAGACGCTGCTGGCCGAGACCCTCGCGCGGCTCCTCGACGTGCCGTTCACGATCGCCGACGCGACCACGCTCACCGAGGCCGGATACGTCGGGGAGGATGTCGAGAACATCATCCAGAAGCTCCTGCAGAAGTGCGACTACGACGTCGAGAAGGCCCAGGTCGGCATCGTCTACATCGACGAGATCGACAAGATCTCGCGCAAGTCGGACAACCCGTCGATCACGCGCGACGTCTCCGGAGAAGGCGTCCAGCAGGCCCTCCTGAAGCTCATCGAGGGGACGATCGCCTCCGTGCCGCCCCAGGGCGGACGCAAGCATCCCCAGCAGGAGTTCCTCCAGGTCGACACCGGCAACATCCTGTTCATCTGCGGCGGCGCCTTCTCGGGCCTCGACAAGGTGATCGTGGATCGTTCCGCCAGGAGCGGCATCGGTTTCGGGGCGGAGGTCCGCGGCGAGCGGGAGGGCAAGAACATCGGCGACACGCTGCGCCAGGTGGAACCGGAGGACCTCATCAAGTACGGGCTCATTCCCGAGTTCGTGGGGCGGCTGCCGGTCGTCGCGACCCTCGACGAACTCGACAGCGACGCCCTCGTGCAGATCCTCACGGACCCGAAGAACTCGCTCACCAAGCAGTACGCGAAGCTGTTCGACATGGAGGGCGTGCAGGTGGACTTCCGGGAGGACGCCCTCACGGCGGTGGCCGTGAAGGCCATGGAGCGCAAGACCGGCGCCCGCGGACTGCGCTCGATACTCGAGTCCGTGCTGCTCGACACGATGTACCGGCTGCCGTCGACGGAGTCGGTGAAGAAGGTCGTCATCGACGGCAGCGTCATCCGCGGCGAGACCGAGCCGATGCTGCTCTACGAAAACGTGGATCGTGCGAAGGCGGCGCCGGAAGACTGACCGCCGGGCGCCGAACCCGGTCCGCTTCCCGGCCCGAGTGACCCCGTGAGCGAACGTACCCAGGCGGACCTTCCCGTCCTCCCGTTGCGGGACATGGTCGTGTACCCGCACGGCGTCCATCCCCTCTTCGTCGGTACCCGGTCCTCCATCGCGGCCCTCGAGGCCGCCATGGCGTCGGACAAGCGCATCCTGCTGGTCGCCAAGCGCAACGCCGCGCAGGAGAACCCGGGGCGGGACGACCTGTTCCCGGTGGGGACGCTGTCGACGGTCCTGCAACTGCTCAAGTTGCCGGACGGCACGGTGAAGGTGCTCGTCGAAGGGAGTGCGCGCGCGCGAGTCCTGCGCCTGGGCGACGGCGGGGCGCACCTCGCCGCCGACGTGGAGGCCGTGCCCGAGGCCGAGATGGAGCGGGACGCCCGCGAGGCTGCGGTGCGGGCGGTGAAGTCCAAGTTCGAGACCTACGTCGAGACCGCCGGGAAGGCCCCTCAGGAAGCCCTCGCGGCCGTGTCCGCCATCGAGGAGCCGGGGCGGCTGGTGGACACGATCGCGGCCCGGATGTCGCTCGACGTCGAGGAGCGCCAGGCGGTGCTCGAGGCGTTCGACCTCGATGCCCGCATCGCGCGGGTCATGGCGGCGATGGACAAGGAGGTGGAGCTTCAGCAGGTGGAGAAGCGCATCCATGGGCGCGTCAAGAAACAGATGGAGAAGAGCCAGCGCGAGTACTACCTGAACGAGCAGATCAAGGCGATCCAGAAGGAGCTCGGCGGCATCGACGACGCGCCGGGGGAGTTCGACGAACTCGCCCGGAAGGTCGAAGAGGCGGGCATGCCGCGCGAAGTCAAGGAGCAGGCGGTCGGCGAGCTGTCGAAGCTCAGGATGATGGCGCCGATGTCCGCGGAGGCCACCGTGGTGCGGGGTTACCTCGACTGGCTGCTCAGCGTCCCGTGGCGCAGGAAGAGCCGTATCCGGCGCGACCTGAACGCCGCCCAGAAGATCCTGGACGAGGACCACTACGGGCTGGAGGAGGTCAAGGAACGCATCGTGGAGTATCTGGCCGTGCAGGGGCGGGTCAGCAGGGTGAAGGGCCCCGTACTGTGTTTCGTCGGGCCCCCCGGCGTCGGCAAGACCTCCCTCGGCGAGTCGATCGCCCGCGCGACGAACCGGAAGTTCGTGCGCATGGCCCTCGGCGGCGTGCGGGACGAGGCGGAGATCCGGGGACACCGCCGGACCTACATCGGCGCGCTGCCCGGCAAGGTCGTGCAGAAGATGGTCAAGGCGGGCGTGCGCAACCCGCTCTTCCTCCTCGACGAAGTGGACAAGATGGGCATGGACTTCCGCGGGGATCCGGCATCCGCGCTGCTCGAGGTGCTGGATCCCGAGCAGAACAACACCTTCAACGACCACTACCTGGAAGTCGACTACGACCTCTCGGACGTGTTCTTCATCTGCACGTCCAATTCCATGAACATCCCGCCGGCGTTGCTCGACCGGATGGAGGTCATTCGCCTCCCCGGCTACACGGAGGACGAGAAGGTCAACATCGCGTCGCGCTTCCTCGTGCCGAAGCAGAAGCGCCTGACCGGTCTCAAGGCGGACGACCTCGCCGTCACGGACGCCGCCATCGTGCGGCTGATCCGCTACTACACCAAGGAAGCCGGGGTCCGCGGGCTCGAGCGCGAGATCGCGAAGCTGTGCCGGAAGATCGTCAAGGAGCACGCCACGACGTCCGCGGACATCGATGCGACGCTCGTTCCCGAGCGCATCGAGCATTACAACGGCGTGGCGCGATACGACTACGGCCGGGCGGAAGAGGAGAACCGCGTAGGGGTCGTGACCGGGCTTGCGTGGACGGAGGTCGGCGGCGAACTGCTCAACATCGAGGCGGTCGCGGTGCCCGGCAAGGGACGCCAGACCAAGACCGGCTCGCTCGGCGACGTCATGCAGGAGTCGATCCAGGCGGCCCTCACCTTCGTGCGCAGCCGTGCGGAAGTGCTCGGAGTCGCGCCGGATTTCCACGAGAAGCACGACTTCCACATCCACGTTCCGGAGGGCGCCACGCCCAAGGACGGACCGAGCGCGGGGATCGGGATGTGCATGGCCCTGGTGTCCGTCCTGACGGGGATCCCGGTACGCGCGGACATCGCCATGACCGGCGAGATCACGCTGCGCGGGCGGGTGCTTGCCATCGGCGGCCTGAAGGAGAAGCTGCTGGCCGCGCGGCGGGGCGGCGTCGGCCGCGTCATCATCCCCGAGGGCAACGAGCGGGACCTCAAGGAGGTGCCGGAGAACATCAAGGACGAGCTGACGATCACCCCGGTGGCCTGGATGGATGACGTCATCGCCGCGGCGCTCGAGCGGCCCCCGGCGCCGGCCCTCGGCCAGGAGACCGTGCGCGCCGCGGGAGACGGGGCGAGGCGGGGCGTTCCGATCAATCCGCACTGAACGGCACTTCGCGTTTGACAAGGATTTTTCGGCGTTGGTATAACCGGTCGCGAAGGCAGATTCGACGGCCCGCCGGAACCCCGCCGAACGCGAGACTCGGCCGAAGGCATCAGGAAGAACAGCGTTTCCCATCAACGAGGGATCTCAATGAACAAATCGGAACTCATCGAACGGATTTCGGAGTCCGCGGACATCCCGAAGGCCGAGGCCGGCCGGGCCCTGGATGCGGCCTTGGACGCGATCGCCGACTCCCTGAAGAACGCCGAACCCGTTACGCTCGTCGGTTTCGGCACGTTCGCCGTTCGAGAGCGGGGCGCGCGTACCGGGCGGAATCCACAGACCGGCGCGAGCATCCAGATCGCCGCCGCGAGAGTCCCCGCCTTCAAGGCCGGCAAGGCGCTCCGGGACGCCCTGAACTGACCCGGGCCGGTCGCGGGCGTCGAACGTCGGCGTGCGACGCCGCCAGCCGCCACGCATGCGCCAGCCGCGAGTCGCGGCGCGCCTGACCGAGCGTCCCTGAGCCGGGGGGGCTGATCGATGCTGCAAAGAATGCGCGACGGCGCCCAGTCGATGGGCGCCAAGATCATGGTCGGCATCATCGCCTTCGTCCTGACCGTGTTCGGGTTCGGAGCGTTCAACCTGTTCGCCGTGGGCGAGCCGGTGGCCATCACCGTGAACGGCGAGGACATCACCGAAGCCCTGCTCGGCGTCGAGATGGAGCGGCGGCGCCGCGACATCCTGCGCCAGATGGGCGAGAGCGCCGACCCCTCCCTCATCGACGAGTCGCTGCTGCGCCAATCGACGCTGGGCCTGCTCGTCGACCAGACGCTCCTGCGGCAGACGGCGGAGGATATGGGGCTCGCCGCGTCGGCGAACCGGCTCAACCGGGACATCCTTCGGAACCCGGAGTTCCAGGTGGAAGGGACCTTCGACGAAGACCGGTTCCGCGCGGTCCTCGCCAGTTCGGGCTTCTCGCCCTCGTCCTACCAGGACGAACTCGCGAACAACACGTTGATCGTCCAGCTCGCCGGTAGCGTCGGCGACACCGGGACGCCGACGGACCGGGAGGTGCGGGAGGCGGCCGGTCTGCTCACCCAGCGGCGCGACGTCGCGTGGCTCGCGTTCCGCACGGAGGACTTCGCGGCGGACATCGAGGTCTCCGAGGAGGACATCGCGGCCTATCACGACTACCACGTCGACCGGTTCATGACCCCGGAACGGCTGGACGTCGAGTACGTGAGACTCTCCCTCGCCGATCTGGCGGACGGCATCGAGTTGACCGAGGCCGACGTTCGGGAGGCGTTCGCGGCGGAGGAACGGGACCGCATGGCCGCAGGGGACGCCCGCCGTCGCCGGGGAGCCCACATTCTCCTGGAGGTGGGCGACGACCGGTCGGAGGCGGACGCGATCGCGCAACTCGCCGAAGTCCGGCGGGAACTGCAGGGCGGCGACTCCTTCGAAGACGCTTTCGAGGAGAAGGCGCGGGAGCTGTCGGAGGATCCCGGGTCCGCCGGGAACGGGGGCGACCTGGGGCTCGTCGGTCGTGACGTGTTCGACGCCGCGTTCGAGAGCGCGCTGTGGGACCTCGAGGTCGGCGAACTCTCCGAACCCGTGGTCACGGCTTTCGGCGTGCACCTCATCCGCCTCCTCGAGATCGAGGAGACGGAGCCGCCCACGTTCGAGGAGGCGAGGGAGCGGTTGTCGGCGGAGCTGCGGCGCACCCGCGCGCAGGACGCGTTCGACGAACGGCTGCGCCAGATGGACGAGATCGCCTTCGAGGAGCCGGACACGCTCGAGGGGGTCGGCGCCGCGCTCGAGCTGCCGGTCGAACGGGTGGACGGCGTGACCCGCGACGCGGCGACGGGCCCGTTCGCCGACGCCACGCTCCGCGACGCGGTGTTCGAGGCGGACGTCCTGCACGAAGGCTACAACAGCCCGGCCATCCGGACGGGCGACACGGCAGTCGTGGCCCGCGTCGCGACGCGGCACCCCCCGGCCGAGATCCCGCTCGAGGAAGCCCGGGACGACATCCGCGCGCAACTGCTCGCGGAACGGGGCGACGACGCGGCGCGCTCGGCTGCCACGGCGGCGCTCGACCGCACGGCGTCGGGCGAAGCGGTCGCGGACATCGCCGCGGACTACGGCCTGGAATGGAACGTCCGGGAGTCGGTGACGGCTGCCGCCCCCGACCTGCCGCCCGCGGTCGGTCAGGCCGCGTTCGAGCTGCCCCTGGCGTCCGCCGGGGAGCGGGCCGCGACGAACGTCGAGCTTCCGGGCGACGGACACGCCGTGGTGACGGTGACGCGCATCGAACCCGGCGACTTCGGAGCGATGACGGAGAGCGAACGCGCCGCGATGCGCACGCAACTCGGCGCCTGGGCCCGCGAGCGCGACATGAGCGCGCTCCTGGCGTCGCTACGGGTGGATGCCGGGCTGGATCTCGGGACTGTCTCGCCCTGAGGGGCTGGCCTTATCCGCGGACGCCGAGGCGAAGCACGAGTTCCTGGTTCGGAAAGATGTAGGCCTTCGGGTCGAGCGCGTTCCAGGTCGCGATGTCCCGCACGGACACGCCGAATTCGCGCGCGATCCGATCAAGCGAGTCCCCCCGACGCACCCGGTACCGCACGATCTCCGGCCCGGCCCGGCCGGATCCGGCCGCCGTGGGGTCCAACGCCGCCCCCGCGGAAGGCAGGGTCAATCGCCGGCCGATGCGCAGCAACTCCTCCGGGCCCATCCCGTTCTCGCGCATGAGCGTCTCGAGTGGGACGCCGAGCCGCCTGCTGATCTCCCACAGCGAGTCGCCGGCCTGCACCACGTAAACGCTGCTGCGTTGCGGTCGGCCCCGCGCCGGGGGCAAACCGGCGTTGCGCCCGGAGCGGGGCACGAGGAGCGTGTCGCCGGTCCGGATCAACGTGCGTGCCAGGTCGTTCGTCCGCATGAGGGTGGCCACGTCGGTGCGGTAGCGCAGCGCGATGTGCCCCAGGGTCTCGTTCGGGGCGATGCGGTGCCGCACCCAGCGGACGCGTTCCTCGGGCGGCACCTGTGCGAGCGCGCGTCCGAGCGCCTCGGAGCGCGCGGCCGGGACGAGGATCCGGTGGGGTCCCTCCGGATGCGTGGCCCACTGGTTGAGTCCGGGATTGAGCTGGTAGAGTTCCTCGAGGGTCAGGGCGCTGGCCTCGGCCACGCGGGACAGGTCCATCTGGCCCGCGAGGGTCACCGGGGCGTAGGTCGGGGCTAACGCCACGTTGCGGCCCAGCCGGCCCGGGAGCCGGATGCCGTGGGCGTCCGGGTCCGCGAAGATCGCCGCGAAGGCGAGCAGGCGCGGGACGTACGCCCGCGTCTCGCGGGGCAGCCGCCTGAGGTCGAAAAACGAACTCCCGTCCGGAGCGGCGTCCAGCCGCCGTGCCACCTGGTGTTCCCCGCAGTTGTACGCGGCCAGCGCGAGAAGCCAGTCGCCGAACATCCCATGGAGGTCGCTCAGGTAGCGTAGCGCCGCGTCGGTGGACGCCACGGGGTCGCGGCGTTCGTCCGCCCACCAGTCGATCTTCAGGTCGTACCGGCGCGCCGTACCGGGGATGAACTGCCACAGGCCCACGGCCCCGCTCCGGGACCTCGCGAACGGGTTGAGGGCGCTCTCGATGACCGGGAGCAGGCAGAGTTCCCCCGGCATCCCCCGCGCCAGCACGACCTCGCAGATGCCTGGAAGATGTCGCTCCGCGCGCGGGATCACCCGGTCCAGGAACTCTGGATTGCGCCGGACCCAGGCGATCTCGGCCCGCACCTGCGGTCGCTCGAGCGCGTGGTCCAGCACGAAGTTCGCACGCAGCGTATCGAGGAACCCGGGAAGCGGGTTTCCCGTCTGCGGCGGAAGCGGCTCCGGAGGCGCCGGCTCCGGAGGGCGCACGAGCCAGTCGGGGACGGAACGCAGGAGCGCCGCGTCCGTTCCGTCCGCGGAGAGCATCGCGGTGCCGGCGGCGGGCGGCGCCAGGCACGCGGCCGTCAGGATGGCGAGCGCGGCGGCCCCGCGCCGGACGCCGGCGCCGCGGGACCGATCGAGGGTGCGCGGCCTGACTGTAATGACGATGCTCAAACCGCCCGATCCATGCGATCCGGAGATCCTTTGCCAGCGTTTGCCTTGCGGATGGTGCGGCGGCGATGGACAATGCCGCCGGTTCGTGGGCGACTTTGCGGGATAGCGTCGGGATTTGCAACGGAACGGGGAACGCAAGACTGGCTTCGGAGCCCTCGCGGACTGGTTCGCGTCCGAGCCCGGCCGGGATTTGCTGCATCGCGAGACCGACCTGCTCCGCGAGCGCGTCCGGCGTTTCCACGGCGATTGCCTGCTGTGGCTGGGACCGGTCCCGGAAGCCACGGACGCGACTTCCCGCTGCATGGTCAAGAGCCGGCTCTTTGCCGGGGCGTCGATGCCCGTGGCGCCGTGCGACAACGTCGCTTCCCTCGTGGCGCGCGCCGAGTCGCTTCCGCTTGCGTCGAACAGCGTGGACGGTGTCGTCCTGCACCACGCCCTCGAGTATGCGCGCGACCCGCGCACCGCGATGCGGGAAGTCACCCGCGTGATCCGTCCGGGCGGACGCCTGCTCGTCTGCAGCTTCAACCCGGTGTCGCTCTGGGCGGTGAGCCGTCTCGGGCGGCGCATGGGGCCCGTGAGCGCGTTCCGGCTCAACGAGTGGCTCGCGGTCCTCGGTTTCGTCCGCGAGGGCAGGGTGCACTACCTGAACTACCGGGCGACCCTCAACCTGAGGCTGACCCATCCGCGGTGGCGGCGGCTCAGCGGCTGGCTCAACCGTAGCCAGGCCCCGGTCGGAGGCGTGTACCTGACCCTCGCGACGAAGGAGTCCCTGGCGCGGATTCCCGGTACGCACGTGTTCTCCCGGAGCGCCGAGCGCACGCCGCCCCTGACCGTGCCGGGCGCGACGCACGTGGCCGTGGCCCCGGGAGGAGGGACCGCCGCGCGCCAGGGGCCCCCGGCGCCCACGGAAGGCGCGGCGTCTCCGTGACCGGGCCACGCATCGAGATCTTCACGGACGGCGCCTGTCGCGGGAACCCCGGGGCCGGCGGATGGGCGGCAACGCTGCGCCATGGGGACCGCGAACGTCTCGTGACGGGGGCGGAACCCCACACGACCAACAACCGCATGGAGCTGACGGCGGCGATCGAGGGTCTGTCGGCGCTGAACGGCGCCCGTCGGGTCCGCCTGACGACGGACTCGGAGTACGTCCGGCGCGGAGTCACGGAGTGGATCGGGCGCTGGAAGGCCAACGGCTGGAAGACCGCGTCGAAGACGCCCGTCAAGAACCGCGACCTGTGGGAGCGGCTCGACCGCGCGGCCGGCCCGCATGACGTGGAGTGGGTGTGGGTGAAGGGGCACAGCGGCCACGCCGACAACGAACGGGTGGACCGGGCCGCCAACGCGGCCATCGACGACATGCTGCGCGAGTCGGCGCAGAGCTAGTGCGCCAGGTCGTTCTCGATACGGAGACCACGGGTCTCGAACCCGCGCAGGGGCACCGCATCGTCGAGATCGGCGCCGTGGAGATCGTGGACCGTCGCCTGACGAGCAACCGCTTCCACCGCTACATCGATCCGGAGCGGGACATCGACGACGCGGCGGTCGAGGTGCACGGCCTGACCCTCCGGGACCTCGCCGGCAAACCGCGCTTCGGAGATGTCGCCGACGAGTTCCTCGAGTTCGTGCGGGGCGCGGAGGTCGTGATTCACAACGCGCCCTTCGACGTGTCCTTCATCGACTACGAACTCGGGTTGCTCGGGCGCGGGCCGCGGGGCATCGCCGAGCTGTGCTCGATCACCGACTCGCTGGCGCTCGCGAAGGACCGACACCCGGGCCGCAAGAACAACCTGGACGCGCTCTGCCGGCGGTACGGGGTGGACAATTCGCAGCGGGAGCTGCACGGGGCCCTGCTCGACGCGGAGATCCTGGCCGACGTCTACCTGTTGATGACGGGAGGACAGGCCTCCCTGTTCCCGGGGGACGATCCCGTGGCGGGAGAGACGGAGGAGGGCGCGGCGTTCCGCCTGCCGGTGGAACGGGCCCCGCTGCTGGTCGTGCGCGCCACCGCCGAAGAGCGGGGGGCGCACGAAGCCAAGCTCGATGCCCTCGACGCCCTGTGCGGCCGGCCCTGCGTCTGGCGGCGGCCACCCGCCGCGAGCGCGGAAGCCTGAGGGGAAGGACGAGAAGTACGGGAAGTACGGGAAGTACGGGAAAGGAGAAGAAGCGTCATGTGGCCGACCGAACCGGACTCCTTCGAGTCCCTCGTCGCGGCGCCGGCGGATGCCGAGCGCGACGACGCCCTGTACTTCGCCTACCTGGGGGAGGAGATCCTGTGCATCAGCGAGCGGGGCATACCGCGCCCGGTCACGCGGGACGAGTTCCGCTGGCTCGACGTGGAGGTCTCCTGGCGGACCTTCCTGGGCCGGTGGGAGGGGCGGCCCTGCTTCGCCCTGGCGGCATCGGGCAACGTGCCGGAAGGGTTTGCGCGCGTCGGTCTGCGCGCATGGCTGGGACGGGTCGATCCGGCGTTCTTCTACCTGGCCGGCCGGGCCAAGCAGATCGTCGACTGGCACCGCGACCACCGGTACTGCGGGCGCTGCGGGACGGAAACGGTCGACCACGGCACCGACCGCGCCAAGGAGTGCCCGCGCTGCGGAATGGTCAGCTACCCCCGCCTGTCCCCGAGCATCATCGTCCTCGTCCGGCGGGGGGACGAGATGCTGCTGGCGCGCAACGCGAACTGGCCCACCGGGATGTTCAGCACCCTCGCGGGGTTCGTCGAACCGGGCGAGTCGATCGAGCAGACGGTGCATCGCGAGGTGGAGGAGGAGGTGGGCATCGCCATCACCAACCTGCGCTACCTCGGCAGCCAGTCCTGGCCGTTTCCCAACTCGCTCATGCTGGGCTTCCACGCGGACTACGCGGGGGGCGACATCGTGTGCCAGGACGACGAGATCGCCGAGGCGCACTGGTTCCACTACGCCCGGCCGCCGAACACGCCGGGAGGTACGGCCATCTCGGGCTGGCTGATCCAGGCGTTCATCGACGAGATGACGGCGGCCGCGGAGTGATCGCGGCCGCGCGGACGCGGGCGGTCAGGGCGGCACGTCGAGCGGGATCCCCCGGAACACCGAGAGCAGCAGGAACACGAGCGTGATGCTCCCGTCCGACCGGAAACGCTCCTCCATGAAGGCGTCCATCACGTCTGCGTCCCCACAGAGCAGCCCCAGGGCCGTCTGGGCGGAATCGAAGTAGAACGTCGCCTCCGGGACGACGGTGTCGTCGAAGGCGAGACCCGCCGCGCTGATCGAACAGACGAGGGGCCGCCAGCCGTCCACCGCCAGGGCGACACGGACGTCGTGGCCGGCCAGGACGGACCCGTCGAAGCGTTCGGCGAGGGTGTCGCGGAGTTCGTTTCGGCCGTCCGGCACGGCGGTCCTCCCGGGACGCAGGCAAGGGGCTTTGTGGTAGATTAGCGCGCTTTTGCCCACCCGCGGCCAAGCCCCTTTCCCTGCACGACATGGACTACCTGTTCGATTACCTGTCCTTCCTGGCCAAGGCCGTCACGGTCGTCGTGGCCATCGTCGTCACGGTGGCCGCCGTCGCCGCCGCCGGCATGCGGCGGCACCGGCACGCGCCGGGCGGGCACGTCGAGGTCACCCGGCTCAACGACCGGCTGCGCGAACTCGCCAACGCGCTCGCCCAGGCCATGTCGGCGCCCGGGGAGTTCAAGAAGCGGCTCAAGGAAGAGCACAAGGAGATCAAGCGGGTTCGGAAGGAGCCCACGGAGCGGCCCCGGGTGTTCGTGATCGCGTTCAAGGGAGACTTGGAAGCGACCGGTATCCGCGCGCTGCGCAACGAGGTCACCGCGGTCCTCACGACCGCGCGCGAGGACGACGAGGTGGTCGTGCGCATCGAGAGCGGCGGCGGACTGGTCCACGCATACGGTCTCGGCGCCTCGCAGCTATCGCGCATCCGGGCCCGGGGCATCCGGCTCGTGGCGGCGATCGACAAGATCGCGGCGAGCGGCGGCTACCTGATGGCGGCGGTCGCGGACAGGATCGTCGCCGCGCCCTTCGCCGTCGTCGGATCCATCGGCGTCGCGGCCGAGGTGCCCAACGTGCACCGGCTGCTCAAGAAGAACGACGTGGACGTCGAGGTGCTCACCGCCGGCGAGTACAAGCGCACGCTCACGGTGTTCGGGGAGAACACCGAGAAGGGACGCGAGAAGTTCATCGAGGAACTCGAGGACATCCACGCGCTCTTCAAGGAGTTCGTCGGGGACAACCGTCCCGACGTGGACCTCGAGGTCGTCGCCACCGGCGAGGCCTGGTACGGCCAGCGCGCCATTGATCACAAGCTGGTGGACGAGCTCCGCACTTCCGACGAATACCTGATGGCGGCGTGCGGCGAGCGCGACGTCTTCGAGGTGAAGTGGGTAGAGCCCCGCAAGCCGGTGGAGCGCCTGCTCGAACAGTGGAACGCCATGCTCGGAAAGGGACCGCTGGGCCGGTTCCTGGGCGGTGGCGCCGCGGCGGGGCGGCTGACCCCGGGCGGCGACGCGTGAGCGGGTGGCATGAGCGCGTGGTGTGAGCGGGTGGTAATGACGGGAGAGACTGATACATGGGTACGTTCCGGGCGTTTCGGGTAACGCGGGAAGAGGACGGGCGGTTCACGAGGTCGATCGTCGAGCGCGACGACGCGGAACTGCCCGACGGCGATCTCCTGGTGGAGGTCCGGTACTCCTCGCTCAACTACAAGGACGGGCTGTCCGCCACCGGCAATCCGGGGGTCACCCGCAACTTCCCCCACACACCGGGCATCGACGCCGCCGGCGTCGTGCTCGAGTCCGCCGACGACCACTTCCACCCGGGCGAGGAGGTCGTCGCCATCGGCTTCGACCTGGGGATGAACACGCCGGGCGGCTTCGGCCAGCGCGTGCGCATCCCGGCAGCTTGGGCCGTGCCCCTGCCGGACGGCCTCGGCCTCGAGGAAAGCATGATCCTCGGCACCGCGGGATTCACCGCCGCGCTCTGCGTCGACAAGCTCGAAGGGGCGGGGATGAAGCCTGCCTCGGGGCCCGTGCTGGTCACCGGCGCGACCGGCGGCGTTGGATCCGTCGCCGTGACGCTGCTCGCGCAACTCGGGTACGAGGTGCACGCGGTGACCGGCAAGGAAGCGCGGCATGCGTACCTCCGGGAGCTCGGCGCGGCCGAGATCGTCTCCCGCGAAGCCGCCGCGGAGGCCACCCGCCGGCCCCTGCTCCGGGAGACCTGGGGCGGGGTGGTGGACACCGTCGGCGGCGACATCCTCTTCAACGCCGTCAAGGGCCTGAAGTACGGGGCGAGCCTCGCGGCGTGCGGCCTCGTGGCCTCTCCCGAGATCCCGGCCACGGTGTTCCCGTTCATTCTCCGGCACGTCAACCTCCTCGGCATCGACTCCGTCGAACTGCCGATCGAGGAAAAGACCCACATCTGGGAGAAGCTCGCCGGCGCGTGGAAGATCGAAAGTCTGGCCGCGCTCAGGGAAGAACTGACCCTCGACACGCTCTCCGACGCGATCGACCGCATCCTCGCCGGGCAGATGGTGGGCCGCGGCGTCCTCGACCTGGCGAGGTAGAGGACGACCCCTGCTAATCCCGCCGCAAGCTCGCGGACACGGCGATGGGGCTCGGGTAGCGGAAGATCACGAGGTAGGTGGACGCGACCAGCGTGATGACGGTGGCGGCCAGGATGGCGTGAGCCGCCTCGATGCCGACGAGGGCGCTGGCTGCGGCGACCCCGGTGACGAGGATCGAGAACTCGCTCGCCTGGCCTAGCCGCACGCCGATCTCGCGGGCGGTGTCGCGGTTCTCGCCCTGCCAGGTGAGCAGCACCCGGAAGGTCACGGGCTTGACCGCCAGCAGCGCCGCGCCGAGCACGAGGGCCGGGGCGGCGACCTGCACGAGCAGCATCGGCTCTACGGCGGCGCCGATCGAGAAGAAGAACAGGATGAGGAAGAAGTCGCGCAGGGGGCGGAGCGTGTCCGTGATGTACTGCGCGATCGGCGAGTTCGCGAGCGACACGCCGGCGACGATGGCGCCGACCTCAAAGGACATGCCCACGAAGTGGCAGGCCGTGGCGATCGCGAGGCACCAGCCGATCGCCAGCAGGAAGACGAATTCGTTGAAGGCGTCGAACCGGGCCAGCAACGGTAGCAACACGTACTTCACGCCCCCGAACGCGGCCAGGGCGATGGCCGGGAACGCCACGGCCACGAGCAGGAGGTGCTGGAGCAAGTCACCGGACCCGGGCTGGTACCCGGCGAGGGCCAGCAGCGCCACGATCGCGAGCAGGTCCTGAATGAGTAGCAGGCTGATGACGATCTCGCCGATGTGGCGGTGGTGCAGGACCGTCGTCGGCAGCAGCTTGATGCCGATGATGGTGCTGGAGAAGACCGCGGCGATGCCGCCGACCAGGGCCTCCGCGACGGAGAAGCCGAACAACGCCATGACGGCGAAACCGACCGCGAAGAACACCGCCGTGCTCACCAGGGCCGTGACGACGGAGGCGCCGAGCATCGTGCGGAGCTTGTTCGGCGGGAGGTCGAGACCGAGCAGGAACAGCAGGAAGATGATGCCGATCTCGCCCGTGTCCTCCACGAAGGCGGCGTCCGGGATCCACCCCAGGGCGTGGGGCCCGAGAAGCATGCCGATCCCGATGTAGGCCACCAGCAGCGGCTGACGCGTGTAGAGCGCCACCGTCGCCAGGAGCGCCGCGCCCGAGAAGATCAGGAAGAACGATTCGACGACGCCAAGACTCAACTGACAAGCGCCTCCGCGAGCGCCAGGGGCCGGGCGCGATTGTGACACGCCCGCCGGGCGCCGTGTCCCGACGGACGCCGGCGGCGGCTACCGTCTGCGGAACGCGGGTACGGGCTGGCGGACGGAGGCCTGGTAGTGGTCCGTGATGGAGCCGACCGACGCGATGGCGACTTCGGCGCTGCGCCGGTCGGCGAGCACGAACGCGTCGAAACCGGAACGGTGCAGGTACTGGGCGAGGTCCGGGAGGATGTCGCCATACGCCCGCAGTTCGCCCTCGAAACCGTAGCGCGTGCGCAGCAGCGCGCCGAGGGACAGCCCCCGCCCGTCCGCGAAGGCCGGGAAGTGGACCGCGATCAGCGGCAGTTCCGCGGCGTGCGGTCCCACGGCTTCGGCTTCCGTGTCGCCCTCGACCCAGACCCCGATCCGGCCGCCGGACGACGCCGCGCGCCGCGGGAGCCAGTCTTCCAACGCAAGGATCGTCCGGTCCGGAACCGGGTCCGGCACGTCCCCGGAGCCGACCAGGGTCCACTCGTCGGGGACGACCCGCAGGTCCTTAACCAGCGCTGGCATACACCCGTTCCTTGAACGGCGCGATGCCGATGCGGCGCACGCAGTGCAGGAAGGGCTCTTCCTCGACCCGTTTGTCCACGTAGACGTCCAGGATCTTGCCGATCACCCCCGTCACCTCGTCGCGCGAGAAGGACGGGCCGAGGATCTTGCCAAGGGAGGCATCGTCTCCGGCATGGCCGCCAAGGGCGATCTGGTAGAACTCGGCGCCCTTCTTGTCCACCCCCAGGATTCCGATATGGCCCACGTGGTGGTGGCCGCACGCGTTCATGCAGCCGGAGATGTTGAGATCGATGGGGCCGAGGTCGTGCAGGTAGTCGTAGTCGTCGAACTCGCGCTGGATCGCTTCGGCGACGGGGATCGACTTCGCGTTGGCCAGGGAGCAGTAGTCGCCGCCCGGGCAGCAGACGATGTCCGTCAGCAGGCCCAGGTTGGCCGATGCGAGGCCATGGGCGTCGGCGTGCTCCCAGAGTTCGAAGAGGTGCTCCTGCGGCACGTCCGGGAGCACGAAGTTCTGCTCGTGCCCGATGCGCAGCTCGCCGAAGCCGTAGCGGTCGGCCCAGTCGGCCACCGCGTCCATCTGCACGTCGGACACGTCGCCGGGCGGAACGCCCGTCAGCTTGGTCGACAGGGTGACGACGGCGTAGCCGGGGACCCTGTGGGGGGCGACGTTGTTCCGCACCCAGGCGTTGAACCCGGGGGAGGCGAGCCGCCGTTCGGCGAGCAGGGCCGTCTGATCCTCGCGCCGGGGATAGGCGGGCGGTTCGAAGCAGCGAAGGACGCGGTCGATCTCCTCGCGCGTCAGCGTGCTCGGGCCGTCCTTCAGGTGCTCCCACTCGGCGTCCACCCGGTCGCGAAAGACCTCCGGGGTCATGGCGCGGACGAGGATCTTGATGCGCGCCTTGTACTTGTTGTCGCGGCGTCCGTAGCGGTTGTAGACGCGCATGATGGCTTCGAGGTACGTCAGCAGGTGGCGCTCCGGGAGTCCGGTCCGGATGACGCTGCCGATCGCGGGCGTGCGGCCGAGGCCGCCGCCGACGAGGAAGTCGAACACGATGTCGTCGCCCGCGCGGTCCACCCGGATGCCGATGTCGTGCACGTGGATCGCGGCCCGGTCCGCTGCCGCGCCGTTGAAGGCGATCTTGAACTTGCGCGGCAGCCAGTCGAACTCCGGGTGCTGCGTGGACCACTGGCGGACGATCTCGCAGTAGGGGCGGGCGTCCACCCGCTCGTCCGCGGCGACGCCGGCGAACTGGTCCGTCGTGACGTTGCGGATGCAGCTTCCGCTGGTCTGGATGCAGTGCATGCGGACCTTGGCGAGGTCCGCGAGGATGTCCGGCACGACCTCCAGGGCCGGCCAGTTGATCTGCACGTTCTGCCGGGTGGTCAGGTGGCCGTAGCCCTTGTCGTGGCGGCGGGAGATGTCGGCGAGGGCGCGGAGCTGTTCCGAGGACAGCGTCCCGTAGGGCACCGCGATGCGGAGCATCGGTGCGAGCCGCTGGATGTAGAGGCCGTTGCGCAGCCGCAGTTGCAGGAACTGGTCGTCCGTCAGTTCCCCCGCGAGGTACCGCTGCGTCTGCTCGCGGTACTGCGCGACGCGCTCGTCTATGAAGCGCTGGTCGAATTCGTCGTAGCGATACATCTCTCTGCCCGGATGCTCTCTGCCCGGATGTTCTCTGCCCGGATGTTCTCTGCCCGGATGTTCTCTGCCTGGATGTTCTCTGCCTGGATGTTCTCTGCCTGGATGCCAGTCCGGACGGCCGCCCCCTCGTGCGGGCGTCCGGGCACTGTAGCAGGGGGCGTGCCGGGCCGGAACTAACCGATGGGTCTATGAATAGAACCTCGGGAGGGAAGCGGGCGGGCGCGTCAGGGGTTCTTGCGCCCCGTCTCGAGCTTGTTGCGGACTTCGCGCACCACCCGGGCGGCGAGTACCCCCTCGTGACGGTGCAGGAATGCTCCGACCCGGTCTCCGTCGTGGACGACCAGGGCGCGCAGCGCCCAAGAGAGCGCCTTGACCACCATGTCGTCGTGGTCCTCCGCGAGCATCCCGCAGACGGCGAGGGTCCTTGCCGCATCGCCCCTGCCGCCGTGGGTACGGACGTTCAGCGCGACGGTGCTGACCAGCGCCGCGCGCCGCCACCATCGGTCGGGAGACCGCGCCCAGGCGTGGACAACGTCGGTGTCGATCAGGCCGTCCCGCCAGGCCGGGCCCGACAACGTGCGCGCGAAGCCGTCCACGGCATGCCAACTGTCCATCCCCGCGCCGAGCCCCTCGAGCCGGGTCCGGTCCAGGAGCGCGTACGCGGAGCGGTGTCCCGCGATCACTTCACAGGCTGCCCATCGCAGTGAAGGCGCTTCCTGGACGAGCGCCCGTGCGAAGCGGTGGACGGACCCGGCATCGACGCCGCGCAGCCGACCGGAGAGTTCGCGCCGCAGCGCTCGCACGAGCGGCGTGGTCGGATGCGGCAGGGCGGACACGCCCCGCACGAACGCGGCGACCTCGGTGGCGGTATCGAAGGAATTCGGACGGCTCATTGCGGGCGGCCCTGGGGCCGGCTGCTACACTCGGTCCGGGGGATCGGAGGATTCGGCATGTCACGGAGTCCGGATGCGCGCAAGTCTGGCGGCGATGCGATCCCCGATGCCATGGCCGCCGTGCTCGTCGTGCTGATCCTCACCGCCATCGCCGTCCACTTCGTATCTGGCTGACGTCACCTTTCGAGCAGATTCCCGAGCCACCGGCGGGCCTCCCCCGGTTCGACTCCCTTGCGCTCGCAGTACGCGCGCAACTGGTCCTCGCCGATGCGGCCGACGCCAAAGTAGCGCGCCTGCGGATGCGAGAAGTACGAGCCCGCCACCGTGGACGCAGGCCACATGGCGAAGGTCTCCGTGAGGTAGGCGCCCGTCGCCGCGGTCGCGTCCAGCAGGGCAAAGAGCGTGGCCTTCTCCGAGTGGTCCGGACAGGCCGGATACCCCGGGGCGGGCCGGATGCCCCGGTATTGCTCCCGGATCAGGTCCTCCGCGCCGAAGCGCTCCTCGGGCGCAAAGCCCCAGAACTCCCTGCGCACGCACTCGTGCAGGCGCTCGGCGAACGCTTCGACCAGGCGGTCCGCCAGCGCCTTCAGCATGATGGCGGCGTAGTCGTCGTCCTCGAACCGCGCCAGTGCCGAGTCGATCTCGGGTCCGACGGTCACCACGAACCCTCCGACGAAGTCCGGTACGCCGGGCGGGCCCACGTAGTCCGCCAGGCTCACGCTGGGCTTGCCGACGTCTCCCTGCTGGCGCAGGTGATGGAGGGTCGCCAGGCGGTCGGTGCGGCGCTCGTCCGTCCACACCGCGACGTCGCCGTCGATCGCGTTCGCGGGCCAGAGCCCGACGACGCCGTGCGCGGACAGCCAGCCTTCGGCCGCCAGCCGCCCGAGCATCTCGCGGGCGTCGGCGTGGAGGCGCGTGGCTTCCGTGCCGACCCGTTCGTCGGACAGGATTCCGGGGTGCCGGCCCGCCAGCCCCCAGGTGTGGAAGAAAGGCGTCCAGTCGATGTAGTCGACGAGTTCGGCAAGCGGGTAGTCCCGCAGGCGCGTCACGCCCGGCTGGCGGGGCGTCGGCGGCGCGTAGGCCGACCAGTCCAGGGCCGGGGCATTGGCGACGGCCCGCCGGTAGTCGAGCAGCGGCCGCCGCGTCGATGCCTCGCGGCGTTCGCGTACGGTCCGGTAGTCCGCTTCGATCTCCGCCACGAACCCGTCGCGCGCTTCGGTCGAGAGCAGGCTGGTCGCGACGCCGACCGCCCGTGATGCGTCCGTCACGTAGACCGTCGGTCCGGAGTAGGCCGGCGCCACCTTCACGGCGGTGTGCGCCTTGGACGTCGTCGCGCCGCCGATGAGCAGGGGGATGTCGAAGCCCCGGCGCTCCATCTCCGACGCGACGTGGACCATCTCGTCGAGGGATGGGGTGATGAGGCCCGAGAGGCCGACGATGTCCGCGTCCATCTCGCGCGCCGCGTCGAGGATGGTCTCGGCCGGGGTCATGACGCCCAGGTCGCGGACCTCGTAGTTGTTGCACCGGAGGACGACGGCGACGATGTTCTTGCCGATGTCGTGCACGTCGCCCTTGACGGTCGCCATCACGATCCGGCCCTTGCTGCGCGGGGCGGCGCCGCCGGCCGCTTTCTCCGCCTCGATGAAGGGCACGAGGTGCGCCACGGCCTCCTTCATCACGCGTGCGCTCTTGACGACCTGCGGCAGGAACATCCGCCCGGCCCCGAACAGGTCGCCGACCACGTTCATGCCCGCCATCAGGGGGCCTTCGATCACGTCGATCGCGCGCTCGGCGCCTTGCCGGGCTGCTTCGGTGTCCTCGACGATGAACTTCGAGACGCCCTGGACGAGTGCGTGCGAGAGCCGCTCCGCAACCGGCGCCCCGCGCCATTCGGCGTCCTCTTCCGCGCGTACCGCGCCGGCGCCGGAGAACCGCTCGGCGACCGCCAGCAGGCGTTCCGTCGCGTCCTGCCGGCGGTTCAGGACCGCGTCCTCCACCGCGTCGCGCAGTGCGCCGGGAATCTCGTCGTAGATGGCGAGTTGCCCGGCGTTCACGATGCCCATCGTGAGGCCGGCCTCGATGGCGTGGTAGAGGAACACCGCATGGATCGCCTCGCGCACCCGGTCGTTGCCGCGGAACGAGAAGGACACGTTGCTGATGCCGCCGGAACAGCTCGCGCCCGGCAGGCTGTCCCGCACCCAGCGGCAGGCCTCGATGAAGTCCACGGCGTAGTTCGCGTGGGCCTCGATGCCGGTGGCGATCGCGAACACGTTCGGGTCGAAGATGATGTCCTCGGGAGGGAACCCGATCCGGTCGACGAGCAGCCGGTAACAGCGTTCCATGATCGCCTTGCGGCGCGGCAGGGAGTCGGCCTGCCCCTCCTCGTCGAAGGCCATGACGATGACCGCCGCGCCGTACCGGCGGCACTGTTCGGCCCGCTCGAGGAAGAGCGCCTCGCCGTCCTTGAGGCTGAGCGAGTTCACCACGCACTTGCCCTGCACCCGGCGCAGCCCCGTCTCGATGACCTCCCACTTGCTCGAGTCGATCATGATCGGCACGCGGGCGATGTCCGGCTCGCTCATCGCGAGGTCCAGGAAGCGCTCCATGGCGGCGACGCCGTCGAGCATGCCTTCGTCCATGTTGACGTCGACGAGCTGGGCGCCGTTCTCCACCTGGCCCCGCGCCACCTTGAGCGCGTCCGCGTAGTCGCCGGCCTTGATGAGGCGGCGAAACCGCGCGGACCCGGTGACGTTGGTGCGTTCCCCGACGTTCACGAACAGGGAGTCGCCGCTGATCTCGACGGGCTCGAGACCCGCCAGGCAGAGCGTCGCCTTCGACGCCGGCGGACGCCGGGGCGGAAGTCCGGCCACGCGCTCGCCGATGGCGCGGATGTGTTCGGGCGTCGTGCCGCAGCACCCGCCGATCAGGTTGACGAAGCCGAGTCTGGCCAGGTCGCCGATCGTCTCCGCCATGGACTCCGGCGTCTCGTCGTACTCCCCGAACGCGTTCGGCAGGCCGGCGTTCGGGTGCACGCTCACGAAGGTCGGCGCGAGTCCCGCGAGCTCCTCCACGTGTGGGCGCAACGCTTCCGGACCGAGGGCGCAGTTGAGCCCGGCAATCAGGGGCCGCGCGTGGGCGACCGAGTGCCAGAACGCCGCACAGGTCTGTCCGGACAGGGTTCGGCCGCTCGCGTCGGTGATCGTCCCCGACACCATGATCGGCAGCGAAGCGCCACGGGCGTCGAAGACCGCCCGGATGGCGAACAGGGCCGCCTTGGCGTTCAACGTGTCGAACGCGGTCTCGATCATGAGGAGGTCGACGCCGCCGTCCATGAGCGCGCCCACGGCTTCCCGGTAGGCCGCATCGAGGTCTTCGAACCGCACGTTGCGGGAACCGGGATCGGCGACGTCCGGCGAGATGCTGGCCGTCCGGTTGGTCGGGCCGAGTACGCCCGCCACGAACCGCGGGCGCCCCGACGCCGCGTACGCGTCGGCCGCGCTTCGGGCGACGCGGGCGGACGCGAGGTTCATGTCGTACACGGCCGCTTCCAGCCCGTAGTCGGCCTGCGCGATGCGCGTGGCGGTGAACGTGTTCGTCTCGATGACGTCGGCGCCCGCCTCGAGGTACGCCCGATGGGTCGCGTCCACTACGTCCGGCCGGGTCAGGGACAGGACGTCGCCGTTGCCGTGCAGGGGCAGGGGATGGTCCCGGAACGGCTCGCCCCGGTAGTCGTCCTCCGTGAGGCCGAAGGACTGCTGCATCGTTCCGGTCGCCCCGTCGAGGAGCAGGATGCGCTCCCCGAGGGCCGCGGCCAGCGGGTGTGTCATCGTCGATCGGCGGGTCTGCCGCCGTGCGCCAACCTGTCTGCCGGCTACGGTAATGGCCCGCGCTGCATGAGCGCAATAGAAGTTATCGGGTTGCGGTCCTGAGGATGACTCATGATACGTGGACGGGTCGGGCACCAGTGCCGGTTTCGGGGTACCATACCCAAGCTCTTTGGTCGGGTTTGGCGGGAGCAACGTCGTGATCGACATTTCCGAAGCCGCGCAGGACTACCTGAAGGATCTGCTGTCGAAGCAGGAGGAAGGGTGCGGCATCCGCATCTTCGTCGCGCAGCCGGGCACGCCGCATGCGGAGACCTGCATCGCCTATTGCCGTCCGGGAGAGGCGGTCGAGGACGATGTCCCGGTGGACTACGGGGCGTTCACGGCCTACTTCGAGCAACGTAGCGAGCCCTACCTGGTCGACGCGGTGGTCGACTTCCAGGAAGACCGCATGGGCGGGCAGCTCACGATCAAGGCTCCCAACGCGCGGACCCCCAGCGTCGGCCCGGACTCGCCGATCGAGGACCGCATCAACTACGTGCTCTACAACGAGATCAATCCGGGGCTGGCCTCCCACGGCGGCATGGTGACGCTCGTCGAGGTCGTGGACGGCGACACCGCCGTCCTCCAGTTCGGCGGCGGCTGCCAGGGGTGCGCCGCCGTCGACATCACGCTCAAGCAGGGCGTGGAGAGGACGTTGATCGAGCAGGTCCCGGACCTGGCCGCGATCCGGGACGCCACCGACCACACCATGACGGAGCACGCCTACTACCGTTGACCCCCCGGGGTGCGCTCCGGTAGGGCGATCCCAGGCTCAGCCGGCGCGGGCGAGGTCCGTGCGCCGCACGAGCACGTCGCCCATCCGGTCGGCCAGCTCCAGCAACAGCGACTCCGTTTCCGACCACCCGATGCACGCGTCGGTGATCGAGACGCCATAACTCAGGTCGTCTCCCAGCTTCTGGCTGCCTTCGGAGAGATTGCTCTCCAGCATCATCCCGATGATCGAGCGGTTCCCGCCTTCTATCTGCGCGGCGACGTCGCGGGCGACCGCGGGCTGGTTCCGATGGTCCTTGCTCGAGTTGGCGTGCGAGCAGTCGACCATGATGTTCTCGGGAAGGTCCGCGGCACGGAGTTCCGCCTCGCAGGAGGCGATCGCCCCGTCGTCGTAGTTCGGCCCGGAGTGCCCCCCGCGCAGGACGATGTGGGCGAGGTCGTTGCCGCGCGTGTGGATGACGGCGACCTGGCCGGACTGGTTGATGCCGAGGAACCGGTGCGGCTTGGTCACGGAACGCAGGGCATTGATCGCGACGTCCAGGGAGCCGTCCGTGCCGTTCTTGAACCCCACGGCGGACGACAGCCCCGAGGCCATCTCCCGGTGGGTCTGCGACTCGGTCGTCCGGGCGCCGATGGCGGACCACGCGATGAGGTCGTGCAGGTACTGGGGCATGATCGGATCGAGCGCCTCCGTCGACAGCGGCAGGCCCATCGCGGCGAGGTCGATGAGCAGCCGGCGCGCGATCTGGATGCCGTCCTCGATGTGGAACGAATCGTCGAGATACGGATCGTTGATCAGCCCCTTCCAGCCGACGGTCGTGCGGGGCTTCTCGAAGTAGGCGCGCATGACGACGAGCAGGCTGTCACTCGTCCGGGCCGCGACGGCGTTCAGCCGGCGGGCGTATTCCAGCGCGGCGTCCACGTCATGAATGGAGCACGGGCCCACGACCACGAGCAGGCGGTGGTCGCGCCGCTCCAGGATCTTGCGTACCTGGTGGCGCGCGTCGGTGACCCGATCCATGACCGCCTCCGGCGCCGGCTGCGCCGCCTTGACCGCGAACGGAGTCGGCAGGACCTCGTTGGCAAGCACGTTGAGATTCTCCGTCGGTGTGTGCATGGGACCCTCCAAAACGCAAAAACCCCGAAGGCGGCTACCTGTCGGGGTTCGGTCGAGAGGCAGCCCGCGCGGCCTCTCGAGAAGCGAGTGCGCCGCGCTAACGGGGCGGGTAGGCGAACCAATAGCCCGAGCGGCGTCCGATGCGGATCCGTCTCTCGGGCACGGCCTGACGATTCGACTCGCTGATCTTCATGGCGGGCGGATTCTCTGCGCTCCCTTGCGAAAAAGCAACCGCTCACGCGACGATACGCGCACTGCCCGCCCCGGAATCCAGCGTGACCTCCGCCAACCGGGCGGTGGCGTTCATCTTCGTCGCCGTCCTCCTCAACTCCGTCGGTTTCGGGATCGTCATGCCGGTCCTGCCCGAGCTGATCGTGGACGTCACCGGCGACCCCCTGCACGAGGCGGCGCGCCACGGCGGTTGGCTGGTCTTCGTCTACGCGCTGATGCAGTTCTTCTGCGCACCGCTGGCCGGCAACCTGTCGGACCGTTTCGGACGGCGCCCCGTGCTCCTCTTGTCGCTGTTCGTGTTCGGGCTCGACCACCTCATCATGGGCTTCGCGCCGACCCTCGCCTGGCTCTATGTCGGCCGGCTCGTGGCGGGCATGTCGGCCACCAGCTTCGCCATCGCCAACGCGTGCGTCGCCGACCTCTTCCCGCCGGAGAAGCGCGCGCAGAACTTCGGCCTGATGGGCGCCGCGTTCGGGGCGGGATTCATCCTCGGCCCCGTGATCGGCGGTTTCCTGGGCGAGTTCGGGCCGCGCACGCCGTTCTTCGCCACCGCCGGAATTGCTTTCGCCACCGTCGCGTTCGGCTGGCTCGCGATTCCGGAAACCCTGGCGCGCGAACATCGCCGGCCGTTCCGGGCGTCCCGCGCCAACCCGTTGGGGGCGTTCCGCCAGATGCGCCGGTTCCCGGTGGTGATCGGCATCCTGGCCGCGTACTTCCTCTACATGACGGCGCAGAACTCGCTGCCCGTGACGTGGGCGTTCTTCAGCATCGAACGCTACGGATGGGGTCCGCGCGAGATCGGGTTCTCGCTCGGTTTCGTCGGCATGTGCATGCTCATCGTCCAGGGTTTCGTGATCCGCCGCGCCATCCCCGCCTGGGGTGCGGAGCGCTGCGCCTCCGTGGGTTTCGCCCTCGCGGCCGTCAGCCTGCTCGGCTATGCGCTGCTCTCGCCGGTGGGCTGGATGCTCTACGTCTGGATCGTGGTCGGAGCGGGCTCGGGACTCGTGATGCCGGCCCTCACCGGCGTCATGTCGAGACACGTCGGGGCCGACGCCCAGGGCGAACTGCAGGGCG
Source organism: Pseudomonadales bacterium (assembly GCA_022825925.1). GTDB lineage: Bacteria > Pseudomonadota > Gammaproteobacteria > Pseudomonadales > Azotimanducaceae > VXNE01. The sequence continues at coordinate 749 of JAJDVW010000037.1, read as the reverse complement.
CGATCGGCAGCGTGGCGAGCGCCACCTCGGTGGTGAGCCCCCCCGTGATGACGCAGCTCTTCGCCTGGTTCACGTCGCCGGCGGCGCCCGTCTACTTCCCCGGCGCCGCCTTCGCGCTCGCGGGCGTGCTGGTCTTCGCGGCCCTCGCCGTGGTGGTCCGGACGCTGGCGCGACACGCCACGGACCGCTGATTCCAGGCGCGGCTATACTGCGCCGCCCGCCGGGAGCGGCGGCGGATGGGCGCTGCAGACATGACCGTGACGTTGGACGCGATCGAGAGGGCCTGGGAGCGGATCGGCGAGCATGTCGTACGCACGCCGCTGCTGCGTTCCGAGACGTTGTCGGCCAACCTCGGGGCGGACCTGCATCTCAAGTTCGAGAACCTGCAGTTCACCGCGTCGTTCAAGGAACGGGGCGCGCTGAACCGCCTGCTACTCCTCGACGCCGCCGAACGCGACGCCGGCGTCATCGCCATGTCCGCGGGGAACCATGCCCAGGCCCTGGCCTACCACGGCTCGCGCCTCGGCATTCCCGTGACCATCGTCATGCCGCGCCACACGCCGAACGCGAAGGTCGAGCAGACCAAGGTGTTCGGCGCCGAGGTGTTCCTGCACGGAGACCGGTTCGCGGAGACGCTCACCTACACGCACGGGCTGGCGGAGGAGCGCGGACTCGTCCTCGTGCACCCGTTCGAGGACGATGCCGTCATCGCGGGCCAGGGCACGCTGGGCCGCGAGATCCTGGACCAG
>JAJDVW010000086.1 GCA_022825925.1 Pseudomonadales bacterium | reverse complement strand
GTCTGGCTCCAGAACTCGCGCAGCGTGAACGGCCAGTTCTGCGCGATGCGGCCCTTGTCGTTGCGGTACCAGGTGGGCGCCTTCGAGACACCCCAGGCCATGTTCCGGTTGCCCTCGTCGATGCGCGCGTTGTACGCGTCGTGCACGTCCTGGCGGCAGTCCATGGCGTTGCTGTCGCCCCCGATGAGGAGCTTCAGGCAGCCCAGGATGTAGCGCATCTCGCACTCGGAGAAGAACACGATGCTGCCGTTCACCACGATGTTGGTGTTCGGACCGTACATGCAGAAGAGGTTCGGGAAGTTGGGGACCGTGATGCCCATGTAGGCCCGGGCGTCGCCGTCCCACTGCCCTTCCAGGGTCGCGCCGTTGCGCCCGGTGATCTTCATCGGCCACAGGAACTTGCTGGCGGTGAACCCGGTGCCGTAGACCAGCACGTCGCAGTCGTGGTGCGCGCCGCTCTCGGTGCGCACGCCGGTCTCGTCGATCTCGGCGATCGGATCCGTGACGAGGTCGACGTTGTCGCGCCGCAGGGCGCGGATCCAGTTGCCGTTGTCGATGAGGATGCGCTTGCCCGCCACCGGGTAGTCCGGAACGATCTTGTCGCGCAGGTCCTCGTCTTCCTCGCAGAGCGCCGCGATGCCCTCCGTGAGCAGCTCCCGCAGCTGATCGTTCTCCGCGCTGATCGCGCGATCGGTCTCGTTCCACGCGGGGTCCTTCTTCGCCGCGGCGAGAATGCCCTCGGCCATGCGCCAGAACATGCTGAAGCGGAACCACTTCGCGTAGTACGGGACGTGGTTCAGCAGCCAGTGTTTCCCGTCCGGAACGTACTCGTGGTACTCGGGCGCATTGAAGATCCACGGCGCGGTGCGCTGGAAGATCGTGACGCTGGCCGCCTCCCTCGCCACTTCCGGGGCGAACTGGAACGCCGAGGCGCCGGTGCCGATCACGATGACCTTCTTGCCCGAGAGGTCATGCTCGTGCTCCCACTCGGTCGAGTGGAACGCGATGCCCCGGAAGCGGTCCTGGCCCGGGATGTCCGGCCACTTGGGCCGGTTGAGCTGTCCGACCGCGCTGATGACCGCGTTGGCGACCAGCGTCTCGGCGGCGCCGTCCCGGTGCCGGACCTCGACATGCCAGACCCCGCCTTCCTCGTCGTAGGTGGCGGCCTCGACATCCGTGTGGAAGCGGATGTTCTCGCGCAGTCCGTAGTGGGTCGCGCAGTCGTCGAAATAGCGGCGCAGGACTTCCTGCGACGAGTAGAACTGCGGCCAGTCGGTCGGGTGGAAGCTGTACGAGTAGGTGTGGTTGGGGCTGTCCACGCGGCAGCCGGGGTAGGTGTTCTGATACCAGGTGCCGCCCACGTCCCCGTGCCGTTCGACGATCTCGAAGCCGATGCCGGCGGCCTTGAGCCGGATGCCCGCGAGCAGTCCGGACATGCCCGCGCCGACGATCAGGACCTTGAAGTTCGCCCGCGCCGCGGCCGGCAGTTCCGCGAGTTCCGGGACCCCGTAGCTGTCCTCGTCGTGCAGGGCGAGCTCCGCTTCGAGGAAGGTGCCGTACTCCGGGGACAGTTCCTGCCCGGACGCGAAGTTGACCATCTCGTGCACCAGGTCGGCGCCCGGGGCCGGCGGCAACCGCTGGCCGTTGTCCCGGAACGCCTGGAGCGCCTCCAGGGCCCGTTGCCGGATGCGGGCCTGATCTTCCTCCGCGATGCCGCCCTGCGGGTCGACGAGAAACCCGGACTCGGGCTGGATGTCGCCGCGGATGATGTCCGCGTCGCCCGTCAGGTGCACCAGCGCGTTCATCAACGAGGGTATGTGCGCATCCTCCAGCGCCTGGCGGATCGTCTCGTCGTCCGCGTCGATCGGCTTGTTCACCGCCTTCAACAGGTCCATGTGCTGTCTCCGTCCCCGAAGGGGCGGAATCTTGCGCAGACGCGTCCGGCAATGCAACGTAGGCGCCCTACACCTTCTTAGGAGCCCCCTTCATGGACATGGGTATCTGCGTCGCCTCGCACGTCGGCGACATCGACTACGTCGTGCGCGCCGAGGAACTCGGCTACAGCCACGCCTGGCTGGCGGACAGCCAGATGCTGTGGTCGGACTGCTACGCGACGCTCGCCCTTGCCGCGACGCGGACGTCGCGCATCCACCTCGGCACGGGTGTCGCCGTGACCGGCACGCGTCCCGCCCCGGTGCACGCCGCCGGCATCGCCACCATCAACGCCCTGGCGCCCGGCCGCACGTTCCTGGGCGTCGGCACCGGCAACACCGCCATGCGCGTGATGGGCAAGAAACCCCAGCGAATCCGCGAGTTCGACGAGTACCTCGCCACCCTGCGGCCCCTGCTGCGGGGCGAGGAGGCGCTGAACGACGACGGGCAGCCGATCGTGCACATCATGCCGGACAAGGGCTTCGTCAATTTCGAGGACCCGATCCCGCTCCATGTCTCGGGGTTCGGGCCGCGTTCGCTCGGCCTCGCCGGCAAGCATGGCGACGGGGCCGTGCTCGGCGCGGCGTCCGCCAGTGCGCTCGGGGGCTCCTGGCACATGATCGAGGCCGGGGCCCGCGCAGCCGGGCGCGCCTTCGACCGGGACGCCTACTACACGACCGCGCTCACCACCATCGTCATACTGGAGGAAGGAGAGGCCATCGACTCCGACCGGGTGAAGAGCCAGTGCGGTGCGATGGCCATGGCCGGCGTGCACTTCGCGTACGACCAGTTCCGCAACTTCGGTCACCAACCGCCGAACTCGATGGCCGGCATCTGGGACGACTACACGGCGCTGCTGGCGACCTTCCCCGCCGAACGCCGGCACCAGCGCATCCACGGCGGCCACAACTGCTGGGTGCTGCCGGAGGAGGAACGCTTCCTGACGCCGGAAGTGCTCGGGGCGGTGTGCATGATCGGTACGCGGGACCAACTGCTCGAGCGCCTGCACGCACTTGCCGACGCGGGTCTCGATCAGATGATGATCCTGCCGAACTTCGACACCCGCTACGACGTGCTCGAGCAGGTGGCGGAGCAGCTCATCATGTAGGACCCTCGTGGTCGCCTACATGGGACCAGTTCGCGGTCAATCCCGCATGGAAACCGGACGGGAGCGCCAAGGTGAATCACCGCGGCGCCTACGGTCCGAGCGCGGGCTGAGCACGTCGCCGCCCCAGGCCAGCTGCGTCCGGATCCCCTCCAGCTCACGCTCCTCCCGCGCCGCGGCCAGCGAGAAGGTGAAGTCCACGTTGGCGCCGGTCTGCGCCGGGCCGTTCGTCCCGTTCCCCAGCGCGACGCTGGCGGAGAGGCTGCCGGCCTCGTCGTCATCGGTGATTGCCGTCATGACCGTATCGTAGTCGGCCAGGGTCCGGCAGCCCGAGGTGAGAACGCTCGCTCCACCAGGGAGACTCGAAGATCAAGCTAATCGGGCGACGGGGGGCCGCCCCCGGCGAGCGGTCACCGGGGAGTACACTTGCCTCAACGTGGGCAAGGTCCTGCGGGAAGTGGCGCATGACATGCAACGAGCCGCCCGACGGCGGCCCCGACATCGAGGGAATGCGGCTGTTTATGGCACGTCGCGACCGCGACAGGCCGGACGTTTTCGCGGGGCGGGGCGACATCATCGAAGACGTGTCGGAGACAGTGCGGCTCGCTGCGAAAACCGGCGGTCCCCCCGGCGCGACGCGCGTGGTACGGGGTGCGCCCGGAGCGGGCAAGAGCGCGTTGCTCAAGGAGATCTTTGAGCGCATCGCCCCGTCTGCGGAGTCAGCAGGCGCCGACGCCCCCCTCGTGCTGGAGATCGACCCCGACACCTTCGCAGCGCGCACTTCCGTGGTCGCCGCGGTCGAGGCTGCCATGGCCCGCCGCGAGGGGGCGGAGGGGGTCGAGGGGATGGTGCCGATGCCCCACGCGTCAGAGACCAGGCAACGGACGGCCGGGGCATCTGCCCTCGGCGTGCGCGGTATGTCAGGCCGCACGCTCACCCGCAACTTCGCGGGGCGGGACGTCACCTTCCGCACCCTGTGCGAACGGCACCCGGACTGGCGCGCACCTATCGTGCTGGTTGTGGATGAGGCGCAGGGCATTGTCGCGGACTCCGTGGTGGAGGGGCCAGACGGCGAGCTACGGAAGCAGAACCTGACCATCGCCGAGCTGCACCGTGGCAACCATGGCCTGTCCATCGTGCCGGTGTTCTTCGGCTTGTCGCGCACTCGCGCGCACCTGAGCGCACTGTGTGCCTCGCGCATGGGACACGAGACAACGCACGAGCTGGGCGCGTTGTCCCGCGACGAGTGCTTGGCGGTGGCGCGCGGCACCCTGCTCCGCTACCGGCCGCGCGGGGGCACCGCCGCGCTGGAGCAATGGGCGCGGGCGTGCGCGGAGGCGTCGGACGGCTGGCCGCAGCACCTGAACAACAACCTCTGGGCGTGCTTCGAGGTGTTGGTGGCTGCGGACGGCACGATGCGGGCGGATGGCCTGGCGGCGGCGACGCGGCGCGCGGCGAACCTGCGGCGGGACTACTACGACAAGCGCATCGAGATGGTCGGCGCGTACGCCTATGCCGCGCGTGCGGCGCTGGCGGGGCTCGGGGACGAGCCTCCTTGGGAGGAGCGCGTCATTGTGGACGCGCTGTTCGAGGCCCTTGATGGCGACCCTCGCGTCGCCCCTGACAAGGTCCACGAAGAGACCAGGGACCTCTTCAAGAGCACGTTGGACGCCGGCGTGCTGTCGGGAGCGGGGCTCCCCCTCGGCCACTACGCGCCGCCGATCCCGTCCTTCGCGAAGTATCTGGCGACGGGGGAAGTGCCGGTGCAACCGCCGCCGCAGCCAGCAGCCGGCGGTCCCGCGCCCTAGCTGCCTGTCGCCCAGGCTCTGTACAGCAGGAGCAGCCGACTTCGGTGCCGCTGTCGGGATCGCCTGCCGCAGGTGATTCAAGACCAAGCCCGGTTGCTATCGTTGGCTTGTCGCTCGGCGCTGGTGACTGCTGAGGGTAGGACACAGTCCGCTCCGGCGTGCACGAGAAGATCGCAGAGGACCGTACCGTGTTCCTCGCGGAGAAGGGGCAATGTTGTCGGCTCCTTCCCGCCGAGTCGCCCCTGCTGGCGCGGGGGAGTCGATCCCCCTGGGGGGCTGGGTTTGCAGAGCACCATCGACGGGGTCCCGCCGGGAGGCTGGTTTCGGCGGCGCTCCCCCGCGCGGACGCTGCCGCCAAGTGTTCGGCACACGGTGGTTCGACGGCGGGGTACGGTGCCGAGGGGTGGTGCGCGAGTGGACGCCCTCCGGGCGGCGTCTCATGGTGCTGGTGAACCGCCCGCAGGTGCCGGGGCACCCGGTCGCGTCGGGGGCGACAGGCCCGCCATGTAGGTCGCCAGCGACGGGACCGGCACCTGCAGGCGCCCCGGCTCGTGCGGCACCGCAGAGACCACGCCACGGCCCAACGCGCCGCGCAGCCACTTGGCCGGGTCCGCCTCCGCGCTCCCCGACTCAGCCAGCACCTTGGCAACGTCATCCACGTCGAACGTGCGCCTTCCCGCCGCGACATGCGCGCCCAACGCCGCATACGGGCGCAGTTCGCGCGCGTCGAGCCCTTCGAGCCGACCCGCGTAATATGCCCGCTTAGCCGCCTCCCCCTCGACGAGCGCCGAGTCGAGGTCGCCATGGTCGACATCCATGCCGTGCGGCCCGAGTTCCCGTGCGGCCGCGCGCGCCACCCGGTTCAGGTGCTGCGGCCACCCCTGCGACAACGCCGTGAGTTCGTCGAGCCAGCGATCGCGAGCACTGCCGCGCACCGCGTAGGCGTTGAAGGTCATTGCGAGCGACTCGCGGACGTCTGCTTCAGACAGCGCCGCCATCTCCACCACGCGCTCGGCAGGGGGACGCGACAAGCGCCCCTTCTCCGACAGCGCTCGCGCAGCGTGCCCCAAGCCAAAGAACACCGGCAACAGGTCGATGCCCGTTTGACCGCGGGACAGGACCGAGAGCGCCGCACGCGCGTCGTTGTCGACGTTCTGCGCCTCGTCGATGAACAGCACCACGCGTACGCCACCGAACACGTCCGCGATGGCATCGAACGCGTCCGCGGCGACCATCCCACCCGGTTGTGGGCGAGCACCCACGCGCACGCCACCGACACCGCCGCCGCGCGCGGACAGTTCGCCCCACGCATCCTGCAGCTTCGCGAGCAACCTCTCCATGCGCGGATGCGTCGCATCGCCCGCCAGGCGCAGCCGCTCCCGACGCAACCCCTGCAGCAGCAGCCGGCACAGCGCGGCGGGGTCCGCGAAAAGGTGCACGTCGAGCGACTGCGCCAGCCACGTCTTTTGTTGTGTCGAGTGTGCCCGTGCCGCCTCGATACACTCCTGCATGAGCGCGCTCTTGCCCGCCCCGGGCGCCCCTTGGAAGATGATCGCCTCGCCGCCGACATCGCCATCCCGTAGCAGCCGAACGCCACGGGCGAACACCTCGTACTCCTCCTCGCGCCCGGCGAAGAACGGCTCGCGTCGGTTGTCCGCGCGGTCCGAGCGGGCCAGCCATTTGTCCAGTGGCGGCGGGGGCGGCGGGGGCGGGCGTTCGAAATCGTCTGGCATGGCGGCTCCCCGACGGGGGAGTGGGTCGGGAAGAATTATACGCCGCCGGCGCTGTCGCGGACGGGCCCCTACGCGTCACCCGGCCCCGGGGCCACCACGCGCACCGTCAGGATGTCGGTGTCGTGGTACTGCTGGTGCCGCACGGACGAGGCCATGTGGCGCAGCAGCCGCAGGGAGAGTTCGCGCTCCATCGTCTCCTCCGTCGCGTGCTCGGCCAGGAGCGTCATGCTGTCCTCGATGTTCTGCTCGCCCGGCGCGGCGACGAACTCGATGACCGCGCCGCCCTCCTCCGCCCGCGCGACCACCACCAGCCGTCGCGGCCCCAACCGCGGGGCATCGTCGCCCTCGGGCCGGATCAGCGTCAGCAGGCCCTCTTCGCAGACCGCCTCGATACGCTGCACGATCGCGGCATTCCAGCCGCGCCGCGCGACGAACGCGTCCACGAAATCGCGCAGCATCGGCAGCGAGGCGACGTCGAGTTCCACCGCGATGCGCTTGCGCCGCGGTGCGGTGATTTCGAGGATCAGGGTGATGAGGATGGCGACGAGCCCGCCCGCGGTCAGGCCGCTGCGCAGCAGTCCGCCCGCGAAGTCGGAGAGGTACTCGGGGAATATGAGCTCGTTCTGGCAGCCAAAGCCGATCCAGAAGGAGAAGCCGACAATGAAGCCCTTGCGGGAGTCGAGACCGTCCTGCATGACCGTCCTGACGCCCAGCGTGAAGAGCGTCGCGACCATCACGGTCACGTAACCCGCGAGTACGGGGCCCGGCACTGCGAGTACGAGGGCGAGCACTTTGGGGAAGAACCCGAAGGCGACGAGCCCCAGGCCCAGCGCGATACCCACCGGTCGCGCCCCCACCCCGGTGATCTGCGTAAGCGACACCGTGGTGGTGCGCGCGCCGTTCGGGATCGTGCCCCCGAGGCCGGCGAGCAGGTTGCTGACGCCGTCCGCCGTGACCGCGCCCTGCACGGCGCGGAAGTCGACGGCGTGCCGCCGACGCCAGGACACGCCCTGGATCCCCACGCCGGCGCTGATCGTTCGGATCGTCAACACGACGAGCACGAGCAGGAGGCCCGGCAGCAGCGCCCAGAAATCGGGGCCGAAGTCGAGGTCCAGCCCCGGCCAGGCGACCTTGGGCACACCGACCCAGCCGGCGGAAAGCACCCGGTCCACGTCGTAGGCGCCAAACGTCCCGGCGACCGCCGAGCCGACCACGATCCCCAAGACGGGGGCCCACGGGCGCAGCCTCGGTCCGCCGCCGAGCATGGCTCCGGCCACCACGACGACCGTCGCCAGGGCGGAGAGCGGGGCCGCGAGCGAAGAGGAGGCCGCGGGCACGTCGTCCAGCAACCCGAAGATGATGGGCATCACCACCAGTGGCAGGAGCAGCAGCACGGTCCCGGAGACCGTCGGCGTGAGCACGCGACGAAACAGGGACAGGCGCGCCGAGAACAGGAGCTGGAACAGCGCGCCGGCGCACATGAGCGCGGCGAGCAGCCCGGGGCCGCCGGCGTCGAGCGCATCGACGCACACCGCGATGGCCGCGCTCGCGGGGCCCGTGATCAGCAGGTACCCGGCGCCGACGCGTCCGAGGCGGAAGGCCTGCAGCGCCGTGATCACGCCGGATACGACCAGCGAGACGAACACGGCCCACAGGAGCACCGTCTCCGGCGAACCGGCGGAGCGGAACACCGTCATCGGCATCAGCATGATGCCGGACAGCGACAGGATCGCGAACTGGAGTCCGAGGCCCGTGGTGAAGAGCAGCGGAGGCCGCTCGTCGGGCTCGTAGAGAATCCCGGATTCGCCTTCCCGCGCGGCCATCGGCCTCCCCGAGCCAGACACTCCGGCAAGCGCCGGACACTACATCCAATGCGACGCGAACCCGGGCCGCCAGCGCCCTAGGTGCGCGCCGACCGCCGCCATGCGGCGGATTCGCCAGGCGGAGTCAGCGCGCCGGTGTCAACTCGCGAACGCGCAAACCATCCGCGCTTCGATGCTCCGGCGCCCGGGGGCGTCCGCCGGGGCCTCGATGTCGAACGAGGTATGGGGGCAGCCCCGCGCCCGGTCCGGGCGGGTGTCGAGCTGCTTGATCACCATCATCTCGTCGGTCCGCATGCGCGAGAAGTAGTAGAACCGGTGCTCGGGGCGGAAGATCGGCATGGACGACGGCGCTCCGCCCTCCATCGACCCGGTCTCGGGCCCCGGCCGGCCCTGGTATCCCGTGTAGTAGTAGTCGATCACGTCCCCGAGATCGAGCGTCCTGGCGTCGATCACGGCCAGGGGGTTCCTGCGCACTTCGCGCTCGATCGGCTGCCAGGTGTTGAACCAGGCGAACTCCCAGTGCCGCGCGGGATCGAGGTCCGCCTTGTGCTTCGCGAGCGCGTTCTCCCGCCGTTCCGCGGCGCGGCCGAGGGAGTAGTCGCAGTGCACGAAGCGCGCGTAGGCGACGTTGAAGTCGCTGGTGTCCTCCGTGCGGATGGTGTGCGAGTAGACGAATACCGCGTCGGCGCCCGTCATGGTCCGTACCGCGTCGCCCACTTCCCGGTAGTAGGTGTCGCGTACCTGCGCGGCGTCGTGGAAATCGCGGACGGCGGACTCGTGCCTGGCCAGGACGAAGCCGGACGTGTCGAGACCGAGGTCGAGCCCGCGGGCGTCGCCGATGGAGACGGCGCGCTTCGCGGTGTTGGCCCGGCGGGACGTCCGGTCGCCGATGCGCGGCGCCTCCGCGCGGCCCTTCCACTCCGGATTGAGGTAACGGACCTCGGCGCTAACGGACGTTGCTCCTGACATCGTTCCCTCCTTCACTCGTGTCCCTCCTTCACTCACATCCCTCCTTCACTCACAATGGGATGGTAGCACCGCGCCCGAACCGCGGACAGGTGCCGACCCGTCTGCCGCCGCCACGACAAGGAGAAACCCGTGCTCGATCGATTCAAGGTCCCGGACGACATCGCGGTGCGCGTTGCGCCGGACGACATGCGGGCGACCGTGGAGAACATGTTCCAGGCGCTCGGCATGCCCGAGGCCGACGCGGTCCAGGCCGCCGACGTGCTGGTCTACGCCGACGTGCGGGGCATCGAGAGCCACGGCGTCAGCAACATGATGCGGGCCTACGTGCACGGCTTCCGCAACGGACACGTCAACCCGACGCCCGAGTGGAGGGTCGTGCGCGACACCGGGCCGGCCCTCTACGTGGACTCCGACAACGGGCTGGGCCTGGTGGTCGGCCCCGCCGTCATGGACCTCGCCATCGAGCGCGCGAAGCAGTACGGGATCGCCTTCGCCGTCACCAGCAACGGCGGCCACTACGGCGCCGCCGCCTACCACGCCCACCGCGCCCTGTCCCACGACATGATCGGCATCTCGATGACGTCCGGCGGCGTCCACGTCGCGCCCACGTTCGGCGCGGAACCCCTGCTGGGACTGAATCCCCTCGGCATCGCGGCCCCCGCCGGCGAGGAGGTCCCGTTCCTGTTCGACGCGTCGATGAGTTCGGTGGCGGGCAACAAGATCGGCCTCCTGCGGCGCGTGGGCGGCAACGTCGCACCGGGCTGGGTGGCGACAGAGGACGGGGCGCCCGTGATGGAGGAAGCGCCTGTCCCGCCGAACTTCCTGCTGCTGCCCCTCGGCGGCACGCGCGACATCGGCTCGCACAAGGGCTTCGGGCTCATGATGATGGTCGAGGTGCTGACCACGGTGCTCGGCGGGACGGGAGCGGGACCCGACCGGCGGACCGCGTTCGCGCACAGTTTCATCGCCTGCGACGTGGCCGCGTTCACGGACCTCGAGACGTTCAAGGCGGACATGGACGCCTACCTCAAGCGGTTGCGCGAGTGCCGCACCGCGCCGGGAGAAGAGCGCGTCGTCTATCCCGGGATGCTCGAGGCGGAGGACGAGGAGGACCGCACGGCCAACGGCATCCCCTACCACCCCGAAGTGATCGAGTGGTTCACCGCCACCTGCGAGGAACTCGGAGCGGCCCACCGCCTGGGCTGAAGTCCGGGCGACCGCCCGCGGGGGGCCGTGCCCGCGGGCGGAAGCCGGTGCTATAGTCGCCCGTCCGTTCATGGCGGTGCTTTCGCATGGACCAGGCAGTGTCGGCCCGCGGGATCGCGGAACGCCACACCGGACGCATCGGCGGCCCGATCACGGCGTTGCGCGAGATCGCCGCCGAGTTCGGCTACATCGAACGCGCGCACATGGAAGGGGTCGCCGACGCCTTCAACCTCACCGTCGCCGAAGTCCGGGGCATCGTCGGCTTCTACGGCGATCTCAACACCGAGCCGCGCGGCCGGACCCACATTCGCATCTGCCAGGCGGAGGCGTGCCAGTCCGTCGGCGCCCGGGAGCTGACGGCGGCGGCCGTGGCGCGCTTCGGGGCGGGTCTCGGCGAGACGGCGGCCGACGGCAGCGTCAGCCTGGAAGCCGTGTATTGCCTGGGACTGTGCACCACCGGTCCCGCCGCGACCGTGAACGACCGCGTCATCGTGCGCGCCACCGCGGAGGCGCTCGCGTCGTGACCATCGCGAAAGTACCCCGCGAGACCCTGGCCAACGCCCTCGGCGCCGACCGTATCGCGGCGGAACTCGCGCAGGAGGGACACGAGGTCATCCGTACCGGTTCGCTCGGGCTCTGCTGGGCCGAGCCCCTGGTCGAGATCGACGGCATCGCCTTCGGGCCCGCCGGCGACCTCGCCCACCTCGAGGCGGCCCGCATCGGACCCACCGACGAGATCCCGGCCCTGACGCGCCAGCACCGGCTGGTGTTCGACCGCTGCGGCCGGGTCGATCCCTTCGACTACGATCCCGCGCCCATTCGAGCCCATCTCGAACGGGCGCCCGCGGACATCCTGGCGGAGATCGAGGCCAGCGGGCTGCGCGGCCGCGGCGGCGCCGGGTTTCCGGCCCACATCAAGTGGCGCACGGTCCACGACACCCCCTCCGACCGGAAGTACGTCGTCGTCAACGCCGACGAAGGGGACTCCGGCACGTTCGCGGACCGGCTCATCATGGAAGGAGACCCGTTCCGGCTCATCGAGGGCATGCTGATCGCGGGCCGCGCGATCGGGGCCGACACCGGCGTCGTCTACCTGCGGTCCGAGTATCCCCTGGCGGCCGAGGTCTTCTCGGAGGCCATCGCGGCCGCCCGAGGCATGGGACTCCTCGAGACCTTCGAGATCGAGCTCTTCGTCGGCGCCGGCGCCTACATCTGCGGCGAGGAGACCTCGCTGCTCGAGAGTCTCGAGGGCAAGCGCGGGGAGATCCGCGCGAAGCCTCCCGTGCCGGCCATCGCGGGGCTCTTCGGCCGCCCGACCCTCGTGCACAACGTCATCACGCTGTGCGCCGTTCCGGCCATCCTGGAACACGGCGGCGCCGCGTACGCGGAACTCGGCGTCGGGCGTTCGACGGGGACGATGACGTTCCAGCTCGCGGGCAACGTGGAACGCGGCGGGCTCATCGAACTGCCGTTCGGCGTCGCGCTCAGGGAACTGATCGAGGACTGGGGCGGCGGCACGCGCACCGGGCGGGACGTGGGCGCCGTGCAGGTGGGCGGCCCCCTCGGCGCATACCTGAGCGGGGCGCGGCTCGACACGCCGATGACCTACGAAGCCCTCGCCGGCATCGGCGCCGGCGTAGGTCACGGGGGCATCGTGGTCTTCGACGACACGGTCGATCTCGTCCAGCAGGCGCACTTCGCGTTCGCGTTCTGCGCCCACGAATCCTGCGGCAAGTGCACGCCCTGCCGCATCGGAGCGGTACGCGGGAAAGAGACCGTCGAGGCGCTGATCGCGAGCGAACGCCCCGAGGTGGAATTGGCTATTATTGCCGATCTGTGCGATGTCATGGAGCAGGCGAGCCTGTGCCAGATGGGCGGCATGACGCCCATCCCCGTCCGTAGCGCGCTCGGTCTCCCGCAAACGGGCGATTGAGGACGCGGCGGCCGGAAGCGCTCGGAAACAGTGACATGAGACTCGCGGACAACGACTACGGGACGCCACCGTCCGAGGCTCCGGAGACCGTCACGCTGACGGTCGACGGCGCGGTCGTGACGGTCCCGGCCGGCACCTCGATCATGCGCGCCGCCATCGAGGCCGGCATCCCGGTACCGAAGCTCTGCGCCACCGACAGCCTCGAGTCGTTCGGGTCCTGTCGGCTCTGCCTGGTCGAGGTCGAGGGCCGCCGCGGCCTGCAGGCTTCCTGCACCGAACCGGTGGCCGCCGGCATGACCGTGCGCACCCAGACCGAGACGGTCGCGAAAGTGCGCCGCGGGGTCATGGAGCTCTACATCTCCGACCATCCGCTCGACTGCCTGACCTGCTCCGCGAACGGCGACTGCGAGCTGCAGGACATGGCGGGGGCCGTCGGCCTGCGCGAGGTGCGCTACGGAGAAGGCGAGCACCACCTCGACGCCGCGGCGGACGCGTCCAACCCCTATTTCACGTTCGACCCGTCGAAGTGCATCGTCTGCTCGCGCTGCGTGCGCGCCTGCGACGAGGTGCAGGGCACCTACGCGCTCACCATCGACGGACGCGGCTTCGACGCCACCGTGAAGACCGGGGCGGACGACTTCTTCTCCTCCGAGTGCGTCTCCTGCGGCACCTGCGTGCAGGCCTGCCCGACCGCGACGCTCATGGAGAAATCCGTCATCGAGCACGGCGTGCCGGACCGGGTCGTCAAGACCACCTGCGCGTACTGCGGCGTGGGCTGTTCGTTCAACGCGGAGATCAAGGGCGACCAGGTCGTGCGCATGACGCCGGACAAGGACGGCAAGGCGAACCACGGCCACTCCTGCGTGAAGGGCCGTTTCGCCTGGGGTTATGCGCAGCACCGCGAACGGATCCTCGACCCCATGATCCGGGACCGCATCACGGACCCGTGGCGCAAGGTCTCCTGGGACGAGGCCATCGCGCACGCCGCGCGGCGCCTGCGGGACCTCCAGACCGCGCACGGCAAGGGGGCCATCGGCGCCATCACCTCCTCGCGGTGCACCAACGAGGAGGTCTGGGTCATCCAGAAGATGGTCCGCACCACGTTTGGCAACAACAACGTCGACACCTGCGCGCGCGTGTGCCATTCGCCCACGGGCTACGGGCTGAAGACGACGTACGGCACGTCCGCGGGCACCCAGAACTTCGACTCCGTCGACCACGCGGACACCATCGTCGTCATCGGCGCGAACCCGACCGAGGGACACCCGGTGTTCGCGTCCCGCATGAAGCGGCGCCTGCGCGAGGACCTCCCGGGCCGCCCGCCCGCGAAACTGATCGTCCTGGATCCGCGGCGCATCGATCTCGTGCGCTCGCCGCACGTCGAGGCCGACTGGCACCTGCCGTTGCGGCCCGGCACGAACGTCCCGCTCATGAACGCGTTCGCACACGTGGCGGTGACCGAGGGGCTGATCGACGAGGCGTTCGCGCGCGAGCGCTGCGACATCGAGTCCTTCCGCGCGTGGCTCGAGTTCGCCGCCTCCCCGGAGCACTCCCCCGAAACCGTCGCCGCAGTGACCGGCGTTCCGGCGGAGGACACCCGCGCCGCGGCCCGGGCCTACGCCACGGCCCCGAACGCCGCCATCTACTACGGGCTCGGCGTCACGGAACACAGCCAGGGCTCGACCATGGTCATGGCCATGGCGAACCTCGCGATGGCGACCGGCAACATCGGCCGCCCCGGGGTGGGCGTGAACCCGCTGCGCGGCCAGAACAACGTCCAGGGCGCGTGCGACATGGGGTCCTTCCCCCACGAACTGCCGGGCTACCGCATGGTCACGGACGACGCCGTGCGCGCCACGTTCGAGGCGGCATGGGACGCGGAAATCGACGCGGAACCCGGCTTCCGCATCCCGAACATGCTGGACGCCGCCTGCGCGGGGCGCTTCAAGGGCATCTACATCCAGGGCGAGGACATCGCCCAGTCCGACCCCAACACGCAGCACGTCGAGGAAGCCCTCGCCGCGATGGAGTGCGTCATCGTCCAGGACCTGTTCCTGAACGAGACGGCCAAGTTCGCGCACGTGTTCTTCCCCGGCACCTCGTTCCTGGAGAAGGACGGCACGTTCACCAACGCCGAACGCCGCATCAACCGCGTGCGCCCGGTGATGGCCCCGAAGACCGGCATGGCGGAGTGGGAGACGACGCAGGCCCTGACCCGGGCCCTCGGCTATCCCATGCAGTACGGCTCGGCGCGCGAGATCATGGACGAGGTTGCGTCCCTCACCCCCACGTTCACCGGCGTCTCCTTCGAACTGCTCGACCGCGTGGGCAGCGTGCAGTGGCCGTGCAACGACGCGGCGCCGGAGGGCACCCCGGTCATGCACCGCGAGGAGTTCGTGCGCGGCAAGGGCCTGTTCGTGCCGACGGAGTACCAGCCCACCGAGGAGAAATCGAACCGCAGGTTCCCGCTGCTGCTGACCACGGGCCGCATCCTCACGCAGTACAACGTCGGCGCCCAGACCCGGCGCACGGACAACGTCGAGTGGCTGGACGAGGACCGCCTGGAGATGCACCCGGCGGACGCGGAGCTGCGTGGCGTGCGAACGGACGACTGGGTGTCGGTGACGAGCCGCATGGGCGAGATCACGCTGCGCGCCGAGGTCACCGAGCGAGTCGCCCCGGGCGTGGTCTACACGACGTTCCACCATCCCTCGACCGGTACGAACGTCGTCACGACGAACCTCTCCGACTGGGCCACCAACTGCCCGGAGTACAAGGTGACCGCGGTGGAGGTGCGGCCCGCGAACCACCGTTCGCCATGGCAGGAGGCCTTCCGGAGCCGGACGGGCGCGCAGATCGACCTTCTCCCGGCGGGATGACGCGCGGCGGCATCGAGACCGTCGACGCGCCTCCGGCGAGCCTGCGGATCGACGTCGAAGCGATCGCCGGCGACGCCGGCCGGCGCGTCGGCTCCGACGTGGTCAGCATCGAGGAGCCCCTGGAAATCCGCCTGTCCTGGCACGACGGCGAGCAACGCCTCGAGCAGAGCATCTCCATCACCATGCGCACCCCCGGGAACGACGGCGAACTCGCGCTCGGGTTCCTCGCCGGGGAGGGCATCGTCTCCGCGGAAGGGGATGTCCGCTTCGTCGAGCCGTGCGGTCCGCCGAGTCCCGACAAGGGCATCCACAACGTCGTACGCGTGGAGTTGGCGGACCACGTCGCGGTCGACCCCGGCGGTCTGCTGCGGCACTTCTACACGACGTCGAGCTGCGGCGTGTGCGGCAAGGCGTCGCTGGACGCCGTGCGCGTCCATGTTCCGGAGCGCGGCGAGACGCCGTTCAGCGTGCCGGCGGCAGCCCTGCAGGGACTGCCCGCCGCCCTGCGCACCCGGCAGACAGAGTTCGCGCGCACCGGGGGCCTGCACGCGGCCGCGAGCTTCGACGCGGACGGTACGGTCCTGCGCGTCCGGGAGGACATCGGGCGTCACAACGCCTTCGACAAGCTCGCGGGCTCATACCTGTCCGCAGGGGGCCTGGCCGGCTACGGCATCCTCCTGAGCGGCCGCGCGAGTTTCGAACTGCTGCAGAAGGCGGCCGTCGCGGGGACGCCCATGGTTGCCTCGATCGGGCCGCCGTCCAGTCTCGCGGTCGAACTGGCCGAAGACCAGGGCATCACCCTGGCGGGCTTTCTGAAGGCGGACCGCTTCAACGTCTACACGCGCCCCGACCGCATCCTTTGATTGAAGCGGGAGGCATGAAGCGCGAGGACATCACGGCCGTCGTCTTCTGCGGCGGCGCCGGCCGGCGCCTCGGCGGCGTCACCAAGCCGCTCATCGACTGGCGCGGCCGGCCGCTGGTGGGGCACGTGATCGACCGGGTCTCGCGCCAGGTCGGCGCGATCCTGCTCAGCACGGGCGCGGACCCCGAACTCTATGCCCGTTTCCGGCGTCGCGCGGACGCAGACCCGGCCACGCGGCCCGGGCTGCGGTCGTCGGTGGCGCCGCCCGTACCGTGCCGCGCGGTGCCCGACGAAACGCCCGGGGAGGGACCGCTCGGCGGGTTCGCGTGCTGCCTCGAAGCGGTGACGACGCCGTGGATCTTCACCTGTCCCGGAGACTCGCCCCACATCGCGACCGACCTCGTGGAGCGGCTCACCCCCGACGCCGAGCGCAGCGGCGTCGCCGTCCCGCATGACGGGCGCCGGCGGCAGAACCTGTTCCTCCTGATCCGCCGCGACCGGGCGGACGCGCTGGCGGACTACTACCGGGCGGGCGGCCGCGCCATCCACCGCTGGCTCGACGCCAACGGCGTCGCGTCCACGCGGTTGCCGGACCTCGCCGACGCGTTCTTCAACGTCAACACCCACGACGACCTGGCCGAGTTGCGGGCCGAAGACGAATAGCCCGGGCGTTGGCGCACGGCGTCGCCGTCGCATAGGCTCGGCTTCGCCACAGGCCAACAGGAAGAACGCGATGTCTCCAACCCACAGGCTGCTCCCGGCGCTCTCCACCTTCGCCGCCCTCGCCGCCCTCGCGAGCGGATGCTCCGAGCCGGCGAGCGCGCCCGACGCGCCGGCCCCGCCGCCCGATCCACGACCGAACATCGTCCTCTTCCTGGCCGACGATCTCGGCTACGAGACCCTCGGCGTCAACGGCAGCACGTCCTACCGGACGCCGTCCCTCGACGCCCTGGCCGCTTCCGGCGTCCGCTTCACGAACACCCACTCGCAGCCGCTCTGCACGCCGTCGCGCGTGCAGATCATGACCGGCCGCTACAACCACCGGAACTACGCGAACTTCAACGTCCTCCCGGAGGGGGAGATCACGTTCGCGCACCTCCTCAAGGAGGCAGGGTACGCCACGGTGGTGGTCGGCAAGTGGCAGCTCTGGGGCCACGAGCGGACCTGGCCGGAAGCCCAGGGCACGGGGCAGATGCCTGGGCAGGCGGGCTTCGACGACCACCTGCTCTGGCAGGTGCGCGAACCGTTCACCGCGGGCGAACGCTTCGCCGACCCGTACGTCGAGACCAGCGGCGCCGCCGCCGTCACCGTGGCCGGCGCCTACGGCCCGGACCTGTCCACCGACTTCATGCTGGACTTCATCGAGCGTCACGTCCGCACCGAGCCCGACCGGCCCTTCCTCGCCTACTTCCCGATGGCCCTGCCCCACGATCCGTTCGTCCCGACGCCGGACAGCGCCGGATGGGACGGCGACCGCTACGCCGAGGATCCGGCCTACTTCAAGGACATGGTGGAGTACATGGACAAGATCGTCGGCCGGACGATGGCGAGGCTCGAGGCGCTCGGACTGCGCGAGAACACCCTCGTCCTCTTCACGGGCGACAACGGCACGTCTTCCGCGATCACCAGCACCATGTCCGATGGAACGGAGGTCCAGGGCGGCAAGGGGCAGCCGACGAACGCCGGCACCCACGTGCCGTTCATCGCTTCATGGCCGGCGCGTGTACCGGGAGGCCGGGTCTCGGATGCGCTGATCGACTTCAGCGACTTCCTGCCGTCCCTCGTCGAGGCGGCCGGCGCCGACCTGCCCGCCGACCGAGTCGTCGACGGCCGGAGCTTCCTGCCGCTGCTGCGCGGCGAGGTGGACTCCATCCGCGACTGGATCTTCTGCGCCTACGCGCCCCGCTGGGGGGAGGGCCTCCGCGATGCCCGGTTCGCCCGCGACCAGCGGTACAAGCTCTACGACGACGGGCGCTTCCATGACCTTCCGAACGACATCCTGGAGGAGCACCCGCTCGCACCGGACCAGCTCGACGCCGCGGCCGTCGAAGCCCGGGCACGCCTGCAGGCGGTCCTGGACGAGATGGCCGCCCCGTCGTAGGGCGCGGCGCCCGCGCCAGGTCAATAGCCTTGACACGACCGGCCCCGGCGGTGCATGTTGCTTGGTCCAGTTGGCGACGGGGGGCCTGGCCATGAGGCTTCAGGACATGTGCGACGACTTGCTGCGCGAGGTGGAGGGAGCCAAGGGTTGCGCGCTGATCGACCTGGGCACCGGACTGCCGCTCGCCGCGAGCACCGCCCCGGACGCCCCCGGCGCAGCCGGCGAGATGGACGTGATGGAGGTGCTGGCCGCCGTCGGGACCGACTTTTTCCGCGGCCGGGTAAACCGCACGCTGCGCAGCGCGATGGGGGATCCCGAGCTGCCCGAAGCCTTCGTGCGGGAGATACAGACGACGACCGAAGACAGCCACCACTTCATGTGCGTGGTACCGGGCAAGGAGCAGACCGTGCTCATGCTGATCACGGACCGCAACGCGAACCTGGGGCTTGGCTGGGTGGCCATGCGCACGGCGCTCGAGCGCGTGGGTCTCACGGCCGCGAGGACGCAGCGCGAACGGGCACCCGGCGACAACGCCGCCATGCGGCGACCCATACGCGCGCGGTCGCCCTCCCGTCTCTCGCCGGTGCAGAACTGACGCCGCGGCGGTTGATCGCGGATTCGCTCGTCTCGGAGAAGCAGGAACCGCGTCGCCGAACGCCCGGGCGACAGCGAACCTCTCGGCGCTCCCCAGCCCGCCGGCCTCAGCCGCCCCCGAACTGGCCGAGGGTGTCGCCAAGCTGCACGAAAGCGGGACCGCCGACGATCACCAGGATGCCCGGCAGCAGCCCGGCGATGGACGGGATGACGAGCAGCGTCGGCAGCCGCGCCGCCTTCGCCTGCATGCGGCTGATCCGCGTGACCCGCAGCGACGAGGTGAACTTGCGCAGCGCGTCGGCGAGCGGCGTGCCGAAACGCTCGCTCTGCTCCGCCGTGGTGGCGAGGTCCTTGAGCGCCTGACTGTCGAGCCGCTCGGCCACACGGGTGAGGGCGTCGAGCCGCGAGCGGCCGTGCACGGCCATGTCGACGACGGCCATGCGCAGTTCGCGGGAGAGGTCCGGCCACAGGAACGTCAGGTTGTCCACGGTGCGCCGCAGCGCGCGCTCGAAGGTGAGGCCGGACTCCAGGCACACGATCATGAGGTCCATCGCGTCGACGAGGCCGGTGTCCACCAGCCGCAGCCGCCGCGAGCCGACCCGCGCGACGACGATCTCCGGCAGCAGGTTGAGCATGATGCCGCCCAGGAATCCTCCGCCGATGCCGGCCAGCCAGCCGAGCGGGCCCTCGATGAGCGTCGGCCCCAGGACGATCCCCACCGCGAGGCCCAGCAGGACGCAGAGCACCTTGGCGCCGAGGACCATGGCGAAGGCCTGGTCGGTGTCGTGGGCCGCGCGGCGCAGGGCCGTGTGGATCTTCTCCCGGTCGTCGTCCCCGAGGGGCATCAGGCCCGCGAGCTTCCCCAAGGCCTGGCCGGCTCCCCCGCGCAGCTCTTCCCCGAGACCCATCTCCGCGATCCGGACGCCTTCGCTGCCGAGGGCGAAGCGCAGGCGCAGCGCCATGCGGCGGCGCTCGAGCAGCGTCGTCAGCAGCAGGAAGAAGCTGCCGGAGACGGCCAGCACGGACAGCACCACGAGCATCCCCGGCGCGTTCATCGCGAGGCCCTCGCGATCATCACCCGCGCCACCAGCAAGCCGCCCAGAATGAGCCCGACGCCGATTCCGAGCAGGTGCCGGCCCGCCTGGCCGAGCAGTACATCCACCAGATCCGGTTGCAGGAAGGACTGGATCGTGATGGCCAGCACCGGCACCAGCGCCAGGATGATCAGCGTGATGCGGGACTCCGCCGTCATCGAGCGCAGCCGCGTGCGGTTGTCGAGCCGCTCCCGCAGCATCTCGGCGAGGTTCGCCACCGCCTCCGAGAGGTTCCCGCCGCCCCGCGACTGCGTCGCGAAGATCGCCGAAAGCATGGCGAGTTCCCCCACCCGCACCCGGCGCGCCTCGGCCTCCGTGGCCTCGGCGAGTTCGACGCCGAGCTCCGCGTTGCGCGCGACGAAACGCAGCGAGTGCTGCAGGGGCTCCTCGGCCGCCTGGGCGACCGCGGTGAACGCCTGCTGGGCGCCGATGCCGAAGTGCACCATGCGCTGGAAGTCGTCGATCGCCACCAGGAAGCGCTCCTCGTAAA
Organism: Pseudomonadales bacterium; assembly: GCA_022825925.1. Lineage (GTDB taxonomy): Bacteria > Pseudomonadota > Gammaproteobacteria > Pseudomonadales > Azotimanducaceae > VXNE01. The sequence continues at coordinate 6,555 of JAJDVW010000086.1, read as the reverse complement.
CGGTCCGGCGGCGGCTCTCGAGGCCGCGGCCGACGTTCACGTACATCAAGATGCCGGCGCCGACGCCGACCGTGACCGCCAGGAACGGCCCCAGTCCGAAGAACATGCAGGCGGCGGCCACGAAGGTGCCCACCACCGCGCCCGCCACGAGACCCAGGGCCGCGGTCCGCACGCCCCCGGCGAGGGGATACCGCGCATCGAGCGCCCGGCGCAGGGGGTTGCCCGCCCGCGCGAGGCCCCGGCCGCCGGCGATGGCCCGTCCGGCGACCGCCCCCTCCTCCCGCTCCTCGGGCAGGACCGTCAGCGCCATGCCGCCGACGCGCCGCCGGATGCGGGCGCGGACGCGCCACCTGCGCCACAGTCCCCAGCCGCCGAAGACCAGCCCGAACGCCAGTCCGACGAACACCATGAACCCCGCCAGACCCGTCATGCGTCGTTGCCTCGTTTCGCCCGCGGTTTCCCCCGGGGCTTCCCCCGCGCGCCCGCCGTCGTCCGCGCGCCGCTCATGCGATGGACACGTCCGCCCGGCCGCGGCCCATGCCGGCCTGCATGAGTTCGCCGAACCCCTGGGCCGTCACCTGCTCGTGGAACGACGGCCGCCCGCCGGCGCAGGTCCAGTTGCCGCTGGCCGGATCCCAGGCCCAGATGTCCTCCAGCACCGGCTGGTCGCCCTCGATGCCCGCGACGTCCGTGATGGAGACGATCCGGCGGCGCCCGTCGCGGAAGCGCTCCACCTGCACGATGAGGTCGATGGCGGAGACCACCTGGCGGCGGATCACCGTCAGCGGGATCTCCCCCGCCCCCATCATGACCAGGTACTCCAGCCGGCCCATGGTGTCGCGCGGCGTGTTCGCGTGCACGGTGAACATCGACCCGGGGTGGCCCGTGTTCATCGCCTGCAGCGCCTCCAGGGCCTCGCCGCCGCGCACCTCGCCAACGATGATGCGGTCCGGGCGCATCCGCAACGCGTTCTTCAGCAGGTCCCGCATGGTCACCTCGCTGGTGTTCTCCGAGGTCGACACCCGCGTCTCCAGCCGCACCACGTGGGGCTGGCGCAGGCTGAGCTCCGCCGCGTCCTCCAGCGTCACCACCCGCTCCTCCATGCCGATGTTGCCCGACAGCGCATTCAGCATGGTCGTCTTGCCCGTGCCGGTGCCCCCCGCCACCACCACGTTGAGCCGCGCCTGGGCCGCCATCTGCAGGAACAGCACCATCGCCGGGTGCATCGCCCCGTTGCGCTCGAGCTCCTCCAGCGAGAACCCGCCCTTGCGGAAGCGGCGGATGGAGATGGCCGCGCCGTCGATGGCGAGCGGCGGCGCGATGATGTTCACCCGCGAGCCGTCCGGCAGCCGCGCGTCGCACATGGGATGCAGTTCGTCCACCCGCCGCCCCACCCCCTGCGCGACGCGCTGGGCGATGCGCGTCAGGTGGTCCGCGTCGCGGAAGTGGATGTCCATGCGCTGCAGCAGGCCGTCCCGCTCCACGTACACCGAATCCGTGCCGTTGACCAGGATGTCGCTCACGAGCGGGTCGCGCAGCAGCGGGCCGAGCGGACCGAGGCCGCGCATCTCGTCCACCAGCCGCAGCGCCAGGCGCCCCTGCTCGCTGCCGATGGCGGGGGCGTCCGGCGCGCTCTCGAGCCCGCGCAGCAGGTCCGCGACCGCAGCCACGAGTTCCTCCTCGTCGAGCGCCGCCGCCGCCTCCGCGTCGAGGGACTCCAGGATGCGCGAGTGATACCACGTCACCGCCGCCTCGAAGCGCTTGGACTCCGGCGCGGTGGGCGCGGCTTGGCCGGCCGGCGCGCCGGGAGAGCGGGGGGCCTCGCCGGGCGGCGTGCGCACCGGACCGAGGCGGCGCTGGCGGATGGACTGTGCCACGGTCGGTCTCCCGGTCAGCTCACGAAGCGCAGGCTGCGGCGGACGACGAAGAGATCGCGGAACTTCCTGACCAGGGCGGCCTGCGTCGGAGTGACATGCACGTCGCGTTGGCCGGCCCGACCGCCGGCCTGGTCCGCGCACTTTTCCAGTTCCGCGATGGCGGCCCTGTGGGCCGGCAGAAAGTTGTCCCCGATGTAGACGACATGCACCCGCACGCCTCGCTGTCCGGCCATCCTGCAGGCGTCGACCAGCCAGCCATTGACCCGGGTGTTCAGCTCGGGGGCGATGCGCCGCGCGGGGCCCGCGTTGTGCCTGCCACCGTACCTGGGGACGGGCTCCCCATACCGGATCTGGGCGGCGGTCAGGCCGGGTGAGCGAGCCGGATCGATGTGCAGCGGCGCGGCATCGCGCACCGGGGGGAGCTGCTTCGGCAGGGGTGCGGCACCGTCGTCGCCCACCAGGGTGTGGTCGTCCACGCTCCCGTAGGGGGTGAATGGGGACCAGGGCCGACACCACCCGGTAGTCTCCCGCGGGCGGCCATCGAGGTTGAAGTGCTGCACCAGCCCATCCGCCGCGACCGTCGTGCGTCCCGCTGGCGGCGGCCCCCGGAACAGCTCCCACGGAGTGTACTGGTCCAGGATCAGCTTCCGGTTGGCGTCGCTCGACAGGTCGGCCGGAAACCTGGGGGGGCCGACCCAGGGCGTGAAGGCGTCCAGCATCCGCGCCACCGATGAGTCGCTGGTGTCGAAGCGGTCGTTCGCGGTCAACGCTATCCCCGCGTTCTCGAAGTGGTCGTTGAAGTCGGCCGGCTGCGTTTCCGCCCAGGCGGCGTGGTAGTTCGGCAACTGGTGGCGGCTGACTTCGGAACAGACCTTGTCCCCTTGCCCCTGCCCCAAGCGCCCGTATACCTGCGAGCGGGTCCGCGAACTGTGGAAATTGGAGAAGGCCGGCAGGCCATCGGACACGAGTATGATCGATTTGTGCAGCTTGGCGTCGCAGTTGCCGGTCACGCCCGTTGGACAGGAGCGGCCGGGGCGGGCGACGCCCCGGTGGTCAGTCAACCCCCAGACATCCTGCCACAACGGCGACAGCGTGCGCAGCGCCCATACCATCCCCCGCACGAGCAGCGTGGGGGCCTGACCGGTGTCCACCCGCAGCTTGGCGATGTCGGCGCTCATGTTCTGGATGTCGTAGGTCAGGGGCGTGATGGGCGTCGGCGGACACAGGTTGTTCCCACCCACCGCACCACGCCAGTTCCAGTGGCCAATCCGCGGACTACCCAGATCATCCGCCAGGCTCCGCAACGCGTTGGGGAGCGGATTGCCGTCGAGCATGCGCACCATGGCGACCTGGAGCAGGTTGTCGGCGCTGTTCGTCCGGTTACCGATCCCGCGCGAGTTCTGGGCGACGAAGCCGTCCGGCCACGAGTACGCCGTGAACAGCGTGTGCGGATCCGCCGCGTCGGGGGGCACGTCCGACAAGTGCAGCGGCACCCCCCGGATCGCCGAAGCCCCCTGGGTCCAGCCGGGCGCGTCCCGCATGACGGGCCAGTTGCCGAGGTCGTCGTACGTCCATCCGGGCGGTCGCGCGGAGGAGTCCCAGTACGCGCCCCACCGCGCCATCAGGCAACCGTTCCAGAAGTCGATGTCGTCCACCTCCCACTTCGCAGTGGGCTTGTCCGGGCGCACGCCGCGCAGCGGGATCTTCAGACCTGTCCGGCGCATGTCCCAGTCGGTGTTGTCCAGCACGCCCGAGGGCAGCTTCCGGCTGCGCAGGGGCGCCATCGACCGGCCGACGCCGTAACGCTGGAACGTGTCCACCCACTGCCCGTACGAGGCGTTCTTCGCGTTCAGCAAGACGTCGTTCAGCCCGAGCGCCGCCCCGTTGCTGGTCGCCCCGGCCAGCATCCGGACGTAGCGCTCCTTGTCTTCGGTCACCGCGGTACCCGCGCCGCCCGTCGCGGTATCCGCCACGTTGACGGCGGACGTGAACGGCACCAGGGAGACCATGATGGCCCCGGCGTCGACGGTCTGCATGACCTGGGTGACCGCCTCGAGGGCGCGCTGCAACCCCTCGATCTTCTTGGGTCCCCCGCCGCCCCCGAAGGACTGGCCCATCGACCCGCTGATGTCGGCGGCGATCGCCACCTCGTAGTTGTCGCTCTCGAAGCGGACGCGGATCTCGTTCCCGGACGGCACCGGCACCGCGCCGCCGCCCCCGCCGCCCCACATGTCGGTCACGGCGAAGGTGCCGCCGAAGGTGATGACGATGTCGCCGGTGGTTGGGTCGCGCGTAACCTTGGTCTTCGTCCTGTCGATAACGACCCCGGGCTGCAGTGCCTCCAAGGCGTCGGACAAGGGATCGCTGACACTCTGGAGGCTTGCCCCGCCCAGCCGCATGCCTACCGCCGACACCGCCGCGCGGCTCGACGCGTGGAACTCCTCCCACTGCGCCTCGCGCCAGGCGTAGTTCGTCATCGCGGAGCCCGTCACGGCCAGGAACAGCAGGACGAACGAGATGGCGACCAGCATGCCACCGCCGTCCGTTCCGGGCAGGAAGGAGGCGGCGCGGCGGCGCAGAAGGTACCGGCGGGCCGGGGGGGCCGGGGAGGCCTCTCGCGGCGCCCCGGCCGGTTGGTCAGACTGAGGAAGCGAATGCTGCTCGTTCATGGCGTTCCTCCACAAGGCGTCATGGTCCGCAAGGCGTTACGTTCCGCGGGTCGCGCCATTCAGGGCTGTCCCCCGGCTGGCAGAAATCGTGAATGGACGCCCACGCGGCGCGCACGCGGGTCACGAAGGAGCCGAAGTCGAGCGCGTTCATGCCGGCGGCGATGAGCGGTCCGGTGAAGGTGCCGGGACCGGGATGCAGGCACACGTCGACCACCACCCACCACTGCTGCGACGGGATGGTTCGGCTGAACCACTGGTCCTCCACCGCTGAACTCGCGTTCTCGTTCGGCAGCATGAGCCGGTCGCTCCCGAACTGATCGCCTTCGTCCGGGAGGCTGGACAGGAACGCCGCGCGCACGGGAATGTCCCAGGCCGCGGGCGCGCAGTCGCCGCCCGCCGCCCCGCCCCCGGGGCCGGACCACAGCCGGTCGGGGTCGGTCGCGGGGTTCGGCCAGGGCCAGCGCTGCGCGACCAGGGGCGGGCAAGGCGAAGGAGGAGGAGTGACCGCACAGGGGTTGCCGGCGCGATCTTCGTCGTCGCGCACCACGATCGCGATGTCGAGCGATCCCGCGCCGCGCCGGGCCAAGCGCTCGACGAACGCATCGAGCAGGGTCGGCGCGGTGGAATTCCGCTCAAGCACGAACGTCATCGCATCGTCCCTTTCCGCCAGATCCGAGATCACCTCCGCGAGCACGTACGCCTCGCGCGCCAGATCCGTCCGGTGCGAGACGTAGGCCCGCAGATCCCAAATGAACGCGGCGAAGACCAGCACCAGTGGCGCCATCAGCACGAACTCCACCGCCGCAGAACCCGCGGTCGCGCGCCATCCTAGCCGGCCGCCCAACTGACATGCTCCCGGGGCAGGCCGTTCCCGAGCACGGCCCGGGTGAAGCCCGACCAGTACGGCACCACCATCCGCGCGCGCAGCAGAGTCAGGGCGCCACCCGATCCGCAGGCGCCCCAGGACCACGGACCCACGGTGGGCCCCAGCTCGGAGGCCCCGGACGACGCCACCTGGACCTCGCTGCCCGCCGCCGGCCAGCCAGCCCCATCCTGTACGACGACCCTGCCGTCGCCGTCCAAATCCAGCAGCCAGCCGATAAGCGTCTCCCCCGCGCGGGGCTGGAACACACCGGTCACGCGCGCCAGGCACTGGCCGGCCGGGGCGCTCGCCGCGGCCCGCGCCGCCTGCTGCGTGGCCCGCGCCAGGGCCTGGTCGAACAGGGAAATGCGCAGGAACTCGGCCAGGGGTACGAAGAGGCTCAGGGAACCCATCAGGACGATGAGGAACTCGACGGCGTAGGCACCCCGCTGCCGCGCGGCGTCGCCCGCGACGACGCTTCGACCGTTGCCGTTACGGCCGCGGCTCGACCAGCACCATCGTCTCATGCACCTTGCCAACTGCCGCCTCCCGAGTCTCCTGCTCCTCCCGTTCCGGCTCCCCGGCAACCGCCGAGACTCCATTCACAGTATACTCCGTAGTAGGCGAGTTGCAGCTATGCCACGAAGGTTTCGATAGTCTGATCGTCGTCTGGCGATAGGGGTTCGATGGTCGATATTCGTGAGGTTCCCGACGCACGGACATGGGCGGCAGCCTTGCGCGGCCTGAGCGCCGCCTTGGACTGGCCGCGGCCGTGAAGCTCCCACGGCGCACGCAGCCCCCGCGGGTGGAGCACGGGAGGCGCGCGGTCCCCGCCTGGCGGCGGGGCGCGTCCCTGGCCGCCGCGGCGTTGCTGGTCGCCGCATGCGGCAGCCTGCCCCGCTACGTGGAGGGCCCGCCGACCGGGCAGATGGCCCAGGCCATCGTCCCGCTCGCCCGGGCCGCCCTGGACGCCGGCCAGACCGAAACCGCGCGGCGCCTCTACCAGCGCCTGCTCGCCGCCGAGCCCCACTCCGCCCCGGCGCGCGCGGGCCTCGGCGACATCGCCCTGCGCACCGGCAATCCGGCGGCGGCGACCGCATGGTATCGCGAGGCCGTGCGTCACGCGCGGACCCCGGCGCAGCGGCAC
>JAJDVW010000045.1 GCA_022825925.1 Pseudomonadales bacterium | reverse complement strand
CCGTAGCAATCCACGGTGCGGTTTACCGCGCTGTCGCGCAAGGAACATGGACACGGCCTGAGCCTTGGCCCGCGGTTTCGGATATAACGGTCGCGCCCGGGTGCGAGGCCGATGCCCCGTTGGCGTGTTCAGCACCCCGACCCGTAGCGTGGCCCGGACCGCGATCGGCGTGGAGTCGCTGACGGCGCGGCGTTGCCGCGACCTCGAATGGAAGAGTGAATCCCCCGCCGCGGTCCCGCCGGGCGCGACCGATTGGATTTTGGGAGACGACAGGATGGAAAACAAGCGCAAGCGACAGCGGGCGATGCGGGTGGTGCACCCGAACTGCGCGGGGATCGACGTGGGGAAGGCCATGCACTACGTGGCGGTGGACGAGTCGGCGGCGGAGCGGCCGGTGCGGACGTTCGGCAGCTTCACGGACGATCTGGAGGCGATGGCGGCGTGGCTGATCTCGTGCGGCGTGGACATCGTCGCGCTGGAGTCGACGGGCGTGTACTGGATCCCGGTGTTCGAGGTTCTCGACCGGGAGGGCCTGGAGGTGCATCTGGTGGATGCGCGGGCGACGAAGCAGGTCAGCGGGCGCAAGAGCGACGTGCGCGACTGCCAGTGGATCCGCGAGCTGATGAGCTTCGGCCTGCTCAGGGGCGCGTTCCGTCCCGCCGACCGCATCTGCGAGCTGCGCGCCTACGTGCGCCAGCGGGCGCGCTCGACCCGCGACCGCGGCCGCTGCGTGCAGCACATGCAGAAGGCGCTGACGGAGATGAACGTCCAGCTCGACAACGTGCTGAGCGACATCATGGGCGCGACTGGCCAGCGGATCGTGCGCGCGATCGTCGCCGGCGAACGGGACGGCGCGGTGCTGGCGCGGTTCCGCGACCGGCGGGTCAAGGCGGACGAGGCGACCATTGCCCGCAGCCTGCGCGGCAACTGGCGCGACGAGCACCTGTTCGCGCTCGAGCAGGCGCTGGAGCGCTACGACCTGCTGACCCGGCAGATCCGGGGGGCCGAGGCGCGCCTCGACGCCGTGGTCCGGACGATCGCCGGCGAGGTCGACGAGTCGGCCGCCGCGGTGCTGGCGAAACCGGCCGCCAAGCCTGCCGAACGCCGCCGCCAACTGGCCCTGCGGGCGATGCTCGGCGTCGACCTGACCGCCATCCCGACGATCGGCGTCGAGACCGCGCTGATCATCGCCTCCGAGGTCGGCCCGGACTTGTCCCGCTTCCCGAACGCGGCCCACTTCTGCTCCTGGCTGGCGCTGGCCCCCGGCACCCGCATCAGCGGCGGCAAACAGCTTCGGGGGCCGCAGCCGACGCGCCTCAACCGGGCCGGCCAGGCGCTCCGCATGGCGGCCAGCACGGCGCGCAACAGCGACAGCTACATCGGCGCATCCCACCGCGCACGGCTGCGGCGGCTCGATGCGGGACGCGCCAACAAGGCGACGGCCCACCAGCTGGCCCGGCTCGTCTACGCGATGCTCACCCGGGGCGAGGAGTACGTCGCCCGGGAGGTCGCCGACTTCGATGCCGAGCGCCGCGACCGCCAGATCAGAAACCTCCAGCGTCAGGCGAAACGCTACAACCTGGCACTCGTGGAAGCGGCCGCCGCATGACCTAGTTCAATCAATGGCTTACGTTATGTTCCATGGAAGGGGGCGGGCTTGTCCCGTCCCGGCCGAGTCCGTCCGCGGTCGTCCGTCCCAACCGACAACACGGTGCCGATCACCGGTACGGGCGGGGGCGCGTCCTCACGGACGCGTGAGCCCCGCCGCTACGGGGCGTCGTCGGATGCCGGTTGGGATGTCCAGTCGGCGGGAGAAATGCCGTATACCGTCTCGCCGATTCTCAGGTGGTTGTACCGCGGCCGCAGTAGGGTGAGCGGCGGATCGCGCAGCAGTTCGAGAACCTGCTCGGCAGTCTCGAAAGTCTCCACGTTTCCTCCGCTCGTGAGCAGCGGCTCGAGATACCAGCCGTCGCCGTCGTGGACGATGACGTGTGCATCGAGGTGATAGGAGACATGCGGGGGTAGTCCCTGCCATCCCGGGAATTCGGATTTGCCCATGCCGAGCAGCAGGTACTCTCCCCATGCTGGATCGCCGTCGAGATCCACGTGGAGGAGTGTCGGATTTACCAGCCTGGCGACCAGCCAGGGGTCCTCGTCGATCGCCTCTCGCACGCCGTCCGGCACGGTGAACGGCTCGGGCCGGTAGCTCACCTCGGCCCAAAGATCCCGCTCGGGCGGCTCGGCGTCCGACCTGTACACGACGAAGCCGTCGGAGGGCTCAATCTGCGGTCCATCTCCTGCGGCGTATGCCGTGCTCGGGATGGGCTGACGCGGGTCGAAGCCGAGTTCCGCGACGAGTTCTTCCGCCACTAGGTGCCCGGGCCGTGCCAATTCGCGTACGGCGTAGTGGAAGTCGAACTGCCCGGCTTCGATTACCCCCGACTCGACCCGTGCGAGCTGGCTGCGCGCCGAGATGGCGCGGAAGTCGAGCACCAGGGTGTTCTGAAGCAGCAACACCGCGAGTACCACGCACGCCATCGCTACGTTTACCCGGGCGGTGACACGGGGCCACTCGGCGAGATGCCGGATCACCCCCCACAGGTAGCCGAGAGAAAACAGCGCAAGCACCACCGCATAGGTGAAGGCCCAACAGCGCGATACGCTCCAGCCGTACTGGTTGACCCGAATCAGGATTCCGGTCATGGCGAGCGCCGGGAGTACTGGCAGGACGACAACGACCGCCGTGACCGCCAACTGGACCGCGCCGGGGTAGCGCAAGTCCGCGTCCGGCCGGTAGGCGATACAGATAAGCAGAACGCCGATGACACCCAGCGCGATCAGGATTCTGCTCCCGTGTCCCGTGTCCCAGAGCGTCCCCACGCTGACGAAGGGCAGCGTCACCAGGAACACGGCGACGATCAAGAGCACCACGGGGAGCAGGTAGCGGCCAAGGCTCTCGACCAGGCCGACGATCCCGTCGATGAGCCCGTCGCGGCGCCGAAACAGCATCGTGCCCACACCGAAGACGATGCCGGCAGCGGGCAGGATGAACCACGGTTCCTGGAAGGTCTCCGCCAGGGCGTCGATACCCAGGATAACGAACAGCGCTGCCCACAGGGCGAGCAGGATGGCGACACCGCCCACCAACGCCAGCGAGAGCCCCGCGACCAGGAGATTGCGCCATGCGTTCTTGAACAGTGCGGCGTAGCGGACCGGCGACCGGGTCGCGAACTGCTGCATGAAGGCCAACGTAATGAACCCCGCGCCCAGTTGCGTGGCGACGTAGATCACGTAGAGGTTGTCGTCGCTGAATTTGCCTACCGGCGTCGCCTGCCAACCTACGTAGGCGCCGAGCAGACCGGCGACGACGGCGCATGCCCCCGTCAAAAACGCCGTCCGCCGGAATCCCCCTGGCTCGGCGGCGAACAGAATGAGAACAGGCCAACCGAAGACCAGCGTGACGAGCGGCACGAACACCACGGGGTTGTCGATAGGCCAAAGGTCGCGGTCCAGGATCACCCCGAGCCCCGCGAGCAGCACCGCCTGTCCCACGATGACTGCGGGCAACGGGCCGAGCCTGAATGCGCCAGCGATCGTATTCACGTCCTGAACCCATGGCGGCTAAGACGACTCGAACGTAGGCGCGAGGCGGAAGACTGTCAAACGCAGGATTCGTGCAACTATCGGCGGTTACAATGACTCGCCGAACGCGCCCGGAGCGGTCCAACAACAAATGACCATCGTCATCGTCGGCGGCGGCCACGCCGCCGGACAAGCCGCTGCGAGCCTGCGTCAGGAGAACTACGAGGGCGAGGTCCTGGTAATCGGCGACGAGCCGCATATCCCCTATCAGCGTCCGCCGCTGTCGAAGCAGTACCTGTCCGGCGAGTACGGTCTCGACCGCGTCCACCTCCGCCCCGCGCGGTTCTACGAGAGCAAGGCCATCGACATCCGTAGCGGCGTCCGCGTCGACAGCATCGATGCCGATCGCCGGCGCGTCGCGTGCAACGATGGC
>JAJDVW010000156.1 GCA_022825925.1 Pseudomonadales bacterium | reverse complement strand
CGCCGGATCCGAAGCGCGCAGCGCCACTACTTCTCGCGGCGCTACTCGATGATGGCGCACGCGCAGGACGCCCAGGGCACGGCGGCGGCGATGGTCGATTCCGCGGCGGCCGCCGAGTCCGACCGTCTGGGAGCGGCGCTGGTTGAACTCGAAGCCGACGGCGTGGCCTACGGCGAGGCGTCGCTGACCGTGGCGCTCCACGGCGACCTCGAACGGATCGAGCGGCTGGACGGGGACGTGCGGCGCCTGTTCGCCGCGCACGACGCGAAGGTGATCCGGGAGGGCTACGGCCAGCTTCCCGCGTGGTTCTCCCGGCTCCCAGCCCAGCCGCGCAAGCGGCAGGTGCGGAACGTGTTCGTATCGGCGGGGCTCGCGGCGTGCCTCGCGCCCGTGTTCGGGCCGCCGAGGGGGAACCGGAAGAGCCGTCATCTCGACCGCGAGCCGCTGGCCGTGTTCGAGACGCCGTGGCGCACGGCGTACCGCTACGACCTGTTCGCGGGCGACGTGGGCCACACGCTGATCCTGGGGGCGACGGGTTCGGGCAAGAGCTTCACCCTGAACTTCCTGCTGGTCGAGGCGCTCAAGTACGATCCGCGCATCCTGATCCTGGACCTCGGCGGCTCCTACCGCTGGCTGACCCGGTTCCTCGGGGGCCGGTATCTGGAGCTCGCGCCCGGAGAGGCTGAGCCCACGCTCCGGCTTACACCCTTCGCGCTGCCCGCCACCACGCGCACGTTTCAGTTCCTGACCGGCTGGGTGCTCCGCCTGCTGAAGCTGGGCGGCTACGAGGCGAGCGGCGCGGACACGAGCGAGATCCGCGCGCGGATCGAGGATCTGTACGCGCTCGCGGCAGAGCGCCGGACGCTGAGCACGCTGACCGGTTCGCTCCCCGCCGCGATGTGGCCCGCGCTGAGCCGCTGGACGGAGGGCGGCGCCTGGGGCGCGTTCTTCGACAACCCCCCGGCGGGCGCGACGGACATCGAGTTCCGGGACTGGCAGGTGATCGACCTGGCGGGCGCGGCCGAGCACGCGGACCTGTGCGAGGCGGCGCTCTCGTACCTGCTGGAACGCATGCGCCTCGAAATCGAGGACCCGGCCGAGACTGCGCGGCTCAAGCTGATGGTCGTGGACGAAGCGTGGCGGTACATGCAGGACCCCGCCGTGCTGAACTACCTGGCCGAGGCGGCCAAGACGTGGCGGAAGAAGAACGCCGCGCTCGTGCTCGCGACCCAGTCCGCCGTGGACGTGACCGGGACGCCCGGAGCCTCGGCCCTTCTCGAATCGATCCCCACCAAGCTCTTCCTAGCCAACGCCGAACTGCCCGACGAGGCCGGGACACTGTTCCGGCTGAACGAGTCGGAGGTGGCCCGGATCCGGGAGTTGACGCCCAAGCGCGAACTGTATCTCCGCCGCCCGGACGAGGCGGCGGTACTCCGCCTCGAAGTCGATCCGGAGAGCTACTGGCTCTACACCTCCTCGCCGCTTGACGCCGAGAGGCGCGCCGAAGCCGTGGCGAGGCACGGCTTGGTCCGGGCGCTCGAAGCGCTCGCGGGCCGAACCCATCCCACCCCTCCAACCGAGAGGACGTAAACACCATGAAGGCAACTCCAACCGCAGCGATCCTGCTCGGGATCGTCGTCGTCCTGCTGACGCTGCTTATTGCGGCGCTCCCCTGCGAGGCCGCCGCGCAGCAAGCGAGCGCGGACGCCGCCTACCTTCGAGTGCCGGTGCCGGAGGAAGGCGAGGAGCGGATCCCCCGGCTCCGCGCGCGCGTGCGTCATACCACGGTCATCGTGCTTCCGGCCGGGGAGCGGATCCTCGACTTCGTGGCCGGAGACTCCGAGTACTGGCACCTGACCGGCGCGGCGAACGTCGCGTACCTGAAGCCGCTGGCCGAGGACGCGACGACGAACGTGGCGCTCGTCTGCGAATCCGGTCGCATCTACTCGTTCCTCGTATCGGAAAGCGGTGAGAAGCCGCCGCATCTCGTGGTCCGTGTCGAGGCGGGCGCGGAGGCGGCGGCCCTGTCCGGCGCTCCCGGGTTCGTGGCCCGGAGCGAAGTCTCCGCGTATCGCCAGATGGCCGCCGAAGCGGTCGAGGCCGTGGGGGTGGCCCGCGAGGAGGCCGAGGCGGGGATCGCCGAGGCGCGCGACCGGGCCGAGGCGGAAATCGAGGCGTTCCGCGCCGCCTACCCCGAGCGGCTCCGGTTCGAGTACCGGTTGGACCGGGAGGCGTCCGAGCGGCCGTTCCGGGTCGAGGCGATGTGGCACGACGGGGAGTTCACCTATCTCCGCTCGCGCGCACAGGAGTCTCCGGCGCTCTACGAACTCCGGGACGGCGAACCGAGCCTGGTCGCGTTCGATCTCACCAAGGACGGCCTCTACGTCGCCCGTCGCGTTCTGGGCGACGGGTGGCTCCAGATAGGCGAGGAGCGGCTGCGCTGGCGGTTCGAGCCCGCGGAGAGTTCCCGATGAGCGGCTGGAAGCAGTGGGTGAAGGAGCCGAGGGGTGCTTTGCCCGGCGGTTTCGTCACGAAAGCCGGAATCGCCCTGATCACCGTTCTCGTGGCCGGACTGCTGTTTTCCTCGTCGCTGTCGGGTCCCGACGAGGCGGCCGAGGGCGTCGCCCCCGCGCCGGCCCGGCCCGTGGACGACCGCACGGGCCGGTCGCTCGACGGGCGCCTGAGCGACGAAACCGACCGTCAGAGCCAGCAGGCGGCGGCCGATGCGGACCGGGAACGGGGGCAGTCCGGTGCCCCGGGGCAGGAAACGACCGGACAGGACACGAAAGCAAGTTCAGGCAGCGCCGGGGGCGGCATGGGCCGGGCCGAGTTCGAACTTCGCGAGGCGCTCCGGCTGGAGGAGGTCGAGCGCGAAACGCGCTCGCTCCGCTCATTTCCCGTCGCGCAGTCGCACCGGGATCCGAACGGACCCCCGGACGCCGCGGCGTCTCCCTTGGTGCCCGAGTCTCACGATGCGGCACTCGACGGCGCGCTCGCGTCCCTCGGGCAGTCCCTCGCCGCCCTTGAGACCGAGATGGCGGCGGGGCTGGCGGCAGGAGAGTTCGCGCTCGGCGTCGAAGGCCCGGCACCGCGGGCGAATGTTCCCGCCGCGTCCCGCTCCTCCGAGCCCGGCCGTTTGGTCCGGCCGCATGACCCGCCGGGCTGGGAGCGCATCCACGAGGGCAGGTTTCTTGAGGCGGTGCTGGTCACCCAGTTGTCGGGCGAGTTCCCCGGCCCGGTGCTCG
>JAJDVW010000107.1 GCA_022825925.1 Pseudomonadales bacterium | reverse complement strand
GGGCGACGCGGACGCCGCCGCGGCCGGCGGGGATCCGGCGGCCGGACCCGGGGACGATGCCGTGGCCCCGCAGCCGGAGCGCGTCGCCGATGCCGCGCCGGCGGACGAGGCCGGCGCGCGGGACATCGGCGCGGAGCTCGGCGCGGAGGACATGGCGCCGCCCGAGCCCGAGGCGCTCCCCGCCGCTCTGGTCGTGGAGACCACGCCGGCGGGAGTGGAGGTCTGGCTGGCCGGGGAACGGGTGGGCACGACGCCGCTGCAGCTCGAGGGACTGCGTCCCGGGGTACGCGACATCTCGCTGCGCCACCCGCTCTACGACACCATCGACCTGCCGGAGAGGAGCTTCGTCGCCGGGCGGCAGGTGCAGATCGAACGGCGGCTGGCGCGGTCGACGGGGGGCTTGCGGATCACCACGGAGCCGCCCGGCGCCTGGGTTTCCTGGCGCGGCGAGCGCTTGGTGGAGGCGACGCCGGCAACGCTCTCCGCCCTGCCGGCGGGGCCGCTCGACCTGGTCGTCGGCGCTCCGGGGTATCGTGCCGAGACGGTGGCCGTGGAGATTCCGCGCGACGGCACGGGCGAACTGGAGTGGTCGCTCGAGCGCGCTTTCGGCACGCTGACGCTCGACCTCGAACCCGCGGACGCCACGGTGACCGTGCTCGGCGAGGACGGGGGCGGCTATGTCGCCGGCATGGCATTGCCGGAAGGCCGGCACGAAGTGGAGGTGCTGCACCCGGAATACGTCCCCCGGACGACGGCGGTCACGGTGCTCGGCGACAGCCGCGTGGCGATCGCCTTGGAACGGCTGCGGCCCTGCGGGCTGAGCGTGCGCGGCGTTCCGCCGGCCGCCAGCTATCCGGACGAGCGCACCTTTGGGGGCCGTCGTCGGAACCTGGGGTCGGCCAGCATTCTCGTGGCGTTCGTTGTCCAGGCGGACGGCACGGTGGTGCCGGACAGTATCGAGGTCGATCCCGAACGGACGGCCCTGGACGATCCGCGGAACCTCGAAGCGTTCTCGGACGCCGCCATCGCGGCCGTGCGGCGCTACCAGTTCGACTTCGACGCCGGCGCCTGCACCAGGGAGCAGCGCGCGAACCTTGTGATCCGCTTCCTGGCGCCGCAGGACACGCGATAGGTGCCGGCCCCGCCGATCAGCGTTTCGTTCGTTTCGGGCCGACGTAGACGATGTACACGGGTCTCCGGTGGCGAATCGGCCAGGAAAAATGCAGTCGTGGCAATGGCAGCGCGGTCTAGGGGCGGTCCTGCCCGGGCAAGCTGAACGACCTCCGCAAGGAGATTCTGGGCGAGATGCAGACGGGGTACTCGGCTCTCCGCAACGAGATCATGGACGAGCTCCGCGAGATCAAGGGCCGCTTGCCGTGACCTCGCGCGTGCGCGAGTGGGACAAGCCCCCCTGCGGATTCCGCAAACCAGACGATCTGGACGGCTGACAATCTCGACCGGATGCGGCGCATGAACTCCGCGTCCGTGGACCTGCTCTATCTGGCCCCGCCGTTCAACTCGAAAGCCAACTACGCCGCGCCGATCGGTTCGAAGGCGGCGGGCGCCGCGTTCAAGGACACTTGGGCGCTGACGGACCTCGATACCGCCTGGATCAACCTGATCGAGGCGAAGCACCCGCGCTGTACCGCGTGCTACTCGCGCGGTGACGGACTCCGACAAGTCTGGCTCCCTTTGAGCACGCCCTCCTTGCCGAGGTGAGTTTCGTTCGACATCGGTGGTCCGTCTCGACGCGGTCCGGTGGGCCCCGGCGAGGCGCGGAGTCCGGGCCGCGGGCGCCCGGGATCAGAGGTCGGTGCCGATGGACTCGCCGTGCTGGCTGTAGTCCAGTCCTTCCACCTCTTCGTCCGGCGTGACGCGCAAGCCGATGATGACGCGCAGGAGGTAGAGCAGCGCGGCCGTGGCCACCACGCTCCACAGGGCCACGAACAGGACGCCCTCCACCTGCAGCCATACCTGCCAGAAGTTGCCCTCGATGGCGCCCGAGGCGTTGCCGATCTCCTCGAGGGCGAAGACCCCCGTCAGCACGGCGCCCAACAGGCCGCCGATCCCGTGGATGCCGAACACGTCGAGCGAATCGTCGTAGCCCAGGCTGTACTTGAGCCAGGCGCACGCCCAGCAGCAACTGAAGCCAGCGATCACGCCGATCGTGATGCCGCCCGCGGGAGACACGTAACCGGCCGCCGGAGTGACGGCGACCAGTCCCGCCAGCGCTCCGGACAGCAACCCCACGATGCTCGGCCGCTTCAGCACCATCCACTCGTAGGCCATCCAGGTGAGCGCGCCCGCCGCCGCGGCGGTCTGCGTCACGAGCATCGCGAGGGTGGCGTTGGTGCCCGCGCTCAGCGCCGAACCCGCGCTGAACCCGAACCAGCCGATCCAGAGCATGGACACGCCGATGACGCTGAACATGGGGTTGTGCGGGGCCATGTTCTCCTCGCCGTACCCCGTCCGCCGGCCGACGATCAGGCACGCGACGAGCCCCGCGACGCCCGCGTTGATGTGCACGATGGTCCCGCCCGCATAGTCGAGCACGCCCTTCTCGGCGAGGAACCCGCCGCCCCAGATCCAGTGGACCACGGGGGCGTAGACCAGGACGGACCATCCGGCGATGAAGCAGATGAGGGCGGAGAACTTCATGCGGTCCGCCACCGCGCCGGTGATGAGCGATGCCGCCACCACCGCGAACCCGAGCTGAAAGACGATGTAGAGGGACTCTGGGAAGGTGTGGCGGATTCCGGCGAGGTCGAGATCCGCGAGCAGCAGCAGGCCGAAGTCGCCCAGGTAGTCGTTGTCGCCCGAGAACGCGAGGCTGTAGCCGACCATCACCCAGACGACGGTGACGACGCAGCAGATCGCGAAGCACTGTCCGGAGATCGACAGCATGTTCTTGCGGCGCACGAGGCCCCCGTAGAACATCGCGATGCCGGGAATGGTCATCGTGAGCCCGAGGACCGTGGCCATCATCATCCATGCCGTGTCGCCGCTGTCGAGAGCCGGAGCGGTCTCGACGGCAAGCGCCGGCGTGGCCCAGAACGGAATCGTTGCGCGAGCGAGCGCGCGAGCTAGAGTTTTCATGGTGTCGATTTTGCCCTGTTCGCTCCTGGTTGGCCACCGGATCGCCGGCTTGGCCGGCGGTCCCCCGGGGCGCGTGTCGGAAACCGGCGCACCGCCGCCGCGCGTCAGAACGCCGCCCGCCCGGTCACGGAGATCCGGTGGTCGGTGTGGTCGGGGTAGATGCGTACGCGTTCGCCGGCCAGCTCGATGTGCAGCGGCGGCTGCCAGGGCGTGGCGTCGAGCCGGTACGCGAAACCGGCGCGCGCCCGCCACTGTTCGCCGCGGTCGAAGTCGAGCTCTCCGAAGGGGATCACGATCCCGGGCCGTTGCCGCAGCGGGATGCCGCGGGACAGCCGGCCGCCGAGTCCCCACGTCGGGCGCAACTCCGGCGCCCGCATCCGCCGGTAGTCCCCCTGCCAGGCGAGATCCATCGGGTCCGCCGAGCCGCCCCAGCGGGGCGCCAGGGACAGGCTCCAGCCGGGGTCGCCGTCCCGCCCCAGCACCAGGGTGGCGGTCACGCCGTTCTCGCCGTGGCCACGGGCGCCGTGCACCGCGACCGTCCGGCCCTTCAGCTCCATGCCGAGCAGCGGGCCGCGGTAGCGCACGCCCCCGGCGACCTCCAGCCCGGCGCCCCCTTGGCCGTCGCCGCCGTCGAACCGGCCGCCCGCCTCGACGAACGGGGTGAGCAGACCGTCGCCCAGGTGGTAGGACCAGGAAGCGGTCACGCCGAGGCGGGCATGATGCACGCCCACGCTCAGGTCGTGGGCCGGGCCGATGCCCTCGTCCGTCTCCAGTTGCAGGAATCCGGCGTCGCCGCGCAGGGCGAGGTCCATGCCGAGCCGCTGGCCCAGTCCGACGCTGGCGCCGACGGCGCCCATGGCCATCGAGAGGTCCGCCTCCAGGCCGACGTCGCGGCCGTCGCGTTCGGGCCGGATCTCGCCGGAGCCGAAGCCGAGCATGCCCCAGAGACGCACCCGGTCGCTGGGCGACCACTGCAGGTACGGATAGATGCTGTCGATCGACAGGTCGGCCGCGCCCTCGCCCGGCAGGGCGCCGGCGAACTCGTAGTCGACCTCGGCGCGGGCGCGCGACGCGGCGACGCCGACCACCCAGTTGAGGCCGCTGACGTCGACGCCCACGTACGCGGACGCCAGATTGCCGTCGTACTCGCCCACGTCGGGTTCGTTCTCGAACGACCAGTAGTCCCCGCCGCCCCAGACGCCCCACGACAGACGTTCCGGCGCGGCGTTGCCGAGGGGCACCGAGAACGACATGTCGGGCCGGCGGCTCGCGCCGGCGGCGGGAGCGCCCGGGTAACCGGCGGCGTCCGCGGCGTCCGGCGGTGGCCCGATCGGCCCGGCGGAACCGGGGACCGCCGGGCCGTCGCCGG
>JAJDVW010000166.1 GCA_022825925.1 Pseudomonadales bacterium | reverse complement strand
CCACAAACCGGGGCAGCCCGCCGCCGCGGCGCCATCACCGCACACGGCGCGGTCGCATGCCGTACTCTACGGTGCCACAGAGTGACCGCAGTATTGCTGTGCCTCCAGGCCACCTCCCGTACACGAAATTTCACGGCAAAGACCGACCAGACCCGCCAGGCGCTCACTCCGGTGCGGGAGGCGCTCCATGCTCGACGACGTAGCTCATGAGGCTCGGAATGCCCGGTTGCCAGGCGTCCTCGGAGTCGGGAGGCTTCCAGATGAAGCCCGTCGCGGCCAGTCGGTCGCGCTGCCGCAGGACCTCAGCGACCGCATCCGCGCCCGACGACGCCGCGATCACGGCATTCACTTCGTCGCTGCGCAGCGTCGGCCGATCCACGAAGGCACCCGCGACGCGCGCCGCGACCGGCAACAGTTCCGCCCGCTCCAGCTCCTCGCGCCGATCCTCGTAGTACGCGGACCTCTGGACACCGAAGTCGGCCGCGGCCTCCGCGACGGACGCGAGGCCGAGCCGCGGCCGGCCGGATGCCTTCGCCACGGCCCACAATGCGGCGCCCCAGAGCTGCAGAAAGTACGGGTAGTGCTGGCTCTCGGCGACCACCCGCTCGAGGGCTTCGTCGTCGAACGCGATCGGCGGGTCCTCGGCGGCCATCGGCCGCGTCAGCGCCGCCATCGATGCCTCCCGACCCAGCCGGCCGACGCCGATTTTCTCCGCGCGGGTCCAGAACGTGGCGGACATGTCGTTCAAGTGCCGATGCAGGCCGGGCGTCCCCGCCATGACCAACAGGAAGGGGGCCTCGGCCGACACCGTCTGGCTGGCGTTCAGCAGGGCTTGTCCCACCTCCAGGGAAAGCGTGTGCGCCTCGTCCAGCAACAGCACGAGCGGCCTGCGCTTGCAGCGCTCGGCGAGCAGGAGCGTGAGGGCGCGGCGCTGGCCGCCCAGCTCCCAGCCCAGGCGGCCGATGCCCACCGAGAACGACAACGCGTCCGGGCGCAACGCCGTGAACCGCTTCGGGGGCACCAGACTGGTCGCGAGCTGATCGAGGTCCGCGATGTCGCTCGGCGTCAGCCAGACCACGTCGCAGCGACCGTCCCCGGCGTCGATCTCCCGTTGCAGCCATCGCAGCAGAGCCGTCTTGCCGTTGCCGCGCGGCCCGGACAGGATCGCATCGCGCGGCGCGCCTTGCGCCTGCTCGAGGTAGGCGAATAGATCCAGCAGCCGGCGTTGCTCGTCGCCGCGTCCCGCAAGATACGGCGGGATCCTCCCGCGACCGGGGACGAAGGGATTCGGAACGCGTGGCGCGGCCATCGCCCGAGCATAGCAACGTCCACGGGCGTGCGGGGTGGCCGATTGCATCCTTGCAACCGTACGCCGCGACGAGTGCCGTATGTCCTGGCCGCTCCACGGGCGCCCCGTACGAATTCCCGACGCACCCTGGCCGGCGCGGACGCGGCGCGGCCGGGCGCGCCGTCCGCGCGGCATCGCCGGGCGGTGCCCCGCGAAAACGCTATCATTCGACGCACCCCCCGCTTCCCGACCGGTCCGCAAGTGATCAACCGTCTCCTCGTCGCCAATCGCGGCGAAATCGCCATCCGCGTCATCCGCACCGCCTCGGACCTGGGCATCGGGACCGTGGCCGCCTACGCGGAAGACGACCGCGACTCACTCCACACGCGCCATGCCGACGAAGCCATCGGCCTCGGGGCGGAGGGCGTACCGGCCTACCTGGACAGCGCCCGGATGATCGAAGTCGCCCGGGAAACGGGCTGCGAGGCCATCCATCCCGGGTACGGGTTCCTGAGCGAATCCGCTGCATTCTCCGACGCCTGCGACCGGGCCGGGCTGCTGTTCGTCGGTCCGACGGCCGAGACGCTGCAACGCTTCGGTGACAAGGCGACGGCAAGGCGCCTGGCGGAGGACTGCGGCGTGCCCGTACCGCCCGGGGTGAGTCACGCGGTCACGCTCGAAGAGGCGGGCGCCTTCTTCGGCAGTCTCGGACCGGGCGGAGCGGTGATGCTGAAGGCCGTGGCCGGCGGCGGCGGGCGCGGCATGCGTCCGGTCACGGCGCGGGCCGACCTCGAAGAGGCCTTCACCCGGGCCGCGTCCGAGGCGGACAAGGCATTCGGTTCCGCCGACCTCTACGTGGAGGAACTGCTGACGCACGCGCGGCACGTCGAAGTCCAGGTCATCGGCGACGGCACCGGGGCGGTGGCGCACCTCTGGGACCGCGAATGCAGCCTGCAGCGGCAGCGCCAGAAGCTCATCGAGGTGGCCCCCGCGTTCGGCCTGCCCGAAGGCATGCGCAACGACATGCTGGACGCGGCGGTCAGGATCGCGGCGGCGGTCCGTTACCGGGGCGTCGGGACCATCGAGTTCCTGGTCGGCGCGGAGCGCTTCGTATTCATGGAAGCGAACGCGCGCCTGCAGGTCGAACACACGGTGACCGAAGAGGTGACCGGACTGGACCTGGTGGCGCTGCAGTTGCGGATCGCGGCCGGGGCAAACCTGGCCGATCTCGGCCTCGCGGACGCGCCGGTCCCGGCGACAAGGGGCGTCGCCCTGCAGGCGCGGGTCAATCTCGAGACCATGCATGCCGACGGTACGTCGCGGCCCGCCGGCGGCCTGATCACGGCCTACGACCCGCCGGCCGGCCCCGGCATCCGCGTCGACGGCTGCGGCTACACCGGCTATACGACCAGCCAGCGCTACGACTCGCTGCTCGCGAAGCTCGTGGTCCACGCCGACGACATGGACGGCGTGATCCGCAGGACGCGGCGCGCTCTCGCCGAGTTCCGCGTCGAGGGCGTACGCAGCAACATCGCCTTCCTGCAGGCACTGCTGAAGCAGCCCGACCTCGCGGCGGGCGCCATCCACACGCGGTACGTCGAAGAGCACATGGGGACGCTCCTCGAAGAAGTCCGCGACCGGCCGCGGCACTACACCCGGGAGACCCCCGAACGCGACGTGCAGCAGGCCGGCGTGAAGGTAGACCCGGACGACCCGCTCGCCGTCCTGAACGTGCCACGCGCCGACGCATCGCCGCCTGCAGCGGGGGCGGCGGAGCAGCCGCCGATCATCCCGGGCCCCGAAGGCACCGTCGCGGTGCCCGCGCCCATCCAGGGCATGGTGGTGGAGATCTCCGTCGCGGAGGGCGATGTCCTGCAGAAGGGCCAGCCGGTCGCGGTACTCGAAGCGCTCAAGATGGAGCACGTGATCGCGAGCGACCAGCCCGGCGTCGTGCGCGAGATCGCCCTGGAAATCGGGGACACGATCTTCGAAGGCACCCCGATCGTCTTCGTGGAACCGCAGGACGTCGAGGGCGAGTACAGCACGGGCGAGACGATCGATCTCGACGCCATCCGCCCCGACATCGCCGAGGTGGATCACTACCGCGGCCTCGCCATGGACGAGGCGCGGGTCGCGGCGACGGCGAAGCGTCACGACAAGGGCAAGCGCACGGCACGCGAGAACATCGAGGACCTGTGCGACGACGGTTCGTTCTTCGAGTACGGCCCGCTCGTGACGGCGACGCGCTACCGCGACGACACGCCGGAGCAGCTCGAGGAGCGCATCGTCAGGACCGCGGCCGATGCCATGGTCATGGGCGTGGGGCGCGTGAACGGCGACCTGGTGGGCCGGGAGAACGCGCGCTGCATCGCCATGTCGTACGACTACACGGTGCTCGCGGGAACGCAGGGCCACAAGAACCACCAGAAACAGGACCGCATGTTCGGTGTCGCGAAGAAGCACCGGCTGCCGGTCGTGCTGTACACCGAGGGCGGCGGCGGCCGGACCCAGAACGGTCCCCGCAGCGGCGGCAACCGCTCGATGGGGTCCGTCGGCGGACTCCAGACGCGCACCTGGCGCGAACTCGGCAAGCTGTCGGGCCTCGTGCCGATCGTCGGCGTCAGCTCGGGCTACTGCTTCGCCGGCAACGTCGTGCTGCTCGGCGCCTGCGACGTGATCATCGCCACCGAGGACTCGAGCCTCGGCGTCGGCGGCCCCGCCGTGATCGAGGGGGGCGGGCTAGGGGTCTATGCACCCGGCGAAGTGGGTCCGGTCAGCATCCAGGAGCCGAACGGCGTCATCGATATCGTCGCGAAGGACGAGGCCGCGGCGACCGCCGCCGCCAGGCACTACCTGTCGTTCTTCCAGGGGCGCGCCGGCACGTGGGAGGCGCACGACCAACGCATCCTGCGGCACATCGTCCCGGAGAACCGGCGGGCGGTCTACGACTTGAGGCAGGTGATCGAGACCCTGGGGGATGTCGGTTCGATGCTGGAACTGCGCCCGAAGTTCGGACTCGCCATGGTGACGGCGTTCATCCGCATCGAGGGACGGCCGGTGGGCGTCATCGCGAACAACTCCAACTCCCCGACCGGCGGCGCCATCGACGCCGACGCCGCCGACAAGGCGTCGCGCTTCATGCAGCTCTGCGACGCGTTCGACATCCCGATACTGTCGCTGATCGACTGCCCCGGCAACATGGTCGGGCCCGAGGCCGAGAAGGCGGCGCTGATCCGCCACTGCGGGCGCATGTACGTGGCCGGCGCCAACCTCACCGTCCCCTATTTCGTCGTCGTGCTGCGCAAGGCCTACGGGCTCGGCGCCCTCGCGATGGCCACGGGGAGCTTCGACGAGACCTCCTTCGCGATCTCCTGGCCCACCGGCGAGTTCGCCGGCATGGGGCTCGAAGGCTCGATCAAGCTCGGCCGGCGCCGGGAGCTCGAAGCGATCACCGACATCCCGAAACGCAAGGCGCGCTACGACGAACTGGTGGCGGAGGCGTACGCGTGGTCACGGGCGCTGAATGCCGGGACGGTGTTCGAGGTGGACGACGTCATCGACCCGGCCATGACCCGCCCCTGGGTAGCGATGGGGCTGGACTCGGCGCCGCCGACGATTCCCCGCGAAGGCAAGAAGCTCAGCTGGGTGGACACCTGGTAGCGGGATCCTACGGCGTGCCGCGCCGGGCGGTCATCCACCAGCTCAGGCCGAGCCCCACCACGCCGAACAGCAGCGCCAGGACGAGCCGCGGATCGCCCAACTGGAACCAGGGGTCGATCGGGAAGGCGATGGTCTTGCGCATGGCGGCCACCTTGAACTCGTGCGAGCCCGAGAACGCCGGGTTCGTCGCGATCTCCAGCAGGTCGCGCCGGCTCCGGTAACGCATCCCGGCGGCCCGGGTCCATGAACGCATCCCGTCGGCGTTCATGAGGTCCATCGCCGTGTTCGCCGCGTCGCCGAACAGCACCGGGTGACAGGCGCGGGAGAACAGCGCCGGATACATGTACTCCATGTACTTGCCCAGCACCGCGTCGCTGCTCTCTCCCGGGGCGACCCCTTCGATCTGCAGCGGGGTGTCGTACATGTCGATGACGTTGATCATCACGAAGTCGTCGCCGGTGTCCTCTTCCATGAACCGCCGGAGCGCGGCCCGCGCCTCGGCCGGGGCCTCGGGATCGGCTTCCTCGAAGGCGCGCAGGTAGTCGGCGATCTCCTCGTCGGTCAACGGACCCCCGAAAGACGTGTACCAGCCGAAAAACACCGCATACAGCAGGCCGAGCACCAGCCAGATTGCACCAACGCGCGTCATCGTTCCCTCTCGAAAGCTCGGGAAAGGCAGCCAGGCGACGATAGCATGAGCGGCCGCCGGCGCACCTCACGGAGACCCGCCGCCACGCTGGAATCCCCCTTGAGAAGCGCGCATCATTCGATGTGGCATTCACCTTGGGAGGAGGCATGAACGCCATGCACTTCCATTCCGTACGCTACGCGCTGGTCGTCCCCGCGCTGACACTCGTGCTCTTGGCCTCCCCCTCGCTGGCTGAATCCGCCGAGGAGGACGACGCGAGGATCCTCGAGGAGGTGATCGTCACCGCCACCTACCGCGAGACCAACCTGATGGACACCCCGCAGGCGGTCAGCGCGGTCACCGACAGCCTGGTCGAAGACCTCGGCGCCCAGACCATGGATGACATCTTCACCATGGTGCCCGGCCTCGGCATGCAGGGCGCCACGGACGGGGGGAACCGTTACACGATTCGCGGGATCACCTCGCAGACCGGAGACGTCGGCTATTTCCTGACGGGGGCGGTGGTCGGGGTGTACCTCGACGGCACGCCCGTCACCGCCGCGCTCGGCCCCGACGAGCAGGTGAGCGGCACGCTGTTCGACATCGACCGCGTCGAGGTGCTCAAGGGACCGCAAGGGACCCTGTTCGGCGAGGGCTCCATGGCCGGCACGATCCGGTACCTCTACAAGCAGCCGGACCCGACGGAGTTCGACGCCGCCGTCAACGTGAGCTACGGCGAGATGGCCGAGTCCGACGACAACTCCTACCGCCTCGACGCGATGATCAACATTCCCTTCGGCGACGGCTTCGCGCTGCGCCTCACGGGTTGGGATGCCGAGACGGCCGGTTTCATCGAGGACGTCGATCCGGCCGGCGGCGTTCTGGCGCAGGACTGGAACACGGCCGCGCGTTCCGGCGTGCGGGGCGCGCTGCGTTACGAAGCCGAGAGGTTCGCGATCGCGGGCACGGTCTACAGCAGCACGCAGGAGACGGCCGGCAGCGTCCGGACCCGGCGCGCCTTCGAGACCTCCGCCCCCAGCATTCCCGGCTACCCGCCCGAATCCGCGGACGAGGTCGACATCTACAGCCTCGTGGTGGAAGTGGACTTCTCGTGGGCGAACTTCGAGTCGATGACGTCGTTCACGGACCGCAGCATCACTTCGACCACGCTGGGCGGCTACCAGGGACTCTGGCTGCTGGACTTCGTCTACGGGGGCTCGACCCTCGCGGCCGACCACCCGGGATGCACGCCCGAGGTTTCCCGGGGGTTCTGTCCGGGATTCCCGGGGTTCTTCAACCTCGCCCGTCCCGTGGTGACGCCCGACGGCATGAACCTGCAGGCGATGGCCGGTTTCATCGACTCCTACAGCGAACGCTGGGTCCAGGAGTTCCGCCTGGTCTCGCCGGGCGACCGGAGGCTGCGGTGGACGGCCGGCGCCTTCTGGAAGGACAGCGAGGACCACAGCCAGAACCAGCAGGTCGCCAACTACTTCCCGGGCCGCGAGATCTTCGGCCTCTTCCTCGATCCGCTGCTCACGGTGCCCGCGAACACGCACACGGACCTGCTGGAGGAGTACGCCCTGTTCGGCGAGGTCAGCTACGACCTGACCGACCGGCTCGAAGCGACGGTCGGCCTGCGGTATTCGGACATGGAGCAGTACTTCTCCAACACGGACTCCGGCACCGACGACTCGCCGGTGTCGCCCAAGTTCGTGCTGTCCTGGCGCCCCACGGACAATCTGCTGCTCTACTTCAACTATGCGACGGGCTTCCGCCCCGGCAACGTGAACAACCACATGGCGTTCAACTACCGGCAGCTCGAGATCCAGATCCAGGCCGCGGCGGCGTTCGGCATCCCGCCCTCGCCCATCCTGCGCGAGGCCCAGCAGGTCGCGCTGTCCCATCGGTTCTTCGACGGCGATGACGTCGAGAGCTACGAACTGGGCCTCAAGACCACGCTGTGGGACGGCCGCATACGCGTTCTCGCGTCCGCGTACCGCATCGACTGGAACGACATGATCGTGGTCGAGGCGGAGCCGTTCCTCGCCGCGCTTACGCCCGGCACGGAAACCTACAACACCAACTCGGGAGGCGCCGAAGCCCAGGGCTTCGAACTGGAGGTCGGGGCGCTGGTCACCGAGCGCCTCCACCTTCGCTTCGCCGCGGACGCGAAGACGACGGAAGTAACCCGGGCGCCGCAGTTCTCCACGTACAGTGGCGAGGGCAACGAGATGATGTTCGCGCCGAACCAGACTGCCTCCGTGGCCGTCGACTACACCCTGCCCCTCACCGGTGGCTGGACCGCGGTGCTGCACGCCGACCGGGCCTGGGTGGACGAGCAGTTCGCCGACAGCCCGAACCTGCGCCCCATGCCGAGCTACCGGAGGACCAACGCCCGGATCACCCTGCGCAGCGCCGACGACAAGTGGCGCATCGCCGCGTTCGCGACCAACGTCGACAACTACCAGATCCTGCGCGGTCGCAGCACCTACCTCAATACGCCCCTGTTCTGGTTCCCGCCCCGGCAGATCGGGCTGGAAGTGGGCTACCAGCTCTGACGGGCGCCGTCTACATGGAGGACATGCAATGAGCGAAGCCGTAGAAGTCACCGACGAGAAGCAGTTCACCGAGAGGGCGAGACGGTTCCTGGAGGAGCAGGGCGAGCGCCTCAAGCCACTGCTCGACAGCGTGGAGAAGAGCAAGGGGTTGCTCGGTCCCCTCGACGTGGCGGACCACCTGCAGGCGCGGATCGACGAACTGGGCCTCGCCGAGCCACTCGCGCACTTCCGCGAGCACGGCTACGCCGCCATCGAGGACGTGGCGCCGCCGGAGGAGATGGACGAACTGCGCGAAGCCATCCACGGCCTCGCCGAGGCGCCGGCGATCCCGGGCGTGGGCATGCGCTCGGCGCCATATCTGCTCGGCCGCCACCCGGCCGTCGACCGGATCGCCACCAATCCCAAGATCCTCGCGTTCGCGGAAGTGAGCGTGGGCAACGGGCTGCGCGCGAGCCAGTTCGCGGGCTCCATCATGTTCAAGAGCGACGCCGACCTCCCCGGCGTCCACGCGGACCAGAACTGGCTCCCGGCGCCGTTCCCCGAGCACAACTGCGTCATCACGTTCTGCATTCCCTGCGAAGGCATGACGTCCGCAGGGGGCGCCACGCGCGTGGTCCCGGGCTCCGGTGCGAAACGGCGCCACCCGACCCCGGAGGAGGCCCAGTCGGAGACCGTCCCCATCGAGGTGAAGAAGGGCGGCGTGGCGGTCTGGAACGGGTCGGTCTGGCATGGCTCCGGCGTGCGGCGCGTCGACGGCACGCGCACGGTGCTCCATGCCACTTACCAGAGGCTCTACACCCAGCCCATCGACGACTACACGTACCTGCTCGAGGACGAGGAATACATGGCGTCCGCACCGGAAGCCATGCGCGGCCTCCTGGGCGAGAACCTGTTCTTCGGAACCGCGAAGCCCGGCAGCATGGTCGACATGCGCAAGTTCGGCGAGGCGACGATCCGCTCGAAACTGTAGGGGCGGGGCTCGTCCCCGCCCGCGGTGGCTCCCTGCAGGATTTCGGGACGCTGCAAGGTCACCAGCCGCCGAACGTCCGCCGGCGGCCTCCCTTCCCCTCCCGACCTCCCCGGCTCACTCAAACGCCGGCCGATGTCTCACGGCTTTTGCCGAAACCGTCCTACAGACTCCGACGCTCCCGTCAGGACAATCCGCCGTCGGGTCCGCGCGCGTTCCCGGCCGCCTCGCGGCGGTCCGGTGACCCCGTGCGCGGAAGCGGTTATTCTGACGCAAGGACAAGGAACCCATGGCACAACCGATGATCGACACGCTGGCGGTGGCCAATACGCTGCAGCAGTCGGGCATGGAGCGCGAGCAGGCGGAGGCCTTCGCCCGGTCGCTCGGCAGCGAACTCGGCGAGCACGTCGCCGGACACAAGGACCTCGAACTCGGGTTCGCGGGCATCCGGGCGCATGTCGACCAGCGGTTCGCGCAGGTGGACCAGCGGTTCGTGGACTTCGGCGCGCACGTCGACGAGCGGTTCGCGCAGGTCGACAAGCAGTTCGCACAGGTGGACAAGCAGTTCGCGCACGTCGACAAGCAGTTCGTAGAACTGAAGACCGAGATCAAGGGCGAGATCAAGGCCTTGGGCAGCAAGTTCAACATGTTGGGCGTCGTCCTGGCCTCGGCGCTGGCCTTCCTGGGCGTGATCGTCGGCCTGGACCGGCTCGTGTAGGGGCGGGGCTCGTCCCCGCCCGCGGTGGTTTCGTGCAGGGTTTCGGGACGTTCGGGACGGGACGCCACGAGGACGTTCCCTACGGTGCCCGCGTCGGCGCCGAGCACGAAATCGAGACGCGATTGTAGGGGCGGAGCTCGTTCCCGCCCGTCTTGGCGTGGTGCACGACATCGAGCCAAGGCTGCGGGACAGGTTCGTCCAGTTCCCGGATCAGTTCCCGCGCCGCCGCGATCTGCTCGGGAGTCATCGCTTCGGCCAGGCTGGCTCGGACACTCTCAGCGTCGGGGTCGCCACCGGCGGCGGCGGCGATGAGCCAGGCGTACGCCTGCACATGGTCCGCAGGCACGCCTTCCCCCGTGATGTACTGGATCGCCACGTTGAGTTGCGCCTTGGGATGTCCCTGCTCGGCCGCCAGCCGGTACCACCGGGCCGCCTCCGCGTCCTCCTCCGGCACGCCCTCGCCGTTGTCGTACATGACGCCCAGGTTCACCTGCGCTTCCGCCAGTCCCTGCTCGGCGGCCAGGCGGTACCACCGCACCGCTTCGGCGTCGTCCTCCGGCACACCCAGTTTCCCCGTGTCGTACAAGCTGCCCAGAAACAACTGCGCGTCGGGCCTGCCCTGCTCGACGAGCTCGAGGAGCGCGGCTACCAGCGCTTCCCCCCGCAGCGTGTTTGGCGAGTCGTCTCCGTAAGCTGACGCCAGCGTGGCGATGGTCGCTCCAAGGGAAACAAGGACCGTGCGGGCCATGCGGCGGAGTACTTCAGCGCGTGCGCGAAGCCGCCCGCGAGCGTGCCGGATCGGCCGCCGCCGTTGTCTCCCGCGCCCTTCGGAGGGCGCTTTCCCGGCTTTGCCTGACATTGACACACGGTCGCTGCGCGAACCGCGGCGCTACGGACTGACGGCGTAGCCCTCGGAGCCCTGGCGGCCGCCAAGGAGTGCTGCTTGGAAGAAGGTGCGGTACAAGGCTCTACGTTCAGCCTAGCGAGGTGATGGACATCGCGGCCGGCACGCTCACGGGCGACAGGCTCCGGATCGGTGCTCCGCCTTGAGCCGGTCGGCGGCGGGGTCGCGCGAGCAGCAGTGACGGAACGGGGCAAGCCCGTCCCCTACAGTCGCTCGAAGACGCAATGGCTCGTACGTGCCCACCTTCGCGCAGGCGCTTGAGACTGTCATCGCCATCCACGCCTCCGACTGCAAGGACCCCGGTGGCTCCGTACGCCAGTTGCGCTTGAGCCTCGCCCGCGATCTGTGGCAGAGTTTACCGATCGGGTCGTGGCAACGGAACGTGGAAAACGCGGGGATTTGCTGTGCGGATCCCGGTCGGGAAGTCAGGAAGGGCGATGGCGGAGGAAGCGCGTTGACGGGATTTCTGGGCAGCCTGTTCCGCTACCGGGCGACGGAAGGCCGGACGCCGGCGGAGGATTTCTTCACGGAGGCGCTCTCGGGCGTGCTGGCGTCTGACGATGGCGAGACGGCCGCCGCGTTCGCGTCCTGGCTGGCGGAGGACGAGTTCGAGCGGGCGTGGGTCGTCACGCAGAAGGTCGTTGACGAGGGCCGGCTCGACATGGAGTTCGAAGCCCGCGACGCCGGCGGGGGGCGCCACTTGGT
Organism: Pseudomonadales bacterium; assembly: GCA_022825925.1. Lineage (GTDB taxonomy): Bacteria > Pseudomonadota > Gammaproteobacteria > Pseudomonadales > Azotimanducaceae > VXNE01. Next base: position 21,531 of record JAJDVW010000166.1, on the reverse strand, counting down.
CGTGCTCGAGAACAAGCTCGGCGCGACGGAAGGGGAGAACCAGCTCGCGCGGTACGAGTGCTACCTGGCGCGCCAGGAGGAGGCGGCAGGCAGGACGCTGGTGTACCTGACCAGGTACGAGAAGCCGGACTGGACCGCTTCTTCGGAACGGGTCTCCTTCATGAACCTGCACTGGAGCGACGTTTACGACTGGCTCACGGCGTGGGTCGAAAGGCGCGGTGATCGCACTGGCGTACTGGGGCGGGAACTGCTGGTACTGATGGAGGAATGGGGCATGGAAATGGGTCTCGGTGCACAGGATCTCGCGGCCGCGGTGGCCTACAAGACGCGGGTTCAGCCTCAGCTACTCCAGATCCTCGACAGGGTCTGGGCGGAGTGCAAAAAGGACTGTGGGACCGGTAGCCAGTGGAATTACGACAGAAACCGGATCAGATACTCGTCGGCGTACCTTGAGGACAGCGACCTGTATTACATGTTCGGGTTCGATTTCACGCGAAGCGACGGCGAGTGGAACGCGTCGCGGCTGCAGTTGCCGTCGGCGTACTTCGCCATCTGCGGCAAGGGTTTGGGGGAACGGGACTGGAGCGGTCTGTCAGCGGAATGGGGAGAGCCACCTCGAGGCTGGACCGACTGGACGAACGAGCGTGTGAGGCAGCTCGCCACGGTCAGGACGGTCGGCGCAAGCTTGCACCAGAGCTACTTGGGCTTCTTCCTGGAGTCACTTGAAGAGGCAAGGAAGACGATGGCGGGCTGAGGTGTGCCGACGTACGCCACGTCAACGCGGACCGCGCTGCTTGAGCCGGTCCGCGCTGGACGAAGCGGACCCGCCGGTTCTGGGGTTCGCAGCCGTCGTCGACCCGCCATCCGGCGTCCATCCAGACGGCCTGGGGCCATTGCCTGAGGTTTCGTTCGCCGACCACTGACGATAAGACGACAATCCCGCGCGCTCCCGGGCAGTTCCGGGCCGATGATCTGCTCGACGCGTCTGTGGGTGAGCTGGCAGGTGTCGCCAGCCCGGTTCGCGAGATAGCTCCGCGACGGTTCGGCCTTCGACAACTCGGGTCTTCTCCTTCAGGTGAGGCCGCGACGACGCATGTGTCGGCCGGGCCTGCCGCGTTTCAGTACCGGTCGTGCGATTCTCTGGAGCGGGCGAATCCGGCCGACCGCCTGTGCTGGGCTCCGTTAATCCGTAGCGGGCGGCCGGCCATGGGTTGGCCGTCGAGGCCGCGGATGGCGTCCCTCGCCTCGTCGGCCAAGTTGATGGTAACGAAGGCAAAGCCCCTGCCGGTTCCGGGTGTTGCAGGAAAGGCGCGCAACAGTAGGGGACTCGGCTGGGTGAAGCGAGGGAGGAGCTACTGTCGGGGCTACTCGCGTGACGTCGCAAAACCCCCACTCCACGGGCTTGTTCGACGCGCGCGGCGGAAAGTGCCCAGAGAATCGACGGTTCCGTACTCGGAACATGAGGATAGACAGTCGCAACCTCAAAGGAGGCTGGTCAGATGCCAGACATTTACGGTACACCTTGCGAAGCCTGCCCGTATCGAGCGGGCAACCGTCACTATCAGCGGCCGGGCGCACCGCTGTCGATGGAACGGAATGATGGCGCGACGCTGCTCATCTTCCAGGCACCAGGCATCCAGGAGTGGGAGCAACGGCAGCCGTTGATCAGCGATTCACCGCGCTCCGCAGCCGCGCGCGTACGAAACTCGCTGACCAGGGTGGGGAGAGAGCGGGCCGATTTCAGCATCACCAACACCGTTCAGTGCTACCCCGGGGCTTCGGCACGGACCGGTCGTGACCAGAGGCCCCGGAAAGCCGCACATGAATGCTGCTCCGCCTGGCTGTTGCAGGACATTGAGCAGCACAACTGGGAGAAGATCGTGGTGTTCGGAGCGGTTGCCAAGGCTGCAGTGCGGAGCCTTTTCGGCGATGACGGCTGCCCCGGCAACGTCGTCTTCGTGAAACACCCCAGTGGAGGTCTGACCAACGAAGACCTTGATGACGCCTTGAAGGAGGACGTAGACGATGCCCATTAGCCACGACGCGAGCACGCCGCAACTGTAGGCGGGGCTCGTCCCCGCCCGCGGTCAAGTCGCGCAGGCCGTCAAGACGGGACGGGACGAACCCGTCCCCCACACCCTCAGCTCCTGGCGTTGGCCAGGGTCCGGGCGAAGATCTCGTAGTCCCCCACGTAGTCGAAGTTCTTCTTGTAGAGGAAGTCGTCCTCGCCGAGGAGCTGCGACATCCGCGGGCCGTACCGCTCGATGAGCGCGTCGGCGATGTCCGCGTAGTTGTCCGCCGGCCGCATCAGCAGCCGGTAGTACGTGGCGTGGAGCACGACGCGCTTGCCGTCGATCGCACGGGGCCAGTTGCCGTGCCACACGCGGCCGTCCCAGACCGCGATGGAGCCCGCCGGACACTCCGCGGCGATCGCGCCCTCCGCCGCTGCGGACTCCTCCTCCGTCGGTGGGCGCAGGTGTCCGTGCGTGCCCGGGATCACCAGCGTGGCGCCGCCTTCCTTCGTGAAGTCGTCGCACGCCCAGCACGCGGTGAGCATCATGTTGTGCTGCGGAAACGGGCTCGGAAAGAACGCCTGGTCGGAGTGCAGGGTCGACTGGGGGTCGCCCTTCGAACGGATCGAGGACACGAGGCTCCCGAGCAGGCAGCCGCGGCCCACCGAGAACTCCGCCAGCGCCATCACCTTCGCATTGATGGCCGCCTCGGCGAAGACCGGCTCGTGCCGGAGCAGGCAGTACTGGCCGTCGCTGTCGAGGATCGTCCCGCGCAACCGCTCGAAGAACCCGGGATCCGCGGCGTTCTCGATGATCGTCCAGCCGTCTTCGGCGAGCTGCCGGCAGTTCTCCACCATCCCGAGTTCCTCCACCACCGGCAGGAGTTCCGCCGAGATATCCCAGGGCGGGACGGTCGAACCCAGCATGGGATTGGTGACCGGCGTGTTCACGAACGTTCCTCCTGATGTTCAGCGCAACTGCGGGTAGATGTCCGAACGGAACGGAGCCCCTTCGGCCTGGTCGTCCATCCACGGCAGGTCCACCCCGGGCAGCGGATCGTAAGTGGCGTCGTCGCCGAAGAACCGCAGCACGAGAGTGTGCCGGTCCGGGGTGACGGCGTCCACGGGCGCGCCGCCGTGCAGCGCGCCTGGATGCACCAGGATGACGTCGCCCGGTTCCGTGTCCCAGGCGACCATGTCCCACGACGCGGGATCGCGGGCGAGGTCCGCTTCTACGTCCGGCAGCCGCGGCAGGTCCGCGTCGGGATAGAGCGGCTCGGGAAGGCGGTCGTGCACGATGCCGTTGTAACGCGCGCCCCGGTGCGAGCCGCGCACCATCGAGATGGCGTTGCGCGCCGGTAGCGACTCGAAGGAGATCCAGACGTTCGCCCAATGGCTACCGCGCAAGGGGATGTACGAACTGTCCTGGTGCCACGGCGTGTTGGCCACCTTCCCGCCCTCCTTGGCGAAGAGTTCCTCCGCGAGGTACCAGACGTGCTCGGAACCCCACAGCTCGCCAGGTAGTCGCCGAACGGCAACTCGTGCACCAGCGCCTTCAGGCCACCGGTCCTCCAGAGCGCGGGGTTCCGGACGTCGCAGTGGTGCGCGCGCGGGGTTCCCGGGTACAGGATGAGCGCGTGCGGACCGGGGTTGGCGATGGCCCAGTCGTAGCACGCCCTGGCCTGCGCCACCTGGTCCGGGTCCAGCAGGCCCGGCGCCTTAACGGCGCCGTCGCGCGCGTAACGCCGCTTCTGGTCTTCCGCAGGGTGCGCGCCGGCCATCGCCATCCAAGCCCGTAACCGTTCCGCCGGACGTCGCAGTCTACCCCGCGGAAAGCGCCAAACCGGTACCTCGAGTCAGGTATATTCGGGCGACCGATCGGGAGGACACGCCATGAGCGGAGCGGCCCAAACCACCGACGACCAGTCGTTCACGGAGACGGCGAGGCGCTTTCTCGAAGGGTCGCCCGAGGAACTCAAACCGCTGCTCGAGAGCGTCGAGAAGAGCCGGGGACTGCTCGGACCCGACGACGTGGCCGATCACCTGCGGGCGCGGGTCGAGGCGCTGGGGCTTGCCGACTCCCTCGCGCACTTCCGCGCGCACGGTTACGCCGTCATCGAGGACGTGGCGCCGCCGGAGGAGATGGACGCGCTGCGCGAAGCCATCCACGGCCTCTCGGAACCGGTCCCCGGCGCCGACAGCCGCGTCGCGGCGTTCCTGCTGGGCCGCCATCCTGCGGTCGACCGGATCGCCACCAATCCCAAGATCCTCGCGTTCGCGGAAGTGAGCGTGGGCAACGGCCTGCGCGCGAGCCAGATCATCGGCTCGATCATGCACAGGAGCGACGCCGAGAGCGCCGGTGTGCACGCGGACCAGGGCTGGCTGCCGGCGCCGTTCCCCGAGCACAACTGCGTCATCACGTTCTGCGTTCCCTGCGAGGGCATGACGGCCGAAGAAGGCGCCACGCGCGTCGTGCCCGGTTCGCACGCGGAGCGGCGGCACCCCACCCCGGCGGAGACCCGCTCGGAAACGGTCCCCATCGAAGTGAAGAAGGGCGGCGTCGCGGTCTGGAACGGGTCCGTCTGGCACGGTGCCGGCGTGCGGCGGGTCGGCGGCACGCGCACCGTGCTCCACGCCACCTACCAGCGGCTCTACACGCAGCCCATCGACGACTACACCTACCTGCTCGAGGACGAGGAATACCTGGCGTCCGCACCGGAAGCCATGCGGGGTCTCCTGGGCGAACGGCTGTTCTTCGGGACGGCCAAGTCGGGCAGCATGGTCGACTTGCGCAAGTTCGGCGAGGCGACGATCCGCGCCAAGCTGTGATGCCCCGGGATCCCATGCCAGACCCCACGGAATTCGAAGTCGACGGCCACGTCGCCCGGATCACCCTGAACCGGCCCGAGGCGATGAACTCCCAGAACCCAGAACTGCGCTACGCGCTGTCGCGGCGTTTCGACGAGGTCGAGGCGAACGACGACATCTGGATCGCCGTGCTGACCGGCGCCGGGGAGAGGGCGTTCTGCGCCGGGGCCGACCTCAAGCATCGCGCGCGGGAGCGGGACGCCACGCCGGAGCAGCGGGCGGAGTGGTCCCGCATGGCGGCGGAGACCACCAGCATCATCGAGCGCTGGTACTTCCCGAAGCCGGTCATCGCGCGGGTGAACGGCTTCGCGCTCGGCGGCGGACTCGAACTCGCCATGGCCTGCGACATCATCGTGGCCTCGGACCACGCCGAGTTCGGCCTCCCGGAGCCGCGCCGAGGTCTCATCGCGGGGTCGGCCGGAGTCCACCGCCTGCCGCGCCAGATCGGGCTCAAGGCCGCCATGGGCTACCTGCTGACCGGGCGCCACATGTCCGCGGCGCGCGCGTACGAACTCGGGCTCGTCAACCAGGTCGTGCCGTACGCGGAACTCGACGACGCCGTGGACGCGTGGATCGCGGACATCCTGCGCTGCGCGCCGCTGGCGGTTCGCGCCACCAAGGAAGCCACCATGCGCGGTCTCGACCTCGCGCTCCCCCAGGCGTACTACACGGAATACCAGTGGGAGCGCCGACGTCGGCGCTCCGAGGACGCCGTGGAAGGGCCGCGGGCGTTCGCCGAGAAGCGCCCGCCGGACTGGAAAGGCAGGTAGGCCACCTCCCATGACGCTGCCCAGGACCTCCTTCGCGATGGTGCAGACCGCACGGCGGGTCCTGGAGCCCCGGGACATCCCGATTCCCGACATCGACGACGACGGCGCCATCCTGCGTCTTGAGGCATGCGGCATCTGCGGCAGCGACTACGAGCAGTTCGAGGGCGTCCTGCGCACCCCGATGCCGGTGATTCCCGGGCACGAGCCCCTCGGCCGGATCGCGAAGATCGGCGACCGCGCCGCCGCCCGCTGGGGCGTCGACGTGGGCGACCGCGTGGCCGTGGAGACCATGCTCTCGTGCCGCCACTGCGAGCCCTGCCTCTCGGGGCACTACCACCTGTGCGACACCCGCCGCATCTACTCGTTCATCCCGCTCACCGAGGAGCCGGGCCTGTGGGGCGGCTACGCCCAGTACATGTACCTGCACCCCAACTCGATCGTGCACCGGGTCGACCCGACGCTGCCGCCCGAGATCGGCGTGATCTTCAACCCGCTCGGCGCCGGCTTCCGCTGGGCGGTGGAGCTTCCGAACACGCAGCCCGGCGACACCGTCGTCATCCTCGGGCCCGGACAGCGCGGCCTCGCCAGCGTCATCGCCTGCCGGGCGGTGGGCGCCGGCACGATCATCGTGACCGGGCTCGCCGCGGACGAACGCAAGCTCGCGCTGGCGCGGTCGTTCGGCGCCGACCACACCATCGACGTCGACAACGAGGACGCCGTGCGGCGCGTCAAGGAGATCACGAACGGCCGCGGGGCGGACGTCGTGCTGGATGTCAGCGCGTACGCCACGAAACCGATCGCCGATGCACTCTCCATGGTGCGACCCGGTGGCACGATCGTGCTCGCCGGCATGAAGGGCTTCAAGGCAGTAGACGACTTCGTCTCGGACCTGATCGTCATGAAGGAGATCAACATCCGGGGCGCCATCGGCGTCACGTCATCCGGCTACCGCAACGCCATCCGCCTGATCGAATCCGGCACCGTCCCCGTGGCCGACATGCACACCCATGACTTCGCGCTCGAGGATGCGAGCCTCGCGATTCGCACGCTCGCAAGGGAGATCGAGGGCGACGAGTCGATCCACTCCTGCCTGATCCCGCCGTCGTAGGGGTGCTGTTCGCGCTGCTGGCGGAGGGCTGTCTGGCGTGGCGGCGGGCCGAGCTAGACCGCTACCTGGAAGCGGTGGCAAGCGTTCGGGACTTGCCGACCGGGAGTCGCCTGACCTGCGCGCTCCACGCCTACTACGCCGAACAGGACGCGGGCTACGAGGCCGAAGCCATTGAACAGCGAAAGCTCTTCGACGACCCCTATCCTGACGATTACGAGTTCGCACGGGACGACGGGCCACTTGGAGGGCCGTTCGAGGAGTACTTGCGCAAGCTCGCCGCAGATATCGACCAGCCAGGAATCATCGACTTCGGCGGCACCAGATTCGATTCTGCCCTCGGTCTCCGAATGTACTACAGCGTCTGCGCGGAGGACCTCGCCAAGCTGCCGCCGCCGAACAGCGACGCCCTCTATGCGCTCCACTCCGGGGAAGTCCGCTTGCAGGACATCCCAGCAGAGCTGATGGAGGAAGGAGCCGCCAAGCAGCGCGAAGCGTGGCTGCAGGAGCGGCTGTCGCCGGAGTCCCGAGAGTGGCTGGCCAAGTGGCACGCGCATTAGACCTGGAAGCGGTTCTCGGGGACCCCGACGCCGAAGCCAAGGCACGCGAATCGGCGGGCGACGCGCTATGACGCATATGCTCACACAACACGCGCAAACTCGCATACGCGACCGCAAAGGGTCGGAACGCCCAGGCACGAACACGCGCGTTGACTGCTGTAGTCATAACTGACAACATGCGCCCCGATGGATCGTATCGGGCGGCCTATCGGATGGATCCGAAGCGTGCGGAAAGCGTACGAAGCCTTCCCGCAGCCGGTCCGCGACCGCATGAACACGGCCTTGACCATGGCGGCCCACGGGAGCAAGGCCGATATCGCGAAGCCGATGAAAGGCTTCGGGCCGGGGGTCATGGAAATCGCCGTGCGCTTTCGGACCAACGCTTGGCGCGCCGTGTACCTCACGGAAATCGCCGGCACCTTGTGGGTCGTCCACGCCTTCCAGAAGAAGTCCAAGAGCGGCATCGGAACGCCCAAATCCGACATCGACGTGGTGAGAGCCCGCATACGTCGCCTCCGACAGGAGTTGGCCACATGATCGAAGAATCGCGACTCGATTTGGTTCGTGGCAGCAGTAACGTCTTCCGGGACCTTGGCGATCCTGATGCGGATCTCAAGCACGCCAAGGCGGTCCTGGCCGCACAAGTCGTTGCCGCGCTGGACGAAAGTGCACTCACCGTTCGCAGGGCCAGCGCGGCGACCGGCTTTGCCGCAGCCGATTTCTCACGCGTGCGGAACGCCAATCTGCGCCGGTTCACCGTTGATCGTCTGATGCGCATGCTTGCGGCCCTCGACCGTGCCGCAAGCGTCACCATTCACGTCGGTTCTCGCACGGCGGTCTCGCGCATCCAATCCCGGGACCCGCGCATCGCCCCGGAACGCAATTCGGTCATCGTGGACAAGAGCTACCTCCAGGGCGCCGGCATTCACCCACTCCTTGAACTGCAGGACGATTGGAAGCTGTTGTTCCCGGACGCGTTCTTCTTCGAGGTCGCATCCACCGACAAGACCGCACGCGAACGGTGCCTGGAAAAGCTGCGCCAAATCCATCGGTCCGGACGGCTGCGCGTGGCTCCGAACATGGGCGAACTGCTCCGGAGGGAGATTCACACGCTGAACGGGGCGGGCCTTCCTTCGGAAAACACCGTCGAGGGTCTGGACCTCGACACCTTCTTCGGCATTCGGTTCGACGACCTCTCAAGGGCCAGACGCGAGGCACTGCGAAGTACGGAAGCCGACTTCGGCCGCGGAGCCGATGGGCTCGTCGCGTGCGCCGGCACGCTGCAAGGGCGGTTTCGCGGTACATGCGAAGGCACTACGGAGCAGCGCAAGGAGGCGTACCGCCGCGCCAGGGAGACGGTCGCTCGAGACCCGGATTTCATTACGCGGTTCTTCGCCGATTTCGTCTGCCAGGGCACCCACGCTCCGCCCGGCGCGCCTTTGCTCGCGGCAGCCGCCCGAGACGGCCGGCTTGGACCGCAGTGGACGATCTACCGATGGCTGCAGGCGCAGCTTCTCTACGGACTCGAGCTAACGGAGGGAAACCCCGGCCTGACCGGAGAGGCCCTCACGCCAAAGCTGCGAGAAAGGCTGCAACACGATGTGGTCGACATGGAGTACTTGGTGCTCGGCGCGTTGCAGGGCGCCTTGGCCTCCAAAGACAAGCGAATGCGGGGAATGTTCAAGCTGCTCCGGCCTCAAGGCGTGCTTCTGCCCGTGCGACTGTAAGGGATGCCTTGGTATAGCACGCATTGGAGTACGTCCGGTCACGGTCTAGCGGGATCGACAGGATTGACGGGCGTGTAGCCTGTTGGCTACTTCTTGAGTATGCTGGCAGTTCGCAAGACGGAGGTCTATGCCCGGTGGCTGGACGGATTGCGCGATGTGCGCGCCCGCGTGCTGGTGCGGGTCGAACGGCTTGCCGGTGGCAACCCGGGCGATGTCAGGCCTGTGGGCGAAGGCGTCTCCGAACTGCGGATCGACTATGGACCCGGCTACCGGGTGTACTTCAGGCGGCAGGGCCGAACGGCCATCGTGCTGCTGGCGGGCGGCGATAAGCGCAGCCAGAGCGCCGACATCGAGACGGCCCTGCGCCTTGCGCGGAACCTGTAGGTGGAGACCATGACCAAGACCGCCACGTCGCCTTACGACGTTGCCGAGCACCTGCGCACGCGCGAGGACATGGCGGCGTACCTGGAGGCGTCCATCGAAGAGGCACGCGGCGACGCCGCGTTCGTGGCCAAGGCGCTGGGGGACATCGCCCGCGCACGGGGCATGGCACAGGTGGCGAGCGACGCGGGGCTGTCCCGCGAGAGCCTCTACAAGGCGCTGTCCGGGGAGCGCGTTCCGACCTTCGACACCGTTCTCCGGGTGGTCGGAGCATTGGGGCTCAAGTTGCGGGCCGAGGCTGACACGCTGTAAGGGACGCCCTTGTGGTGGCCCGTCTCGCTTCATTGCTCGCCCCGCCATAGGCGATCGCGAGTCGCCGCTACAGAACGATGTCGATCTCTGCGTTGAGCCTGCCCTCGCCGGCGGGAGTCAGGTTCGTGGTCTGCAGCGCTGCCGCCTCGCGGGATCGCGCTTGGCGAGCAGCGTCGCCAAGTCCGGCGAAGTAGACCTGGCTGGTCAGCAGTTCCTCCCCGTCCGACCACACCTTGTAGTGGATGTGCGGGACCGGTCTGGCGCGATAGCTGCCCGGCACGTAGGTGCGGAAACCGAACGCGCCGGCATCGTCCGTCACGGCTTCGCCGTAGTACAGGAACTCCTCCATCAGGCGGTCCTGGCCCCGGTCGCGCGGGTGCTTGTACCGCCCCTCGGGGTCCGTCTGCCAGACGTCCACGACCACGCCGACGCGCGGCGTCGCGTCCGGCGCGAGCACGCGCCCGCCGAGGTGGAGGACATCGGTTCTCGGGGTGCCGACGATCAGGTCGCTCTACGGTTACGGGGGCCGCGCGGATAGAAAGGACCGGTGTAGTCGCGCGGCGTCTTCGGGAGCGGCTCCGCCATCGAGAGAGGTCCCGTACCGGCAACGAGGCTGGCGGCGACCGCGGATCGAACGAGCTTGCGTCGATTCATCGCACGTCCCTCCTGCCCTGACAATACGCCTTTCGGAGGGCGTTCCGTCGCTGCTTCTACGCCGCTTCTACGCCGCTCCTAGACCGCTCCTAGGCCGCTTCTCCGATCACCTCGTCCGCCAGCAGCGCGCGGTGGTGCTTCGCGTCGCCGAGCAGCACCTGGCCGTGCATCTGCCGCTTGAAGAAGAGGTGCACGTAGCACTCCCAGGTGAACCCGATGCCGCCGTGGAATTGCACGGCGCGGCTCGCCGTCGTGACCGCCATGTCGCTGGCTGCTGCTTTCGCCATGCGCGCATACCGCAGCGCCCGCTCCGGCTCGTGGTCCACCGCGCAGGCCGCGTGATACGTCAGCGACCTCGCGGCGTCGATGTCGATCATGCAGTTCACCAGCGGGTGCTTGATCGCCTGGAAGAAGCCGAGCAGCCGGTCGAACTGCGTGCGCGTGCGCGCGTACTCCGCCGTCGTCTGCAGCAGCCACTCGCCCGAGCCCACCATGTCCGCGGACACGACGCAGAGCATGGCCGGCAGGGCCGCGGCGACGGCAGCATCTCCCTGCCCTGGCGCCGCAACCTCGACAGCGTCGACCGACTCGAAGGACAGCGTCGCCTGGTCTCGCGTCAGGTCCACGATCGCATCGGGTTCGATCGAGAGCCCCGGGGCGCCGGCGTCAACGACGTAGAGCCCCGTGCCCCGTGTGCCCCGCGCACGCACGAGGAACCGTTCCGCCTTGCGCGCTTCCTGCACGAAGGCGGCCTCGCCGGAGAGCCGTCCGTCCTCGCACGTCACGTCCGTGGCGCCATCGCCGAAGTCCCCGCGGCGGTCGTGGATCGCGACGCTCGTCGCCGTGCCCGCCGCGATGTCGCGCAGGGCCTCCTGAGCTGTCGTGGTCCCGCAAGCGTTCAGCAGAAACGTCGCCTGGAACGTACTCAGGAGCGGTGAAGGGAAGCCCGCCCGGCCCACTTCCTCCGCGAGGGCGACCGCCGCGACCAGGGCATGCCGACACCCCCTTCGCGCTCCGGCACGCACGCGGCGGGCCAGCCGAGCTCGACGATCTGCGACCAGTCTTCCCGGACCCAGGCCGCCTCGTTGGGCCGGTGCATGTCGTGGTCGTGAGCGACCAGTGCGTGCAGCTTGTCCGGGCTGTAGCGATCCTCGAAGAACCTGCGCGCCGAATCGCGCAGCATCGCCTCGTCGGTGCCGAATCCGAAGTCCCCGGGGAGTTCCGCCATGCCGCCCTCCGCGCCGCTACTTCGACTTCGCGAGGCCGAGCACGCGCTCGCCCAGGATGTTGCGCTGGATCTCGCTCGTGCCGGCCGCGATCGTCCCGCCGAAGCTGTTCATGTACGCCAGCGGGTAGAGGCCGCCGGCCGGGGCGCGGGCGTCGGTCACGTGCAGCGTGCTCCGCATCCCCTCGATCTCGCAGGCCAGCGCGCCGATATCCTGGGTCAGCTCGCTGTTCACGAGTTTCGACTGCAGCGGCAGGCGCGCCGGGTGATCCGTCAGCGCCGGCACCCGGCTCCGGCGCTGGCCCTGCTTCTGCGCTTCCTGGCGGATCAGCAACCGCATCAGGGCGTCACGCATGGCCGGGTCGTCCGCCGCCGTCCCCGCGCCCCGCGGCTGGCTCCGCGCGAGTTCGATCAGCGACGACACGCTCGAGGTCGTGACGCTGCTGTCGTCCTCGAGGGGCATCCCCCCGGCAGACGGATTGACCAGCGCCGCCGCGCCGCGCTCGTGCGTGAGCGTGGTCATCGCGACCTTCCACCCCTCCCCCACCGCGCCGAGGCGGTAGCGGTCCGGGACGACGAGGTCCTCGAACAGCACCTCGTTGAAGCCGGTCTCGCCCGTCATCTTGATGAGCGGACGCACGGTGACGCCCTCGCCGAGCGCCGCCTTGATGGGCACCACGAAGTACGACAGGCCGCCGTACTTGTCCGACCGGTCCGTCCGGCAGAGCAGGATCATCCAGTCCGCGAAGTGGGCGAGGGACGTCCAGACCTTGTGCCCGTTGACGATCCAGTGATCGCCGTCCCGCCGCGCGAAGGTCTGCTGGTTCGCGAGATCCGAACCGGCGCCGGGCTCACTGAAGCCCTGGCACCAGATGTGTTCGGCCGAGAGCAGCGGCGGCAGGAGTTCCCGCTTCACCTCCTCCTTGCCGTGGAAGAGGATCGTGGGTCCCGCCATCCCCATCCCGACGATGTTGACGAGGTAGGGCGTCTTCGCCGCATGCATCTCCTCGTTGGCGATGACCTGACAGTCCGTCCGCCCGCCACCGCCGTACTCGACCGGGTAGTCGCAACCGACGAGGCCCGCGTCGTAGGCTGACTTCTGCCAGCCCTGGAGCCACTCGACCGCCCTCACGTCGTCGATCAGGAGTTGCGACAAGGGGAGCGGGACCGGCGGGCGGCCCGGGTGGTTGTTGGCCAGCCACTCGCGGCAGTGGGCGCGGAACTCCTGTCGTCCCGCGGGTTCAGTGCGCGTGGGCGTCGAGGCGTCTGGCTCGGTCATGGCTTCTCCCTACCACCGCCTCATTGGACAGCAGATGCACTTCGATCCGCAATTCCGGGCCCTTTGCGCGTTGTGCACAGTTGGGCAAACGCGGCTACTCTGGAGCCACCCAATGTCACGAGGTCGGCCATGAACCGCCGGTTGCACGTTCCGGTCTTCGCGTTTTTGGCGCTCTGTATCGGAGCCGTCCCGACATCCGCGACCGAAGGCCCTGGCGATTTCCTGACCGGCATGAGTCTTACCGCCGAGGAAGCCCAGGCCCTCGAAGAGCGCCTGGAGCGCAATCCTCGGGACCTTCAAGCCCGGAGCCGGCTCATCGTCTACTACTTTCCCAGGTCCCACCTGAATGGCGCCGTCAGACGCATTCATCATGAGCACGTGCTCTGGCTGATCCGCAACGCGCCGCACGCCGACGTACTCGGGTCTCCAGACTCGCAGATCCAACCCTTCTTCGACTCGGACAGTTACAGAGCCGGAAAGCAAACGTGGCTGAGCCACATCGAACGCGAGCCCTCGAACGTGACCTTCCTGGGCAACGCCGCGAATTTCTTCTCCGACTTCCAGGATGGCGACCTGGACATCGAGACGCTGCAAAGCGCGCAGTCCTACGACCCCGACAACTCGAAGTGGCCGACGCTGTTGGGGCACCGGTATCTCCAGGATGCGTTGTTTGCCGAACAGATCAGGGGCCAGGTCGAGACTCCCGAGTTCATCGACGCCGACGATCTACCTAACAGCCTGGCTGAAATGTTCGATCAGGCAGTTGCCGTAAGGCCTTCCAGCGCCGCGCTGGCCCTGGAGCAGTTCGAGCTCGCATACGAACGGGCCGACAGCGACAACGAGCGGACACGTCTGCGGGACGCACTCGCGCGCGCCGCCTTCGAGGCCGAACGCTATGACGACGCTCGCGCTCACGCGAGCGCACTGCTGAACGCTCCGCCGACTCCAGCGAGCGACGGCATGGCGACGCATCGGGGCAACATCATCCTGGGCAGGGTCGCCCTGGTAGAGGATGACGTCGAGCGGGCAAAGTATCACCTGCTCGAAGCCGGCAAGGTCTCCGGGTCGGCGGTGCTCGGGTCGTTCGGCCCGAACATGCGCCTCGCCGCGGACCTGCTCGAACACGGCGAGCGAGACACCGTGCTGGAGTACTTCGAACTCTGCTCGAACTTCTGGCCCAGCGACAAGCTGCAGGACTGGACCGCGCTGGTCAGGGCCGGCAGGCAGCCGGATTTCGAGGCGCACCTGATCTACTGACCGCGGCAGGAAGCCCACCGCCGAAAGTACGACCCACAGCCTTCACCCGTCGCTTGCCGCGAGGGGGGCCCCGCCGAAGCCGTCCACCGTCGCAAAGTCCCCCACCGGCTTGCGCGACAGCCGCGTCAACTGCCTGACCGGCTTGCCGATCGGCACCATCGCGGCCAGCGCATGGCTCTCGGGGATGCCGAACAGCGCCTTCGCCTGCGGCTCCTGGGCGACCAGGAAGGTCGTCAGCACCCCGCCCAGCCCTTTCGTTGCGGGCGGCGAGCAGGATGTTCCACACGAACGGATAAATCGAGCCGCCGGGGACCACCCCGATGCGGGACAGGTGCTGGTCCATGGCGGCCACCACCGAGAGGTCGACCGTGACGAGCAGCAGCACGGGTGCGTGTACCAGGCCCTCGATGAAGCCGCGCGGAATCCGCGTCGCGTCGATGGCGGCCTGGTCGACATCGGCCGGCTCGACCGTGTTCCAGGGGTTGGCGCCGGCCCGGACCTCCGCCAGGTAGCGCTTGAACGTGGGTTCGATCAGGGGACCGAGCGCCGCGCGTTTCGCCGGGTCGCGCACCACGATGACGTGCCACCCCTGCCGGTTTGCCGCCGCTCGGCGCGAAACGCGCATGGTCGAGGATGCGGTGCAGCACCTCGTCGGGCACGGGTTCGCTCGTGAACTCCCGGGCCGCGAACGTGGTTCGCATCGCGTCGTACAGGTCCATGTCAGGCCTCCTCCCGTCGATCTCGAGGCGCGATTCCGCCGCCGATTCCGGAGCGCTATCGCCCGGTGTTCACCATCACCCGGTGCATCACCCGCGGATGCGGCTTGTCGCGCACGATGTAGTGCTGGGTCTTCTCGTTGTCCCAGATCACGAGCGTCCCCGGGCGCCACGAGACGCGGAGCTGCAGCTCCGGCACCGCGGTCTGGCGGAACAGGTAGGCGAGCAGCGTGTCGCTCTCCTCCTCGCGCAGTTCGCGGATGCGTGTCGTGTAGAGCTGGTTGACGTAGAGCGACTTGACGCCGGTGTCCGGGTCTTCCATGACCACCGGATGCACGACGGGCACCGCGTCGGGCTTGGCGCTGCCCCAACTGTTGAGCGCGGTCAGTGTCTCAAGGAACTCCCGGAGCGGCGGCGACAGCCGGCGGTAGGCGCCCTCCATGTCGGCGAACAGCGTGTCGCGGCCGTACGCGGGCACGTCGATCGCCTGCAGGAACGTGTACCACTGGGTCTTCTCGCGCGGCGGACCGTCCGTGTGCCAGCTATCTCCCACGTCGACGCCGGTCGCGTACTCGCTCCCAGTGATCCGCTTGACGCCCACGTGTCCCGGGACGTCGTCCCAGATCGGATGCGCCACGCGTTCCGCGGCACCGAACTCCTCGGCGAAGGCGAGCAGGTCGTCGGGCTGCACCGCGGTCTGGTCCCGCAGCACCAGGACCTTGTGTTGATGCAGGGCACGCTTCACCTCGCCCACGGCGCCGGCTTCCCGGCGGCGCAGGTCCACGCCGTCGACGCGCGCCCCGAGGGTTCCGTTCAGCGGTTGGAGGTCCACGGCCCTGGCGTCAGTCCGTTGGCTCGCCCCGCGGCACGTGCTGGAACTGCCGGTGTATCTCGACGATCCCGAAGGACGCCACCGCCGCCCAGGCCGCGAAGGCCGCAGCCACCCAGGTCGCCGGGAGCACCAGGAACGCGGCGAGCCAGCCCGCGGTGAAGAAACGGATGCGGCGCATCATCTTCGGCGCAGGGACCGATGGCGTATCGCCCTCGCGGCCCAGCGGAAAAGCCCGCGGACGCAGGAACCAACCGTGCGCCAGGAGGATGCTCAGGAAGACGGGCCACGAAACGTCCTTCCTCGCGAATTCAGGCGCTTCGTCCAGCGGCGCGTCCGAGTCGTCCCTACCGAGCCGCGACTCGATCTCGCGCCACACGTACTGGGGCGTGGGGCGCTGACCGGCGCCGCTCATGTTGCTGTACTGCGGGCGGCACCGCCAGCGGTAGAGGATGCGGCCGCCGCGCTCGACCGCCAGCACGGCGGGCTGGAAGTAGCCCTTCGGGTGACTGGCCCAGGACCGCATCCGGAGGTGTCCGTAGTCTTCGTTGGCGAACAGGCTGAGCCAGCCCCGGTTCCGCAGGTCGTCGCGAATCTCGTGGTGGGGGTCGCCGATGCAGGGGAAACCGATCTCCCAGGCCTCTTCCGCCTCCGTCGCGAGGCTCTGCGGCTCGCTGGTCATCCCGAAGATCTCGCCGCCGGCGGCGCGCACGGCGTCCAGGACGCCGGACTTCACGTAGCTCCGCAACTCGGAGCGGCAGGGAGGTCACCATAGGCCGCGGTAGTACAGCAGCAGGATGAAGTCGTGCAGTTCGAGCTGCTGGTCGAGCCACTCCCCGCGTATGCCGACCGGCGGATCCAGGTGAGCGGGAATCTCCGTGGCCGCAGCCGGGATGCCGCTCACTTCGAAACCGTCGCCGACCGCGCTCACCCGCACCTGCTCGCGGACGCAGAGATCGCCGTCGCACAGCACGAGGCCCAGATCCAGCGGCTCTCCCGCGTTCCTGGCGAGCGCCGCCTCCGGATCCACGAGCCCGGTAATCCGAAACCGTGCGTCCTGTCGGGCATTGATCCAGGCCAACGCCGCCTCCGCGGCGGGCTGCAACCGCTCGGGGATTTCCTCCACAACGCTTGGCATACTGCCTCCCGGCCCGTGGCCGCATTGGACAGCAGAACGCCGCCGTTGTGCAATCGGCCCACCGCGATGTCAACGCGATCACCCGACAACCAGCAGGAGAGAACCCATGGCCGACATGCATCCCGAAGCGAGGGAATTCCTCGAGGAGCGGACACGGCTGGGCGTCGTGACCACCCTGCGGAAGGACGGTTCCCCCTGCACCGTGCCGCTCTGGTACGACTGGGACGGCACGACCGTGCGGTTCTTCTCCGGGGCCACGTCCGCGAAGCTCGCGCGGCTCGAGAACGACTCGCGGATCACCCTGGTCGTATCCAGCGAGATGGACGAGGAACTCTACCGGTGGGTGTCGTTCGAAGGGCGGGCGAGCGTGTCGCGGGAAGGCGTCAGGGAACTGGCGGTGGCGCTGGCGGAGCGCTACGCGGAACGCCAGCCGGACAATCCCAGGGCCCGGGAACTGATCAGGACGCTCGAGGGCATGTCCGAGAAGTACGGGCGGACGGTTGCGTTCACGCCGGAGCGCGGACACTGCATGCTCGGGGACGATCGCGTCGTCGAGTTGTTCCAGGCCTGAGACCGCGCGGGCTTCGCACTTCATGCCGATCTCACGCAAGCTGGCGCTCGACGACGCGCAGGTCGAGGAACTCATGACCACGACCTGGAACTGCCGCATCGCCACCCTCGGTCCCGGGGACCGCATCAACCTCACGCCCATGTGGTTCGCGTGGGCGGGCGGACGGGTCTATATCTACGGACGCGGCCAGAAGGTGGTGAACCTGCGCCGCAACCCCGCCTGCTCCATCGTCGTGGACCGCAACGAGCGCTTCCCGGAACTGCAGGCCGTCACGATGCAGGGCACGGCCACCGTGCTCGAGGATGCCGAGGCCGAGGCGGCGGACCCGCACCTGGCCGAGGCGCGCGTCCAGTTCGGACGCAAGTACAACGGCGGGCACGGGCAGGCCGCAGTGGACGACCCGCCGCCCAACATGGCCTCCGCGCGCGGCAGGAACGCGCGCTGGATGGTGTTTCACGCCCGAAAGGCAGGTGACTTGGGACAACTACAAGCTCAAGAGCCTTTGAAAGCTAGAATGCTCACCCCCGCACTCAGGGCAAGGCGATGAGCGCACCGGAGACCGCCCCGAAGTTCGAGTTCAACGCCGAGGTCGCCGACAGCTTCCTCGCCAACCGCAGGAAATCCGGCGGGCTGCACGACTTCCTCGGGTTCACGACCGTCGACGTCGGCCCTGGCACCATGCAGGGGCGTTTCGAGGTGCGCGACGAGTTGCTGACGCCCTTCGGCAACATGCACGGCGGCGTGCTCTCCGCCTTCTGCGACCACCTGCTCGGGACCGTCTGCTACCCCGTCATGAAGGACGGCCAGTGGGCCGCCACCACGGAGTTCAAGATCAACCTGACGCGCCCCGTCACGAAGGGCGAGGTCGACGGCTACGCGACGATCGTCACCATGGGACGCACACAGGCGGTGGTGCGCATCGACGTGCACAACGCGGGGCGTCTGTGCGCGATGGCACAGGGGACGGTCACGATCATGGATCCAAGATAGGGCGACCCGCAATGACTCCCGAGGAGCGGTTCCGCTTCGACCTGCAGGGCTACGTCGTCGTTCCCGGCGTCCTGACCCGCGACGAGTGCGCGGAGCTTTCCGAGCTGGCCGACCGTGCCTGGCCCCGGGTGCCCGAGGACGGTCCGTACCGCCGCCTGGAGGCGTTCTCGCGCTGGGGAAAGCCGTTCCTCGACCTGATGGACCACCCCACCGTCCTGCCCTACCTGATCGAACTCCTCGGTTCGCGCCTGCGCGCCGACCACGACTACACGATCTTCACGCGGAAAGGCACGGATCCGCACCGCCTGCACGGCGGACCCCGCCGCTACGAGACGGACCACTGGTACTACTACAGCGACGGGATCATGCGGAACGGCCTCACCGTCGCGACCTGGGCGCTCACGGACGTGGGTCCCGGCGACGGCGGCTTCGTCTGCATCCCGGGCAGCCACAAGACGAACTTCCTCCCCAACCTGCCGGACGACGTGCGCCGCCAGGAGCGCCTGCCCGACTACGTCCACCAGCCTCCGGTCCGGGCCGGAGACGTGCTGATCTTCACGGAGGCGCTGATCCACGGTTCCGCTCCGTGGCGCGCCGGGCACGAGCGGCGCGCGCTGCTCTACAAGTACAGCCCTCCGCACTCGACGTGGCGAAAGGAACCCTACGACATCGGCGCGTATCCCGAGGCCACCGAGCGGCAACGGCGGCTCATGGCGCCGCCTTCCGTGGAGGACCATCCCAAGGTGCTCGAAACCCCTTAAGGGACGCTGTCCGTCCCGGCGCGAGTCGCGGTCGTCAATAACGATGTAGTGTGCGATAGTCAGGGTGCGAACCAGCGAAGGGAATACGATGAGCGAGAAAGCACCACTGTTCACGCGCTTGGGCGCCGCTGTCGTCGCGGCAATGCTGGCCGCTTCCGGGACCGCCGGCGAAGCGCGTGAGGCAGGCGACGCAAGCGCGCAGGGAACTGGGCTACGAGCGGCAGGTTTGAGCAATCTGATCGTGCCCCGGAACCGGGGTCAGGTTGGGAGTACGGAATAACAGGCCCTCGCCTCGACAAGCACCCAGTCCCGCTACTCGAGGACACCCGCCTCCAGTAGAACAGGCGCAGCCGGGAAACCGACCACCTCGCGTGTTGAGCCGGGTCCTACCGTCCCCCGCGACCGCGCTCCTGGGCTTCCCGGCGTTGCCGCCGCTCGGCGAGCCGTTGCTTCTCGGCGCGCGACTGCTCCACGGTACGCACCCACTCCGCGCACCACGCCGCCATTTCGTTGGCCGGCAGCCGCGAGACGATCTCGCCGAGTTCGAGCACGCACTGCTCGACCGGTTGTGGAATCCCCAGCGAGTCCGGGCGCGAGTTGTCGGGCACTTCCAGTTGGTCAAACTGCTCGACGGTACGACGCAGATTCGACAGCGAACAGCGGTAACGCTCCGGCACCCTCCCGGGGTCCACCCGGTGCCCGGTGTGCTCCAGCACCCGCCGCTCGATCCGCGCCACGTTGATCTCGGGGGACTCCGTGCCGATGTAGATGCCCTCGATGCGGTAGTGGGCACGCCGCACCCGCTCGACCATCTCCCGGCCGGGCCGGCCGGAACAGGTGCTCTCGATACCGAAGCTCATGCGTGCCTGGAGCGCCGTGCCGACTTCCTCGTCGACGTACCGACGTGTGCGCTGCCGCGCATCCTCGCTGTCCCAATCCCCGATGCCGCCGGCAATGGAATCCTGGTCAAAGTACCGGTCTGGCAACCGGTCGTAGTTGGCGCGCTTCCAGGCGCTCTTGCCGGAGCCGTTGCACCCCATGACGATGGTGAACACAGGCCGGGAGTCAAGTTGATCAGCCACTTTCAGCGCCCCGGAGCGGGAGTTTCCCGGGTGCGGGATCGAGACGATCGCCCAGTGCTTCCCGCTGGCGCACGATGTACAAGCGCTCCGCCGATCGCATGTTCGTTTACCGAACCTCGACCACGCGCTTCTGCTCAGTCAGGCCGCGGCCGCTGCGCAGGTCGCGTAGCCAGGCCGTATGGGCCCAGAACGGTCGCGCCTCGTCGACCCCGCGGCGGTACGCCACCGGATCGAGCAGCTTGTCCGCCAGGCGAACCGCGACGTCCACCTGCTCCCATGGTCGTCTCTCCTTCTTGCCGGGCGTCAGTCGGCCTCGGCCGTCACCGGATCGATCATGCGCTTGACCGGCGTGACCACGCTCGCCGGGAAGCCGCTGCGCTCCGCGTGCTCGTCGATCAGGGCGGGGTCGTCTGCGATGTAGATGCAGAACGTCTTGTCGCCGGCGACGTAGGAGTGCTCCCACTGGATGTTCTTGTTCTCGGCCTTCATCTCGGCCAGCACGCCGTTCGACTTCTGGGACGCCTCGCGCAGCGCGTCGCGCTCGGCCGATCCGATCTCCGGGATGTCTCTCTCGATCACGTACCTGGGCATGGTTCTCCTTCGGGCTGTTCGTGTCGCTCGACACGGGCGAGCCGGGGAGCCTACGCTAGCCGCGATGCACGCGCCACATCGGGTCATCGACGTCCACGCCCACGCCGTCCTCGAGGCAGGATTCGGCGCGACCGGCAGGCATGGGCCGGAACTCAACGTGGACAGCCGCGGTTCCTCTTCGTTCCGCGTCGCCTACGCCTACGACGAGTCCCTCGCCGTGGCCGCGCTGGTCTACGGCGGCGTGCTGGAACGCCATCCGGACCTCGACGTCTGCATCTCCCACGGCGGGGGTGCACTGCCTTTCCTGTTCGGGCGGTACGAAGGCATCGCCCGATACCGGGACTTGGCGCCGGAGTCCGTTCGGGAAAACGGCTTCCGGAACGAGGTGCGCAAGCTCCTGTTCGATGCACACGTCGAGGGACCGAAGGCGCTCGACCTCTTGATCGAGACCGTCGGACAGGACCGCCTCGCGCACGCCACGAACTTCGGCGGCTGGGATACGCCTAACGCCACCTCCGCGTTCGATGCGAGCCTGACGCCGAGTGCGGAGCGGTTGCCGCGGCTCGGGAAGTTCAGGCTAGCGCTAGCGAGGCTTCGCCTCAGACCAACGAGGCATGTGTTGCCGTGGTGTGAGAGCCGGGACGGACCCCGGCCGCTGCTCCACTCTGCGGCGTGAGCCGCGTTTATGGTCGCCCAAGGGCGTC
>JAJDVW010000088.1 GCA_022825925.1 Pseudomonadales bacterium | reverse complement strand
CCGCGAAGTCTAGGCCGTCGACCAGTTCGCTCGCGCCGTGTAGTTCCCCGACGAACCAGCGTAGGAGTTCCTCCACCATGAACGCATGCGAAAAGATGTGCTTGAAACTGGGGTCCTGCCGCATGCGCCCATCTTGCGCGGCGGTGGTGGAGCTTCCCATCGGACATCGGCCCGCGCCGGCGTGGGACATCTGCCCGGGGGAACGTAGGACATGCGCCGGCGCAGGCTCCGCAACGACGCTCCGGCGTTCGAGTTCCGTTCGTCCTCCCGGAGGCGGCGGCGGACGCGTTGCGGGGGACGGTCCCGCGTCGCATCTGGCGTTTGCCTCCAACCACGACCCGACCTACCATCCGACACCCCCGACAACACAACGTCCGAGCCGACCACCCGGTTCATTCCGGGCAACTGCCCGTTCAGGCTCACGATCTCATTGGAAAACGCTACGGTGCAGGCGGTGAACTGGGTGGCGGAGCACTGGTTCGCGGTGGCGCTGTTCGCGGCCTACACGGCTTTCCTGGTCTCGCACGCGCGGGCCGGCATGCGCCGGGGGCGGGCGGTGCGCGACTTCTACGTCGGCGGGCGCTCGATGGGCGGCGTCGTGATCGGCGTGTCGTTCTACGCGACGTTCGCGAGCACCAACAGCTACATCGGACATGCCGGGAAGGGTTACGAGTACGGCGTGCCGTGGCTCACCATGGCCGTGCTACTCGTGGTGATGGCGTTCGTCTCGTGGCGGGTGGTGGCACCGAGGCTGCGGCGCTTCACCGCGGAGTGGGACTCCGTGACCGTGCCGGATTTCCTCGCGGCGCGCTTCGCGAGCCGTCGGGTCCGGGTCGCCGCCGCCCTCGTGATCGCGTTCTCGAGCCTCCTGTACCTGATCGCGATCTTCAAGGGCGCCGGCAACCTGTTCGAGGCGTTCCTCGGCGTGCCGTATCCGGCGGCGGTGGGCATCACGCTCGTCATCGTGATGTCCTACACGTCCCTCGGGGGCTTCGTGTCGGTGGTGCGGACCGATGTCCTGCAGGGCGTGCTGATGGTCGTCGGCGCGCTCCTGCTCTTCGGTTTCGTGACGCGTGCCGCCGGGGGCGTCGAGGTGATCGGACAACTCGCGACGCGGCCGGACACCGCGTACCTGACGGAACTCAACGCGGCCATTCCCTTCGTCGTGCTCGTCGGCATCGCACTCGCGGGCTCGCTGAAACTGCTGGTGGACCCGCGGCAGGTCACCCGTTTCTACGGCCTCCGGGACGCCCGCAGCATCCGCACGGGCATGTGGATCGCCGGGATCGGCATCCTCGTCGTGCAGTTCTCCCTGCTGCCCGTCGGGCTCTATGCGCGGTTCCTGCTCGACGGCGTGACGGACACCGACGTGGTCGTACCGCTCCTCGTGACCGATCGCGCCGTGTTCCCGGCGCTCGTGGGAGACTTCCTCGTGGTCGCCATCCTCGCCGCGGCGATGTCCTCCCTCGACAGCGTGCTCCTGGTCGCGGCCTCCGTGGTGGTGCGGGACATCCGCATGGAACTCGGCCCGCTCCCGGACCGCGCGGCCATCGCCTGGACGCGCTGGGGCGTCGTCGGGTTCGCGGTCGTCGCGGCCGCGGTCGCCCTCGACCCGCCGGGCGGCATCGTCGAGATCACCATCTTCTCGGGCAGCCTGTACGCGGTGTGCTTCCTCCCGACCGTCGTGATCGGCCTGCACTGGCGGCGTGGCAGCGAGACCGCGGCGCTCGCGGCTTTCGGTACCGGGATCACGGTGCTGGTCGGCTGGCTGCTGCTCGGCTGGCAGGCGCACCTGCACGAGGTGTTCCCGGCGCTGGCGGCGTCGACGGCGGTCTACGCCGCAGTGGCCGGGATGACACCGGCGGTGCGGGACGCGCGGGTCGCGGCGTTCTTTCGGGCGTGATGCGGTGACACGTGATGCGGTGGCTACGGCAGGGCCGAGGCGATAGAATGCCTGCTTTGCGCGCTCCCTGCGTTGCGCGTCGCCTCGGTTGATCGTGGCGGACGCGCCAACGCGGCGAAACGTGGCGAGAACCGGAAGGGGCCATTCCAAACGTGTCGCTGGTGCTGCCGCTGGTTCTGGCCGCCGCCGTGGGCAGCGCAAGCGCGCCCCCCCTGTACCTCACCGAAGCCCCGCGCGATACGGCGGTGTCCCTCGACGGACGGCTTGACGAGGAAGTCTGGCAGTCGCTCCCCGCCTCGACCGACTTCGTGGTAGTGCAGCCGGACACCCTGCAACCCCCGCCGCTCCGGACGTCGGTGCGGTTCTTCTACACCGATCGCGGCATCTACATCGGCGCGGACATGGAACAGCCTGTCGACACGCTGGTCGAACGGCTGAGCCCACGGGACCAGGGCTACCTCAATCGGGACGCGTTCACCTTCAACCTGGACACCTCCGGGGAGGGCCGTTACGGCTTCTGGTTCCAGGTGGCCCTGGGCGGAAGCAAGTCGGACGGCACCCTGCTTCCGGAGCGGGACTACAGCGATACCTGGGACGGGGCCTGGCGCGCGGCGACGGCCCGTACCGGGACGGGCTGGTCGGCGGAGCTGTTCGTGCCCTGGTCGGTCGTCAGCATGCCGCGGACGGAGGGGGAGCGGAGGCTCGGGTTCTTCGGGCAGCGCTCGGTGGCGTACCTGAGCGAGCGGTGGGGCTGGCCGGCGCTGCCGTGGTCCCGGCCGAAGTTCATCTCCGACTTCCAGCCCCTCGCACTCGCCCCGGGCGTCGATCCGCGGCACGAGTACAGCGTCGTCCCGTACGCGTCGAGCACCTACGACCGCCTCGGGGACAGCGTCTCCGGCAAGGCCGGAATGGACATGCGCTGGCGGCCGTCCACCAACTTCCGGATGAACGCGACGCTCAACCCGGACTTCGGCAACGTCGAGGCGGACGACGTGATCGTCAACCTCTCCGCGTTCGAGACGTTCTTTCCCGAGAAGCGGCTGTTCTTCCAGGAGGATCAGGAGATCTTCGTCACGTCGCCCCGGGCCAGCCCCTTTCGGCGGAGCAGCACGCCGCCGTTCCTGCTCCTGCACACGCGGCGCATCGGGGCGCCGCCCGAACGGCCGACCCTGTCCGATGGCCGCCTGGCCGAGGAAGCGGCATTCGCGCGCCCGACCGAGCTGCTCGGCGCGGCCAAGGTGTCTGGTCAGTATGGCGGGATGCGCTACGGCGTGCTTGCCGCCATGGAGGACGAGACGGTGTTCACGGCCACGGACCCGGCGGGGCGGCGTGCGCGCCTGCGCCAGGACGGACGGGACTTCGAGGCGGTGCGCCTGCTCTACGAGCGCAGCGAAGGTCCGTACCGGGCCATCGGCTGGATGTCGACCCACGCCGACCGCCTCGCGGGCGAAGCCACCGTGCAGGCGCTGGACGGCCATTTCCAGAGCGGTGACGGAAGCTGGAGGGCGGACGGGCAATGGGTGTCGTCGGACGTCCCCGACGGCCGCGGGTACGGCGGCTTCGTGGACCTCGTGTGGGCGCCGCGGCAGGGCCTGTCGCACAGCCTGTCGGTCGACCACTTCGACCCGAACCTTGAATTGAACGACCTGGGATACCTGTACCGGAACGACCTTACCGAGTACCGGTACCGGTGGCGGACGCAGCGTTCCGACCTCGGATGGGTCCGTGACCGGTGGTCGAGCGTCGGCTTCCATTGGGGACGGAACCAGCGCGGGGAGCGGGTCGCGTCCGGCATCGGCGTCTTCCAGCAGTATCGGCTGCACGGCCTGTCGGAGGTGACCATCCGCGGCGGCTTCAGCCCCGCCGGGTTCGATGACCGCAGCGCCTTCGGCGCGGGGAGCTTCCGGGTGGAGGACCGGTGGGATCTTGGCCTGTCATTCGAATCGGACAGCGCCCGACGCTTCTTCTACGAGGTCGGCATCGAGTGGGAGGACGAGCCGCTCGAGGGCGGCAAGGCTACCTACAAGGGCGAACTGACCTGGCGGCCGACCGACCGCCTCACGCTCGAGGCGAGCCTGGACTACGTGGATCGGGACGGCTGGCTGCTCTACCGGGGCGCCGGTCGCATGGCGGCGTTCGAGGCGGAGCAGTGGATTCCCGGCTGGAACGTGGACTACTTCCTGAGCGCGCGCCAGCAGTTCCGCGTCGCCTTCCAATGGGTGGGAGTCCACGCGCGGGACCGCGCCTCCTACCGCATACCGGACCGGCCGGGCGGGTTGCTGCCGGAACCGGGAGGGGACGACCACGACGCCTTCACCATCTCGGAACTGGCGCTGCAGGTCCGTTATCGCTGGGAACTCGCCCCGATGTCCGACCTGTTCGTCGTCTACACCCGGCATGCCAGCCTGCCGAGCGCCGTCGGCGAGGGCTTCACGGGCCTGTTCTCGAACGCGCTGGACGACCCGATCGCGGAGCAACTGGTCGTCAAGGTCCGCTACCGCCTGGGGACCTGAAACGACGCGCACGGGCCACGCCGTAGGGCGCGGTTGCCGGACGTGACGCGCGCACGGAGAAAGCGGACAATTCCCGGAGACGCTCAGGGGGACGTACATCCATGGCCGCGCTCGACGGACTCCGCATTCTCGACATGACCCAGTGGGAGGCGGGTACCTGCTGCACCCAGTCCCTGGCCTTCCTCGGGGCGAAGGTCGTGAAGGTCGAGCAGCCGGACGTGGGCGATCCCGGACGTCGCCTCGGGAGCCGCGAGAACGACTCCGAGTACTTCGTCAACTGGAACAGCAACAAGCGCAGCGTCACCCTCGACCTCGACAACCCGGCCGGCCGCGAGCTGCTGCTCGCCATGGTTCCGCACTACGACGTGTTCGTCGAGAACTACGGCCCGGGCGTGGTGGAGAAGCTCGACATCGGCTACGACGTGATGCGGGGGATCAAGCCGGACATCATCTACGCGCGCATCAAGGGGTTCGGCACGAGCGGGCCGTACGCGCACTACAAGTGCATGGACATGGTCGCCCAGGCGGCCGCCGGGGCGTTCTCCGTCACCGGGTACCAGAACGGGCCGCCGCTGCGGCCCGGCGTGACGATGGGCGACGCGGGCACGGGCATGCAGGCGGCGCTTGCCATCTCGGCGGCCTGGGCGCAGAAGCTGCGCACCGGCGAGGGCCAGCTCATCGAACTCTCCATGCAGGAAGCCATGACGTACTACATGCGCACGGCGATCTCCTACTCGAACTTCGGCAACGCCCCGACGCCGCGCCTGGGGGAAAGCGACAACGCGTTCGTCACGCTCTACCCCTGCGCGCCGGGCGGACTCAACGACTACGTCTTCCTGATGGCGGTGAACCCGCGCATGTGGGCGGCCGCGTGCCGCGTGATCGGCAAGCCCGACCTGCTCGAGGATCCCCGGTTCGCGACGGCGGACAGCCGCCGGGAGCACCGGGAGGCGCTGATGGACGAGATCGCGGAGTGGACCCTCGGGCACACCAAGAGGGAGGCGATGGAGGCGTTCGCGGAGGCCGGCGTCTGCGCCAGCCAGGTGTACGAGACGCACGAACTGTTCTCCGACCGGCACCTGGTGGAGCGGGGGTTCGTCCATGAACTGCAGCACGTCGAGCATGGCCGCGTCCGGGTCCTCGGCTGGCCGGCGCGCATGTCCGGGAGCAGCGTGCCGATCGAGCCCGCGCCGCTCCTCGGCGAACACACCGACGAGGTGCTTGCGGAGAACCTGGGGCTCGACGCCGCGACGCTCGGGCGACTGCGCGAACAGGGCGCCATCGGTCGCGAGCAGGTCCGCCGCGGCGAACGCCACGACGCGGCCGCGGGCTGAGTCGCGATGGCCGCCACGGTCGGGCCCCTCGACGGGATTCGCGTCATCGACTTCACCAACGTCGTGGCGGGTCCCTATGCCGCGATGATCCTCGCCGACCAGGGCGCCGACGTCATCAAGATCGAGGGTCCCCGCCGCCGCGACTTCGCGCGGGGCGCGGGGGAGGGCGCGTCGCAGCTCAACTCGGTGTTCCTGAACAACAACCGCAACAAGCGCTCGCTGTCCGTGGACGCGACCACCGATGCGGGCCGCGAGATCCTGCTGCGCCTCGCCGCCACGGCGGACGTCTTCGTGCAGAACTACCGCCCGGGCGTGATGACGCGGCTGGGCGTCGACGAGCCGGCGCTCCGGGCCGTAAACGGCAGGATCGTCTACGTCTCCATGAGCGGCTTCGGCGAGTCCGGACCCTTCGCGCACAAGCCCGTCTACGACCCGCTCATCCAGGCTCTGTCCGGATTGACGACCGTGCAGGCGGGGTCCGACGACGCCCGGCCGAAGCTCATCCGCACCATCCTGCCGGACAAGCTCACCGGGATGACCGCCGCCCAGGCGATAGCGAGCGCGCTGGTGGCGCGGGAGCGTACGGGAGAAGGCCAGCACATCCGGCTCTCCATGCTCGATTCGGTCGTCGCCTTCATGTGGTCGTCCGACATGGGCGAGCAGACCTTCCTGGACCGGGAGGTCTCGGCCCAGGCGGCCGCCACGATCATCGACCTCATCTACGAGACGAAGACCGGCTACATCACCATCTCGACAATGACCAACGACCAGTGGGCGGGGTTCTGCCGCGCCGCGGGGCGGGCGGAACTCATCGCCGACGAGCGTTTCAGGACCGCGGGCGGCCGTCACCGCAATGCCGACGAGCGGCTCGCCCTCATCCAGGAGGTGCTCTGGACGCGCAGTGCCGACGAGTGGCTCGAGGCCCTCGATGCCGAGGGCGTGCCGTGCGCGCCGGTGCTCACGCGCAGCCAGGCCGTCGAGCATCCGCAGCTGCAGGCGAGCGGTATTCTCGTCGAGAGCGAGCACCCCCACGCGGGACGTCTCCGCCAGGCACGCAACGCGGCCGTCTTCGAAGGCGCGCCCATGCGGGTCCGCCACGGTGCGCCGCTGCTCGGCCAGCACACGGCGGAGGTGCTCGCGGAGCTCGGCTACGCGGAGTCCCAGGTGGAGGACTTCGTCGCGGCCGGGGTGGTGAGCGTCGCCCGGGACCGGGCCGGCGCCGAGCCGTAGGACGCCACCGCTCGCCAAGCGCGGGGAACGGGGCAGGAGGAAAACACCATGCTACGATCACCCGTCGGGTAGCCGGCTGCCCGGGCGCGCCGTGAGCGCCGCGTTGCTGCTGGCGTGGGCGGTCCCGGCCGCAACGTGGGCGGCCGGGATCGAGGAGATCGTGGTCACCGCGGAGAAGCGCGAGGCATCGCTCCAGGAGACGCCGACCGCGGTGTCGGCGGTTGCGCGGGAGACCATCGAGACGCGGGGCCTCGACGGCCTGCGGCAGGTGCAGTTCGTGGTGCCCGCCCGGTGCCGCTGCTCCTGCTCAGCACCGGGAACCCGGGCGGCATCCTGAGCGTGCCCGGCACGGTGTGCGGGCCCATCACCTGCGCGGAGGCGTTGGGACTCGATCTCGGCCCGCCCGGTACCTGGAGCGACGATCCGCGCAATCCGTATTCGACCGGCGGCTACGGCTCGGTTCGCGAGTCGCAGGGCCTGTCCGCCGTCGTGTCCTGGGACGCCGCCGAGTCGGTGGAACTGAAGTCCACCACCGCCTGGTACGAGATCGACCAGGCATGCCCGATGCAGAGCATCGACGGGTCGGACATCGACACCCTGACGATGGGGTGCCATCAGGACAACGTCGAGTGGTCGCAGGAGTTCACGCTCACCGCGAGCGTGGAGCGGTGGGCTGGATTGGCGGCGTCTACTACTACACCTCCGACATCGAGGAGTTGTGGGACTACGAGTTGCCCGCGCTCCAGGCGACCTTCGAGGCCATCTTCGGGCTGTTCGGGGGCCTCGGCGGTCCGCTGCCGCGGGGGTCGCTTGCCGCGTTCGGGACCAAGATCGACGGCACCGTCTCGGGCGTGCCGTTCCTGCAGTTCCAGATCTTCCAGGAGGCGACGTCCAGGGCCGTGTCGGGATGAACTGCGACGCGACCGGCCTCGGCTGCCAGCAGCAGCTCAAGGGGAACGACCTGCTGCGGGCGCCGGACGTCAAGGCGACGCTCTCCGCGGAACTGGACTTCCCGCTGACGGTGGGCGGAATGGTCACCCTGCGCGGCGAGTACGCGCACACGAGCGATCACTACCACACCGTGTTCAACAACGACTTCGCCCGGCAGGACGCCTTCGGGCTCACGAACGCGCGGGTCATGTGGAGCCCGGGCGGGCGGGTAGCCGACGGCGTGCGCGTGATGGCGTTCGTGGAGAACGTCGGCGACGAGGAGTACGCGCTGATGCGGACGCCCAACGCCACCACAGGCGGCACGCTCTCGAATTACGCACCCCCGCGGACGTGGGGCGTGTCGGTGCGCTATTCGCGCTGACGACGCCGGGCGGCCTGCGGGGGCTCGCCGTCGGGCGGCAGCAGGTCGTGGAAGAAGAAGCCGTCCCTGTGGACGGTCTCCCCGTGCCGGAAGTCGACGGCGCGGGAGAACCCGGGGCCGTCGGTGACGAACGTGTGGAACTCGCCGTTCTCTCCGCAGGGGTCCACGGACTCCGGCAGTGCGTCCAGGAACGCCCGGTCGTACGGCCGCCCCGCGAAGGACTCGTCCAGTACTCGGGCGTCCACGCAGACCGTCACGGCGCGGAAGCCGCGGTCGACGAAGGCCCGCGCCAGGGACGCGGTGGACCGACGCCACAGCGGAAACAGACCCGCGAGGCCGCGGGCCGCAAGCTGCCGCTCCCGGTACGCGCGCAGGTCCGCGAGGAAGATGTCGCCGAACGCGACGCGGCGCATGCCCCCGGCGCGGAAGCTGGCGAAGGCCTGTCCCATGGCCTCCTCGTAGATGGCGTTGGACGACTGCGCGGGCACCACGACCTCGGTCACGGGCAGGCCCAGGGACGCCGCCTGGGTGCGGGCCAGGGCCCGCCGCACGCCGTGCATGCTGACCCGGTCGTACGCTTCCGTGACGGTGGTCAGCAGTGCGACGACGCGGTAACGCCCGAGCCGCCGGATCTCCCGCAACGCCATCACGCTGTCCTTGCCGCCGCTGAAGCACAGGACGATCGGCTCAGGTTCGGGCCCCCTCGACACTACGGCCGATAGCGCTCGAGTTCCCGCTTGACGACGGGCGCCAGGAGATAGAGCCCGATCAGGTTCGGGATGGCGACGACGAAGATCAGGGCGTCCGACAGATCGACCAGGGCGCCGAGGGTGATGCTCGAACCCAGGATCACCGTCAGGCAATAGAACGTCTTGAAGCCGAGGTCCCGCATCCGCCCTTCGCCGGCCAGGTAGGTGAACGCCTTCAGCCCGTAGTACGCCCACGCGATCATCGTGGAGAAGGCGAACAGCACGGTGGCGATGGCGAGCGGGATCGGCGACCAGGACAGGGTCGAGGCGAACGCGCGGGTGGTCAGTTCCACGCCGCTCACGTCGCCGTTGGCGAGCGCCGGGTCGTAGATCGTGGTGATGATGACGAGCGCCGTCATCGTGCAGATGACGACGGTGTCGATGAACGGTTCGAGCAGCGCCACGAACCCCTCGCTGACAGGCTTCGGCGTCCGTGCGGTGGCATGGGCGATCGCGGCGCTCCCAAGCCCCGCCTCGTTCGAGAACACCGCGCGGCGGAAGCCGATGATGATGACGCCGATGATGCCGCCGGCGACGCCCTCGGGAGCGAAGGCGCCGTTCCAGATGGCGACGAACGCGGCGGGGACGCGATCGGCGTTGATGCCGATGATGACCAGGGCGGAGACGACGTAGAGGAGCGCCATGGTCGGCACCAGGCGTACGGTCGTGTTCGCGATCGTGCGGATCCCACCCACGATCACGAGGCCCACCAGGACGGCGAGCAGCGTACCCACGAGCCAGGCGTTGTCGGCCAGTAGCGCGCTGCCCGTCACTTCGACGACGATGGCGGTCGCCTGATTGGACTGGAACATGCTGCCGATGCCGAGGCAGCCGATCACCATGCTCGCGGCGTAGAAGGTGCCGAGCGCCTTCCCGAGACGGGGCCACCGGCGTTCCGCCAGCCCGCGCTCCAGGTAGTACATCGGCCCGCCGGAGACCGACCCGTCCGGGTTCTCGCGCCGGTAGAGCACGCCGAGCGTGCACTCGGCGAACTTGGTGGACATGCCGAGGAGCCCCGAGACGATCAGCCAGAACGTGGCCCCCGGGCCGCCGATCGAGATCGCGACGGCGACGCCGGCGACGTTGCCGATCCCCACGGTGCCGGAAACCGCGGTCGTGAGCGCCTGGAACTGGGAGACCTCGCCCGGATCGCCCGGCGCCTTGTAGCGGCCGGACACCACGCGGATCGCATGCAGGAAGCCGCGTACGTTGACGAAGCGCAGGTAGACCGTGAAGAAGACGCCGCCGGCGACGAGCCAGACGACGATCAGCGGGACATCCGCGCCGAGCAGCGGGACGCTGTAGAAGATGAATGCGGACACCAGGTCGGCGACGGGGCGCATCGCCGCATCGATGAAACGATCCATGTCCCCCCGCGAACCGGCCGGCGTCGCGCGCCGGATGGGACAGCATGATAAACAGGTGCGCGGTGGGCCGCATCGGAGGCGGCTCGGCCGCGACGCCCGCGTTGTCGCTCGCCAGCGGCACGGTTTACCATCGCCCGGATGGACGAACGGGAATACTGCTCGGACCGGTGCCTGGCGGCGGGGGAGCCGATGGCCGGAACGGCCCCGCGCGTGGACGTCTGGCTGCTGCTCGAGTACGCCCCGGTGTGGCGCCGCAAGGCGCTCGCCGACAACGACCTGTCCGCGCCGATGGGGGAGTGGCTGCAGGCGCAGGTGCAAGCCTTCGATGCGCTGGGCCTCGCCGTGCGGCCGCAGTTCGTGCGCCGGCCGGAAATCGACACGGACCGCACGACCCTGTTCGTCGCGCGCTCCGGAGGGCTGTTCCGCTTCGAGTCCGTCGGCTACGACGCCATGCGGACGCTGGACCTGAAGCGGGAGGAGACGCTCGCCGAGCGCTTCACCCGCATCGAGGAACCGACGTACTTCGTCTGCACGAACGGCCAGCGGGATCTCTGCTGCGCGCGCTACGGCCTGCCGGCGTACCGCGAACTGCGCGCCCTGGTGGGTGGACGCGCGTGGCAGACGACCCATGTCGGCGGCCATCGGTTCGCGCCCAACGTGGTGGTCCTGCCCCAGGGCGTGCTCTACGGACGCGTCCACCCGGACGAGGTGCCCGGGTTCGTGGCCGAGGTCGAAGCCGGGCGGGTGTCCATGCCCCATGTCCGGGGTCGCTCCGCGTTTCCGCCGGAGGCGCAGGCGGCGGAGGCGGTGCTGGATGAGCCGGTCCTGGAACTCGTGGACACGTGCGGCGGCGGCGTGGTGCTCCGGACCCCGAAGGGCGAGCGGCGGGTGTGCGTCTCCCAGGACCGCCCGTTCGACATCGTCGCGAGCTGCGGCGACGCCGAGACGAAGCGCGTGCACGCGTTCAGCGCGCGGCCTTCGCCTCCGAGCGCATCCGCTCCGTAACGATCCGGCAGAGCGCCGCCGTGGAGGCCCGCGCGTCGTCCGTCGGCTCGAACGCAGGGCCGAGGGACACGTCGTAGACCCGCGCTTGTTTGTTCAGCAGTTCGCGGAACAGCGTGATGTCGCGCAGTTCCTCGTGGATGAGCCAGAAGCAATAGAAGAGCAGCGAGTTTCGCGCCAGGATGTGCATCGGGATCAGCGGCGCGTCGAACTTGCGGGCGAGGTTCACGGCCGTCGTCTGCCAGGGCCGTTCCCGCAGCCCTTGCAGCGAGGGCCGGGCCAGCCGCCCGGACGGGAAGATCACCACCAGGCGCTCGCGCCGGAACGCGTCGACCGTCGCGCGGAGGGTCTCGCGGTTGCGGGAGTACGTGCGCTTCGCCTCGATCCACTCGACCGGAATGATGGTGTCCGCCATGCCAGGCGAGACGCGGATCGCGTCGCGGTTGGCGAAGAACGTGATGTCCGCGCGCCGCTCCCTTAGGGCGTCGAACACCGCGACGCCGTCCGCGATGCCGGTCGGGTGGTTGGGCGCCACGATCGCCCGGCCGGTGGCGGGGACGTGTTCCGCGCCCCGGACGCGCACGTCGAGCGTCAGGGACTCGCTCAGGTAGCGCAGCACCTCCTCTCCCGTCATCGCCATGATCGCGTCGGCCATCCCGATGGCCGCGCGGTAGCCGAGCAGCGGACGCAACCCGGCGAGGAGCACGCGCCACAGCGTCGGATGGCGCATGAGGCGCGTGGCGCGTTCCTCGATCAGGGTGTCGACGATGTGCGTCATCCGGGCGGCGCGGACGCCTCGTCCGCATGGGTCCGGATGAACCCCGCGACCGCGTCGTTGAACCGGGGCGCATCCTGCATGTTCACGCCGTGCCCGGCGTCCATCTCCACGACGCGGAGCCGCGGCATGTGCGCTTCGGCGAACCTGCGGTGGGGAGCGAAGCGCTTCTCGAAGCGGCCGCAGGCGAGCAGCGCCGGCACCCTGTTCGTCGCGAGGTCCGCGCGCACGCTCGCTGCCGGCGTCGTGTGGCGAATCGTGTTCGCGACGCCGCGGGGGTCGAGGCGTTCGGTGTCCAGCAACAGCGCCTCGCGGACGTCGGACGGCAGGCGGCGAGCGTGCTTCGGGTGTACCGGAATGCGCTCGATGGCGGGCATGCCGCCGCGTTCGATCGCGTCGCCGGAGGGGCGGCCCGTCTCGGACCACTGTTTCACCAGCGCGGCGTCGGCGAAGGCCGACATGGAGTTGGTGAAGACCTGGCCGGCGACGCGTTGCGGGTGCGTGAGCGCGTAGCGGATCGTGAGCGCACCGCCGAGCGAGTAGCCGCAGACGAACCAGCGCTCCGCTCCGAGCTCGCGGCGGATGGTCTCCATGGCATCCACGTAACCGGCCGGCGTGTAGGCGGTGTCGTCGTCGGGGGCCGGCGAGCGTCCGTGCCCCCACAGCTCCATGGTTACCGGCCGGCAAGCCTCGCCCAGGGGGCCGAGGTTCGGCGCCCATTGCGCCCGGCTGGACAGGAAGCCGTGGACGAGGAGCAGGAAGGGTCCGGTGCCGGGATGGACTTCGAAGGACGGCGCCGTCACAGGGCGTCGGCCAGGGCGCGGCAGAAGTCCGTCGTGCTCGCCGTGCCGCCCTGGTCGGGGGTCAGCGTGCGCCCGTCGGCGTACACGCGCGCCAGGGCGTCGCGGATGCGGCCGCCCTCGCGCTCGAAGGCGAGGTAGTCGAGCATCATCGCCGCCGACAGCAGCGCCGCCGTGGGATTGATGATGTTCTGCCCGGCGATGTCCGGGGCCGTCCCGTGCGCCGGCTCGAAGTACGCGTAATCGTCGCCGTAGCACCCGCTGGCCGCGAGCCCGAGGCTGCCGACCAGCCCGCCGGCGGCGTCGGAAAGGATGTCGCCATACAGGTTCGGCATCACCACGACGTCGAACCGCTGCGGTTCGCGGATCATGCGGCAGGCGAAGTCGTCGACGATGAACCAGTCGAACTCGACGTCCGGGTAGTCGGCCGCCGTCTCCCGCGCGACTTCCAGGAAGAAGCCGTCGCTGCCGGCGAGCATGTTGTGCTTCGTGGCGCAGGTCAGGTGGCCGCGGCGCTTGCGGGCGAGTTCGCAGGCGAAACGCACGACGCGCTCGGTCCCCTCGCGCGTGATCGCCTTGACGGCGTACTTGCCGGTGCCGATCTCGTGAACCGGCCGACGGATCGTGCGGCCGACGAGATTCAGCGGCGCGAGGTCCTCCAGGGGGCCTTCGCAGGCGACGTACAGGTCCTCCAGGTTCTCCCGCACGATGGCGAAGTCGATGCCCTCCGCGTCCCGGAGCGGCGTCGCGCAGCCCGGCAAGTGCAGGCAGGGCCGCACGTTGGCGTAGGTCTCCTTGCCCCACCGCAGGTACATGAGCGCGGCCCCCGAGGAACCGCTCGTGGAACCGAAGAAGGTGGTGTCCGCCCCGTCGATCATGGCCCGCGCGGCGTCGGGGAAGATGTCGCCGGTCTTCGCGCGGGCCGCCTCGCCCACTTCGGGATAGACGAACTCCAGGCCGATGTTGAGGGAGCCCAGCAGGTCGACCACGGGGCGCATCGCTTCGGGGGCCGCATCGTCCCCTTCGATCACGGCGATTGTCTTGATCATCCGGGCGATTCTGGCAGAGATTCGGGCGAAAAGGCGTGCGCGTCGGCGATTTCGCCACCCCGCCGGGCGAGATGGCCTACGGCGGTTGCGGAGGCGGCCGATTCCCGATGCGGCGCCCGGCCTCGACAATCGGGCTCATCCCTTCCACAATCGAAACCGGAGCGCAGGATGCGATTCAAGATCGACCCGAACATCACGACGACGCTGTTGGTGGGCGCGACCATCATCGGCGTGACGCAGACGACCATCTCCGCGGCGTCGGCCGCCACGGACCAACGTTTCGCGCAGTTGGAGGCGCGGATGGACCGGCGTTTCGAGAATGTGGACGTCCGCTTCGAGCGCATCGAGGACCGCTTCGAGCGCGTTGAGGATCGCTTCGAGCGCGTTGAGGACCGCTTCGAGCGCGTTGACGCGCGTTTCGAGAAGATGGATGCCCGGATCGGCCTGCTGGCCGCCGGCATCGGCCGATTGGAGGGCCTGATCCAGGGCTTCCATGCCGCGTCGGCGGCCGACGCCGCGGTGTCGGAGCAACTCGGCGACGGCGAGAACTCGTAGTCCCCCACGGACCTTGGTCCCCAACGGAAGGATGCCCATGCACGATCTGCTCATCAGGAACGGCTGGATCATCGACGGCGCGGGCAGTCCGCGGTTCCGGGGCGACGTCGCCGTCCAGGACGGCCGCATCGCCCGCATCGGGCGCATACGCGAACGCGCGAAGCGCGAGATCGACGCCGAAGGGCACGTCGTCGCGCCGGGGTTCGTCGACGGCCACACGCACATGGACGCCCAGGTCTTCTGGGACCCGCTCGGCTCCTGCTCCTGCTACCACGGCGTCACCAGCGTCGTGATGGGCAACTGCGGCTTCACGCTCGCACCGTGTGGCGAGCAGGACGCCGGTTTCGTGTTCCGCAATCTCGAACGCGCCGAGGACATCGCGCCGGAGGCGATGCAGGCGGGCATCGAGTGGTCGTGGGAGACGTTCCCCGAGTTCCTGGACACGATCGACGCCCTGCCGAAGGGCATCCACTACGCGGGTTACATCGGCCACTCGGCGTTGCGCACGTACGTGATGGGCGAACGCGCCTTCACGGACCAGGCGACCCCCGACGAACTGGCGCGCATGTGCGCCCTGGCGAAGGAAGCCGTCGAGGCCGGCGCCATGGGCTTCTCCACCTCGCGCACGACGAACCACGTCACCGCGGACGACCGCCCGGTGGCGAGCCGGGCGGCGGACTGGGACGAGGTGCGCGCCATCGTCTGTGCCGTCGGCGAGACGGGGCGGGGCGTGTTCGAGATCGCGGGGGAAACCCCGGGGCGCAGTCCCGAACGCCTGCGCGACTACCACGAGCGCCTGCGCGACCTGGCCGTGGACTCCGGCGTGACGCAGACCTGGGGCATGTTCAGCACGCGCCGCGCGCCGGACTTCTGGCGTCCCTACTTCGACCTGGTGGAGGAGACCGCCGCCGCGGGCGGACGCATCTTCGTGCAGGTGCATTCGCGGGCGCTGAACACGATGATGTCCTTCGAGACCCAGATGCCCTTCGACCACTGGGATGTCTGGCGGGACATCCGCGCCCTGCCGCTGGCCGAGCAGCAGGCGAAGTTGCGCGACCCGGCGCTGCGCGCGAAGCTCGTCGAGATCGCCAACGGGCCGCGGCCGGAACGGAAGATCGTGGGCGTCGAGGCGCGTCCCCCGGACTGGGACTGGTTCTTCGTCCTCGACTCGATGCTGGGCGCGCCGCGCCGCCTCGTGGATGTCGCGCGCGAGCGGGGCATGGACCCCGTGGACCTCATGATCGAACTCGCGCTGCAGAAGGACCTCAAGCAGTTCTTCTTCCAGCCGGCCGCCAACGAGGACCAGGACCACGTCCTCGAGATGATGCGCCACCCGCGCTCCGTCGTGACGTTCTCGGACTCG
The DNA here is from genome assembly GCA_022825925.1 of Pseudomonadales bacterium. Classification (GTDB taxonomy): domain Bacteria; phylum Pseudomonadota; class Gammaproteobacteria; order Pseudomonadales; family Azotimanducaceae; genus VXNE01. Next base: position 5,828 of record JAJDVW010000088.1, on the reverse strand, counting down.
GGCGCGCATGTTTCGCAGATCATGGACAGTTCGCTGCAGACCCACCTGCTCGGCCACTGGGTGCGCGAACGGGAGGCCATTACGCTGGAGGAGGCGGTCCGGCAGCTCACGTCGGTCCCGGCGTCGTCGTGGGGGATGCACGACCGCGGGCTGCTGCGCGAGGGCCTGAACGCGGACCTCGTGGTCTTCGACCCGGACACGGTCGGTCCCCGCATGCCCGAGGTCGTGCACGACCTGCCCGGCGGCGCCACGCGGCTCAAGCAGGTCGCCGACGGCATCAGCCACACGATCGTGGGCGGCGAGGTGTTCCTCGAGGACAACGAACACACCGGGGCGCTGGCGGGGAAACTGTTCCGCGGGATGTAGGCGATGCTGGCGTTCGCGTTCGTCGCGCTGGTACTGCTCGGGACCTTCGCCGGCGCGGTCGCCTGTTTCGTCTTCCTGCCGTTGTTGCCCGCCATTGGTGCGCTCGTGGTCGGAGTCGCGCTCCTGCCATGGCTCGCCGTGACGCTCTACGGGCTCGCAAGGCGTGCGCAGCCGCTGCGGCCCTTCGATGCGGCTGAGCACCAGCGGGAGGCAGCGCGCCTCGGAGGCGAAGGGCGCCACGTCAGGAGCGCGGACGGGCGGATCGTCGAGTACCTCGTCTACGGCAGCAAACGGCCGGATGCCCAGGTGATCGTGCAGATGCACGGCGCGGGCACGACCGCGGGATGGCCATGCCGCATGAACGCGACCCTGTGCGAGGCGCTGAACCTGAAGGGCATCGCGCCTTCGATGCCGGGGTACGGCTACAGCGACGTGTGCGTCGGTCGCAGGATCGCGGACTTCCCGCGGGACGTCGAGGCGATCCTGGAAGCCGAGGGCGTGGCGGAGTTCATGGTCGAGGGCCTCTCGCTCGGCACCGCTCATGCGATGGCGGTCGCCTGGCGCTTCGGACCCGAGCGCTGCGTCGCCCTCGGACTCAACGTGCCCTATCTCTCCGAACAGATCTGCAGGGAGTTCGACCTGCAACACGACGCCGACAGGCTGCCGAAGGCCGACGCCCGCGCCTGGCACCAGGCCTGGAACTTCCTCGCGGCCGACCTGATGTACCGGGCGCCGCTCATCTCTCCCCCGGCCCGCCACCTGGGCGGGATCGGCGGCGGCCGGCAGGTGCGGGCCGAGCGGCCGTGGGTCTTCGACTCCATGGGCGAGGATCAGGGGCGACTCGTGGCGCGCGGCACCCAGGGCCAGGGCTTCGACCAGTTCTCCTACGAGATGAACGCGCTCTGGGGCTTCGATCCACGCGACCTCGAGACCCGCAACGTCGCCGTCTGGTACGCGACGGACGACACGCAGTGCCCGCCGTCACACGGGGAGTGGCTCGCCAGGCTCTTCGAGTCGCGGGAGGGCGTGAAGACAAGCGTGCGCGCGGAGGACCTGGGCCTCGGCCACTTCACCTACATGCCTTCCCTGGGGCCGGCGTACACCACGGAGGAGGAAACGATGCCGGCGACGCTGCTGGCGCTCCGTGGCCTGTAGGACTTCAGCGTGGGGGCGGTCGCGTCGACGACGAGACGGATAGCCGGGATGTCCGGCCTGCTACGCCGCAGCGCGCGAAACCACTCGTCGAGGAGGGCCGCCCGTCGTGTCGTCAACCCAGGTCGCTTGGACATGAGTGGAGGTGATTGGATTCCATCAGGTTTCTCGAACTGTCGGGCCGTGACGCGGAGACGGACTGCGCTGGCCGCGCCCTCGGCGGTCTTTTGGCTCCTGTGTACCGCACAGGGACCAAAATCCTCGCCGATCATCGCGGCCCCTGGTGAGAAATGCGGGCTAGCCAACCTCGGCCTTGAGCGCGGCGACCTCGGCGTCCGCGTCCACGCCGTCCGGGAGTTCCCTGCCGGCGCGCCGGTACCAGTAGCCGGCGTTCCCGAGGTCCCCTTCCATGACGTGCACGATGCCGTGCGCCCAACTCCCGAGGGCGGAACCGTCCTTCTGCACGATGGCGTGGGCGGCCTCCCACTCTCCCTGCTCGAGGAATGCGACTGCGTCTTTGAGAGCGGCCATGCCGCAACGCTAACATTGGGACCGGGGCGGCGCCAGCGGGCGCCGCCGGCATGTCACTCCGGGAAAGGGAGGAAACCCGTTGCCGGCCGGCACTTCCATCCGATGGTCCACCCGTTTCGGCTTCCTGATGGCGGCGGTGGGGTTCGCGGTGGGCCTCGGCAACATCTGGCGCTTCCCCTACGTGACCGGCGAGAACGGGGGCGGGGCGTTCGTGGTCGTGTACCTCGTCTGCGTCGTGGCGATCGCACTGCCGATCCTGGTGGCGGAGATCCTGGTGGGGCGCCGCGGGCGCTCGGATCCGGCCGGGGCCATGGCCGCAGTCGCGGCGGGGGAGGGTCGGAGCCCGCGCTGGGGCGTCGTCGGGGGCATGAACCTCGCCGCCGCGTTCCTGATCACCACGTTCTACTGCGTGATCGCGGGATGGGTGTTCCACTACCTCCTGGAGGCCATCGTCGGCGGGTTCGCGGGCGTGGACGCCGGGGTGGCGGCGGGGCGGCTCCGGTCTTTGCTGGACGATCCCCTCGCGCTGGCGGGCTGGGCGTGGGTCGCGCTGGCCTGCAGCGCGGCGGTCATCGCGGGCGGCGTGCGCTCGGGCATAGAACGGGTGGTCAACGTGCTCATGCCCCTGCTCTTCGCCCTGCTCGGCGGACTCGTGCTCTACAACGTTTTCGCGGGAGGCATGCCGGAGGCCCTCGAGTACCTCTTCGCGCCGGACTTCGGGATGGTGACGGGCTCCACCGTGCTGGCCGCGGTCGGCCAGGCCTTCTTCTCCATCGGGGTCGCCATGGCCGGCATGATGGCCTACGCGGCGTACCTGCCCCGGGGCGTGTCGATCGCCAGGAGCGCGGGCACCATCGTCGCCATGGACACCCTCGTGGCGCTGGTGGCCGGCCTGGTCGTCTTTCCGATGGTGTTCCGCTTCGGGCTCGACCCCGCGAGCGGCGAGGGACTCATCTTCCTCACGCTCCCGGTCGCTTTCGCGCAGATGCCGGGCGGGCATCTGGTCAGCGTGGTCTTCTTCGTGCTCCTGGCGGTGGCGGCGGTGACCTCGATGGTCGGCGTGCTGGAACCGATCACCGCGTGGGTCGAGCGCAGGACGGGCCGTGGCCGCGTGCCCTGCACCATCGCCGCGACTACCGCGGTGGCCCTGGTCAGCCTTCCGGCGGTGCTCGCACACAACCTGTGGGCGGAGGGGAGCCTGTTCGGTATCGACCTGATGACGGTCTACGACTTCCTGCCCTTCGAAGTGTTGCTGCCGCTCGGGGGATTGCTGATTGCCGTGTTCGTCGGCTGGCGCGTCGGCGCCGACACGGCTCGAACGGAACTCGCGCTGGCGTCGCCGCGGCTGTTCCTCGCCTGGCGGTGGCTGCTCCGGTACGTGGCGACCCCGGCGGTGCTGCTGATCTTTCTCTTCGGCCTGCTGGGATAGGGGCGCGGCGTGATTCTGAGCGACCGAAGCCCGCCCTCTTTCCGGGACGAGTTGCCCGGCAGCGCCGATGTCGTCGTCGTTGGCGGCGGCGTGATCGGAGTCTCGACCGCCTGGTTCCTCGCGCGGCGCGGCGTCGACGTGCTGGTGCTTGAGAAGGGCCGGGTGGCCGGCGAGCAGTCGAGCCGCAACTGGGGCTGGATCCGCAAGCAGGGGCGCGATCCGGACGAGTTGCCCATCGCGATGGAGAGCCAGGAGATCTGGGCGGGGCTCGACGCGGAGATCGGCGAGGACGTCGGCTTCGCGCGGCGCGGCATCGCGTACCTGGCGGACACCGAAGAGCAGCTCGCCCGGCACGCGCAGTGGCTCGACGTGGCCGAACAGCATCAACTCGACACACGGCTCCTCACCGGCCCGGAGGTGGACGCCCTGATCCAGGGGCCACCCGGGCGCTACGCCGGCGCCCTGTACACGCCGAGCGACGCGCGGGCGGAGCCGTTTGTCGCGGTGCCCGCCCTGGCGCGGGCCGTCCAGCGCGCCGGCGGCCGGATCGTCGAGGACTGCGCCGTGCGCGGTGTCGAGTTCCAGGGCGGCGCGGTCTCCGGGGTGGTCACGGAGCGGGGCAAGGTGCGCGCGAGCGTAGCGGTCTGTGCAGGCGGCGCGTGGAGTTCCCTGTTGCTGCGGCATCTCGGCCTGGACCTCCCGCAACTGACGGTGCGCGCGACGGTGGCGCGCACGGCGCCGGCGCCGGACATCTTCGACGGCGGCGCGTCGGCGCCCGGCCTCGGGTTCCGACGGCGGGCCGACGGCGGATACACGCTGGCGTTCCCGGGCAGCAACGAGCACTTCGTGGGGCTCGACTCGTTTCGCTACCTGCCACGGTTCGCACGGACCCTGGCCGGCAGCGCACGCGGTATCCGCCTCCGGTTCGACGACGACCTGCCCGGTCGCATGACCCCGCAGCGGTGGACCGACGATCGGGAGAGTCCGTTCGAGCGCGCGCGCGTGCTCAATCCCCGCCCGTCGGCGCCGGCGCTGCTGCGCATCCGGGAGGCCGTGGCAAGGCGCCTCCCGGCGCTCGACCGGTTGCGCCTCGTCGAGGCGTGGGCCGGCATGATCGACGTGACTCCCGATGTCGTCCCGGTGATGGACGAGGTGGAAGGCCGCCGCGGACTGTTCGTCGCCACCGGCTTCAGCGGCCACGGCTTCGGCATCGGCCCGGGCGCCGGCAAGGTGATGGCGAACCTCGTGCTCGGCGAGTCCCCCGGCCACGACCTCTCGCGGTTCCGTTTCTCGCGGTTCACCGACGGGACGCCGATGCGGCCTGGGCCGGGGCTCTGAGGCGCCAATCCGGAGCGGGCCGTGCTCGCAAGTTCGCCAGCGAGTGAGCCGGGATGACGGTCGAAGTGTTGATAGAATAGCCAGGCGAGAGATGACCCCCTTGGGGTTGGCGGCCATCGTGGACGCTTCCACGCCCCGGCTTGATGACGCAGGCGAGTCGCCATGCACTGTCTGACGGACTTCAAGAACTTCGCCCGTGCGGAACTCGATCTGTTCGCACCCTTGACGGTTCTGCTCGGTAGGAACGGATCGGGGAAGACGAACCTCATTGAGGGCGTCGAACTCCTCGCCGCACTCGCCCGGGGTATTCCGTTCAACGAAATCACCGATATCGATCGCGGTGGATCCTTCGAAGTGCGTGGCGGCCTTCGATCGTGTGTTCGTTTCGGTGGCGAGAAGTTCGGACTCCGATTCAATCGAGCTCTGGTCCGCAACGAGCCCGTCGACTACTTCATCGAGATTGCGCGGCACGGGCGGAACGACGTGCATCTCGCCGCGGAAAACCTGAAGATTGGAGACCGCCTCCTCTTCGCCGCCGAGAGCTCCGGAGGCGACCTGATACGGGTCAAGTACGATAACTTCTCGCGGGGTCCCAATCCGACCTGCACGCTCTCGGCATCGCGATCGGTTCTTTCGCGTTACGAAGAGGTCATCAGGAACAGTCAGTCGAGAGCTCGGGGGCTGCAGGCATCGCTGCGGAGGGTCGAGGGCGTCAGAGGCTATCTGCGGAACTCCTACATCTTTGATCCGCTGCCCAAGGCGATGCGCGAGTACGCGCGCGTCGAGTCTTCCCCCCAACTCCTGCGCAGCGGCGCCAATTTGTCTGCGGTCCTGTTCGCACTGAGCGAACTCGACGGGGAAACGAACCCGGCTTTGCCGTGAAATTTCGTGTACGGGAGGTGGCCTGGAGGCACAGCAATACTGCGGTCACTCTGTGGCACCGTAGAGTACGGCATGCGACCGCGCCGTGTGCGGTGATGGCGCCGCGGCGGCGGGCTGCCCCGGTTTGTGG
>JAJDVW010000170.1 GCA_022825925.1 Pseudomonadales bacterium | reverse complement strand
GTCACCACGAAGCGCGGGTTCGGCCCCCTGGCCAGGTGTTCCGCCTTGCCCACCACGCGCCGCGCGCGGGACCAGGACTTGCGCGTGCGGTAGTCGAAGTCCGCGAAGCGCCGGGCCGCCTTGCCGGTGCGTTCGTGCGCCATCCGGGCCGCGTGCAGCTCGCCCCCCACCGCACGTACCAGCCGTGCGTTGCGCGCCAGGCCGAACACGTAGTCCAGGCCGCGCTCCTCGCACCAGCTCATGATCGCGTCGCGGCAGAAGCCCGAGTCGCCGCGGATGACGATGCGCGTGGTCGGCCACGCGCGGCGCAGGTGCCCGACGATCCGCGCAAGCTCCGCGACGGCGCCCGCCGCCGGGTCCTCGTCCGCCGGCCGCAAGCGCGCGCACAGCAGATGCTCGCCGCAGAACACGTACAGCGGCAGGTAGCAGTAGCAGCGGTAGTAGCCGTGGAAGAAGCGTCCTTCCTGCGTGCCATGCAGCGGGTCGTCGGTCGCGTCCAGGTCCAGCCACAGCTCCCGCGGCGGCTTCGCATGCGACCCGACGAACAACCCCACCAGCAAGTCGTCGAGCGCCTCCGGCCGCGCCACGATGCGCTTGTAGCGATGCGCCGCCGCCTGCTCGGGATCACCCAGCTCGAGCCGGTTCAGCGTGCTCGAACTCGCCAGGGCCGCACCCCGGTCGCGAGCCCGCACCCGCGCCGCGCCCGTCGGGTCCGTCTTGCCCGCCGCCAGCGACAGCAGTGGGTCACGGCGCAGCTCGTCGTGGTCGTTGAGATCCTCGTAGCCCAGCGCCACCCCGTAGACACGCTGCGCCAGCAACATGCGCACGTCATGCTCCACGCTCGACGGGTTACGGTAATCGACGAAACACTTGGCCAGCCGCTCCGTCACACCGAGGCGCTCGTCCACCTCGCGAAGCAGCAATCCGCCGCCGTCCGAACTCATGTACCCACCGTCGAACCGGGCCGTCACCCGGCGCCCTCCGAAACGGTGAAACTCAAGCTGCGTGCCTCTACACTGTGTGTCCAAGGCTGCTTCCTCTTCGTTTGGCGTAAACGATTGATTGCACAACCTTTATGCCACAGGAAGCAGCCTTCTTCTACCCTCTCGGTGAGATATCCGGGCTAAGCAAGTTCACTTACCGAGAGCAGTCGTCAGCCGAGTCCGTGCAAGGTGGCACCGCTATGGACGGTCGAGCAGCGGCCAGCGGGCACGCGTAGACGCGTAGCCTCACCGTAGCGGCGCTGCGGTGCTTTGGCAATGCGCATCCAGTAATCCGTAGTAGACGAATGCCCTTTAGTTTAGTGGTGTTGAATCAGATGGTTGAGGGCGGGCCGCCTCCGACAGGCCCTCCCCTACAGCGCAGCCAGGACGCTCTCGAGTTCCTCCCGCTCGCGCCGGCGCACCATGCCCTCGATGCGGTCGAACATGACGATGTAGAAGACGCCGCCCGCGGCGGCCAGGCACCCCGCGATGGGGAAGAAGGCCGCCCAGCCGACCCCCGCCACCACGAAACCGGACGCCGATCCCGCCGCCCAGACCCCGAAGTTCCACACGCTCGACTGCATGCTGTAGTCCGTCGCCGCCTGCGTCTTGGACGCCCAGCGGAAGCGGGAGTTGTTCACCACGAACGAGTAGATCGACGTGACGAAGCCGAGGATCGCCACGATGAGCGTCAGCATGGGCAGGACGGGTAGCTCGGGGAACAGCGCGAGGGCGGAGAAGATGAAACCCTCGACGGGCAGGGCGGCGACGCCGATGATCGCCGTCCTGCTCATGCCGTTGCGTTCGACGAGCCACGGCGTGGCCAGGGCGCCGAGCCCGGCGCCGGCGATGGCCGCGATGGGGGAGAGGATGCCGAACTCGGTGAGCGTCAGGCCCTTGTCCGCGAAGAAGGGCCCGACCATCGAGCCGAAGAAGGTGCCGCCGAACCCGAACACGAACAGGTACGGCAGGATGAAGCGCGACTCCCGGCGCCGCAGGGCCTTCCACAGGTTGGGGCGTTCGCCCCGGGCGCGGCGCTGGCGCGTCGCCTCGGGCGGCGGCGGTTCCCGGCGGATGGTGGCCGGTGCGGCGGCGGCGAGCATGAGGGCGGACGCCGCGAGCATCGTCCGCGGCCAGCCGAAAGTCTCCACGAGGGCCACCACGCCCGAGCCCATCACGCCCGCGAGCACGGCGAGGAAGACGATGATCGAGGTGCCCGTGGCCCGCTCGGCGTCGGTCATCGACTCCGCCGCGTAACCGTCCACGGCGATGTCCTGCGCGGCCATGATGAAGGACTTGGCGAGCAGGATGCCCACGATCAGGTACACCGCCGTGACCGATGGCGGAATCCAGGCGAGCATGGCGTAGGCGGCGGCCCCGATCGCGGTGCACGGAATGATCCACGTCTTGCGGTAGCCGATGCGGGCGTTGCCGTAGTTGTCGACCAGCAGGGCGATGAGCCACTTCAGCCACCGGGGAATGCCCGGCAGCGCGAGCAGCCAGAACATCTCGAGCGGCAGTCCCTCCTTGCGGAAGAGGAACGGCAGGGCGACGCCGGTGAAGGCGGCGGGGAAGTACTGGGCCATGTGCAGCATGCCCAGCATGACCAGCTTGCCATGGTCCTTCTTCGGCGGGCTTGTCATCGCGACGGGTCGCGCGCGTCGTGGTGCGTTCGGAGAGCCGCGCCGGCGACGCCCGGCCGCTCAGTCCGCCACCGCCTCGTAGTACCGCTGCGCGGATGCGAGGTGGGCGTCCACGTTCGTGCCGTGCCCGACGTAGTGCGTCACGATCGCGAGGTGCGTGCAGCCGAGTTCCCGCCACTGGTCGTGGTGGGTCTTCCACCGTTCCGGATCGCCGCCCCGGGTCTGCGCCTGGGCCTGGACGCCGAAGCCGTCCCACGGCAGTCCTGCCGCCTCGCGCGCTTCCCGGATGGTCGCCAGCGCCTGCCGGGACTTCTCGTTCGGCACCCCGACGGGCACCCAGCCGTCGCCGAGCCGGCCGCAGCGGCGCAGCACGGACGGCGCGCCGCCGCCGAACCAGATGGGGATGGGGCGGGTCGGCCGGGGCAGGATGCCTGCCTGCGTAACCGTGTGGTAGTCCCCCTCGAAGGTCAGGCTGTCCTCGGTCCACAGCCGGCGCATCAGTTCGACCTGCTCGGCCTGGCGCGCGCCGCGGTGCTCGAACGGGACGTCGAGCGCCTCGAACTCCACCGTGTTCCAGCCGACGCCGATGCACCATCCGGAAGCGGTTGCCGGAAAGGATCGCCAGTTGCGCCGCCTGCTTGGCCACGAGTGCGGTCTGGCGTTGCGGCAGGACCAGCACGCACGTGCCGAACTCGATGCGCTCGGTGACGGCGGCCATGTACGAGAAGAGCGTGAAGGGCTCGTGAAAGGCCACGTCCTTGTCGTACGGGCCGTCCCAGCCGCCCGGCCGGTCGGGATCGGCCCCGAGCACGTGGTCGTAGATCATCATGTGGTCCGCGCCGAGCGCCTCCGCGCCCTGGGCGTAGTCGCGGATGGCGATCGGGTCCGTGCCGATCTCGTCGTGGGGGAAGACGATGCCGAGTTTCATCGGGCGCTCCTGGCGGAAGGCGCGACCGATGATATACGGGCGGAGGTGACGACGGATGCGGGCCGGACGCCTCCGGCGGAGGTCAGGCGGACCTGCGCGTCGAGTCGGACGCTAGCCCGCCCTATGCGCGGAAAAACGCGTCGTCCAGGTGGCGGTCGTGATCTTCGGCGAGATCGGGAACTCCCGACCGGTACTGGCCGATCAAGCCGCGCGAGCGTCGGATCAGCTCGGCACGGTTCACGGTCGGCCGACGGGCCAGATACTCGTCGTCGCTCCCGCCAGCGTCATGGCATGTTAGGCCGGCTGCGGTTCGCGTCAATCCCGCGCGAGCCCAAAGAACTCGACGAAGAAGCGTACCGGCCCCTGGGGCTCCACGTGATGGGAGACCTCGGGGACCACGATCCCCGTCGCCGGTGCCTCCAGCCGCATGCGGCGATCCACCGGAGCCTCCACGTGATACAGCATCCTGCCCTCAAGCACGTGGATGCGTGCCCAGACCCCGGTCTTGGTGGTGTGAGAGGAGACGAGCCCTCGCGGCACGGTGTCCTGGTCGAACTCCGGGGTGCGGGCGTAGGCGGCCAGCGCGTCCGGCCACTCCATGCGGTCGCAGAGCGGACAGTCGAGTCGGGTGCCGAGGTGTGCTTCGCGCCCAGCGGCGTCCTCCACCCATGGCCGCGCGATGAACGGCGGGCGGTGGCGTACATGCTGGCGGTGGCCGCAGTCGAGAACCGCGACCCAGTCTCCCTGGCCGTCCTGTCGGAAATCGATGATGGTGCGTAGCACGGTCTTTGTTCTTGAGGTGCTGGCCGGTCCTGTGGCCGGGAAGGGAAGGGCGGGCGGTTCGGCGGAAGCGGGCGTGGAGGCGCGCGGCCTTGACTCTCGTCCAAATCTAGCTATGTTGTTAGCTAAATCACTTCAGTGGCCCCGCTCAAATGCCTGTCGTCAATGTACATCAAGCGAAGACCCAGCTCTCGCGACTGCTGGCCAGGGTGGAAGCCGGGGAGGAGGTGGTCATTGCTCGCCGGGGTGAGCCCGTCGCCAAACTGATTAGCTGCAACCCTGTGGGGAAACGGCAGCCCGACATCCTGAAAGGCAAGCTCGTCGTACCGGACAGCTTTTTCGACCCATTGCCGGAGGAGGAACTGAAGCGCTGGGAGGGTCGCTGACTCTGCGGACCCTACTGGACACGCACACCTTCCTCTGGTGGCTTACGGAGAGTCGACGCCTGTCCGAAAGGGCGCGCCGGGCCGTAGCGGACGGGGCGAATGACATCGTCGTCAGCGCGGCATCGGCGTGGGAGATCGCGACGAAGAGCCGGCTCGGCAAGTTGCCGGAGTGGCCTTCGGCACAAGGCGTGCGTTCCGCCATCGCGGAACAGGGGTTCGAGGAGCTGTCCATCACCGTCGCCGATGCGGAGCGGGCGGGCCGCTTGCCGGGCCCGCATCGCGACCCGTTCGACAGGCTGCTGATCGCGCAGGCCCAGACTCACGGCCTGGTCGTCGTTTCCGTCGACGCGGTCTTCGACGGATATGGAGTACGCCGCCTCTGGTGATGTCGCGGGACCGGGCTCGTTTGCCATCGGGGGCCTCGGGAAAGCCCTGTTCCGGGGGCCCGTACCGTTGGCCCCGCCCCCGGCCCCGGCTAAAATGCGCGCCCTCCCCGAGAGCGGTCCCTGATACCCATGGCGGAACCGGCGGAATCGACCCGGTCCTTCTCCTTCGTGGCGATGGAGCACGACGTCCTCGCCTTCTGGGACGAGCACGACATCTTCAGGCAGTCCCTCGAGGCCACGAAGGACAAGCAGCCGTACATCTTCTACGACGGCCCACCGTTCGCGACGGGGCTGCCGCACCACGGCAACTTGCTGGCGTCGATCATCAAGGACATCGTGCCGCGCTACTGGACCATGCGGGGGCGTCACGTGCTGCGGCGCTTCGGCTGGGACTGCCACGGTCTGCCGATCGAGCACGAGATCGACAAGCAGCTCGGCATGTCGGCGCAGCATGCCGTGCAGAAGCTGGGCGTCGCCGGCTACAACGCCGAGTGCCGGCGGATCGTCGAGCGCTATGTCGACGAGTGGCGCGCGATCGTGGGCCGCATCGGCCGCTGGGTCGACTTCGACGACGACTACAAGACCATGGACCCCTGGTACATGGAGTCGGTCTGGTGGGTCCTGAAGCAGCTCTGGGACAAGGGCCTGGTCTATCGCGGCTTCAAGGTGATGCCGGTGTCGGTGGCGCTCGAGACGCCGCTGTCGAACTTCGAAGCCAACATGAACTACCGGGACGTGCGGGACCCGGCGATCACGGTCACGTTCAAGCTCGCGGACGAAGACGCCTACCTGACCGCCTGGACCACCACGCCGTGGACGCTGCCGTCGAACCTCGCCGTCTGCGTGGGCGCTGACATCGACTACGCCCGGGTGCGCGATACGGACAGCGGCAGGGTCCTCTACATGGCCCGGGAGCGCGTGTCCGCCTACGCGAAGCGACATGCCCTGGAAGTGCTGGAAGAGGTGCAGGGCGCGGACCTCGTCGGGCGTCCCTACGAACCGCTGTTCCCCTACTTCCGCGACGCCGCGGAGCAGGGCGCGTTCGTCGTGGTGGCGGACGATTACGTCACCACGGACGAGGGCACCGGACTCGTGCACCAGGCGCCGGCCTTCGGCGAGGACGACTACCGGGTGCTGCGCGCGCACGGCATCGAGGCGTTCGTCTGCCCGGTCGGCATGGACGGGGTCTTCACGAGGGAGGTGACGGATTTCGCCGGGCAGTTCGTCAAGGACGCCGACGCGGACATCATGGCCTACCTGAGGGACGCGGGCGCTCTCTACGACAGGGACGTCATCGAACACGCCTATCCGTTCTGCTACCGGTCGGACACGCCCCTCGTCTATCGCGCCGTGCCCTCGTGGTACGTGCGCGTGACGGACCTCATCGACGATCTCGTGGCGGCGAACGCGGAAATCCTCTGGGTGCCGGACCACATCAAGGAAGGCCGCTTCGGCAACTGGCTCGAGGGCGCGGTGGACTGGGCCATCTCGCGGAACCGGGTGTGGGGCACGCCGCTGCCGATCTGGGAGAACGGCGTCACCGGCAACCGGATCTGCATGGGTTCCATCGAGGAGCTCGAGCGCTACACGGGCAAGCGCGTCGAGGACCTGCACCGGGAGTTCGTCGATCCCCTCACCTTCGAGATCGAGGGGGAGGAGGGCACCTACCATCGGGTGGAGGAAGTGCTCGACTGCTGGTTCGAGTCCGGTTCCATGCCCTACGCGCAGCTCCACTACCCGTTCGAGAACCGGCGTGTCTTCGAGCAGGGCTTCCCGGCCGAGTTCATCGCGGAGGGGCTCGACCAGACGCGGGGATGGTTCTACACGCTCACGGTCCTGGCGGCGGCGCTCTACGGCCGCCCGGCGTTCCGCAACGTCATCGTCAACGGCCTGGTGATGGCCGAAGACGGCAAGAAGATGTCGAAGAGCCTACGCAACTACACGCCGCCCGACGAGCTGATGGAGACGTTCGGGGCCGACGCGCTGCGGCTCTACCTGATCAACTCCGGGCTGGTCCGGGGGGAGGACCAGCGCTTCGCCGACCGCGGCGTGCGCGACATGGTGCGCCGGGCGCTCCTGCCCTGGTACAACGCCTTCGCCTTCCTGCGCACCTATGCCCGCATCGACGGTTGGGCGCCGGACCGGGGTTTCCACCAGGGAACCAACATCCTCGACCGCTGGGTGCTGTCGAAGCTGCAGACCATGAAGGCGGAGATCGCCCGCGAGATGGCGGGCTACCGTCTCTACAACGTCGTGCCGAAGCTCTTCGAGTTCATCGAGGACCTGACCAACTGGTACATCCGCCTCAACCGTCCGCGCTTCTGGGGACCTGACATCACCGCGGACAAGATCGCCGCGTACACCACGCTCCACACGGCGGTCCACGAACTCTCGGTGGCGATGGCGCCCTTCGCGCCGTTCCTCTCGGAGCACGTCTACCACGAGTTGGCCAGGCTCGGCGGCGACGTGGACCCGAAACCGCTCTCGGTGCACCTCTGCGGCTATCCGGAGCCCGAGGAGGGCTTGGCGCAACCGGGTCTCGAGGACGCGGTGGCGCGGATGCAGCAGGTGGTGCTGCTCGGCCGCCGCAAGCGCGAGGACGCGAGGATCAACCTGCGCACGCCACTGCGGTCGCTCACGATCATCCACCGGGACGCCGCGCTGCTCGAGGCGATCGCCGAGCTGGAGGACTACGTGAAGGCGGAGCTCAACGTCAAGGAGGTGCGCTACGAGCGGGACGAGAGCCGCTACATCGATCTCTACGCGAAGCCCAACTTCCCGGTGCTCGGCAAGCGGCTGGGCAAGCGGATGCGCGACTTCCAGCGCCGCATCGGCGCGCTGACGCCGGCGGAGATCGCGGACTTCCAGGAAGCGGGGCGCGTCGAAATCGACGGCGAGACCTTCACGACGGAAGAGATCCAGGTGTTCCGCGAACCGAAGGCGGGCGCCAACGCGGTCTCCGACCGCCTGATCTCCATCGACCTGGTCTGCGACCTGGACGAGGCCCTGATCCGCGAAGGGTTCGCCCGCGAGGCGGTCAACCGCATCCAGCGCTCGCGCAAGGAACTGGGGCTCGACGTGTCGGACCGCATCCGCGTGGTGTACGCGGGCGCGCCGGAGGTCGTGGCGGCGGTGGACGCACATCGGGAGTACGTGGCCGGCGAGGTGCTCGCGGTCGAGTTCGGACAGGGCGAGGCGGACGGGTTCTCCGCCGAGATCGACGGCAAGGCGTTCACCTACGGCATCGAGAAGGCCTGACGTGTCGTCGCCGCGCTGGCTGCCGGCGGCGGCGACGGCATGGGCGCTCGCCTGGTGCGCGGCGGCCGAGACGACGGTCATCGTGCTGTCCTGGGACGGCGTGCGCCACGACTATCCCGAGCGCGGGGACTTCCCGGGCCTTGCACGCCTGGAACGCGAGGGCGTACGGACCCGGCTCGTGGGCGTCTATCCGTCCAACACCTTCCCTTCGCACGTGTCGATGGCCACCGGGACCTACCCCGACGTCCACGGCATCGTGGACAACGTCTTCTTCGACCACGGCGAACGCTACGACGTGCGGGACGCCGACTGGATCGAGGCGGAACCGGTGTGGATCTCGACGCAGCGCCAGGGCGTCGACGTGGCGACCTACTTCTGGGTCGGCTCCGAGAGCGACTGGCGCGGGCAGGGAACCCGCTACCGGGTCGCGCCGTTCGACGGCCGGCGGCCGGAAGCCGTGAAGGTGGACAGGATCCTCGAGTGGTTCGACCTGCCCGACGACGAGCGTCCGCAGCTCATCATGAGCTACTGGGCCGGCGCGGACACCCTCGGACACGAGCGCGGGCCGGACCATCCGGCGGTGGCGCGCCAGCTCGGGCGGCAGGACGCGCAGTTGCAGCGCCTGCTGGCGGGCCTGGACCAGCGGGAGGCGTGGCCCGAGACCACGTTGATCCTGGTGAGCGACCACGGCATGGCCGCGGTCGGCGGGCTCATCGACATCGAGGGGATCCTGGACGACGGCGGCGTGGACGCCATGGTGATCGGGGGCGCGGTCGCGCGGGTGTATCTCGACGAGCGAGACGACCTCGGCGAGGCCGAACGCCTGCTGGCGGACGTCGACAACGTCTCGGTCTACCGACCGGATGCGTTGCCAGGGGAGTTTCGTCTCGCCTGGCCCGGGCGTAACGGCGACCTCCTCGTCACCACCGTACCGCCGTACGTGCTGACGCGGCGCTACGCCCGACTGGACGGAACGCACGGCTATCCACCGAAGCTACCGGAGATGAAAGCGGTGTTCTACGCGATGGGGCGGGGCGTGCAGGCGGATGCGGCGATCAACGAAGCGCGCCACGTCGACCTCGCGGCCACGATCGCGGCGCTGCTCGACGTAGAGCCGCCGGCGCAGTCGGAGGGGCGACCGATGGAGTGGGTAAGCCTGGCGAAATGAACGGCCCCGCCTGTCCTTCACCCACTTTCTTGGCGCCGCCGCTGGTGCAACGTCGGAATCTTCTTGGGGACAATCTGCGCCCCGTCTTCCACTCATGTTTCGATTAAGCACCGCCAATCACGCAGCAAGTCTCGCACCGCTAGGTTGCCGATAAACGCCTTGCCGCCATCGCGGTGCGCGGGGTGAACAGCTTCAATGAGATTCGGAATCATGTTTCCATGTTCTTCCTTGGCCAAACCTCCCATCAAGACGCTCTTCGCGCCATCCACGTCCGATAAAGCACGCAAGGCACCTTGAACCAATGGGCTCCAGTAACGCACCTGCAGCGCCCTGTCGGCGTCGTCGCCGGTACAGAAGAATCCAGGTGCCGCGTTCAACCAAAGCCATCCCCGTTGCCGATGGGCACGATGGTTAGCACGGGGCCGGCCGTGCCCTTCAGCGACCGGCCCCGCGCCGCGGGAACAGCATTCGACGCTGGGGGGCAGCAAAGCGCGGCGTGGCTTGGCCCATGCCGAGAAGCTCTCCGACCGTGAAGTCGCCCTCTTCGATCGCCTCCACGCATGCTTCGTCCAGCACGCCGATCCGGGACGCCGCTCCGTCGAGTTCCACCGGGTAGATGCATTCGTACGGCAGATCCTTGCTGTCGAGAAGGTCCGTGCTGTGGGTGGTGACCATGGTCTGTGTCGACTCGCTGGCCTCGAGGAGCACATCCGTCAACGCTCCAAACGCGCCCGTGTGTAGCGCCAACTCCGGTTCTTCGACTCCGACCAGGCTTGTGCGGCCATTGCCCGCGGGACCTTGCAGCAAGGCGACCAATACTCCGAGTCCCCGCAGTGCGCCGTCCGACATGTTCTCGGCGAGGAACGTGCGTTGCCTTGCACTCCCATCGCGCCTCCTGGCCGATTGCAGGAACTGCAGCGTCAGCTTTGGACCCAGCGCACGCGGCTTCACGCCGAGGACTTGCGGTGCCATTGCGTGCAGGTACTCATCCACTGCCGCCTTCCACTTCGGGGCCGAAGCGTCAAGCTGTTTCAGGACGCTAGCGAGATTGCTCCCGTCTCTCTTGAGGCGTTGGCCGTCGTCCAACGCTTGGAGTTCCCGGATGCGGTCCACGTTGGGGCTGTAAAACGCCATGCTTGAGAGATGCTGGAACACCTGGTCGAAGGGCTTGATGCCGCCCACCCTGGAGAGGTAAAGCTCGGTGGGATCTGCGGGCGGCCTAGGTCGAGGTCCGTCCGTGACCGTCCCCTCCTGGACTCCGAACTCGTGTGCCTTGCCCTTCGTTCGGGCCAAGCGGACCTCCTTCGCCACGACGTAGCCAGCCCCTCGTCGGTCGAGTTGAAAGCCATAAGCGCACGTTCCCGCGGGTAGCTGAAGCTTGAGCATGATGGCCACCTTTCCCGCGACGATCACGCCCCGGTGGCGAATCTCGCGGAAGCCACCACGCTCCTGAATGACGTCCGTGAGCGAATGGCGCAATGCTTCCGAGACAAGCCGCAGGGCGTCGAGGAAGTTGCTCTTTGCCGGCCCCGTTCGGCCCGATCAAGATGACGAGCGGGCCTACTTGGAGATCGCACGACGCGATGCTCTTGTAGTTTCGTAGCGACACCTCCGTCAGGCTTCTTCGCGGATCGGCCACTCGCGGTTCCCTCAGGTTCTTGTGGCGATTGTAACGGTGCCGGCCTGGTCGGGCGGTGTGGCGACTCCTCTGGGCCGGTCCGTGCTGCAGTGCCTAGCTCATGCGGCGCCGCAGCCCCGGCGGCGACAGCGCCTGTGGCGTCTCGACGTGCGTCGGCACGCCCTCCTCCTCGAACACGCGGTCGATGTCGGCGCGGATCGCGTCCGTGAGCCGCCAGTCCGCCGCCGCCACGTTCTCCTGCAGTTCGTGCTCGTTGCGCATCCCGACGAGGGCGACGCTCACCGCGGGATGGCCGACCACCCACGCGAGCGCGAGCTGCGCCACGGACCGCCCGTGGTCGGCGGCGAGTTCCTTGAGGCGGTTGCAGACCCGGATCTCCGCCAGGAACGGTTCCCGCTCGAAGAGCGGCAGGTCGAAGGCGTTGCCGCGGCGGCGCCAGTCGTGCTCGGCGAACGTGGTCTCCGGGGTGAAGGCTCCCGTGAGGAGACCGAACCCGAGCGAGCCGTACGCCATGTAGCCCACGTCGTTCGCGTCGCACCACGGCAGCACCTCGGCCTCCATGCGCCGGTCGAACAGGTGGTAGCCGACCTGGTTCACGGCCAGCGAACCGTGCCGCTGGCATTCGTCCAGCATCGCCACGTCGAAGTTCGAAACGCCGTAGTAGCGGATCTTGCCGTCCTGCTTGAGTTGCTCGAGCGCGCCGACGGTCTCCTCGAGGGCCGTGTCATGGTCCGGCCAGTGGATCATCATCAGGTCGATGACGTCCGTGTCGAGCCGCCGCAGACAACCCTCGGTGCGGGCGATGACGTTCTCCCGCGTCGAGTCCAGGCCGTTCACGCGCTGCGTCTCCGGGTCGTAGCGGAAGCCGACCTTGGTGGCGAGCACGATGTCCTTGCGCCGCGCGCCCAGGGCCTTCGCGAGCAGTTCCTCCGAATGAAACGGCCCGTAGACCTCCGCGGTGTCGAAGAGCGTGATGCCGTGGTCGATCGCGAGGTTGACCGCGTGGTCCGCCTCGTCCACGTCGATGTCGCCGTACATCGTCGTGCTCATCTCCCAAGTGCCGAACCCGATGACGGACGTCACGAGGTCCGTGTTGCCGATGCGTCGCTGTTCCATGGCGTACTCCGTTGTGCAATCGAAGGGATCCGTGCCTCGCTGGCCACTAGCGCCCCGCAACCGTCGCCTGCGGCCCCGCTCGCGGCCCAGCCCTACCAAACTACGCGCCTGCGCCGTCCTACGGCGCAGGCCCCTAGCCCGCATTTCTCACCAGGTCGCTTGGACATGAGTGGAGGTGATTGGATCTCATCAGGTTTCTCGAACTGTCGGGCTGTGACGCGGAGACGGACTGCGCTGGCCGCGTCCTCGACGGTCTTTTGGCCCTGTGCGCGCACATGCTCCCTCCGCCGTAGAACACCGCTACGCCTCCGGTCGCGAGCACGCGCACAGGACCAAAATCCTCGCCGATCATCGCGGCCCCTGGAGAGAAATGCGGGCTAGCCGCGGTTGTTCCCGACCGAGTTGGAGAACGAAACCGATGATGTGAGAGGCGTGGAAGACGCTTGACAGCGCGTTGTGGAACACGCGAAATAGGCGAACCTCGCCGCGCTGAGCCGATGTCATGGTGAGCAAAGCGCCGCCGCGTTCCGCTTGGACCGCTTGGATGGGCGAAGCCGCTGTGCCCGTCTCGCTCCGGGTTCGCCCCCCGCACCACGCGCAAAACAGCCAACGTCCGTGCGCTTGACGAGTGTTGCTGGAGCTCTCGGGCGGCTCCGCGGCGGTCCGCTTCCGCTGCTGGCGTTGGCGTCCGTGCTGCTTGCCGCGGTCCTCCTTGCCGGCCTTGGCGAGGTGGCCGCGCAGGATGCCAAGGCGCCGACGACGGTTCCGCGAAGCGACGGTCGCGTCGATGCGGTAGTTTCGGCCGCTGGAACGTTGCGGAACCGAGCCGCGGGCGCGGTTGGCCCCGGTGCCGGGCTCGCGGCGGAGCTTGCGGCTGAACTCGAGGTGGAACTCGGGGCGGAGGTGGTCGGCCGCGATGCCGAGTGGCGGACGTTCACGGCGCCGGCGGACGGCTGGTATCGCCTGTCCGCCGGGGGGCCAGGTTCGCGGTGGGCGCTGACGGTGATCGATCCGGTCGTCCATGGGGTGGTGGCGTCGAGCCGGTGGGGGACCGGCGCCGCGGACGGTGAGGCGCTGCTGTACGCGCGGGCCGGATCGAGCCACGCGGTGTCGGTCGGCGTGCTCGACGGAGCTGGCGGCGACTTCCGGCTCGAGTGGTCCCGGGAGGCGGCGCCGGCGGGGCTGCGCCGGGCGGGGCGCCTGGCCGACGGCGGCCTGGACGCACGGGGGGTTCCGGTGGAGATCCGCCGTCCCGGCGAGCTGGCGTTCGGCAGCGGGCGGCTTTACCTGGCGTCGGGTCTTGGGCTGACCGTGTTCGAGCGCGACGCGGCGACCGGCGGGCTGGCCGTCGTCGGGCACGTGGATTCGGACCTGGGCGAAGCGTCGCTGGCGTGGGACGGGGAGCGCGGGCGGGTGCTCGCCCACGACTGCGGCACATGGCGTTCGTTCCCGGCCGGGGGCGGCGGGCCGGTGGACATCGGCGTTTCCGGCGACCCGTGGGGCTGCGGGCGGCTGCTGCCCGACGCGGCGGGCGGCCTCGTGCACCGGGTGGGCGACGCGGGGGTGGACACCTTCTCGATGGACGGGGACGGTGCCCTGCGGTTCGAGGGAACGGTGCCCGTCTGGGGAATGAGGGGCGCGGTGGTCGGCGAACCCGGTCGGGTGTACGCGGCCGGCGACGACGGGCTGGTGGCGATCGGGCGCGATGGGCGGACGGGGCGGTTCGTCGCGAGCCGGACGGGCGTGGCTCTCGCCGGCGCTCCGCTGGCGTTCGACGCCGAGGGGGAGAGGGTGCTGGCGGCGGGTTCCGCCGGGATGCGGTGGTTCGCGCTGGGCAGCGATGCGGCGCCTGCGCGGCCGGCCGCGCCGGACGCCGCGCGGAACGGCCTCGACGGCTGCGCGTTCGCGGTCCTGCGCGCGGGTCCTACGGTGGACGCGTTCTGTCCGGGCGTGGCGCTGTCGTCGCGCCGGGGCGGCGAGGCATATGTCAGCGCGACGCTGGAAGGCGAGCCGGTGGGCGCGGCGGCGAGCCCGGACGGCCAGCACGTGTACGCGAGCACCCGCGCCGGGGAGATCCTGACGTTCGCGCGGGTTGCGGCGTCTTCGGACGACCACGGCGACGGCCGGGCGACGGCGACGGCGGTGGCCATTCCGTCGACGACGGCGGGGGAGATCGGGGTCTCGGGCGAGGCGGACTTCTTCCGGGTGGAGGTGGGGATTCCGGGGACGCTGACGTTCGAGACGACGGGGACGACGAACACCTACGGGTACCTGTACGCCGACACCGACCGGCCGCTGCGGTTCAACGACGACGGCGGGGAGGGTGGGAACTTCCGCATCGCGACGGGGGTCGGCCGGTATCCGGAGCTGTCGGCGGGCGTGTACCACGTGGGCGTGTGGGGCTACACCACGGGTGCGTACGAGCTGGTGGTGTCGGGCACGGCCCGGGGTGCGGGGGCGCTTGCGGCGGCG
>JAJDVW010000075.1 GCA_022825925.1 Pseudomonadales bacterium | reverse complement strand
ACGTGTACTCGACGGACGAGGTCATTGCGCTGATGGCCGAGTGATCCCGGACGGGTAACCCGGGCGCCCGGAGCCGCGCGGTGGCGGACAGCTTGGAGATCGGTGAGCATGGGCAAGCGGTTGATTGAGGACTGACCGCGCCGGAAACGTCTCACTACCAGCATTGGCGCCCGCCCGTAGGAAACAAAGGAGCAGCTACGCATGAAATCCACCATCAACGTCTACGAAGGCTACTCGCACGAAGTCGCGAACGGCTACTCGCGCTCGTCCGTCTACGTCCCGGTGGAGGACGGCTGCCGCATCGCCGTGGACGTCCTGCGTCCCACCCGCGACGGCGCGCTTCTGGACGGGCCTCTGCCCACGGTGGTGCAGGCGACGGGCTACCGGCGCGCGTACTACAAGAAGGAGAACGAGTTCAACGCGCCGAAGTACGCGCAACTGACGGCGCATCTCCCGGTGGGCGCCCTCGTCACGGCCTACGAGCAGCGCCCGGCCTGCCAGCAGGTCATCCACTACGGGTACAACGTCGTCAGCGTCGACTTCCGGGGTACCGGAGCGTCCTTCGGCGCCCACGCGAACCAGACCTGGCGCAACGGGGCCGACGTCGCGCAGGTGGTCGACTGGATCGCCGCGCAGGAATGGGCCACGGGCCGGGTGGGCATGATCGGCGGCTCGTGGGAGGGCGCCATCCAGCTCGCGACGGCCGTGTATCACCCGAAGCACCTCACCTGCATCGTGCCGCAGATCCCGCCCTCGGTCCTGAACGCGCTGTTCGACGGCGGCCTCGCCATGTCCGGGTTCGCGCGCGACTGGTCCGAGATGCGCAAGGGACAGGACAGGGCCGATCTCGCGGCTCCGGTGGACGGCCCGGACGGCGAGCGGCTGTTCGCCGAGGCGCTCGCGGAGCGTGCCCCGCAGTACGCCGGGTCGGACGACCCGAGCGTGCTCGAACACCTCACGAAGAACCAGTACGTCGGCAGCGTGACCCGCGGCGCCCCGCCGCCGCCCTGCCCCGAACTGGGGCCGCTCGGCGACGTGTTCGACGAGTTCGAGCGCATCGGCCGCTCCGGCACCGCCGTCTACCTGCAGACCGGTTGGTGGGACATGGTGTTCGCCGGGGAGTGCCTGGATCTGTACGAGGCGCTCGGCGGACCGAAACGCATCATCGTCGGGCCGTGGAACCACGGCGTGCTGCCGACGATGGAGCCGCTGCGCTGGTTCGACTACTGGCTCAAGGGCATCGACAACGGCATCGCGGACGAGCCCGGCGTGATCTTCGCGACGACGGACCTGCAGGGCCGGGCCGTCTGGAAGGGCGCCGACCACTGGCCGCTGCCGGAGGTGGAGCACCGGGAGTGGTTCCTGGGCGACGCCGCAAGCGGTACCGTGGCGTCCGCCCTCGACGGCAGTCTCGCCCCGGAGCCGGGCCCGGAGACCACCGCCGACTACACCGTCGACTACGAGGTGGGACTGGGCGACCGCGGGCGCATGCGGTTCATGCTGCGCGACGAGTACATCCGGCATCCGGACCTCGCCGCGCGGGCCCGCCGCTGCGCGACGTTCACCGGGCCGACGCTGGACGCCGCCGTCGAACTCACCGGCGCGCCGACGCTGTTCCTGGAGCTCGCGACCTCGGCCGCCGACGGAGCCATCCACGCCACGCTGGAACAGGTGTCGCCGGACGGTGGCGCGGAATACGTCACCGAGGGCTGGCTGAACCTCCGCCACCGGAAGACGAGTCCGAGCCCGCGGCCCCACCCGGGTCCCGCGTGGCGTTCGCAGGCGTCCGAGGACCTGCTCGAAGTCCATCCCGGAGAGCGCATGACCGCCGCCCTCGAGCTGCACCCGGTGTCGGTGTCCCTTTTCGCGGGAAGCCGCCTGCGGCTGACCGTGGCGGGTACCGACCGGGACAACCTGCACGTGCCGGAGCGCGATCCCGCCCCCGTACTCACCTTCTTCTTCGGTGGGGAAGCGGGTTCTCGACTAGAACTACCGCTCGAGAACGCGGCGAAGCGACCGGCGGGACGCATCCTCCCGGACGCTTTCGGTGGACAGGATCCCGGCTTCGCGTTCGCGGGGGAGGACCCTCGGTAGCCGAACGACGGTCGTCAGGAACTCGATCGCGACGGCAAGGCCCGCCGCCCGCGGCTCACGCCAGCAAGGCGCCTGCCGCTCGACGCTTCCGTGCCGTCCGAACAGGCACGCCTCCCGGAAACAGATCGGCAGGTTGATGCTGAAGAACAGGGCCGGCGCGCGGTACGCGGGGTCGAGGGCGCCGCCCGACGTGAGACGCGTCGGCAGACCGGCCGAAAAGATGAGCGCGATCAGGACGATCGCAACGGCCCAGACGGGCATCCGCGGCGGCGAGCGTCAGGCGCCCCCGGGCGCCGGCATGCCGGAACTCTTGGCGGGCACTTCCGCGGCGTCCTCCTCCCCGATGAAGTCCGCGAGCGCCAGGCGCGCCTCGTCGTCGCGCATCTGGCGCGGGGGGCTTTTCATGTAGTAGGCGCTCGGCGCTTCGAGGGGCCCGGCCAGGCCGCGGTCGAGGCCGACCTTGGCGCAGCGCAGGGCGTCGATGACCACCCCCGCGCTGTTCGGGGAATCGTGCACGGAGAGGCGCAGTTCGATTTCCATCGGGGCGTCGCCGAACCCCCTCCCCTCCAGGCGGATGAAGGCGACCTTGTTGTCGTTCTGCCAGGGTACGTAGTCGGAGGGACCGATGTGGATGTCGTCGCTGTCCAGGCGTTCGTCGAGCTGGCTCTGGACGGACTCCGTCTTCGAGCGCTTCTTCGACTGCAGGCGGCTGCGTTCCAGCATGTTCAGGAAGTCGGTGTTGCCGCCCGTGTTGAGCTGGTACGTGCGGTCGAGTTCGACGCCCCGGTCCGCGAACAGGCGCGCGAGCGCGCGGTGAATGATGGTCGCGCCCATCTGGCTCTTGATGTCGTCCCCGACGATCGGCAGCCCGGCCGCGCGGAAGCGGTTCGCCCAATCGCCGTTGGACGCGAGGAAAACGGGCACGCAGTTGACCATCGCGAGTCCGGCGTCGAGGCAGGCCTGGGCGTAGTGGCGCACGGCCTGCTCCGACCCCACCGGCAGATAGCACAGCAGAACCTCCGCGCGGGCCTCGCGCAGGACCGCGGCGACATCCACGGGCGGGTCGTCCGCCGGGCGGAACGCCTCGTCGTCGCCGTAGTGGGCCATGTGGGGCGCCACGCCGTCGAGGATCGGGCCCATCTGCACGGTCACGCCGCTGGCGGCGAGCGTCGGCTGGAACACCCGGGTGCAGTTCGGACCGGCGAACACCGCTTCTTCGAGGACACGCCCCACCTTGCGCTGGTCGATGTCGAACGCCGCGACCACCTCGACATCGGAGGGACGCCATCCGCCGATGTTCTCCTGCATCAGGCCGACCGGCTCCTTTTCGTTGCGGCTCCGGTAAAATTCAATGCCTTGCACCAGCGAACTGGCGCAGTTTCCGACTCCGGCGATGGCGACTCTGATCTTTCTCATGGCGTGCGCCGACCCTTTCACTCGGGGAACGGTTTCCGGTCGGAACTCCGCTGCATTATGAGCGATAGACGGTCGCAATGTGAAATGGCGGTGACGGCGCGCGGGGCGGCATGCGCATCGCCCTCCTGATCCAGGGCGCGCCACGGACCACGGACGCGCCGGCGGCGGCACTGCGGTTCGCAACGGCGGCCCTCGCGGCGGGGCACCGCATCCATCGGGCCTTCTTTCACAAGGACGGAGTCTGCATCGCCAACCGTTACGTGGCGCTCCCGGCGGACGAGCCGGACGTCGCCGCCGACTGGCTCGAGTTCGCAGGGAGCCACGACGTGGAACTGACCGTGTGCGTCGCCGCGTCCGCGCGGCGGGGCGTGCTCGACGCGGGCGAGGCCGCCCGGGCCGGCCTGGACGGCGCCACCCTGCGCGAGGGATTCGAGGTCGCCGGCCTCGGGCAGATGATCGAGGCGATGCTCGAGGCGGACAGGACGGTGACGTTCGGTGCGTAGCGTGCTGTACCTCGTGCGCCGGCCGCCCGGTCTCGAGGCCAACGAGTCGATCGAGATGATGCTCGTCTCGGGCGTGCTCGAGCAGCCTGCGAGCGTGCTGTTCCTGGACGACGGCGTCCGCCAATTGCCCATGGGGCAGGACGCGTCGCGCCTCGGGCGCAAGGACACGGCGAAGGCCCTCGGCGCGCTCGCGACCTACGGCGTGGAGGCGCTGTACGCCCACGCGGCGAGCGCGGCGGCGCGGGGCATCGCGCAGCCGGACGTGAAGCTGGACGTCCGGTGGGTCGACGACGCCGAGGCGACGCGGCTGCTGCATGCGGCCGACGTCGTGGTCACGGACTGAACATGTCGGTGCTGCACCTGTTGAACCGGCCCGGGGCGCTCGACACCTGTGTCGCGCACGTGGTCGAGGGCGACGCCGTCCTGCTCCTCGGGGACGGGGTCTACGCCGCCGCCGATCCGCGGCTCGCCGCGCTCGAAGCGCCGGTGGCGGCCATCGACGAGGATGCCGCCGGCCGGGCCGTCGCGCTGCCTCCGCCCGTGAGACCGCTCGGCTACGACGGCTTCGTGGCCCTCGTGGCGGACCACGACGCCAGCGTCTCCTGGACCTGAACGATGGACGTGATCGAGACCGACGCGGAAGGCTATCTCCAGGATCTCTCGCAGTGGTCCCGCGACGTGGCGGAGGGCGTCGCCCGGGACGCGGGGGTAACCCTGGGCCCCGACCACTGGCGGCTCATCGGCGTCGTCAGAGACTTCTATCGCGAGACGGGCGTGTCGCCGGCGATGCGGCCGCTGGTCAAGCTGGCCCGGGAACGGCTCGGCGAGGAGTTCGGCTCGAGCATCGCCCTGATGCGCCTGTTTCCCGGCAACCCGGCCAAGCTGGTGGCGAAGGTGGGCGGTCTGCCACGTCCGACGAACTGCCCCTGAGGGCCAGCCGCCCTACTCTCCTGTTCCCGGTCCGAAGCGGTCCCGCAAGGCGACGACGCGACCGACAATGGTCGTGGTCGGGCCAGGGAGTCGCGCCCGTGCGACTTCCTCCGCCAGGGTCGCTAGGTCGGCGGTGACCACCGCCTGGTCGGGCAGCGTGCCCCGGGAAACGGTCGCGGCGGGCGTCTCGGGCGCCATGCCGTGCTCGATGAGCCGCGCGGTAAGCTGCGTGAGCCCTGCGAGTCCCATGTAGACGACCAGGGTTTGCCCCGGCCTCGCCAGTTCCGGCCAGTCGAGATTCACCTCGCCGCCGGTGACGTGCCCGGTCACGAACCGCACCGACTGCGCCCAGTCCCGGTGCGTCAGGGGGATGCCGGCGTAGGCGGCGCAACCCAAAGCCGCGGTGATGCCCGGCACGACCTCGAACGCGATGCCGCGCTCGTGCAGCGTCTCGATCTCCTCGCCGCCGCGGCCGAACACGAACGGGTCGCCGCCCTTCAGCCGCACGACCCGGAGGCCTTCCCGGGCACCCGCGAGCAGCAGTTCGTTGATCTCGGCCTGGCGGGTGCTCCGGGACCCGGCCAGCCGCGCGCGCTTGCCGACATAGACCCTTTCGGCGTCGCGGCGGCAACGGTCCAGCACGGCGGGGGAAACGAGGTTGTCGTAGTAGACGATGTCCGCGCGCTGGAGGGTGTGCATCGCCTTGATCGTCAGGAGGTCGGGGTCGCCGGGGCCCGCTCCCACGAGGGAGACCAGGCCCGTCGTCTCCGCCGGGCTCTCCACCAGCCGCCCCAGCGCCTCTTCCGCGGCCTCTTCCCGGCCGCTTTCCAGGAGGTCGGGAATCGGGCCGTCCAGGATCCGGTCCCACAGCCTTCGGCGCGCCCGGCCGTCGGCGGCCGCAAGGTTGATGTCGGCCCTGCGGGCCCCCAGGAAGCGCGCGAGGCGTTCCGTGCCCGAGGGGATGAACTGCTCGATCTTCTCCCGCAGATACCGTGCGAGCGCCGGCGCCGAACCCCCGGTCGACACCGCGACCGTCACGGGCCCCCGGTCCACGATGGCCGGGAAGGTGACAGTGCACAGGGACGGATCGTCCACCGTGTTGACGAGTACGCCACTGGCCCGGCAGGCGGCGTATACGCGCCCGTTGACCTCCCGGTCTCCCGTGGCGGCGATGGCCAGCAGCGCGCCTCGCACGTCCTGGTCGGCGAACGGCCGCCGTTCAACGCGCAGGCGACCGTCGGCTTCGAGGTCGGCGATGGCGGGACCGATGCGCGGCGCCACGACCGTGATCCGGGCACCCGCCCGGGCCAGCGCCTCGACCTTCCGCGCGGCGACGGCGCCGCCGCCCACCACCACGCAGGGCTGGTCGTCGAGATGGAGGAAGAGCGGCAGCGTGTCCACGCGGGCCGACCCTATGCCGACGGATCGTTCCGGTCGAACGTAAGGTGGGAGACTCCCGGCAGGTACGGTTGCAGTGCATCCGGCACGGCGACCCGGCCCTCCCCGTCCTGGTAGTTCTCGAGCACCGCGATGAGCGTGCGTCCGACGGCGAGCCCGGAGCCGTTCAGCGTGTGCACGAACAGCGGCCGGCCCCCGTCCGGATCGCGGAACCGCGCCATCATGCGCCGCGCCTGGAAGTCGAGGAAGTTGCTGCAGGAGGAGATCTCGCGGTAGCGCCCCTGCCCCGGCAGCCAGACCTCGAGGTCGATGGTCTTGGCGGCGGAGAAGCCGAGATCGCCGCCGCATAGCGCCACGGCGCGGTACGGCAGTTCGAGGCGCCGGAGGATCTCCTCGGCATGCCCGGTGAGTTCCTCGAGGGCCTCCCACGACGCGGTCGGTTCGACGATCTGCACGAGTTCGACCTTCTCGAACTGGTGCTGGCGGAAGATCCCCCGCGTGTCCTTGCCGTAGTTGCCCGCTTCCCGGCGGAAGCACGGCGTGTGCGCGACGAACCTGAGCGGGAGCGCGTCCGGGTCGAGGATCTCGCCGCGCACGAGGTTCGTCACCGGCGTCTCCGCGGTGGGGATGAGGTAGTGGCCCTCGTCGCCCGCGAGCGCGAACTGGTCCTCCTCGAACTTGGGAAGCTGGCCGGTGCCCTTGAGGGACTCGGCGTTCACGATGTAGGGGACGTAGACCTCCTCGTAACCGTGAGCGTCCGTGTGCACATCGAGCATGAACTGCGTGAGGGCCCGGTGCATCCGGGCGACCTGGCCGGTCATCACGACGAAGCGCGCGCCCGCGATCTTGGCCGCCGCCTCGAGATCCAGCGCCGGCCCCGCGAGGTCCACGTGGTCGCGCGGCTGGAAGTCGAACAGCGGGTGCGTACCGCGGGTCCGGAGCGTCAGGTTGTCGCTCTCGTCGGCCCCCTCGGGCACGGAGTCGTCCGGCAGGTTGGGGATCGTCTCGAGGAAGGCCTCGAGTTCCTGGTGCACCGCCTGGAACTCGTGGCGGGCCGCGTCGAGGCGGCGGCCGAGGTCGCCCACGCGGGTCACCAGGGGCGCGATGTCCTCGCCGCTCGCCTTGGCGCGGCCGATCGCCTTCGATCGGGCGTTGCGTTCGGCCTGCAGCGTCTCGGTCTCCTCCTGCAGCGTCCTGCGGCGGGACTCGAGCGCGCGGTACCGCTCCAGGTCGAAGTCGAAGCCCCGGGTCTTCAGCGCCTCGCGTACCCTGTCGGCATGGCGGCGCAGGTAATTCCGGTCGAGCATCAGGCAGGGCCTCTCAGGCAGGGCCTCTCAGGCAGGGCCGCTCAGGCAGGGCCTCTCAGGCAGGGACCCCCAAGGCGATGTCCCGCCCAGGCCGCGAACACGCACAGGACGACGCTCGCGGCAACGTATCCCGCCGCCGGCAGCCAGCGATCGTCGTCGAGCAACAGGAGCGTCTCCATGGAGAAGGCGGAGAACGTGGTGAACGCCCCCAGCACGCCGACGACGAAGAACGGGCGGACGGCCTCGTCGAAGCGGGCGTGGTGGGCCAGCGCTCCAAGGGCCAGACCGATCAGGAACGCTCCGGACACGTTGACGACGAGCGTCCCCCACGGGAAGGCGAAGCCCAGCCGGTCGGCCGCGCTGACGACGCCGAACCGCGCGACGGCCCCTACCGCCCCGCCGGCGGCAATCCAGCACAACGTGGAGAACACGGTCGTTCCTGCAGGTCCGGTTTCCGGTCGGTCGGGCGTCATTCCGCGTGCGAAGGAGCACGGGTGCGGACGGCTCACTCCCGCGATGTCGGCCGCGTGGCGCGATCCCGGGCGCGTAGTATAGCCAATCTTTCGCGTACCCTTCGTTCGAGCCCCCGGTCCGGGGGGTCGTAGAAGCGCACGTCCTCCATCTCGTCCGGCAGGTAGCGTTCGCCGGCGGCGTACGCGTCCTGTTCGTCGTGGGCGTAGCGATAACCCTCCCCGTGGCCGAGCTGCTCCGCGAGGCGCGTGGGCGCGTTGCGCAGGCGCGCGGGAACGGGATAGCCCGGGTGCGTGCGCACGAAGTCCCGGGCGGCGTTGAAGGCCGCGTACACGGCGTTGCTCTTGGGCACGCTCGCGAGGTACACGACGGCCTGCGCCAGCGCGAGTTCGCCCTCGGGGGAGCCGAGACGCCGGTAGGCGTCCCACGCATCCATCGCGAGCTGCAGCCCGCGCGGGTCGGCGTTGCCGATGTCCTCACTCGCCATGCGGGCGACCCGGCGGGCCACGTAGAGCGGGTCGCAGCCGCCGTCGAGCATGCGGGCGAGCCAGTAGAGCGCGGCGTCCGGGGCGCTGCCCCGCACCGCCTTGTGCAGTGCCGAGATCTGGTCGTAGAAGGCGTCGCCGCCCTTGTCGAAGCGCCGGTAACCCTGTCCGCTCGCGTGGGCGACATGGGCGCTCGAGATGGTGTCCGTCGCGAGCTGCGCCGCGATCTCCAGCGTGTTCAGAGCCCGGCGCGCGTCCCCGTCGGCCGCGGTGACGAGATCGCGCAACGCGTCGTCGTCGATGGCGATGTCCCCGAGCTCGCGCGCGAGGGCCCGGCGCGCCAGGGTCGCGAGATCGTCGTCCGCGAGCGTCCGCAGCACGTACACCCGGGTCCGGGACAGCAGGGCCGCGTTCACCTCGAACGACGGGTTCTCCGTGGTGGCGCCCACGAACACCACCGTGCCGCGCTCGACGTGGGGCAGGAAGGCGTCCTGCTGCGCCTTGTTGAAGCGGTGCACCTCGTCGATGAAGAGCACGGTGGCGACGTTCGGGTGCTGCCGGGCGTCCTCGATCGCCGCGCGTACGTCGCGGACGCCGGAGAGCACGGCGGACAGGCTCGTCCACCTGGCCCCGGCGGCATGCGCCAGGATCCGCGCCAAGGTGGTCTTGCCGGTCCCGGGCGGTCCCCAGAGGATCATCGAGGCGATGCGTCCCGCGTCGGCCAGGCGCGCGAGGGGACGCCCGGCGCCCAGGAGGTGCCGCTGGCCCACGAAATCGGCCAGCGACGTCGGGCGCATGCGCGCCGCCAGGGGCTCGTCGGCGGCATCGGTGTCGATCAAGCTATTGCTGGACGGGTCCGGCATCTCGCAGCACGTCCACGCCGTCCGGAACGACGAATTCGAACAGTCCCGGCCCGATGGCGGGACTCAGGGTCTGGTTGCGGAAACGCACGCGGGTGCGCTGATCGAGATGGTCGACGATGTCGATGCCGGCGAGCAGCGGTCCGCTGAACTCCAGGCGGATGTGGTCGAACAGGGAGTCGTCGCCCCGCGGCCACAGGACGAACCCCTCTGCCGCGTCCTCGGACGCGTCCTCGGCGACCTCGAACAGCCTCTCCAGCTCGTCCAGCTCTCCGGTCAGCAGCCGTCCCGGCGTGTCCCGCGGGGCTTCCGCCAGCGGTTGCACGGTCGCCTGCGCCAGGTCCGGGTCGAAGAGGATGAGGTCCGCGCCGTCCGACACGATGAGTTGCGGGTACGGCGCCACCACTTCCCAGCGCAGCCGCCCCGGCCGCGCCACGTGGACGGTGCCCCGCGACGACTGGAGCGTCCTGCCGCCCGCGCCGACCACCACCTGCTCGAACTCCGCGCCGAAGCGGACCATGGGCTCGAGCAACTCGCGCAAACGCTCGGAGGGAGGCGTCGCATGGGCCGATGCCCCCACCACCGCCAATGCCAGTACCGCCAGCATCGTCCGGACGCGGGAGGCCGCGGGCCGGCACACCTTGCCGCGGGTCAACGGGCCGCCCGGTCGGCGGGCACGAGCACCTCGCGGGAGCCGTTGCCGTTCATGGCACCGACGACGCCCGCCTCCTCCATGGCCTCGATCAGCCGCGCGGCGCGGTTGTAGCCGATGCGCAGCTTGCGCTGCACCGCCGAGATCGACGGGCGCCGGGACTCGATGACGAACGCAACGGCCTCGTCATAGAGCGCGTCGGAACGCTCCGTATCCTCGTCCGGATCCGGTAGCGTCTGGCCGCTCCCGCCCTCGACCGGACCCGACAGGACATCGTCCCGGTAGTCGGGCGCGCCGCGCGCCTTCCAGTCGGCGACCACGTCGAGCACCTCCCGGTCCGACACGAAGGCGCCGTGGACGCGGATCGGGATGCTCGTGCCGGGCGGGAGGAAGAGCATGTCGCCGTAGCCCAGCAACTGCTCCGCTCCGCCCTGGTCGAGGATCGTGCGGGAGTCGATGCGGCTCGAGACCTGGTAGCTCATGCGGGCCGGCACGTTCGCCTTGATGAGGCCGGTGATCACGTCGACGGACGGCCGCTGCGTCGCGAGCACCAGGTGGATGCCGGCGGCCCTCGCCTTCTGGGCGATGCGCGCGATGAACTGGTCGACCTTCTTGCCGAAGGTCATCATGAGGTCCGCCAGCTCGTCGATGACCACGACGATCAGGGGCAGGCGCCGCAGGTCCGGAACGGCTGCGGCCGCGCCTTCCTCGGCGTCGTCGGGCCACAGGGGATCGGCCATCGGTTCGCCGGCGGCCGCGGCCTCGTCCACCAGGCGGTTGAGGCCCTCCACGTTGCGTACCCGCAGGGCGGCCATCAGCCGGTACCGGCGCTCCATCTCCGCCACGCACCAATGGAGCGCCTGCGCGGCGTCCTTCATGTCGGTGACCACGGGCGTCAGGAGGTGCGGGATGCCCTCGTAGACCGAGAGCTCGAGAATCTTGGGATCGATCAGGATCAGCCGGAGTTCCTCGGGCGTCGCCTTGTAGAGCATCGACAGCAGCATGGCGTTCACGCCCACGGACTTGCCCGACCCCGTCGTGCCCGCGATGAGCAGGTGCGGCATGCGCCCGATGTCGGCGACCACGGGCTCGCCGGCGATGTCCATGCCGAGCCCGATCGTCAGGGGCGAGTCGGACTCGCGGTAGACCCGCGATGCGAGCGTGTCCTTCAGCCGCACGGTCTCGCGCCGTTCGTTCGGGATCTCGATGCCGACCACGGACTTGCCCGGAATCACCTCGACGATACGGACGCTCACGACGGCCAGGGACCGCGCGAGGTCCTTAACCAGCGTGGTGATCCGGCTCACCTTGATGCCGGCCGCCGGCTGGATCTCGAAACGGGTGACCACGGGACCCGGCAACACCGAGGTCACTTCCGCCTCGATGCCGAAATCCGCGAGCTTGTGTTCGAGCGTCCGGGACATCTCCTCCAGGGACCCGCTCGAGAACCCTCCGTACGCGGCCGACCCGTCCTCGAGCAGCGCCAGGTCCGGCATCGTCCCCGCAGGCGGCTGAGGTTCTCCCTCCGGCGCCTCCGGGGCCGAAACGTCCGTTCGCACTTCCCCGGCGTGCCGCCGGTTCCCCACGACGGGTTCGGCCGCCGCGGTCCCCGCGGCGCCGACTCGCCTCTTCGGAGCGCCCCCCGAGC
>JAJDVW010000055.1 GCA_022825925.1 Pseudomonadales bacterium | reverse complement strand
GCCGGCATGCACTGGAGCGTCGACGGCGCCAATGCCATCCTCGCTCTGCGATGCGCCGTCCTCGGCGACCGCTTCGACGACTTCTGGGAGCGCCGCGCAGCCAAAAAGACCGTCGCAAATGAACCTCATCTCACAAATCTGACGTGCACCCGCCCGCCGTCCCCGCCATTCGTCGCCGCTTTTGGGGAGAAGGGGCCGGCTCCATGGCCGATGACCGACAATCGCTTGACATTTCCGCGGAAATCCATCAAATTCGACAAGTAACCCGACCCAGCTCCACTCAAACGAGGGCCGAGCATGAGCCAAGTACTGATCGCCGGCGAGGATCTTCAGTTCACGCCCGTTCCGGATCCCATCCCCCATCCCGTAACCGGCGAGCTTGTCGCCAAGCTCACGGGAGCGGACAAACCAAAGGGCTACGTTGTGATTCAGTGGCTATCTGACGGGAACCTCGAGACCCTTCGACCTGACGAGAAGGCTCGGTCAGACGGCGGCTCGGACCAGCGCTTTATCGTATTCCCTGGTGCTTCGACGTACTTGTTCGAGGTTGACGATCACCGCTTCGAGTGGGGTGCTCCGCGGATTCGTGGCGACGTCCTGAAAACGCTCGCGAGCGTGGATCCCACGCAGTACGGCGTCTGGCAACAGAACAACGAGGGTGAAGACAAGAGGATCGACAACGACAAGTATGCGGACCTTGAGGACCGTGGCCTTGAGGTCTTTTTCACCGCGAAGTCGGAGAGTACCGAGGGATCCGTATGGTGAGCCACCTCCCACGGCGTTGTCGCAAGTACCTCACGGACAAGGGCATTCAGTTCAGCGAGCCTTCCGACGGTGGCAGCGCGGCCGTCGTCATCCACTCTTGGTCGCTGCCTGAAGGCAAGTTCGATTGCGACGTAGTGTCACTTCTTCTCTTGCTTCCCGACGGCTATCCTGACGCCGCCCCGGACATGTTCTACGTCCACCCCTGGGTAAAGGTGCGGGGCTCGTCGGGTTGGCCCAAGGCGGCTGACGTCAGTCATGATTTCTCGGGGACCAAGTGGCAGCGTTGGTCCAGGCACTGGTCCGATTGGCGCCCCGGTATCGACGGCATCCAAACTTGGCTTATGAAAGTCCGGGCTGCGTTCGAGAACGCTTGATGATGGTCCGCGACCTGACAATGACGGCAGACCAAGCCAGAGAGTTGCGTCGCGAGTGCAATCTCCCCGGGCCCTTAGAGGGTGCGTGCCAGATGCTATGCGGGGTCAGCCTCCTCGAGGACGACCCTTGGGGACAGGAAAGTCACGAGTATGGCGACGTACGTCTGACCGTTCATCGCGTGGACCCGATTCCGCTTGAGCATGTCCGTGCGGGAGCCACGTCGGTCAGTTGGGACATGGACTGCTACATCCGCCTATTGACCAAGGCTCGTCAGGAGGATTTGCACCCGGGGATTTGCCATAGCCACCCGAACTCCGCCGCGTCTTTTTCGTCGCAGGACGACGAAAACGAACGCGGACTGAGGGACCTCCTTCAGCGCCGAGACAAGGCGAGTGCTCGGATTCTTGCGAGCGTACTGCTGCGGGGAGACGGTCGTATCGAGGCCCGAGTCTGGTCCCGAAGTGGACCGCCTCAAATTGCGCCTGTCCGTGTCCTCGGCTCAACGCTGGCAGACCATGGATGGAACTATGATCAGAGCGTGACAACCGACGCCACGTACCTTCACCGCCAAGCGCTTTCGATAGGCCAGGAGACCGTAGAGCGTCTCCAGAGGCTACGCGTGGCGGTCGTTGGATGCGGCGGCACCGGCAGCGCCGTTTCCGTGCTCTTGGCGCGGGCCGGAGTTGGGCGAGTCCTCTTGCTTGACCCTGACATTGTCGCCGAAACAAACCTCAATCGCCTCCACGGTTCGACCAGACTCGATGCTGAGCGCGAGCGCCCCAAGGTCTCAGTTCTCAAGGATCATATCGAGCAGATGGGCTTGGGTACGCGGGTAGTCGTCCGGCAAGCGCCGCTGGCAAACGCCGACGTTGCCCGGTTGCTTCGGTCGTGTGATTGCATCTTTGGCTGTACCGATGACCATCTTGGTCGACTCATTCTCAATCGGATCGCCTACTTCTATCTCGTCCCGGTCATCGACACAGGGCTCTCCGTCGTACCACGAGAGCGAGGCCGCACCTCTCACGTGTCGGGGCGCGTCACTGTGTTGCGACCTGGTTGTGCTTGCCTACTCTGCCGTGGCGTCGTCAATCCGCGTCGCGCTCGCGAGCAAGGACTCCGCCGCAAGCGCCCAGACGAGTACTCACGCCAAGTGAAAGAGGGGTACATTACCGACAGCGACACGCCGACGCCGGTGGTCGGAACGTTCACGACCGAAACGGCCACCGCTGCTGTCAACGAGCTTTTGGCCGGGTTCGCCGGTCTTCGTGGCGACAAAGGTTGGGCCTCAGAGCGGACAATCCGGTACGACCTGGATCGCTGTCGTCCGACGGGATGCGAACCGCGACCAGGTTGCTCGGTCTGTGCAGACCGGTCAACTTGGGGACTGGCGGACGCGCGACCATTCCTGGACCTTGGCGGCCTACTTTGATGGCTCTCATTCACTCTGGTTGGGCTTTGCGCGATCGGCTGGCGCATGGAGCCCTTTGTTTCCTCGACCGCTTTCGGAGAGATGCGCCGATCCGTCTGGCGACGGTAAGGTGCAAGGAGTTTCCCGTATCCCGCCTAATAGCCGAGCAGGCAATCTGGGTCACACAAGTGGGGCGAGTGCGGAAGTGGGCTAGCTTCCGCTGTCCGGGACAGTGCGGGAAAATCGTCCGGCTCCGATTGGCGTCCTCGGAGTCGCCCCACTGGACCGTGACGACGGACTGGCTCGGTCGCATCACGGTCGCACCGTCCATACGGCAGCTAACGAGCTGCGGCTGTCACTTTTGGGTTCGCCGAGGGCGCGTGCAGTGGTGCTCCGATACGCCGGAGGTCGATCGCATAACTACAGTGGGCCCGGCCAGCGCCCGCCAACGACAGGTACAACGCTAGTGGGAATCGCACCACGGTCCACCGTTGCCTTTGTGTTGACCCTCTTAAGCGGGGTCGCTCTCCTCGGCGTTCTGTTGGCCACGAACCCCGACAACTTAGAATGGCTCCCCCAGACAGCCGTTGCTGTCGCTGCTCTTGTCGGCGCCAGTTGGTTCGCCGGAGACCGCCTCGACCTTCTCGATAAGGATATTGGCCAACGAGACGCAGCCGCGGGCGCGCAATTGACTGCTGCGGAGAGGGCCAACTTCAACGGGGCAATCAAGGAGGCCGTAGAGATGATGTCGCGCGACGCGACAGCCACCGTTCTGGCCGGCCAGCGTTGGCTTCACGCGATCGCCGACGTTGGGCCAACGGAGGCCAACTTGGTTCAGTCGCTCCTCTGCAGCTATCTGACGGACGCGCCTCAACCCCTCAGCGCCGCAATCTAGTGGCGACGCCGGTACGAAGCTCCGCCAGTCTGCCTTGAATCTCCTTTTTCGCAGTCCAGGGAGCGGGCGTTTTGTCCGATGTGACGACCGGCCGGACCTTAGATCTGTTCACTGGCGGGACTTGGATTTCGCTGACCTCGATATGCGTGGCGCCGTCTTCGCGAGTGGCGACTTTACGAACGCGGTGGTGGTCGGCAGCCGCTTCGACCACAGTGACCTTCGGGAAACGCGTTGGTCCCACGTGGGTGGTGACTCGCGGACCTCCATGTGCGACACGGAGCTTTGTGGCGCGACAGCGTCAAGTGCCACGTTCACGAACATCGACTTCGACCGAGCTAGGTTGTGTAACAATGGCCGTCGCACTGTCTTTCGGTCCTGCAGGTTCGTCGAGTGTAGCTTCCGGGGATCTGACTGGACTGGGGCGACGTTTCTTTCCTGCACATTCGTACAGTGCGAGTTCCAGGGAGCGGTCTGGAGGGGGGCTGTCTTGGACACGCCCCAGTTCGACCAATGTCCATCCGTTACGTTCGAACTGTGCTCCCAAGCCCGAATGCGTGATCCGGCCGGCCTCGCAAGTCACGTCGTTGGGCAACTAAGGGAAATGGGGCTGAACGAAAGGGCTATTAGCGAGGGAAGTCCATCCACTTCACCCTAACGGTAGCAATGACGGTTGGAGCTTGCGCTACCCTTTGAGCCGTGGCGCCAAGCGCCTGCGTTTGCCGCTGTTCGGTCCGTCGCGCGCCGTGTGCTGCGGGCCACGGGCTTCCAAGGCGTTACTGCATTTGAATCAATGCTTGGCGATTCGACGCCAGATAGGCCGCCAGATCTGGCAGTCGGTGGCTCCATATGATCGCTAGCCCTTCATCTTGAGCGGACTCAAGATTCTTCGCGTTGAACACGCCGCTGAGTATCGCGCACGGGACGACATGACGCGTGCCCAATCCGTCGATCCACGCACGAGCCTTGCCCAAGGCCTCGTGGTTTACTCGCTTGAAGGAGTTGACCGCGCTGTTGGATGTCTTGCACTCGACCGGCATGGCGCGACCATCGTAAAGCCTGACGACTACGTCAGCACGAGTGTCGCCGAGTTTGCTCTCCCCACAGAACGTGCCGGGCGCAGGTGCGGCGTCGAGGCGGGGCATGGCTCGGGCACGGACCTCCTCGTAGCCGAGCTTATGGAGCAGGTCTTTGACAGCAGCTTCCTGCACGCGTTTGGCCTCGGATCGACGCGCCGTCTCGACCTTGCGAGCCGCGACCAGTACGGCGGAAGCCATGATCGCTTGGTCTCGCTCGTGATCTGTCGGTTTGCGTTTCTCGCGAAACCACGGAAAGCGGTGTGGGTCGATGAGGTGGAGCACTATGTCCCGAACGCGGTGGGCCTCCTCGACATCGCTACGAAGGGTCTTGGGCGCTAGCGTGCTCTCCGCGAGCGTCTTCAGATCATCTTCGGAAACCGGCGGCGCAGCCAGATACCTGAAGGCTGTGCGTGCGTCTACGCTACTGACCAACTCGGCGAGGTGGGTCACATCGAAGGAGTCACTCGCCAAGGCGGGCAGT
Organism: Pseudomonadales bacterium; assembly: GCA_022825925.1. Taxonomy (GTDB): domain Bacteria; phylum Pseudomonadota; class Gammaproteobacteria; order Pseudomonadales; family Azotimanducaceae; genus VXNE01. Next base: position 29,231 of record JAJDVW010000055.1, on the reverse strand, counting down.
CGGTCGATGATGTCGGCGAAGACGGGAGCGAAGGTGTCGAAAAACTGCGTGTACGGTCCGAGCGGTTCATCGAGCCGTGATTGACGGAACCGCTCTTTGGCTGTTTCGACGTCGCGAATCAGTTCGTCCAGCGTCCAGCGCCTGGGCTCGTTCATGTAGTTCTTCCAGAGGCGGAACTCGGACGCGCTCAAGCTCCCTTGGTTCGAACTTCGTCAGGCCGCCCGCGTAGGTTCGGCCAGAGGATGTACGAACTTGCTCCTGAAGCCAAGCCGACAGGGCGTCGAGCACTTCCTCGCGCATGGTATCGCGTGGATACACTCCGTGGGCAATGTTGAGATGCCGCGCCTGAGCTTCGTTTCGCACGAAAGCGGGAGGCCGTCGAGCCATGTAGGTTGCCAGAATCGGAGCGGGATCCCGCAATCCCACGGCCCACCAGGCCCGGCGGTTGCGAGCGATGTAAGACTGGTGTGCGCCGTTGGAGCGCGCCCACTTGAGGAAAGCCTCCGCCCGCCGGCGGTCGTCTGGATCAAGTTCATCCAGATCGACGGGCAGGTCTATCACCCTGCGGAGCTTGTCCGTCGACGCGAGGCGGGGCATGGCCTCGAATAGCTCGCGCGCCTTGGTGACGGTCGGCTGGAGGACGCACCCGGGCATCTGACCGGGTTGATTCCCGGCGATCCAGACGGCGTTGCAGCCGGTCACCTGCCCGCGATGCACGCGACACAGTTCGCCTAACTCGATGTGGTCGGCCGGAGCGGGGTTGGCCGGCTTCAGGAATGGCGACCAGCGTCGGGCCTTCGCGAGAGCTTCCCGCGTTACCTCCTTCCCGGGTCCGAGCGGTTGGAGTTCGCCAAGATCCTCTACGGGTCGGAGCACGACGCCGGCTGACGCGCTTCCGACTTCGAAGCAAGAGATGACCGCTGTGGTCGCTGCTTCGGCGAATGGCATGGCGGCGGGGGCTACTACGTGAAGCTCCTTTCCGCCGAGGTCGCCGAGGAGCAGTTGGCGCAACAGTGCACCGTAGTTCACGTCCAGCCACTCTGCGGCCGTCACGAAGAGGCCGTAGTCCCCTGGCCTTGCGAGCAGAAGCGTTTTCAGGAAGAAATGGATGTGCAGACCGGACAGCTTGCTGGCCTTCAACCCGCGTGCGGACGCGGCGTCCGCGAACCAAGCCTTCCAATCGGAAGAAATCCCATGGTGACGAACGTAGGGTGGATTGCCAAGGAACAGCGTCCGACCCTTGATCTGTGGAAGGTCGACAGCCCGATAGTCGGTGACCAGCATCGTCAATCGATCGACAAGGTCTAGGGAGTGAGCGTTGGCGCGTAGCACGAGCGCCGCCAGAGGGTCGCTCTCGATGGCGATCAATCCGGCGTCGGGGAACGCTTCCGCCGCCGCAAGTGTAAAGCGACCGGATCCCGCGCCAGGGTCGACCACGCGTGCGGGAGTTCCGTGCCGTCTGGCCCACCCGGTCATCGCGTCGACGATTTCCCGTGGTGTGTACACGGCACCGTGCCCTCGCCGGACCTCGGGTGAACGGAGGTGACAGAAGGACGCGCCAAGCGGATCATGGCCTCGTCGAATGGCTTGCCGAATCGGCTCAAGTTGTTGTTCCTTGGGACACTCCCAAGCCCCGTTGACTAGCGCGCGCTCCGTTGGGCTGAGTTCGGCATCGCGAGCCACCAGTGCGGCCGCGAGGGCCGCGAGTTCGATCTCTGAGTGCGGGTAAATCACCTGGCCAACCGGTATGTCGTGGAGGTTTCCACGATGCGCGGCTACGGCGGGCGCAGTTGGCGCAATCGTGGGGTCCGACAGGGACTTGGCGGCAAGTGGTTCGGCGCGATGAGGTGGGGGACTTGGTGGGAGGTCGCCCATGGGGCACTCTGTCGGGAGCCGGGCGCCTCTGTCAATAGGACTTCGTCCCGGGAACTTGTGGCATATGGCCTTTTGTTGGTCGGGGTAACACCCGCCGCTACTCTGCTCCCTCGACGTAGTACCGGCCGTGCCAGATGCCCTCGACGGGCTCGCCCGGCACGGGCATGCGCCAATTGCGCACCCGCGCATCCGCAAGCCGGACGCGGTACAGCCCCCGGGGCTCGCGGATCGTGCGCTGGATGTAGTCCTCCGCCGCGTCGTCATCGATGTAGCGGCGCGCGATGTCGCGGTAGAGGTCGCGCCAGACGTCGTCCTCGCCCACGTCGTGGACGAGTTCGGCCGCCCCGTCGACGACGAGCTTGCGGTAGGGCTGGGACGCCTCGTCGATGCTGAGCGACACCCGCGGGTCCGCGCGCAGGCAGGCGAACCACTCGGATCGCGCCCGCGGCGTGAACCAGATGGCGCCGTCCCGGTGGATGAACCAGATGGGCGTGACCAGGGGACTGCCGTCCGGACGCACGCAGCCGATGCGCATCAGCACGCCCCGGGTGTCGAGGAAGGCGTCGCGCTCCGCGGGGGTCATGTGCGGCATGTGCAGGCTCTTGTGCGGACTAACGTCCCGACAGGCCGAGCACGCGCACGACCGGGTTCTCCGCGTCGCTGAAGGCGGAGAGCTGCAGGACGTCCGACTCGTTCAGGGTTCCGGAACTCTGCTTGAGCCGGAGCAGGTCGAGCACGTAGTTGTAGCGGGAGTCCGCGTAGTCGAACTGGGAGGCGAAGAGCCGTTGCTGGGCCTGCAGCACGTCGACGATGTTGCGGGTGCCGACCTCGTAGCCGGTCTGGGTGGCTTCGAGGGCGGACTCGGCCGACTTGATGGCGCGGATGCGGGCCTTCACCCGCACCACGTCGGTCGCGACGGCGCGGAACAGGTTGCGCGTGTCGCGGGTGACCGTGACCTCCCGCTCCAGGACGCCCTGGCGGGCCTGCTCGACCCGGTAGCCGAGGTCCTTGATGCCGGGCATGATGGCCGGGTGGTAGAGCGGCATGTTGAACCGGAGGGCGTAGGTCTGTCCTTCGCTCTCTCTCGCGAAACCCAGTCCGCCCGGGTCGAGCTGCGACGAACCGTGCGAGATGGAGAGATCCACCGTGGGCAGGAGCCGACCGAGGGTCGCGCGCCGCGAGCGTTCGGCGGCCTTCAGCGCCTCCCGCGCTGCAAGGACGGTCGGGTTGGAGGAGAGCGCCGCCTCGACCCATTGGGATTCGTCCATCGGCTCGGGGTCGACGATCGGCAGGGCGCTGTCCAGCCGGTCGACCTCGGAATGGGCGACGCCGGTGAGCGTACGCAGCGTCTCGAAGAAGACGTCGTGGTCGCCCTCCGCCTGGATCCGCCGGACCACCGCGGCGTCGTGGGCCGCGGTGGCCTCGAGCACGTCGGTGATGGCCACGAGGCCGACGTCGAACCGCTGCTGCACCTGCTCCATCTGGCGGGCCACCGCCTCCTCTTCCGCCTGCGCCGCCTCGAGGAGCGCCTGTGCGCGCAGCACGTTCAGGTAGGCCGACGACACGCGGACGATGAGGTCCTGTTCGGCATTGGCGAGGTCGTGGTCCGCCTGGGTGCCCTGGGCCTGTGCGCTGCGGAAGTCGAACCAGCGTTGCGCGTCGAAGACCGTTTGGCTGAGGTCCACGGACCACCGCTGGCTCCCGGAGTTGTCCTCGACGGTCATGCCGCCGAAGTTGGGCGAAAGGGTGTGCTCCTGCCGGCTCTCGTTCTTCGACCCGTTCAGTTCGACGGAGGGGAGGAGCTGGGAGCGGGCGAGCGTGACCTGGGTCTTGCGCGACTGGTAGCTTGCGTAGACTCCACCCAGTATCGGGTCGTTCGCCTTGGCCGCCTCGTAGAGCTCCTGGATGCTGTCCGCGGCGGCGTTCGGAGCGGCCGTCAGCCACGCGAAGATGCCGATGGCGACACTGGACCGCCAAGAGCCTTCAGCCGGGGAAGCTCCCTCGGCCGCTGACGCGTAAGGGAGTATTGGCGTTCCCCCCTTCGGCGGACGCGTACTTCCATGCAAGAGCCGCCAGGGCGTATGCGTCGTGCGCGGCCGGGCCGCGGGCGGCGGCTGCGGAGCGGGGTTCTTCATGTCCACGAGTACCTTTTGCGCGACTTGAGCGAGAGCCGTCGGGGGAGCGGGGAGTCTACCAAAGTCGATTTCGCGACTGTCGGGTGGGGCGCCCCGTTCGGTGGTCGGTTCGGCGCGTGTCGAGCGTTGCATGGGTGTTGCGTGGGCGGCCATGTCCCTTCTACGGCCGAAGCCGTTTTATTCGTCGCGCCGGTCTGGGTAAACTCTCCCCGGTTCGGGTTGGGATAGCTGGCTCGCAACGGTGTTCCGGCAAGGGAGAATCGGCAAGAGGTCCTGTGAAGCGGCGGCGGTACAACATCGATCTCGGTGCGCACATCGCGGAGTGCGAGGCGAACTACGCCCGGCTGATGCGGCTGCTCCCCGATCTCCCGGACGCCGACCGGCGCACGTTCAGCCTGCGCCTCGGGGAGAGCGAACCGAAGGTGCGCTTCGAGGTCGCCCAACGCTGCCCCTACACCACCGTGGTCAACATCGTCCAGGATCCGCCGCCGGCCTCCGGGCAGGAATCGGGGCAGGGCACGGGAGAAAACGTCCCGGGCCTCGCGGAGACCCGGCTCTCGATCCGCATCTACCACGACGCGAAGGCCGCGGAAGTCATTGAATACCAGAACCAGCGCGGCTTTCGCGCCGTGTACGAGTATCCGAACGCGCGCATGCGGCATCCCGACGAGAAGGCCCAGGTCAACCGCTTCCTGGGCGAGTTCCTCGGCGTCTGCCTGGAGCATGGCGTCTCGAGCGAGCAGCCGATCGTTGCCTGACGCACGCGGCCGCCGGCGGTCGGGACGGCTCTTGCGCCGGTTCGGCAGCCTCCCCGTCGCACTCCTGCTTTGGCGCTGAATGACGCTGAATGACGCTGAATGGCGCTGATTGACGCGGAATGACGCTGAACGTACTGCAGGTCACCGACACGCACCTGTTTCCGGCGCCGGACGAATCGCTCCTCGGCGTTTGCACCCAAGACACCCTCGACGCCGTCCTCGACCACGCGTTCCGCGAGGGGACGCCGGACGCGCTGATCGCCTCGGGGGACCTCGCGCAGGTGGGCGAGGCGGCCACCTACCGCCGCTTCCTGGAAACCGTGCGGTCCCGGTTCACGGGCCCGTGCCTGTGCGTGCCGGGCAATCACGACCTGGGCGAGCCCTTTCTCGGGATCCTGCCCACGCGGCCCCTGCGCGTCGGCGCATGGGACGTGCTCGGCGTGGATACGCACGTCGACCACCGGGTGGACGGCGCGGTCGCCGAGGGGGAACTGCGCCGCCTCGAGGAGGCGCTCTCGGCGGCCGGGTCGGCCGGCCGCCATGCGCTGGTGGTCGGTCACCACTGCCCGGTCGACATTGGCGCGCCCTGGCTCGACGAGCACCGGATCGCCAACGCGGACGCCTTGCTCGGGCTGCTCGGCGGGTGCGACAGGGGGCGGGGATACCTCGGCGGACACGTCCACCAGGAGGTCGACCAGCGCGTGGGACGCCTGCGTATCCTCGCTTCCCCCTCGACGTGCTTCCAGTTCGCGCCGCGCTCGGAACGCTTCGCCCTCGACGATGCCGCGCCCGGGTGGCGCTGGCTCACCCTGCACGCCGACGGCGCCATCGAGACGCGTGTCGGCCGTCTGCCGTCCCGGCCGGCGCCTTCGGGCGCCGGCTCCAACCACGCCTGAGTTCATGCCCAACGCCTATTCCGCCGAATCCATCCAGGTCCTCTCCGGGCTCGACCCCGTGCGCCGCCGCCCCGGCATGTACACGGACACGGCCCGCCCCAACCACCTCGTCCAGGAGGTCGTCGACAACGCGGTCGACGAGGCCCTCGCCGGGTACGCCCGGGAAGTCGAGGTGACGGTGCGCGCGGACGGCGCGATCGAGGTCATCGACGACGGTCGCGGCATGCCGGTGGACATTCACCCGGAGCACCAGGTCACCGGCGTCGAACTGATCCTCACGAAGCTCCACTCCGGAGGCAAGTTCGACGACGCGCACTACAGCTTCGCCGGCGGGCTGCACGGCGTGGGCGTATCCGTCGTCAACGCGCTCTCGACGTGGCTCGAGGTGGAGGTCAAGCGCGACGGCGGGGTGCATCGCCAGCGCTTCGAGCACGGCCACAGCAGGACGCCGCTCGAGACCGTCGGCGAAGTCGGCAAGCGGAACACCGGCACCCGCGTCACCTTCCTGCCCGACCCCGACTACTTCGACTCGCCCCGGGTCAGCCTCCCGAAGCTCCGTCACGTCCTGCGCGCGAAGGCCGTGCTGTGCCCCGGGCTCCGCGTGAGCCTGTCGGTGGAGCGCGAGACGGAGGCGCCGGAGAGCTGGACCTGGCACTACGAAGAGGGCCTGGCCCAGTACCTGCGCGACGCCTGCGACGCCCCCGACCCGATTCCGGCGGAGCCGTTCGTGCACGACGCGGAGGGCAACCGGGAGGCGGTCGCCTGGGCGCTGCAGTGGTGCCCGGAGGGCGGGGATCTCATAGCGGAAAGCTACGTCAACCTGATCCCGACGCCCCTGGGCGGGACCCACGTCAACGGCCTGCGCAGCGGGCTGATCGAGGCGCTGCGGGAGTTCTGCGAGTTCCGGGACCTCGTCCCGCGCGGGCTGAAGCTGGTGGCGGACGACCTGTGGGACCGGTGCGCCTACGTGCTGTCGGCGAAGCTGGCGGACCCGCAGTTCAGCGGGCAGACCAAGGAACGCCTCTCCTCGCGGCAGGCGACCACGTTCATCGGCGGCGTGTCGAAGGATGCGTTCAGTCTCTGGCTGAACGAGCACCCCGCCGAGGGGTCGAAGCTCGCGGAACTCGCCATCGCCAACGCGCAGAAGCGCGCCCAGGCGAGCCGCAAGGTGGCGCGCAAGAAGGTCGCGTCCGGGCCGGCGCTGCCGGGCAAGCTGACGGACTGTTCCGGCCAGGACGCCGGGCGCTCGGAGCTGTTCCTGGTCGAGGGAGACTCCGCCGGCGGGTCGGCCAAGCAGGCCCGCGACCGGGAGTTCCAGGCGGTGATGCCCCTGCGCGGGAAGATCCTGAACACCTGGGAGGTGGATGCCGGAGAGGTGCTCGCGTCCCGGGAGGTGCATGACATCTCGCTCGCCATCGGGGTGGAGCCCGGTTCGCGCGACCTCTCGGACCTGCGCTACGGGAAGGTCTGCATCCTCGCCGACGCCGACTCCGACGGCGCCCACATCGCGACGCTCCTCTGCGCGCTCTTCCTCCGGCACTTCCCGGCGCTGGTGGAGGAGGGTCACGTGCATGTCGCGATGCCGCCCCTCTACCGGGTCGACGTCGGCAAGGAAGTGTTCTACGCCCTCGACGAGGCGGAGAAGGAGGGCGTGCTCGACCGCATCGCCGCGGAGAAGAAACGCGGCAAGCCGGTGGTGCAACGCTTCAAGGGCCTCGGCGAGATGAATCCCGTCCAGTTGCGCGAGACGACCATGGCGCCCGACACGCGGCGCCTCGTGCGTCTCTCGATGGACGCCGCGGACAAGACCCGGGAGATCATGGACATGATGCTGGCGAGGAAACGCGCGGCGGACCGCCGCGGCTGGCTCCAGCGCAAGGGCGACCAGGCGGTGCTCGCGTGAGCGCCGGAACGACCGGGCCCGGAACGACCGGGCCGCCGGACGGCGGCGCGCCGGGCAACGGCGCGGAGGTCATGCCCCTGTGGGCGTACACGGAGAAGGCGTACCTCGACTACTCGATGTACGTCATCAACGACCGGGCGCTGCCCCACATCGGCGACGGGCTGAAGCCGGTACAGCGGCGCATCGTCTACGCGATGTCGGAGCTCGGCCTGTCGGCGGCGGCGAAGTTCGCCAAGTCGGCGCGCACGGTCGGCGACGTGCTCGGCAAGTTCCATCCCCACGGCGACAGCGCCTGCTACGAGGCGATGGTGCTGATGGCCCAGCCGTTCTCGTTCCGGTATCCGCTCATCGAGGGACAGGGCAACTGGGGCGCGCCCGACGATCCGAAGTCCTTCGCGGCCATGCGCTACACGGAGTCGCGGCTGTCGCGTTTCGCCGAACTGCTGCTGTCCGAAGTCGACCAGGGCACGGTCGACTTCGCGCCGAATTTCGACGGCACCATCGACGAACCGGAACTCCTGCCGGCGCGGGTGCCGCTGGTCCTGCTGAACGGCAGCACCGGCATTGCGGTCGGCATGGCCACCGACGTGCTCCCGCACAACCTGCGCGAGGTCGCGAGCGCGTGCATCCGGCTGCTCGACGAGCCGCGGGCCACTGCGCGCGACCTCATGGACCACGTGCGGGGTCCCGACTTCCCGACCGAGGCGATCATCGTCACGCCCCCGGAGGAACTCCTCGAAACCTACGAGACCGGCCGCGGCTCGGTGCGCGCGCGGGCGCGTCACGTCGTCGAGAACGGGGAGATCGTCATCACCGCGCTGCCCTACCAGGTGTCGCCGGCGCGGGTGCTCGAGCAGGTCGCCGAGCAGATGCAGGCGAGGAAGCTGCCCATGCTCGTCGACCTGCGCGACGAGTCGGACCACGAGACGCCCACGCGGCTCGTCCTGGTGCCGCGTTCGAGCCGGGTGGACGTGGAACGGCTGATGAGCCACCTCTTCGCGTCCACGGACCTCGAGCGGAGCTACCGGGTCAACTTCAACGTGATCGGCCTGGACCAGAAACCGAAGGTCCTGGGCCTGGTGGAGATGCTCTCCGAGTGGCTGGAGTTCCGCCGCGAGACCGTCCGGCGACGGCTGACCTTCCGGCTCGAACGCATCGACGAGCGGCTGCACCTCCTCGACGGGCTCCTCGTCGCATACCGCAACCTCGACGAGGTGATCCGGATCATCCGCGAGGAGGACGAACCCCGGGCCCGCCTGATCGAACGTTTCGGGCTCACTTCGGCACAGGCGGCCGCGATCCTCGACCTGCGGCTGCGCCAGCTCGCGCGGCTCGAGGAGACGCGCCTGCAGGAAGAGCGGGCGTCCCTCGGTGCGGAGCGCGAGGACCTGACCCGAACGCTCGGCTCGCGGGCGCGAATGAAGACGCTCATCAAGCGCGAACTCGCTCAGGATACGGAGACGTACGGCGACGACCGCCGCTCGGAACTGGTCGGGGCCGCGCCGGCCCGCGCATTCACGGCGGAGGACCTGATCTCCAACGAGCCCGTGACCGTCATCCTGTCGGAAAAGGGCTGGGTGCGGTCGGCCAAGGGCCACGGCCTCGACCCGGAGTCCCTGTCCTACCGGTCCGGCGACGCGTTCGGGGCGGCGGCGCGCGGCCGGACCAGCGACACCCTTCTCTTCTTCGACTCCACGGGCCGGGCGTACTCCGTCGCGGCGCACGAACTGCCTTCCTCGCGCGGCCAGGGCGAACCCCTGACGGGACGCCTGAATCCGCCCGAAGGCGCGCGCTTCGTGGCGCCCTTCCTGGGAACCCCGGACGCGACCGTGCTGCTGGCGTCCGACGCGGGGTACGGCTTCATCGCCCGTGTCGGCGACATGGCGACGAAGAACCGCGCCGGCAAGGCCGCGCTCAACGTCCCGGAGACCGGCACGGCCCTGGCCCCCTCGGCGGCCTCGGGCAGGAGCCGCATCGCGGCGGCCACGGACCAGGGGCGGCTGCTGGTGTTCCCGGCCGCGGACGTGCCGGTGCTGACGCGCGGCAAGGGCAACAAGCTCATCGACATCCCCGCGCGCATCCATCGGGCGGGAGAGGAACGCATGGTCGGAGCGGTGGCCATCGCGGAGACGGACCACCTGATCGTGCGGGCCGGAGCGCGACACCTGCGGCTGCGGTTCAGGGACCTCGCGGCGTATCTCGGCGAGCGGGGGCGACGGGGCCGCAAACTGCCGCGGGGGTTTCAGCGCGTCGAGTCCCTCGAGGTCCAGGGGCGCCCGGAACCGCCGGTCACGTCAGCCGGAAAGTAGCGTCTTTCTCCGCTGCCGGGGCGGCCGCCACCGCGTTCACGATGCGGCAGCGTCCGAGGGTCGTCCCGGTCAGGGCGGCCTGCGACAGGTCGGAGGCCTCGTCGATCTCCAGCCGTTCGGGAAGCTCGATCCGCTCGAAGACGTCCTGGCTGATGGCGAGCCGGCCGTCGGGCGCGAGCGCCGACAGCAAGACGGCGTCCGAAACGTGGGCCGACTCCGCCGCGCCGGCGCCCTCGGCGTCCTCCCCGAGGTGCAGCCCGAACCGGAAGCTCGGCGGGGGCGCCGCGTAACCGCCGGAAGACGGCGTGTCGAGGCTCTGTCCGAAGGCGACCGCCGCGGCGATCACCTCGAAGGCCCGGTCCGCGTCGGGGCGGTCCTCGAACCCGATCAGGATGCGGGCGCCGGGGAGCGGCCGCGCGCGTCCCCCGTGCGCGTCGGCGACCCCGAGCGCGTGCTCCAAAGCCTGGGCGAGCACGTTCTTCTTGCGCATCTCGCGCAGGCTGCCGTGGTTGAACAGGTTCGCCACGAGCACGAACCGCGCCTGCGCCGCGTCTGGAGCGGTCCGCGGCTTCCCGCGCACGGCCCGGCGGCGCAGCAGCATGACGGCCCCGGCGACGGCGAAAGCGGCCGGCACGACGGGCCAGGCGGCGACCACGAGGTCGGCGGGGGCCGGCATGAAGCGCTCGCGTTCGAGCACCACCCGGGCGTAGCCGGCCAGCGTGTCCTCCACCGCGATGGGCGCCGTGTAGTGGCGGAACCCCGGCAGGTTCGCTTCCTCGCCGGCGAAGGCCAGCGTGCGTCCGTCCACGGTGTAGACGCTGCAGCCGATGACTTCGTCGAACGCCACGATACGGTTGACGAGGTTCCCAAGGGCGATGCGGTCCTGCTGGAGCACGGACGGCAGGCCGAGTTGCGCGGTCGTCTCCGCGAGCGTGCCGCCGAACTGGTCCATGCGCGCGCCGGCGCGGTCGACGACGGCACGGCCCACGGACCCGACGACGATCAGGGCGGCGACGAGGCAGCTCCCGAGGCTGATCCATCCGACGGCGAGCACGCCGCGCTCCTCGCTGCCGCCATGCGTGCCCGGCCCTGGTTGTTTGACGATCCTGGCGAGAGGGCGTAGCGTCAAGACGAGAGCGCGGCCTGGTGGCGGGTGGGTGGCGGGTGGCGGATTCCGATCCGAGCGAGATTCTGCTGGTAAACGTCTCCGGGCAGGACAAGCCCGGGCTGATGGCCATGTTGACATCGACGCTCGCCCGTTATCAAGCACGCGTGCTCGACATCGGGCAGGCGGTAATCCACGAGGAGCTGAACCTCGGCATGCTCGTCCAGGTCGCCGGCGGCGCGGACGAGGGCGATGTGCGCCGGGAACTGCTCCACGCCGCGCGGCGGATGGGCGTCAACGCCCGTTTCGAGCGCGTGACGCCGGAGGGATATCGCGACTGGGTCGCGAACCAGGGCAAGTCCCGCTACATCGTCACCCTGCTCGCGAACGGGATCAGCGCGGAACAACTCGCCAGCGTCACGCGGATCATCGGCCAGCGTGGACTCAACATCGATTCCGTACGGCGCCTGTCGGGACGCGTACCGCTCGACGGCGTGGCGGATGCCGCCCGCGCGAGCGTCGAGATGTCGGTGCGCGGTCCGCGATCGGACCAGCGGGAGCTGAAGGAAGCGCTGTTCCTCGCCGCGGGAGAGCTGACGTTCGACTTCAGCGTCCAGGAAGACTCGGTGTACCGCCGCAACCGGCGGCTCGTCGTGTTCGACATGGACTCCACCCTGATCAATGCGGAGGTGATCGACGAACTGGCCGCGCGCCACGGCGTGGGCGCCGAAGTCGCCGGCATCACGAGGGCGGCCATGCACGGCGAGCTCGACTTCGAGGAGAGCCTGCGCCGACGGGTCCGGCTGCTCGAGGGCCTGCCGCAACGGGTGCTCGCCGAAGTGACGGAGTCGGTCTCCGTGACGGAGGGTACGCGCCGCCTGGTCAACTCGCTGCGGCAACTCGGCTATCGCACGGCCATCGTTTCCGGCGGCTTCGACTATGTCGGCCACCGGCTCAAGAAGGCGCTCGGGATCGACCATGTGTTCGCCAACTCCCTGGCCATCGAGGACGGCCGCTTGACCGGCACGGTGACGGGCGAAGTGATAGGCGCGCAGCGGAAGGCGGACATCCTGGCCGGCCTCTGCGCGCGGGAGGGGATTTCCCTGGAGCAGGCGATCGCGATCGGCGACGGCGCGAACGACCTGCCGATGCTGACGGCGGCGGGCCTCGGCGTCGCGTTCCACGCCAAGCCGGCGGTGCGCGAGTCCGCGGGTCACGCGATCTCGAACTTCGGGCTCGACAGCGTGCTCTACCTGCTCGGGTTCTCGGACCGGGAGATCGCGGAGACGCAGTAGCGTTCCCCGGTCGGCGCTGGCGTATCATCGCCGGCGTCCCGTCCTTCGAGAGCGCACACGGTGGCGACGTACGCGACCAACGAGTTCCGCGCCGGCCTCAAGGTCCTGCTGGAAGGGGATCCCTGCACGATCCTCGAGAACGAGTTCGTCAAGCCGGGCAAGGGCAAGGCGTTCAACCGGGTCAAGTTCCGGAACCTGAAGACCGGGCGCGTGTGGGAGCGCACGTTCAAGAGCGGCGAGACGATCGAGGCCGCGGACGTCCTGGAGTTCTCCATGGAGTACCTCTACAGCGACGGCGAGTTCTGGCACTTCATGAAGACGGACGGGAGCTACGAGCAGTTCGCGGCAGGCGCGGCGGCGGTGGGCGAGACGCAGCCCTGGCTGAAGGAGCAGGAGGTCTACGGCGTCACCTTGTGGGCGGGCGACCCGATTTCGGTCACGCCGCCGAACTTCGTCGAGCTCGAGGTGACGGAGACGGACCCGGGCCTAAAGGGGGACACCGCCCAGGGCGCCACGAAGCCCGCGACCCTGTCCACCGGGGCCACGATCCGGGTGCCGCTCTTCGTCAACCAGGGCGACGTGCTGCGCATCGACACCCGGACCGGGGAATACGTCAGCCGCGCCCAGGGCTGAGCGCCAGACGATTATGGACTGGCGCCCGTCCTGCACCCTGGACGTCCTGGCGAGGCGCGCCGACATGCTCGCGGCGACGCGGTCGTTCTTCGCCGCGCGGGAGGTCATGGAGGTGCAGACGGCGGCGCTGGCCGCGCACGGCGTCACGGACCCGGCCATCGAGAGCATGCGGACCGCCGACGGCCGCTACCTGCAGACGTCGCCCGAGTACCAGATGAAGCGCCTGCTCGCGGCGGGAGCGCCCTCGATCTACCAGGTCGGCCCGGTGTTCCGCGCGGGGGAAGCGGGGCGCTGGCACAACCCCGAGTTCACGATGATCGAGTGGTACCGGGTCGGCCTCGACGGGCAGGCGTTGATGCGGGAGGTCGCGGACCTGGTCGACGCGCTGCTCGGCCCGTCCGACTACGAGCGGCGCGCCTATGCCGACCTGGTCGGCGCCCCGGTCGAGTCGACGCCCGAGGACGAACTGGACCTCCGGATCAGCGACGCCATCGCGAAGCTCAAGCCGGCGCGGGTGTTCATCACGGAGTACCCCGCCCCTCAAGCGGCCCTGGCGCGGATCGAGGGGGGCGTGGCATCGCGTTTCGAACTGGTCGTCGACGGCGTGGAAGTCGCGAACGGCTACCACGAGTTGCGCGACGCGCACGAACTCCGCCGGCGGATGCTTCGCGACAACACCCTGCGCAGGGAACGGGGCCTTGCCGAGATCCCGCTCGACGAGGCGTTCCTGGCGGCCCATGCGCACGGTCTGCCGGACTGCGCGGGCGTGGCGGTGGGATTCGACCGCCTCGTCGCGCTGAAGCTCGGCGCGGACAGCCTCGCGGCGGTGATGCCCTTCCCGGTGGAGCGCGCCTGACGGTTGTTAACGCCCCATCGCTTCCCGCGACAGAAATATCGGGAATTCCTCCCGCAGGCGTCGGTCGATGTCGTCGCTGACGTGGCGCGGTACGTGACGGGCGAGCAGCTCCCGGGTCTTCTCGTTGGCCTGCTCCAGCAGCACCGGCTTGCCCAGCTCCTCCCAGACCGTCGGGCTGTTGCGGTCGCTGAAGTCCGGGTAGATGTACTCGCTCTGCATCACCTGCAGCGTGTTGTTGGAACCCAGGTAATGGCCTTCCCCGCCGCAGCAGATCCGTTCGATCTCGTCGAAGCTCAGCGTGTCGGCGTCGACCTCGATCCCGCGGGCGATGCGCCCGACCGCGCCCAGGATGTCGTTGTCGAGCAACAGGCTCTCCGGGCACGCGCCGAGCAGGCTCGCGTACATGCCGGCGGACTCGTAGACGATGTTCGCCCCCGACAGCGCGGCCGATAGCACGGTTGCCGCACGCTCCGCGCCGGCCTGGAAGTCCGGGAACTTGGCGTCGCTCATGCCGCACGCCGTGCCGAAGGGCAGGTCGAAATGGTTGCCGACCTGGGCGCAGGCGGCGGACAGCAGGCCCTGTTCCGGGGAGCCTCCGCTCATCGCCCCGGTACGCAGGTCCGAGACGAAGGGCCAGGCGCCGAGGATCGCCGGGGCGCCGGGTTCGATCGCGTTCACGTAGACCAGCCCGCCGAGACACTCCGCCCAGGCTTGAGAGACCGTCCCGGCCAGGTAGGCCGGCGCGGTCGCGCCGGCCTGGGCTGCCGACAGCAGCAGTACCGGCATGCCGCCCTGCACCGCCACCCGCAGGCATTCGAGGGCGTCGGTGGCGAACTTCAACGGCGGGACGACGAAGCAGTTGGACTGGCTGACGAAAGGCCGCGCCCGCCACTCCGCCTCGCCGCCGGCGATCGTGTGCAGCATCTCGAGGCTTTTTTCCAAGTGCTGGTACAGGGTCCAACTGGAACCGACGTGCTTGCGGGTGCCCATCACCGAGCAGTAGAGCGTGTTGATGTCCAGGGCGTAGTTGTCGGCGATGTCGCGCGGCACGCAGGTCCGCTGAAACATGTGGATGTGCTCGCACGCGTCGGTGATGCGCGCCATGTCGTACAGGTCCTGCGCCTCGGAGTCCCGGTACAGGCCGTTCTCCGACTCCGCCACCATGACCGCGGCGCCGGCGGTGGAGAAGTGGACCCGGGTGCCGCTCAGGTCCAGGTCCCACTGCGGGTCCTGACCGTGCAGCACCAGGTTCCGGCGGGCTTGCTCCAGCGTCCGTTCCACCACGCTTCGCGGCATGCGCAGGCGCCCGTCGTCGCCGAGCACGGCGCCGACCGCCGTGCAGGTCTCGATGCAGTGCGGCGTGGCGTCGGCAAAACCGACCTGGTCCAGGATCCTGAAGGCGTTCTCCGCGATGGCGGCAACGCCATCGGCCGAAAGGGGCTGGAACTGCCCGCCGGTCTGCCCGGGCCGAACCGGCTTGACCGCTTCCGCCAAGGGTGCGGCGCGCTCTGCCTGGCGCGCCCGTCTACCGCCCGATCTTCGAGGCATGGCGTCCTCCGTGGTGTCGTGTCGTCAACCTGAATTCGATGGCAAAGCCTTCCTTCGCGAGCGTCGGCCTTGCACTGGCGCCGACCGCTTCGGGACGGTCGTGTCGGGGAGCCTCGCCCGGTCGGGGAACAGGTCGCCCAGGCGGGTCAGCGTGTGCGTCCCATGGGGTATCGCCATGGCGTCGACGAAGTACTCCTGGAACTTCGGCTCGATGGCCGTCTCCACTTTCTCCACGCGCTTGACCAACGACTCGATCTCGCGCCGGGAGGCCTTGTTCAACAGGGCGATCCTCGCGCCGTGGCCGGCCGCGTTGCCGGCGGCCGAGACAGCATCGGGCGCGCAGTCCGGAATCATGCCGAGGGCCATCGCGTAGCGCACGTCGATGTGGCTGCCGAAGGCGCCGGCCAGGCGTATCCGGTCCACCGAGTCCACTTCCAGCCGGTCCATCAGCAGCCTGATGCCGGCATGCAGCGCCGCCTTGGCAAGCTGGATCTGACGTACGTCGGTCTGGGTGACCGTGACGTTCTCGCCGTGGATTGCGAAGGAGAATGTGCGGCCGTCGGGGACCAGGCGAGGCGTGCGGCTGGCCTGTTCGCCGTCGATCACCCCGTCGCGGGTCAGGATGCCCGCGAGCCACATCTCCACCACCGCCTCGATGATCCCGGAGCCGCAGATGCCGGTGACGCCCTGCGCCGGCAGCGCGTCGCCGAATCCCGGCTCGTCCGACCAGAGGTCCGAGCCGATCACCCGGATGCGGGTCTCGAGGGTGGTCGGGTCGATCCGCACCCGTTCGATGGCGCCGGGCGCGGCGCGCTGCCCGGCGCTCACCTGGGCGCCTTCGAAGGCCGGTCCCGTCGGGCTGGAGCAGGCCAGCAACCGCCGGTCGTTGCCCAGTACGATCTCCGCGTTGGTGCCGATGTCCACCAGCAGGCTCACCGCCCCGCTGCGGTGGGGCTGCTCGCAGAGCATCACGCCGGCCGTATCGGCGCCGACATGACCGGCGATGCAGGGCAGCGCGTAGGCGATGGCGCCCGGATTGACTGCAATGCCAAGGTCCCGCGCCGGCAGGTGGACGGACTCCTCCACCGCGAGTGCGAAGGGCGCCCCACCGAGTTCCACGGGGCTGATGCCGAGGAGCAGGTGATGCATGATCGGGTTGCACACGAAGGTCAGGCCGAGGATGTCCCGCGGGTCGACCCCGGCGTCCGCCGCGGTGCCGGCCACGAGTTCGTTGACGGCCCTGCGCACCTCCCGGGTCAGCTCGTCGCTGCCTTCGGGGTGCATCATGACGTGGGAGACCCGGCTCATCAGGTCCTCGCCGAAGCGGATCTGGGGGTTCATCATCCCGTTCGAACGAAGCACGTCTCCGCTGCCGAGGTCGCACAGGTGGGCGGCGATGGTGGTGGAACCGACATCTATCGCCACGCCGTGGCCGGACTCCTTGAAGCCCGGCCAGACGGCGAGGATCTCGGCGTCCTGGTGCACGGCGACCGTCACGGACCACTCCCCGGCGCGCAACGCGCCCTGCAGGTCGGGCAGCAACGCCGCCGGAAACTCCGGGCGCAGGCCCCATTGCGCGTGCAGGCCGTCGAGGAGGCGGGTCAGGTCGCTGCCGGATTCCCCGAGGTCCGCAGGCGCCACGTCCACCAGGTAGAGACGAATCACCGGGTCCAGGCGAATGGGCCGCGGGTCCGCGGCCTTGCGCACGACCTGGCGGTGCACCTGGCTTTCCGGCGGCACGTCGATCAGGAGGTCGCCCTCGATGACGGCCTGGCAACTCAGGCGGTGGCCTGGCGCGAGCGGCCGGTTGCGCTCGCCGAAGCGGGTCTCGACGGCGCCGGCCGGGGACAGGTGCTCCGGCCCGGAGACGATGCCGTGCTTGGGAAAGGCGCCTTCGCCGCACACGACCCGGCAACGCCCGCAGAGCCCCCGGCCGCCGCAGATGGAGGCGATGTCGACGCCCAGTTCCCACGCCGCCTGCAACAGCGGCTTGCCGAGCGGAAACCGGCCGCGCCGCCCGGACGGCGTGAAGACGACCCGGGCCTGGCGTTCGGCTTGCGATTCCATGCCGGCGGAGGCCCCCGGGGATCAGCCGCGCCGGCGACGCCGGGGGCGGTCCCGCCGGTTGGCGCGCGTCCCCCCGGGCGGCCCGGGTTCGCGGTACTTGTCGATCCAGCGCCCGCAATCGGGGTCCTTGCCCATCATGACGTCGGCGCCGAGCACCGCCTGCATGACCTCGTCGTGCAGCGGGTTGGTGATCGCGGACGTCATGCCGGCGCCGATCGCCATGGTTAGAAAGGCGCTGTTGATGCCGTTTCGGTTGGGCAGCCCGAAACTCACGTTGGACGCGCCGCAGGTGGTGTTGACCTTCAGTTCGGCGCGCAGCCGGCCGACCAGGCGCATGACCTGCCGGCCGGCGGAGTTGATCGCGCCGATGGGCATCACCAGCGGATCGACCACCACGTCGCCGGGCGGGATGCCGTGGTCCCGCGCCCGTTCGACGATCTTCCTGGCCACCTCGAAGCGCACGTCCGGGTCCTCGGAGATCCCGGTTTCGTCGTTGGAGATGGCGACCACGGCGGCTCCGTGCCGGGCGACCAGCGGCAGCACCGATTCCAGCCGGTCCTCCTCGCCGGTGACCGAGTTGACCAGCGCCTTGCCCCGGTAGACCGAGAGGCCGGCCTCCAGGGCGGCGACGATGGAGGAATCGATGGATAGGGGCACGTCGGTCACCGACTGCACGAGTTCGACGGCTTGGGCGAGGATGGCGGGTTCGTCCGCCAGCGGGATGCCGGCGTTGACGTCCAGCATGTGGGCGCCGGCGGCAACCTGCGCAAGGGCGTCGTCGACCACGCGGTGGTAGTCGCCGGCCCGCATCTCCGCCGCCAGGGTCTTGCGTCCGGTGGGGTTGATGCGCTCGCCGATGACCACGAAGGGCCGTTCGAAGCCGATCACCACCTCCCGGCTCGCGGAAGCGACGACCGTGTCCGTCATGGCGTGAAACCGTGATTGCGGATGAGCGCCAGCAGCCGTGTGTCGGGATAGCCCGTTTCGACCCCCTCCGCCAACCGGTCGGCGAGCGCCTGCAGGTCCGTCCCCCCGCCTTCCGGGGAAGGCTCGATCGCCTCGCGCTCCCACTCGCTGATGTAGGCATCGGCGGTGTGCTTCCTGGCCCGCATGGCGGCGCGGTCGATGGCGTTCTGGAAGCGCGCGCTCAGGAGCACCTTGGCGCGCCTCCGGCCCTGCTTGACGATGATCTGCGACGGAATGTCGCGCCATCTGACCAGGATCGCGTCCACCGGATCAGCCCGCCGCGATCCGGACGACCCGGGCTTTCGATTCGCCGTACAAAGCGCCGAACAAAGCGCCGTAGCCGGTGTGGACGTGGGTGAACTCGAGGCCCAGCCGGACCGCGGCCGCCCTGGCCCCGGCGAGGAGCTCCGGGTCGCGGGTCTGCGACAGGTAGGTAAGGCGCCGGTAGTTGCCGAAGTAGTCGTCGAGCAGTTCCGGGTGGCGGTCGAGCCCGAGGGCTGCCACGACGAAGCGATCGAAGGAACGCACCAGGAAATCGGTCAGGTAGAACGTGCCCGGCTCGTCGTCGGCCAGGCGTTCGAAGCGCTCGGCGCCGGCGAAGACCTCGTAGCAGTGCAGCCCGGGGAGGCGCTCCACGCCGGGATAATCCTCGAGTACGCGGTCGATTCCGCCGTAACTGCCGCAATCGGCGTAGCCGACGAAGATGCGGCGGTAACGCCCGCCGCCACACCCGCCGCGTCCGCACGCGCGCTCGAGTTCGGCGCGCAGCCGGGGCGCTATGTCCGCGGGACGCAGGTGCAGGGCCGGGTCCATGCAACGGATGCGCAGGTGGCCCCAGCCGTTGGCGCGCCGAATCGCGTGCAACTCCCGGCCGAGAGCGCCGCAGGCGATCACCAGGACGGGGTCGTCCCGGATGCCTGGCTGCGCCGCTTGCCCGTCGGTCCCGGTCATCGCTGGTTGTGTCTCATGCGCATCAGCTCGGAGGCGGTCTCCACGGCGGTCGCGGCATCTCGGCAGTAGGCGTCGGCGCCCACTGCCGCGCCGAACTCCTCGTTCAACGGCGCGCCACCGACCAGCACGATGTAGTCGTCGCGGAGGGATTGGGCGACCAGTGCGTCGATGACCACCTTCATGTACGGCATGGTGGTGGTCAGCAAGGCCGACATGCCGAGAATGTCGGGCCTGTGCTCGTCGAGCGCCGCCAGGAACTTCTCGACGTCGTTGTTGACGCCGATGTCGACGACCTCGAACCCGGCGCCTTCCATCATCATCCCGACGAGGTTCTTGCCGATATCGTGGATGTCGCCCTTGACGGTGCCGATCACCATCTTGCCCGCCGGCTTCGCGCCCGTCTCGGCGAGCAGCGGCCGCAGCACGGCCATGCCGGCCTTCATGGCGTTGGCGGCCAGCAGCACTTCGGGAACGAACAGGATGCCGTCGCGAAAGTCGATGCCGACGATCTGCATGCCGCCGACCAGGGCGTCGTTCAGGACCTTGTCCGCCGGCCAGCCCCGTTCGAGCAGAATCTCCGTGCCCTCGACGATCTCGTCCCTGAGGCCGTCGTACAGGTCGTCGTGCATCTGTTCGACCAGTTCCTGGTCGTCGAGTTCGGAGAGGACGAGGTCGTCTTCCTGCTCTCCGGCCGCGCCTTTGCCGTCGCTCATGCAACTGCCTCCAGACACCAGGTTTTTCCCTGATGCGAAAGCCCGGCCGTGCCTGGCCGGAAGCCCGGTTCGGCGGCGAGTATAGGGGAGCCGAAAGGACGTCGGCGATACGATTCGCGACATGTCATACCACCAGGCGCGACCTCGGGCGCCGTGTCGTCTTTGGCCGGCATTTGCGTCGTCTCACGCCCGCCTTGCGTATTGCCAGTCCACCCGAAAAGCCATGAGAATGCCGGCGGTAGGCACCTGCGGCTGGATGGCCCCTTGGACGATCAGGCTCGCATCGTCATTGTCGGCGGCGGCATCATGGGCGTGGGCCTGCTGTACCACCTGGCCGCCGAGGGGTGCGACGACGTCCTGCTCATCGAGAAGGGCGAGTTGACGTCGGGCTCCACCTGGCACGCGGCGGGCCAATGCCCGAACCTCGTCGGCAACTACAACCTCGCCAAGATCCACGAGTACAGCGTCTCCCTGTACCGGAAGCTGGAGCGGCTGACCGGCCAGGCGGTCGGCTGGCACGGTTGCGGCAGCGTGCGTTTCGCCCTCACCGAGCGGGATCTCGACTGGTTCCGCCATCTCCGGGGCATCGCCGCCAACGTCGGCTACCACATGGAGATCGTCGACGTCGAACGGATCGCGAGGCTCAATCCGTTCGTCTCGACCGAAGGCGTGCTGGCCGGCGCCTGGACCCGCGACGACGGTCACGCCGACCCGTCCGGGCTCTGCAACGCGATGGCGCGCGCGGCGCGCGACCTGGGCGCCCGGATCGTGCGGCACAACCGCGTCACGGGCATCGACGCGCTGCCGGGCGGCGAATGGGAGCTGGTCACTGAGCAGGGCCGTGTCCGGGCCGAGACCGTGGTGAACGCGGCCGGCTGCTACGCCCGGCAGGTGGCGCGGATGGTGGGGACGGACCTCCCCATCTGCAACATCCAGCACCACTACCTGGTCTCGGGTCCGGTGCCGGAACTGGCCGGGAGAAGCGAGGAACTCCCGGTGACGCGCGATCCCCACGCCTCCGCCTACCTGCGTCAGGAGCAGCGGTCGGGCCTGATCGGCATCTACGAGGGCGAAGGGCTGGCCGAAGCCTGGCCGCCGGACGGGCTGCCGCCCTGGGACTCCGACAGCGAACTGTTCTCCGACGACCTCGAGCGCCTGATGCCGTGGCTTGGCCGCGCCATGGCGCGCATGCCGATCTTCGAACCGGCGGGGATCAGGCGAATAGTGAACGGGGCCATCTCCCACAGCCCCGACGGACTGCCGCTGCTCGGTCCCGTGGCCGGGCTGCGCAATTTCTGGCTCTGCTGCGGCTCCTCCTTCGGCATCGCCCAGGGCGCGGGGAGCGGCAAGTACCTCGCGCAATGGATGCTGCACGGCGACTCCGAGATCAACATGACCGGCTTCGATCCCCGGCGCTTCGGCGTGTTCGCCGACGCGGACTACATGGGCGCAAGGGGTCGCCAGGACTACGCCCGGACCTACGCCACGGCGTTGCCGGGGGAGGAACTGCCGGCGGCCCGCCGGTGCCGGACCAGCCCTCTCTACGACAGGCTGAAGGCGCAGGGCTGCGTGTATACCGAGACCTTTGGCTGGGAGCGCCCCCAGTGGTTCTCGGTCGACGGGCGAGAGGAGGAGTACAGCTTTCGACACAACAACGTGTTCGAGCTGGTGCGCGACGAGTGCGTGGCCGTGCGCGAGCGGGTCGGCGTCCTGGATCTCTCCGGCTTCGCGAAGTACGACGTGACGGGTCGCGATGCGCGGGCGATGCTCGATCGGCTGTGTGCGAACCGCTTGCCGCGGCGCAACGGGATCGCCCTCGCGCACCTGCTTTCCGAAGGCGGACGCATCGCCGCCGAAGTGACCGTCACCTGTCTCGGCGACGACGCCTTCTACGTGCTTTCCGCCGCCGGCGCCGAACTGCGCGACCTGGACCACCTCGAGCACGGCCGGCGCCCAGGCGAACAGGTGCGGATCGACAACGTGACGGATGGTCGCGGCGTGCTGGTGCTGACCGGGCCGCGGGCCCGGGACGTGCTGGCCCGGCTTACGGACGCGCCCCTGGACAACACCGCCTTCCGCTGGCTGGCAGCCAGGGAGATCGACATCGCCGGAATGCCGGTGCGCGCGCTGCGGGTGAGCTACGTCGGCGAACTCGGCTGGGAACTGCACCCCGCCATGGAACACATGGCGGCGCTTTACGACGCGCTCAAGGAAGCCGGGGTGGAGTTCGGCATCCGCGACTTCGGCCTCTACGCGGTCAACAGCATGCGGCTGGAGAAGGCCTACCGGAGCTGGGGCGCGGAACTGACCAACGAAGTCACCATGCTCGACGCGGCCATGGACCGCTTCATCAAGTTCGACAAGGGCGACTTCACCGGCCGGGAAGCGACCCTGGGGCAGCGGGACCGGGCGTTGCAGCTCATCTACTTCAGCCTGGACGCCGGCGACGCCGACGTCCTGGGCGGCGAGCCGATCTTCGCCGGCGACCGGTGCGTCGGGGTGACCACGACCGGTGGCTACGGCCACTTCGTACGCCAGAGTCTCGGCTTCGGTTACGTCCCGCCGTCGCTCTCGGAACCGGGCACGGCGCTGACCGTCGAGGTGCTCGGCCGGCGGCGGCGGGTGACGATACGCAAGGACCCGGTCCACGATCCGGCCAACCTCCGACTGCGCGCATGACGGCCCCGCCCCAGCGCCCCGAGTACCTGCCGCGCCGCGCCGGCGTGGTCGTGATCGGCGGCGGCGTCATCGGCTGCTCGGTGGCCTATCACCTGGCGCGGGCGGGGGTCCCGGACGTGGCGCTGCTGGAGCGCCGGCAACTGACGTCCGGCACCACCTGGCACGCGGCGGGACTGGTGGGGCAGCTGCGCACGTCCATCAACATGACGGAGCTTGCGCGTTACACGAGCGAGCTCTACCGGCGCCTCGAGGCCGAGACCGGCCAGGCCACCGGCTACCGGCGCTGCGGGTCCATCTCCATCGCCACGGACGAGGAGCGGTTCGAGGAACTCAAGCGGAGCGCCTCGATGGCCAGGGTGTTCGGGCTGGAGGTGAACGTGGTCACGCCGGCGGACATCGCGGCGCGGGTGCCGCTGCTGCATACCGCGGACGTGCTCGGCGGCATTCATATCCCCTCGGACGGCTACGCCAACGCGGTGGACGTCACCAACGCCCTGGCCAGGGGCGCCCGCGCCGCCGGTGCGCGCATCTTCGAGAACCTGCCGGTCACGGCCATCCGTACGGCTGGGGGCAGCGTAACCGGCGTGACCACGGAACGCGGCGACATCGACGCGGACTGCGTCGTGTTGTGCACCGGCATGTGGACCCGGGAGCTTGCGGCGACGGTCGGGGTGAACGTGCCCCTGCACGCCTGCGAGCACTACTACGCCCTGTTCGAGTCGGTCGCGGGGCTGGATGCGGATTTCCCGGTCGTGCGCGACTACGACGCGTGCACCTACTACAAGCACGACGCGGGCCGGCTCCTTGTCGGCGCCTTCGAACCCCACGCGCGTCCCTGGGGCATGGAGGGCATCCCCGAGGACTTCTGTTTCGACGAGATCGCCGGCAGCTTCGATCACTTCGGACCCATCCTCGAGCAGGCGATGGTGCGCGTCCCGGCGCTGGAATCGGCCGGGCTCTCGACGTTCTTCTGCGGGCCGGAGAGCTTCACCCCGGACGTGCGCTATCACGTCGGCCGGGCGCCGGAGCTCGACAACTGCTTCGTGGCGGCGGGGCTGAACTCGATCGGCCTGCAGTCCGCCGGCGGCGTCGGGCGGGTGATCGCGGAGTGGATCCGCCTCGGACACCCGCCGTCCGACCTGTGGGAGGTGGACGTGCGCCGCAATCACCCCTTCCAGCGCAACCGGAAGTACCTGCGCGAACGGGTCTCGGAGAGCCTGGGCCTGCTGTACGCCACGCACTATCCCAATCGTCAGTACGAGACCGCCCGGGGCGTCCGCAGGTCGCCGCTCCACGACAGGCTGCGGGCCGTCGGGGCGTGCCACGGCGAGGTCGCGGGGTGGGAGCGGCCCAACTGGTACGCGCCGGAGCCGGACGGGGCGCGCTACGAGTACAGCTATGGAAGACAGAACTGGTTCGAGCGTTCCGCCGCCGAACACCGTGCCGTCCGCGAGCGGGTGGGGCTCTTCGACCTGTCCTCCTTCGCCAAGTTCCGGGTGCAGGGCACCGACGCCGCCCGGGTGCTGAACCACGTCTGCGCCAACGACGTGGACGTGCGCCCCGGCCGCATCGTCTACACCCAGTGGCTGAACGCCCGGGGCGGCATCGAAGCGGACCTCACCGTCACCCGGCTCGCGGAGGACGACTACCTGGTCGTGACCGCCGCCGCCACGGAAGTGCGGGACTTCGACTGGCTGCGGCGGCATGTGCCGGCCGACGCCCGCTGCGTGCTGACCAACGCGACGTCCGCCATGGGCGTGATCTCGGTCATGGGGCCGAACGCGCGGGCCCTGCTGCAGTCGCTGACCCCGAACGATCTCTCGAACGACGCGTTCCGCTTCGCGCACAGCCGGGAGATCGAGCTCGGGTACGCGCTGGTGCGCGCCTCCCGGATCACCTACGTCGGCGAACTCGGTTGGGAGCTCTACATCCCAACCGAGTTCACCGCCGGCGTCTACGACGCCATCGTCGCCGCGGGCGAACCCTTCGGCCTGGCCCACGCCGGCTATCACGCGCTGGACTCGCTGCGCATCGAGAAGGCCTACCGGCACTGGGGCCACGACATCACCGACGAGGACTCGGCGCTGCAGGCCGGCCTCGACTTCGCCGTGAAGTTCGACAAGCCGGGCGGCTTCATCGGGCGGGAGGCGCTGCTGCGGGAGAAGGAGGCGGGCCCGGACAGGCGGCTGCTGCAGTTCCGGCTGACGGACCCGGAACCCCTGCTCCACCACAACGAACCGATCCGGCACGGGGACGCGCTGGTGGGTTACGTCAGGTCCGGCGCCTACGGCCACACCCTCGGCGGCGCCGTCGGCCTCGGCTACGTCGACACCGCCGGGGCGCCGGACCCGGGGGCGGGAGGGTTCAGCATCGAGGTGGCTGGCGACCGGATTCCCGCGGAGGCTTCGTCCACGCCGATGTACGATCCCGGCAACAGGCGCATCCGCTGCTGACGGCGCTTGCTGTCAGAGCGTGCCGAGTGCCTCCCCCATCCGCACGGACATGCCCGCCGACAGGCCCTCCCGTAGCGCAACCGTGTTTGGCGGGAACAGGACGATTACGGTGGACCCGAGCAGGAAACGACCGATCTCCGCGCCGCGGTCGAAATGCCCCGACGCGGCCTGCAATCGCAGCATCCGGTAGGGAGACCGGGGGCCGTCCCAGACGGTCTCGATGCTGGCGACGATCAGGGCGCCGACGAACACGAGAACGAACTCGTCGAACACGCACACGAGCCGTTCGTTGCGGGCGAAGAGTCCGGGCACGGCCCCGGCGGTGCGATCGTTGACGGAAAAGAGGCGTCCCGGAACTTCGATGGTCCGGTGCAGCGTGCCGGCGGCCGGGGCGTGGACGCGGTGGTAGTCCCGGGGCGAGAGATAGATCGTGAAGAACGTGCCGCCGTCGTAGAACTCCGCCAGGGTGGGGTCCGCCAGCAGGCTGGACGCGGAGAAGCCGCGGCCCTTCGCCTGCAGGATGCGGCCGTCGGCGATCCGGCCGAACTGGCTGAGATAGCCGTCCGCCGGGCTCACGACGGCATCTGACGCATCGGGCATCGGCCGGGCGTCCGCGCGGAGGGCCCGGGTGAAGAACGCGTTGAAGGAACGGTAGCCGTCGAGGGTGGGCGCCGCCGCTTCGCCCAGGTCGACCCGGTAGTGGCGGGCGAAGGCGCGGATCAGGGGCCTCGCGACCAGGCCGTGTTCGCAGCGCGCCGCCCACCCGGCGACTCGCGAGATGGCCCGTTTCGGGAGGGCGTACTGGAGCGCCGCGAAGGCGTTCAACGTTCGACCGGAGTGTCCGCGCGGTTGCCCCACTCGGACCACGACCCGGGATACGCGCGAATCCGCGGGAAGCCGAGCAGGCGCGCCGCCATGTAGGCGAGCCCGGAGCGATGGTGGGTCTGGCAGTGCGTGATCACGTCCCGGTCCCGGGTGATGCCCCGCGCCGCCAGCCGGGCTTCGAGGTCTCCGACCAGCGCCAGACCGCGCTCCCGGTCCATGAGCTCGAGCCAGTCGAGGTGCACGGCGCCCGGGATGTGCCCGTTGCGCGCGGCGGTCCTCTTCAGGCCCGCGTACTCTTCCGCGCTGCGGCAATCCCAGATCACGGTGTCCGCGACTTCCAGCGCCGCGACGACCTCCTCCAGCTCGGCGACGGGCCGGCGGTCGAGGTCGAAGTCGAGGTCCGAGGCGACGGGCTCGACCGGCGCGGCGGAGAACGGCAGGCCCGCCGCGGCCCACGCGTGCATGCCCCCGTCGAGATAGCACCAGTCGGTGTGTCCGATGACGTCGAGGGTCCAGGCGAGCCGGCCGGCCCAGCCGCCGCCTTCGTCGTCGCAGGTGACCACGGCGCGGTCCGGAGTGAGCCCCACCCGGCGGAACAGGGCGCGCAGCGCGTCGCGCGGCGGCAGCTTGCCGACCGCCGGAGGCTCGCCCCGGATGAGGTCCGCGGGGGCGATGGGGACGGCGCCGGGGAGGTGCGCCCGGGCATGGACCCGCGGCGCCGTCACCTGGAGGACGAGCAGGTTCTCGGTCCGCATGCGTTCGTATAGCGCGGTGGGAGAGATGGTCGCCGGCGTGGTCACGTCGCTGCCCCGCGTGGGGTCATGGCGGGCGGATGATATATGCTGTTGCCTGCGTGCGCCGACCGCGAAAGAGGGCGCTCTCCCCATGACGACGAATCTCGTCTGGATGGACCTCGAGATGACGGGCCTCGACGTCGAGGTGGACGGCATCCTGGAGATCGCCACCGTCGTCACGGACGCCGAACTCGAGATCGTCGCGGAAGGCCCGACCTTGGCCATCTCCCAGCCGGAGTCGATGCTCGCCGGGATGGACGAGTGGAACGTCACCCACCACGCGGCGTCCGGCCTGCTGGAGCGCGTACGCCGGGAAGGGGTGCCCCTGGTGGAGGCCGAGGCGCAGACCCTGTCCTTCGTCGAGGCGTACGTCGGCGAAGGCGAGTCCCCGCTCTGTGGCAATTCCATCTGGCAGGACCGCCGCTTCCTCGCCAGGTACATGCCGACCCTCGAGGGCTACCTGCACTACCGCAACATCGACGTGTCGAGCGTCAAGCAGCTGGCCCGCCTGTGGCGGCCCGACCTCGCGGACCGGGTGGTCAAGTCGGGCGCGCATGTCGCGCTCGCCGACATCCGCGAGTCGATCGACGAGCTGCGCTTCTATCGGAGGCACTTCCTGCGCGGAACCTGACGCTTCCATGCCGACGCTTGGCCACGAACGCGGCCGCGAACCTGCGCAATCCCGGCGGCGACCGCGTAGACTGCGCGCCGCGGCGTGGACGAGACGCGCATGACGGAATTGGCGAGGCAGATGGGGCCGTTGCGGGCGGCATGCATTCTGGCGCTGCTGGCCTCGGGGCCGGCGGGCGCGGTGGCGGACGAGGCGTCGACGGACACGGCGCCCGCGGCGGGCGGAACCGAGATCGAGTGGTCGGCCGCGGCGGCGCCGCCCGCGATCCGGCTCGCGCCCGGTCGGGTGGCGACGGTGTCGTTCCTGGACTCGGCCGGCACGCCGTGGCCGGTGTCGGAACTCGCGGGGCCGGAGGCGTCGTGGCTTAAGGTGCGACGCGCCTCGTCCCACTTGCATGTTGTAATCGTGGAGGCCGATGCGCGGACGCCCATGGGCGGCGACGGTTCCGCCAACCTGGTGGCGCTGCTGGACGGCTTGGCGACGCCGGTGCACCTGGGTCTCGTGTCGGACGCGGCGGCGGCGGCGGCGGCGGTGACCGTGCATGTCGCGGAACCACGCAACGGCGACGCCATCGCCGGACCCGCCGCCGGAGGCGGCGCGGACTTCGAGGCGGCGGTCCGGGACTACCTGCTGGCCAATCCACAGGTGCTTCGGGAGGCGCTCGACCCGGCCCGGCAGTTGGCCTCCCGCGTGGCCGACCACCGGGACGAACTGACCGCCGCGGCGGGGGTGCCGGCGCTTGGCGACCCGGCCGGTGCGGTGACGGTGGTGGAGTTCTTCGACTACCGGTGCGGGTACTGCAAGCGCTCCCTGGACGCGGTGCGGGGCGCGCTCGCACGGGCCGGGGTGCGCGTCGAGATGCGCGAGTACCCGATTCTCGGCCCGCAGAGCGTGCTGGCCGCCAAGGCGGCGTTGGCGGCGGCGCGGCAGGGAGCCTACGAGGGGGCGCACCTCGCGCTGATGGAGCACGAGGGGGAGTTCGACCAGGCCGCGATCGAGACGATCATGGGGGAGCTCGGGCTGGACCTGGAGCGCCTGACGGCGGACATGGCATCGGACGAGGTCGAGGCGCTGATCGAGGCGAACCGCGACCTCGCGGGGCGTCTCGGCGTGACGGGCACGCCGGCGTTCCTGGTGCTCGGGCCGGGCGGCGTCGAGGTGTCGCCCGGCGCGCTGGACGCGGAGCGGCTCGAGCGGATGATCGACGCGGCCGGTTGACCGGGGGCGGCGCGTCCGCGTCGGTTCGGATCGCGCATACCCTTTGCGCAAGCGATTGTCGGGATTCCCTTGCCGTGTCGATTCGGCTATGGTGGACGATACGCCACCCACGTAAGTGGAGAAACATCCACGGTGGCTGCGCGCCGAAGCGAATGGGAACGGGAGGGAACCATGGCACGGCACTGGAGGGGCATCGCGACCGGGTTCCTGCTGACGGCCTTGTCCTGCCCGCCGGCGTGGTCGGACGCGGCGGCCTACGACGAATTGCCGGAGGGCCCGCCCGGGCACGTCGCGCAGTTCTACTACGCCGCGTTGGAGTTGCCTGGCGTCGCCGGGTGGGATCGGGAGGCGCGGCTCGCGCTGCTGGACGCGGCGACGCTGCGCCATCGGGACCGGCTGCTGGACCGCGCCCCGGCGCCGTCCGTTGACGCGGCGCTGCGGCACGTGGAACGGCTGGCGGCGTCGGAGGCGATGGGCGGCCGGGCGCTGGCGCAGGCGTGCGCCCAACACGGTCTCGTGACCGGGCCGTGCGCGGAGCACGCCGGCTACGTGCGGCGCGCGCGGGTGTTGGAGGAGATGCTGGCGCAGGGCCGGCTGACGCTGGCGGCGCTGGAGACCGAA
>JAJDVW010000069.1 GCA_022825925.1 Pseudomonadales bacterium | reverse complement strand
GCGCTCGTGCAGGCGTACAGCGCGCATCTGAGCGCCGCGTGGTCCACGGGCAATCTGCTCTCGATCGTGACGGCGGGCGTGACCGTAATCTTCTCCTCGCTGGTCACGCTCGTGATGGGCGCCTCGCTCGTGGTCTGCCTGCTCCTGCTCTTCTGCATCACCTACGCGCAGGTGATCTGGGCGCAGGTCGCCATCGCGATCGCGATCCTGCTCGGTCCCGTGTTCATCGCGTTCCTGCTCTTCGAGCCGCTCTCGTTCCTGTTCTGGGGATGGTTCCGCACGCTGATGGTCTACACGCTCTACGGCGTCGTGGCCGGGGCCATCCTGAGGGTCTTCATGGGCGTCGGGCTGGGCTACGTCACGACCTACGCCGACGCGCTCATGGGCACCGGCACCGCCGATCCCGCCGAACTCTGGCTCTGGGCCGTCGTTCTTCTCCCGCTCGTCGTCTCCGGCCTCATGGCCGGGCTCAAGGTCGGCGAACTCGCCTCGATGCTCGTGTCCGGTTCCGGCTCCGCCGGGTCCGGGTTCGTCGCGCTCGTCATGCAGGGAGCCAGCAAGGCTGCCGCGCCCGTCAAGCCCCCCGTCTGAACGCCAAGGAGAAGCCGATGATGAAACGAGACCGTGACGCGGGCCGCGAGTACGCCGAGATCTGGGGCGAGGCCGTGCAGGCGAACCGGAAGCTCAGGACGATCCTGATCTTCCTATCGGCGAGCTGCGTGCTCGGCGTCTTCGTCCTGCTGCGGATCGCGGGCGCCGAGCCGCCCAAGCCCATCGTCATCCGGGTCGACGACGTGGGCCGCGCCGAGGCGCTGGCCTACGAGGCTGCGACGGCGCAGGCCGATCCGCTCGATCCGACGACGAAATACTTCCTGAACCGGTTCGTCCACGACTTCCACTCGCGCCGCCGCGCGACCGCGCAGGAGCAATGGACCCGGAGCCTCCGGTTCCTCTCGACGGACCTCGCGAACGCCGCGTTCCAGCGGGACGGGGCGGAGGTGGCGGCCACAGCGGCCGGAACCGCCGAGACCGAACTCGAAGTCGAGCAGGTCGTGCTCCGCATCCATCCCGCGCCCGAGCCGCCGCACGGCGCGACCGCCGACTTCGACCTCGTGCATTTGAGGGGCGAGCAGGAGATCCGGCGCGAGCGCTGGTCGCTCACGCTC
Source organism: Pseudomonadales bacterium (assembly GCA_022825925.1). Taxonomy (GTDB): domain Bacteria; phylum Pseudomonadota; class Gammaproteobacteria; order Pseudomonadales; family Azotimanducaceae; genus VXNE01. The sequence continues at coordinate 3,707 of JAJDVW010000069.1, read as the reverse complement.
CGGTTCGAGTTTCTGGACTCGGTCCCGCCCGAGTTGGTCGTCCACAACCCGATGGGCCTCCTCGTCACCTACATGCGGGCCGACCTTGCGCTCGTGACCGGGGAGTCGCCGTGATCGCGCATTTGAAGGGGCGTGAGAAGGCGCTCGAAGCGTTCGGCTGGGTGGGCCGCGAGGCCGAGTGGATCGCGCTGGTCTGCCTCCACAGCGGCGTGTTCACCCGCGATCAACTCTCCGACTGGCTCTGCATCCACCACCGCACCGCCCGCAGGTTCATCCGGGACATGGCGGACCGGAGGCTTGCGGCCAGGGACCGGCTTGCGGGCCGGAGAGTCTGCCGAATCTACGCCCGCGCCGTCTACCGGGCGCTCGGGGCCGAGGACATCCGCCACCGCCGGATCGCCTCTGTCCCGGTCCTCCTCCGCCGTCTTCTGTCCCTCGACTACGTGATCGGCCATACCGGCCACGCGTGGCTCCCGACCGAGCCCGAGAAGGTCGGAGCGTTCGAGGCGCTCGGCATCGAACGCGCGTTGCTTCCCGTGCGCGTCTACCGGGGCGGCGGCGGCAATACGCGCCGCCATTTCCCCCTCAAGCTGCCCGTCGCGCTCGACGCCGGAGGCGCGGTGTTCGTCTATGCCGATCCCGGCCACGACACCGCCTCGGGCCTCCATGCCTGGGGGCGCGCCCACCGCGAACTCTGGGGCGCGCTGAGGGACCGGGGCCTCCCGGTCGAGGCCGTCGCGGTCGTCCTGGGCGACGGGGAGTTCGACCGGGCGGAGAAGGTCCTCGGCAACTGGACCGACCCTGCCCGGTCCCCCGGCCGCTCGTCAGCGTCCGCGACGGGCCGTGATATCCGCCGTGACATCGCACGGATCGAACAGGGCATCCGCGACAGGGATCAGAGCGTGATCAAAGAGCACGGCAGCTTCCGGGGCTGTCTGGCGCGGCTCGCCGAACTCCGGGCCGCGCTTCCGACCGCGCCCTCCGAGGCGATGATCGACGGCTTCACCGTATGGCGTTCGAGCCGTCTGTCGGAGGACGTGTGTTGAGCGCCGAACGCGGGCGGTGGTGGCAAGTCCTGCGTGTCCGGCTCACTTTGGGGGTCGCCGGACACGAAATGGCCGTTCGACCGGACACGGCTCCGGTCGCGCATGTCGCTGGCGCGCTTGCCGTTGTACCACGGCCAGCGGAGCGCCGACGCCGGCCCGCGCTCCCTGGACGTGGCTGGGAGCGACCCCCCATCTCGGCATGCCTCGATTGGCGCCGGGAGGGGTGGAGCCGGACAGCCCCATCCCCCCCGGCGCTGCGGGGTCGCTCCCAGCCAGCAGTCCCTCCGGGAAGGGTGTTCGGCCGATGAAGTCGGGTGCCCTCGCCATCATCGGTGCGGCCATTGGGGCAGCCGGTGCCCAGGCGCTCAAGGCGCCGTTCCCGCCCCCGGGCGCGAAACCGTACCTGGACCTGATCGCGCGGCTCGATCCGGGCCTGCACGACGCGCTCCGCGCCTGGCACCACGCGTGGCCCCCAATCCTCGTCGTGCTCGCGGGCTCGTTCGCGCTGTCGGTCTGGCGCGTCTGGTTCCAGCCGCTCTTCCGGCCCAGGCGGCGGGGCAGGCTGCCCGAGTGGCCCGCTTCGCCAGAGGACGAGGCGCCCTCGCTCGTGATCGGCGAGCTGCACCATCCGACAGTTGCGCGAGAGAGCGAGCGTCCGTCGTGGCTCGTGATCCCCGAGAAGGGGCTCTACACCGGCACGCTTATCGTGGGCGCCATCGGCACGGGCAAGACCAGCGGCTGCATGTACCCCTTCGCCCGCCAGATCCTCTCCTGGCGTGCCGACGATCCCGGCCGCCGCGCGGGCGCGCTCGTGCTCGAAGTCAAGGGAGATTTCTGCCATCAGGTCCGCGGCATCCTCGATGACGCCGGGCGCGCGGACGACTACCTCGAAATCGGGCTTGGCGGGTCGCTCCAGTGGAACCCGCTCGACGATCCGCTCCTCGACTCCTACTCGCTCGCCTACGGCGTCGCGTCACTCATCAACCAGCTCTTCGGCAAGTCCCGCGAACCGTTCTGGCAACAGGCGTACACGAACCTCGTCCGTTGGATTGTCGAACTCCACCGGCTCCTACCGGGGAGCTGGGTCACCCTTCAGGACATCTACCGCTGCACTGTGGACGCGGAGCTTCTGGCCCGGAAGATCGACGAAGCCCAGGAGATCGCCGACGGGATCTCTCCGGTGGACGCCTCCATCTCCAACGAGGACATGATCGCCCATGCGAAGGCGCTCAAGAAGTGGGACTGGGAGCCGCTCGGCACCGACCGGATGCGCTGCCGGCTGGACGCCAAGCTGCGGGCAAAGCTGGCGAAGCTCGAAGTCACGTACGCGGTGGAGGCGGCCGGGGGAGGCAAGGGTAGCGAGTACCGGGAGCGGGTCGAAGCCGTCGAGCGGTGGTACGACAAGGACTGGACGGCGCTCGATGCGAAGCTCCGCACTTCGATCGTCGAGGGGATCAGCGTCTTCCTCTCGCTCTTCGACCAGCCGGACGTGGCGGGCGTGTTCTGCCCGCCGCCGCCGGAGGAAGCGAAGCCCGTCGAGAACGACGATGCCGACGCCCCCACCCATCCCCTGCCGGGACTCCGGCGCAGGCTCCCCCCGCTCTCCGAGTTGATCGAGGGCGGCAAGGTGCTGGCGCTCAACATGCCCGCCGGGGCGAACCCGGCCTTGGCCCGGGCCATCGGCGTCCTGCTCAAGAGTGCGTGGATGCAGGCGCTGCTCCGGCGGCCCGCCGAGGCCGCCCGTCGCCCGGACCGCTACATGCGGCCCGCCGCGTTCATCTGCGACGAGTACCAGGCGTTCGCCACGGTCGGCCAGGACGATCCGTCCGGCGACGAGAAGGCGTTCGCGCTCACACGCCAATGCCGCTGCATCCCCATCGTCGCCACGCAGTCGCTCTCCTCGCTCCGCTCCGTGCTGCCCTCGGGCGAGGCGTGGCGCACGCTCGTGCAAACGCTCCGCACCCGGATCTTCCTGTCGCTGTCCGACGAGGCGTCGGCCAAGGTCGCGTCCGAGATGTGCGGCTCGGTCATGAAGACGCAGGCCTCCTACACGTTCACCGAGAACACGGGACGGCCCGAGTTCTCGCTCCTGTCCGGCCGCGCCGGAGGCGGGCGCGGCACCATCGGCGCGAGCAAGTCGTTTCGAAAGTCCCGCGAGCCGATGTTCACGCCCCGCGAGTTCGGGTTGCTCGCCAACTACCAGGCCATCTGCCTGCCGTATGACGGCATCGAGTCGCTTCCGGCCCGGCGCGTCTACCTGAAGCCGCACTACCTGCCGAGGGAGACGGGCTACTGGCGGCTCCGCGAGGAGGGCCGGATATGAAGCGCGCCAGCGGCGTCGGGCATCTCACCCCGTTCCTTCCGGGATTGGAAGCCCTGCTCGAAGACTCGGAGGTCTCGGAGATCATGATCAACGGACCCGCGAACGTCTGGGTCGAGCGAGGCGGCCGCCTCGAACCCCACGAGGCGCCCGAACTCACCGCCGCGTGGCTCCACCGCGCCGCCATCCACATCGCCCGCCCGCTCGGGCTCGATCCCGCCGCGAGGCCGATCCTCGACGCCCGCCTCGAGGACGGCTCGCGGGTCGCCATCTGCACCCCGCCCGCATCTCCCGAGGTCGCGATCACCATCCGCCGGTTCGGCGGCCGGGCGTTCTCGGCC
>JAJDVW010000150.1 GCA_022825925.1 Pseudomonadales bacterium | reverse complement strand
CCGGCTCTGTCGTGGGGACGAGGGACTCGTCGAAGGTCTTGCCCTGAAGGCCCTCCGCCCCCTTCCGCAGATAGGTGCGACCCGCCCAGTAGAGGACGTGCGCCAGCTCCCGCACCACGTTCAGCGCGTGCTCGGGCGCTGGCGTCTTGTTGCCGTGCACCGCGACGTTGCCCGCCTGCCGGACGTACTCCGCCTTCCGCCACACCACCTCAGGAACCAGCGCACGGAAGGCGGGATCGCCGAGGTAGGCGTCGAGGTTCGTGACCCTCGGCGGGCTCAGGGTCCTCTCGACCCTGTAGACCCGCTTGACCAGACGCTCCAGGGGTGCGGCTCTTTTCCGTAGAGGGCTATCTCGCTCATTTATAGGGATTTACGTCATAGGACGCCCTGCTTTGGTGCGCTTTGGCCGGGGACAGTAGCTGGCCACCGCCTCCGCACGCCTCTCTCGGACCAGCCGCCCGACCTGATCACCGCGCCGCCGACACGCCGTTCTGTCGCCTCCCGCGCTCCCCCCTGGACATTCCCGCGGCGTTTTGGTACGGTGCCTTGGGAAGGGAGACGCCCCTGCATGGCCGTGGCGACGACGAGGTTCTCGGGACGTGCCTTCAGTGCGCGGGAGATGGCGCTGGTACGCGAGGTCGTGCGGGACTGTTCGGGCTTGAGTCGGATGGAGCTGGCCCGCACCGTGTGCGAGCTGCTGCGGTGGCGCCGGCCCAACGGGCGGCTGAAGGCCCGCGAGTGCCGGGAGTTCCTGGAGCGGCTCGACGCTGACGGCGCGCTGGTGCTGCCGGACAAGCGCCGGGGCCGCGCGGCCGGCGCGGTCACCCGCGTGCCCCGGACGGCGGCGGGAGAGCCGGGGCGCCCGCTCGGCGGCACCGTGCGCGACGTCGGGCCGCTCGAGGTCGAGTTGGTGTGCGAGCCCGCCGAGCGCCTGCTGTTCCGGGAGCTGGTGGGACGCTACCACTACCTCGGGCACAAGGTCCCGTTCGGTGCCCACCTGCGCTATCTGGTGTTCGCATCGAGGCCGGCCCGAGTGGTCGGCTGCCTGCAGTTTTCGAGCCCGGCGTGGCGCATGGCGGCGCGGGACCGCTGGGTCGGCTGGGATGACGCGACTCGGGCGAGGAATCTCCAGCACGTGGTCAACAACAGCCGCTTCCTGCTGCTGCCGTGGGTCGCGGTGAAGAACCTCGCCAGCGCGGTCCTGGCGCGCGGCCTCGCGCAGATGGCGGTGGACTGGCCGCGCCGCTACAAGCTCGAGCCCTGGCTCGTCGAGACGCTGGTGGACCCGCGCCGCCACCACGGGGGCTCGTACCGCGCCGCCAACTGGGTCGCGTTGGGCGCCACCACCGGCCGGGGGCGCATGGACCGGCACTGCCGTCGCGTCGGCGAGGCGCCCAAGACGGTTCTCGTCTATCCTGTGGTCCGGGATGCGAAGCGGCGGCTGCGGGAGGGTTGAACCATGCGAGCCGTCATCGACCACGCCGCTCCATCCGCTCCGGCGCCGTATGCGGGGGCGGAGGTCGTCTTCGCCGAGGCGAAAGCCTTCCTCTCTTCGCGCGAGGCTCTGCAAATGAGTGAGAGCGACCTGGAACGGGAGTTGCACCGGCGCAGTCAGGAGTTGATGCGCAAGCTCCTCGAAGGACACCTCGACCAACGCAGCCCCGGGGAGGCGGCCGGGCCGGTCGAGGGAGCCGACGGCGTCGAGCGCCGGGAGCGGCGCGTGCACGGCCGGCGCCTGGAGACGATCTTCGGCACGGTGGGTGTCGAGCGCCTGGGCTACGCGCGGGCCGGCCACGACAGTCTGCATCCGCTCGATGCATCGCTCAACCTGCCGCCGGAGCGTTACTCGCTCGAGGTGCGCCGGCGGGTGGCGGAGGCGGCCGCGTCGCGGTCGTTCGACGAAGCGCTGTTCGAGCTGTCTCGCAACACCGGTGCGGAGGTGCCCAAGCGCCAGGCGGAACAGTTGGTGGTTCGCGCGGCCGAGGACTTCGACGCCTTCTACGAGGCGCGCCGTGCGGCGGCGGGGGAGCCTGCGGCGGAGGAGTCGGTGGTGGTGCTCACCTTCGACGACAAGGGGGTGGTGCTGCATCGCGAGGACCTGCGCGAGGCGACACGCAAGGCGGCCGAGAAGCGGCGGCGGCAACGAGAGCAACTCTCCCCGTTCAATCGCCTCAAGCCGGGGCAGAAGAAGCACTCGAAGCGCATGGCGACGGTGGCCGCCGTCTACACGGTCGCGCCGTTCGTGCGAAGCGCCGAGGACTTCCTCCAGAGCTTGATGCCCCGACAGCCGGCGGACAAGACGGCCAGGACCCGGGCCAAGAACAGGGCCAAGAACAGGGCGGTGCGGCCCCGGCCGGTGGCGAAGCGGGTCTGGGCGAGCCTCGAACGGGACACGGGGGAGGTGATCGCCGAGGCGATGCTGGAAGCGGAGCGGCACGACCCGGAGCGCACCAAGCGCTGGGTCGTGCTCGTCGACGGTGCCGAGACGCAGCTCGACCTCGTGGAGACGGGCGCCGCCGCGTACGGCGTCGAGGTGACGGTGGTCCTCGACATCATCCACGTGGTCGAGTACGTCTGGAAGGCGGCGCCTGTGTTCCATCCCGAGGGAAGCCCCGAGCTGGCGTGCTGGGCGTGGACGCGGGTGCGGGACATTCTCGAGGGCAAGGCGCGCCGGGTGGCGTCGTCGATGCGGCGCGCGGCGACCGTCGCCGGCTTGTCGACGGACACCCGCAAGCCGGTCGACAAGTGCGCGGACTACCTGCTGAAGTATGCGCCGTATCTGCAGTACGACCGCTATCTCGCGGCGGGCTATCCCATTGCCACCGGCGTGGTCGAAGGGGCGTGCCGGCATCTGGTCCGCGACCGGATGGAGTTGACGGGCGCGCGCTGGCGCCTGGTCGGCGCCGAGGCGGTGCTGAAGCTGAGGGCGCTACGAGCCAGCGGCGACTTCGATGCGTACTGGGACTTCCACGAAGCGCGCGAGTACGATCGGAACCACGCCCAGCGCTACGCTGACGGGAAAGCACCGCCGGTCACCGAGCCGCCGCCACCGCCCACCTCACCCCGCCTTCGACGGGTCAAATAGCTCTTGCCATGCCGCTTTCAGAACGCCCTGGACCTCTCTGGACCGCCGACGAAAAAGAGCCGCACCCAACGACTGGTGACCGACCCGGTCGCCGGCCGTCTGGAGTACCTGCCGCGAGCGCGCGATCGAGTCCTGGAGTTGACGTCACGCCATCCGTTTCTCGTGCAGTCCCTCTGCAACCAGGTGTTCGAGCGGGCGGCGGTGACAGGCCGGCGGAGGGTCACGCCCGACATCGTCGAAGAAGCGGCGGCCGAGCTGGTCCAGGACAACGAACACTTCCGGACGCTCTGGGACTATGCCGGAGGCGAGCGCCGCAGGCTTCTTCTAGCCCTCTGTGACCAGCTCGCTCAGGAGCCGGACGCGGTGGACATCGATCTTCTCCAGCGGAAGCTGGACGAGCTTGGTGTGCCGCTCCGCCGCCGTCGAGAGCTTCTCGACGACATCGCGGAGCTTCGCGACCTGGAGTTGATGGACTTGATCGACTCGCCGCGCGGACGCGCCTACGGTCTGTCGGTGCCGCTGATGGGTAAGTGGCTGCAACAGAACGTCGACTTCCAGGACATCGTCCACCGCGCTCGGCAGGAGGCGATGGAAGCGTGACGGCCAATCCGTATCAGGTTCTCGGCCCGTCGATTCCCCGCATGGTCGGACGCCAAGCGCTCCGCCGCCGTATCGAGCAACACCTGTCGAAGGCGTCACCCGACCACGTCTCGGTCGTGGGCCCGGCGTACTACGGGAAGTCGGTCCTGCTTCGACACGTCGCGGACGCCTACCAGCAGGGTTCCGAGCACTATCTGACCACGGTACACGTCGACCTTCGGCACGCCGACATCACGTCCGACAGCGACTTCAGGCGGCGTTTCGCTGACGACCTCAGGGCCGCGTTGCGACCGCATCGCGCCGAAGTGGCAGACTACCTCGACCTCAAGGACGACAGTATCCATGATCTGCTCGGTGCCGTCTTCGACGATCTCGCGGCTGAACCCGCGCGGGTGCTGGTCGTGTTCGACGGCTTCGATCACGTCCTGGCGCAAGCCGACCTGACGAGAACGCTCCTCGGGGCACTGTGGGACGACTGCGACCTCGAGCTGCGAGAGGATCTCGCGGCGCTCGCTGGCGCCGATGTGGCGCGCGCCGATCTGTCACCGCACCGGCTTCGAGCCGTCGAGGATCGCGGGTTCGGTCGCGTGACCGGAACACGCCTGCGCAGTGCTTGTCGATTGATGCAACGCTACGCCGCGCAGCAGGCACCGGCTATCGCGAACCTGAAGCGTCTCTTCGGCTCCGTCTCGGGATTCGAAGCGCACATCCGCTCGGCGCTGGAAATGCGCCTCGAGCAGGTCGTCACGCCTCGGACGAACCGACTTCTTCGTGATTTGGTCAGCCGTGCCGTACGCGACCTCGACGACAACCCGGAATTCGCGGTCAATGGCGTCAGGGCCATCGCGACGCGAGCGCTGGAACTCGTCTGGGAAGCGGAGCTTCCGCCAGACAAGACGATCCCGTCAGAGTGGCTCGAAGAATGGAGGCACGCCGGCGAGAAATTCCGAGACGACCGAGGCAAACTGCCTCGCGGCTACGGCGCGCAGTGCAACATTCTGCGACTCGCGACGGGGACCGGCGGAGTGGAAAGCAAGACCCGTTACGTCAGGAAGACGACCTGCCTGCTGATAGACCACCTGCAGTCCGTCGGTGACTTCGGCCAGCACCGCGCCGACTTCCCGAAGACACACGTCACGGTGGGGTTCGGCGCCGCCGTCGTCCTGGCGGCGATTGCGCTGGTGGAGAGTCTGACGGCGGACCTGCAACGAGAACAGGAGTTCGCTTCCAAGGTCTGATCGGCAGACGCGCGATGAACGCCTGGGGTTCGATCCATCGGGCGCAACGGGCGGGAAGGACCGGACATTCGCCCTCGTCAGCCGGCGACGCCCAAGATCGGTTCGACGAGTCCGGCCTCGGCACAACACGTCACGGGCCGCCGCGCAGCTCGCCGGCCATCTCGCGGACGCCGATGGCCTCCACGCTCTCCGACAGGGGGTAGCGGTCGTCTCCGGCGTGAACGACGAAGGCGCGCGCGGGCTCGAGGTCCTCGCACGAGAGGTGGAACCCGCGGCCGACCCGGGCCGACAACGAACGCTTGATCTCGACCGCCCAGCGCGCGCCGTCGGCGTGCTCGACGACGAGGTCGATCTCGGCGCCGGCGCTGGTCCGGTAGAAGTGCGGCCGCGCCCGCGGGGGCAGCACCGGGATCAGCGTCTCGATGACGTAGCCCTCCCAGCTCTCGCCGACCACCGGATGCCCGGCGAGCTGCTCCAGCGACCCGATGCCGAGGAGGGCGTGCACGAGGCCGCTGTCGCGCACGTAGACCTTGGGCGCCTTCACGAGGCGCTTGCCGACGTTGGCGTGCAGGGGAGGCAGCCGGCGCACCAGCAGCAGGTCGACCAGGAGATCGACGTAGCGGGTCACCGACTGCGCGCTCGCCTCCAGGGCCCGCGCCAGAACCGAGGCGTTCAGCGTCGTGCCCTGACGGTGCGCGAGCATCGTCCACAGCCGGTCGAGGGTCGTGGCGGGCACGCGGGGCCCGAAGGCCGCGACGTCGCGCTCCAGATAGGTGCGGATGAAATCGCGGCGCAGCGCCAGGCTGTCCTCGTCGCTCCCCGCCAGGAAGCTGTCGGGAAAGCCGCCCCGCAACCACAGCCTCTCGCGCGATGCCCGGGTGTCTTCCACTTCCAGCGGCGAGAGCGGCGCCAGGTCGATGTATGCGATGCGTCCGGCGAGCGTCTCGCCCGACTGGCGCAGCAGGTCGATCGACGCCGATCCCAGGATGAGGAACCGGCCCCGGCCCTTCCCTCGGCGCCGGCCCCGGTCGATGACGCCCCGCAGCGTCTGGAACAGCTCGGGCATCCTGTGGATCTCATCGAGGATGACGAGTCGGTCCTCCACGTTGTCGAGGAACAGGGCGGGCTCGGCCAGCCGGTTGCGGTCGTCGCGGTCCTCCAGGTCGAGGTAGAGCGCGTCGCGCGACCGCGCGATCTCGAGGGCGAGCGTCGTCTTGCCTACCTGCCGCGGTCCGATCAGCCCCACCGCGGCCTGACGCTCGAGGGCGTTCTCGATGTCGGACGTGACGATTCGGGAGATCATCCTTGCAATTTATCCACGTCGTGGACAATTTACAAGGGAAACACCCATCGAGGACTCGACGGCACCACCACCGCGGCGGAGCCGCCCCGCCGGGTCGGCGGTGCCGCGTCGATCGCCGTCCTGGGTTCCTCGCCCGAGCCTCCGCCCCCCGCCGCCTGTCGCGCCGCCGCGCGCGCGAGGCGTGACTCGGGGGAACAGGCGATCCGCGACGCGGTCGGACGCGGTGGCGAGGTCCGCCGGCACCGCCGTCGAGCTCGAACGCACTACGCAGTGGCATGGCCCCGTCGCACCGACTCCACAAGAATCGGCTTCCGACCTTCCGCTTGCGCCCGTCCGGGGTTCTGTCGACGCAACGTCACCGGCGCCACGAGCCGGGCCGGCGCGCGCAATCGCCCCGGTTGACACGCCGGTCGAAGCCGCACACCATGTCGGCACATCCACCGGGAGGCCAGAGATGCTGCTGAATCGACGCCAGTTCGTCCGGGCCACGGCCGGGGCCGCCGTCGGCGTCCGCGCGACCGGCCTGCTCGCGCAGTCGTACGACATGGTCGTCAAGGGCGGGCGCGTCCTCGATCCTTCGCTGCACGTCGACGCGGCCCTCGACGTGGCCATCGCGGGCGGGCGCATCGCGGCGGTCGAGGCGGACATTCCCGCCGGCTCGGCGGAAGTCGTCGACGCGCGCGGCCGCTTCGTCGTCCCGGGCCTGATCGACGTCCACACCCACTACGCGCGCGAGCCGGAAGGCCCGCGGATCTGCCTCGAGGACGGGGTGACGGCGTGGGTCGACGCGGGGTCGGCGGGGGCCGACGACATCGACCCCCAGGTGGTCGTCGCGCGGGCGGCGCCCCAGCAGGGCCGCATCCTGGTGAACATCGGGCGCGCCGGCATCCTGCCCGGCGGCGACACCATGGACCTCGACCTCGCGGACGTCGACGCCGCGAGGAGCGCCATCGAGCGGCACCGCGACATCGTCGTCGGCGTCAAGGCGCGGCTGACCGAGGGCGTCGCGGCCGACGACGTCGAGGTCCTGCGGCGCGCCCAGGCCGCGGCCTCGGCCTTCGGCCTGCCGGTGATGATCCACATGGGCCAGACGGCGTCGCCGCTCTCCACCCTGCTGGACCTGCTGAAGCCCGGCGACGTCGTCACCCACATGCTGGCCCCGCCCCCGAACGCCATCGTCGACGACGCCGGCCGCATGGACCCGGCGGTGCTCGAGGCGCGGCGCCGCGGCGTGTGGTTCGACGTCGCCAACGGGCGGGTCGGGCACGTGCGGTGGGACATCGTCGACCAGGTCATCGCGGCGGGCTTCTGGCCCGACACCATCTCGACCGACGGCAACACCACGAGCCGGTCGGTGGCGGGGGTCGTGGACCTGCCGAACGTCATGTCGAAGTTCCTGAACGCGGGGATGCCCCTCGACGCGGTGGTGGCGTGCGCGACCGTCAACGCCTCGCGGGTCTTCCCCCACCTGAACGACCGCGGCACCCTCCACGTGGGGGCGCGGGCCGACCTGACGCTCCTCGACCTGCGGGTCGGCGTCTTCGACTTCGTCGACAACTACGAGAACGTGCGGACCGACCGCCAGCGCCTCTTCCCGGCCGGGACGGTGCTCGGCGGGCGGTGGATTCCGCGCGGGTAGGCGACAGTTGGGCACCGTGTCCAGCCGCGAGGGCGGCCGGGCGGCAAGGTGCCCGCGCCGCGCGTCACCACGGAAGTGTCCGCCGGGCGCATCAGCCGCCGCGGCGGAACTCCGCTTGGCGGAACAGGCGGCCGGCTGCATGGATCGCCCGCGGAGCACGGCGAGGGTTCCCGTCCGCCGACGCGGGTGAACCCAACGGCCCGCGACAGGAGCCGGGCCCAGCCGATGACATGCAGTGATGGCAGCGACGTTCTGCCGATCCGCCGCCGCAGGGCGAACCCAACGGCCCGCGACAGAAGCGCCGTCCGGCCGATGACGTTGGAGTGACGACGGCGCGGCGGGCGCCCAACGGCGCGCGACCGGAGCGGGTCGTCAGGAACCGTGCCGGGGAGGACAACAGCATGACGCCACGATTTCGTCTGGAAGCGGCGACACCGGCAGGCGTCGCGCTGCTGGTCTCGTCCCTACTGGCGGGCGCGCCCGGGCCGGTACACGCGCAGGAGGGTGCGGCCGGACCGCGGTTCGTGACGCACACCATCGCCGCCGAGCTCGCGAGCGGCTACCAGCCGGTGGTGGTCGACCTGAACCGCGACGGCCGGCTCGACGTCATCGCGCTGTCGACCCGCCTCGACGAGCTGGCGTGGTACGAGAACCCCGGGTGGGAGCGGCACGTCCTGACCACGGGCCTGAACCGCGCCATCAACGCGGCGGCCCGCGACCTCGACGGCGACGGCATCCCCGAGCTGGTGGTGGCCCACGAGTTCGGCACCACGCACGGCAGCACCCTCGGCGTCCTGTCGCTGTTGACCCACCAGGGAGACCCGACCGAGCCGTGGAGCATCCGCGAGATCGACCGCACCCCGACCGTGCACCGCGTCCGGTGGGCGGACATCGACGGCTCGGGTCGCGACGTGCTGATCAACGCGCCCCTCTCCGGTCCTGCGGCGGAGGCGCCCGAGTACCGCGATGCCGTGCCTCTCATCTGGTACCGGCCCGACGACTGGCAGCGCCGGACCATCCCGGACGCCGGGCAGGGCGTGGTCCACGGGCTGCTCGTCAAGCCGTGGGACGACCCCGACCGCGACGCCGTCCTCAGCACCAGCTTCGCGGGCGTGCACCTGCACCGGTACATCGACGGCGAGTGGATCGGCGGCACCCTCGCCCCCGGCGACCCCGCTCCGTGGCCCCGCAGCGGCGCGAGCGAGGTCGAGACCGGCCGGCTCGGCGATGCGACGTTCGTCACGACCATCGAGCCCTGGCACGGCAATCAGGTCGTCGTCTACCGCGAGGACGGCGACACGTGGACTCGGCAGGTCATCGACCGCATCGGCAGCAGCCACACCATCGTCACCGCCGACTTCGACGGGGACGGGCGCGACGAGATCGCGACCGGCGACCGCGGCGACCCGCGCCGGCTCTATCTCTACACGGCGACCGATCCTGACGGCGACGCCTGGTCCCGCCAGATCCTCGACGACGGCGACATGTCCCCGTCGGCCTGCGTGGCCGAGGACCTCGACGGCGACGGCCGGATCGACCTCATCTGCATCGGCGGGGGGACGGCGAACCTCAAGTGGTACGAGAACGTCTCGCCGTGAGCGTCGCTGCCATCGGGAACGACGACTGTTCAAATGCGAGGCGCATTCGTGGAGAATCCGTGGCCGCAGCTCCCGACCGATGCTCCCCGCGTACTGCCGTCGGACCGATCCATCATCAAGGAGTTCAATGCGCGCTACGCAGACAAGCACGAAAAGACTTGTCGCACAACGTCATGCGCGGGTTGCTACACTGTCCAGACGCAACTGCTCCCTGAGCCGTTCATCGGCCATCTCCCACCTATCGTCCGTACGCGCCGCGGGCGGCAGTCGCGCGGTCGGCAATAGAGACGATGGTCGAGACAATCAGCGCGTAGGCGGTGAGGCGGGCGGCCACCAGCAGCGCCGCCGTCAGCCCCGGCACAGCCTCCAGCCGCGCCACCGCGATCACGACCAGCGGGACGAAGTAGCCGATGCCGTTCCACCGGCCGATGGTGCTCATGCGCAGACGCTTCCGCCGGTGCACGACGTAGGAGTCGAAGACGTACTGGCCGAACGCGACGGCGACGAGGACCGGCAGCGCCGGGGGGACCGCGCCCGCCAGCGCCGCCCCGGTGAGCCCGGCGGTCACGAAGAGGCAGTCCGTCGCGTGGTCGAAGAGCTGGCCGGCGGGCGACGCGGTGCCCCGCCGGCGGGCGACGATGCCGTCGGCGTAGTCGGTGGCGAGGGCCACGGCCAGGAGCAGCGCGACGAGGCCGGCGTGCAGGAAGTCGGGCCGGGCGAAGGCGACGGCCAGAGGCAGAGCCAGCCCAAGTCGGATGCCGGTCAGCAGGTGGGCCATGGCCATCCAGCAGGCGTCGACGGACTCCTATTCGCGCTCGCGCATCTCCCGGATAATGTCGGCCGGCTGCGGGTCCAGATGAACGGGCTCCCTCGTTCGAAGAAGCTCACGGAACTCGCGCGGAGTCGGTCGCATCGCGAGCTTCTCCAACTCGGCGAGCACGAAATCGGACAACGATGATCCCTCGATGGCCGCCTTCGCCTTGAGAACTTGGTGGATCTCGGTCGGCACGTTCCTGACTCGAAGCGTCGGCATGCATCCCAGAGTACTTGCAGGCAGGCTTCATGTCCACGCCGAGAGAGACCGCTGCAACATCCGCCTGCAACCCGGGCCGGAGGTCGCTGCATCAGCCACTAGGCGACGACGGCGGCCGCGGGAACCGCACGGCTCGGGAGTCGGCTACCCGAACAGCTCGCGCTGCGCCCGCGGCCAG
>JAJDVW010000029.1 GCA_022825925.1 Pseudomonadales bacterium | reverse complement strand
GGGCGCGCAGGTCGACACCACGACCGCGGGCGGCCGCCTCGTGTTCGGCATCTTCGCGGCGCTGGCCGAGTTCGAGCGGGAGCTGATCCGCGAACGCACCGTGGCCGGGCTCGAGGCCGCGCGGGCTCGCGGCCGGAAGGGTGGCAGGAAGTTCGCGCTGACGAAAGCCCAGGTCAGGCTGGCCCAGTCGGCGATGGCGCACCGCGACACGTCGGTGTCCGAGCTGTGCCGCGAGCTCGGCATCAGGCCGGTGACGCTCTACCGGTACCGTCGGCCCGCAGGGCCAGTTGCGGGAGCAGGGCCGCAAGGTTCTCGGCACCTGAGCCCGAGGGGCTAAGTGCTAAACGTAGGATTTCGCCCCCCCCGCACACGACCCCGGTCTTGACCGAAGCGGCGCAACGCGAGACACTGGACGGGTCGCGTTCGTGAGTTGACCGCAAGTCGGCGGCGCGCCTTCTGAACGCCTCGTGAACCGTGGGCGGCCGATCTGTGCGGCGATGCGGGGTCCACGGTGGCAGGTGGCGCGCCCGGGTCGCTCAGTTGCGTCCGGGGGGTGCGACCCCGCTCGGAGGAGCTTGGCACATGTGCACGAATGGTCGCCAGTTGGTCTGGTCAAGGCTGTGGTATCTGGTGGCCATATTCCTCGTATGTGTTCCCGGACTCTCGATGGCGCAGCCGCCGGTCGTGGGACTCGCCAGCCAGACAGCGTCCGGCGGAGCCCTCGGCGACTTCGCCGCCTACGCCTGGGTCTTTGCCGCCTCCGTCCTGATCCTCGCTTCCGCCCTCGCCGTGCTCATCGTGGCCGTCGCCAGGGAGGTAATCCGTGCGCCCGCCTCGGCCCTCGCCAGCCGTCACTGGTACATCAGCCTGGTTGCCGGAAGCGCCGCATTGTTCGGCATATTGATTGCCGAGCTATTCCTCTTCTTCGCGCTCCAGCCCACCGGTGCCACTCAGCTGGCCTCGGCGTCATCGGTCCGAGACGGGGGTGCCGAGACGGTGGCCCGAGCGGCTCCTGCGACCGCGGATGAGGCTGTTGAGGAGACCGCCGGCGTGACGCGTCCTGTCGATGCCGAGTCCATGGTTCCCGGCGACCCGCAGGAAATCACACTCGGTCCCGACGAGCAACGCCGGTTCGAGCTCACCGTGCCCGGTAGCGGAGAGTACGTCATTGATGTGCGCGGCCTGAGTAACAACTTCGATGCGTACCTGTCCGTCTTCGACGAGAATGGGGATCTGCTGGAATCTGACGACGACGGCGGTAACGGCCTCGATTCACGCTTGACGATCGCCCTGGAAGACGACCGGACATACTACCTCGTAGTGCAAGACAATTTCGGCCAAGCGGGCCGGTGCTCCCTGTCGGTGCAGGCGCCGACCGGGTGAGATGTCGCCGACGGTGCCGCGCGAGCTCGACCGCTCGCGAATGGGAAAGGAACGATGGGCAAGCCGACCGGCGACGACAGGAAGGGCAGAAAGCGAAAGCGCGGCGATCGTCCACGGAGCGGGCCCGACCCGAAAAGCGGGCGCAAGGAGCCGGAGGCGCCCCGCGGCAAGGAGGCAGTTCGCGCACACGGTGTATCGGAGCGCGTCGCCGCCGCCCTTGTGGTCCTGGCCCTGTTCCAGTGCCTGCTGATCGTGCTGCTTGCGATGGTCGTGAGCTTCGATTGGCTCCGCGAATCCAGTGCCGGCGGCGACGCGCTCTCCGCTGGCGATGTTGCGCCGGTAGTCGTCCGTCCGAACACCAGCAGCCCCGTCCCTTCGGCCATGCGAGGCCCTTCCCTGGGTGACAGCCCTCTCTACCTTTCTCCTTACGACGCGACCGAGCTCGTGAAGTCCGCCGCCTCGCTCATCGGCCGCTTTCCCGTCGACAGCATCAGCGACACCCACAGCCTGCGAGACGTGGACGTCAATACGCCGCAGCGGGTCGAGCACGTGAAAGGTCTCCTGAGGCTCTCCATCGAGGCCAACGTGGACGGCTCCCTGGATGCCCCGAGCTTCATGGACACGCTCCAGCTCACGCCCGGAAACACGATGGCGGCCGCGGGAGACCGTCTAGTGACCGCGTACCAGGTCGCGTGGTCGCCTGATTCTCCTGATTGAGTCTGACCGCCAGTCCGAAAAGGATCTGCCCGCGATGCCGGTCCGCACTTGCCGGACGTTCCTCCTTCTGATACTGATCGCGGTGACGGACTCGGCCCTTGGCCAGACACTGCCGACCACGGTTCTTCGCCCCGAGCCCACGAGGATAGTCCTCAGGTACTCGGCGGGGCTCGCATCGGCCGCCCATCCGGGAGTCACGTTGGTGGTCTCCAACAACGTTTACCCGGACGTGGACGCCGAGGTCACCCCGGCCGAAGTCATCGTGACTCTCTCGCGGGAGATGAGCGAGCGTCTCGACGCGGCGGGGGCGAAGTCTCCACCCGACGCCGCGTTGCTCATCATCGACGAACTGACCGTGGGACGCCGGGTGGAGCGGAATCTGATCGCGTCGTTGCCGGTCGTGACGGCGGCCCGGCTTCAGGGCAGCGTGTGGAACAGAACGGTCCTGTTGACGGACTACCTGCCGCCGGCCTATCGCGAGCGCTCCCTGGAGCCAGACGCGTGGCTGGTGGACATCGCAGGGTCGTCGTTTCCGGTTGTCGACGTTCGGGAGACGTCGGTGCGGATCGACCGATCGCGGCGGGATCCCGGCCTAGTGCTGTTTATTGATGGGGCGATTCCCAGAGGAGCCGCGGCCACCGTGTCCTTTCTCGAGCGGCCGGGCGCCGAGCCGCGACCGCTTGCGGCCGGAAGGACCGTCCCCGCCGCGGGCCGTGCCGGCAGTCTCCTCAACTATACCGACGTCTACACCGGCCTCACATTCGTCAACAGCCAGGGCGCGGACGCCACGTTCGGTCTCGTCACCAACTTTCGCCAACCCTTTCCCATTGTCCGAATCGCGGAACGAAACGAGCTGTCGTTCGGACCACGGGTCGAGTTCAGGACGAACAGCTCCGACCAGGACGACGAGAACAGCCTTCTCTTTTCGCTGCCGCTGCAGTTCACGCACTATCGCAGCCTCCCGGTGTTCGGGTCGCGCACAGGTTCTCGGGCGGAGATGGTCACCGCGGACCGGCCCTGGCTGTACGCCGTCGTACTGGACGTTGGTCCGACGTTCGAGTCGGAAAAGACCTTCAGCGACGGCAACCTCGTCGTCAACGGACAGCTCGACTTGCGGACGCGCACGGCGGGAGCCGCAGGTCGGAGCGGCGTGCTATCGGGCTATGCCGTCGACTTCCTGCCCTATGTGGGCTTCGAGGCGGGAAGGAACCTGGCCAACCAGGTCGTCGCCCTGGACGACGGATCGATAGGGCGGCTGAAGGTTGGTTTGGCCGGCCAGTTGCGCGTGGAGCTTCGAGGGCCGCATCTCGATCAGGTCGTGTTCGACGTGAACTACGTGTACCGTCGGCTCTACACGGAAGAGGCTTTGGGCACGCGAGTGCTCGCAAGGGAGACGTCAGGACAGGACATGGGCGGCACGTTCGTCATCGACAGGGGGGTCGCGTCGCGGACGACGCTTGTCGGGCAGGGCGGCTCCCGGAGCTATCTGAACGCCGCCATCCGGCTCGTCTTCGGTCCGCACTGGGAGTTCTTCGCTTCGTACGCCAATGGCGAGCTGCCGCCCAGGTTCGTCAGCGTCGACAAGTTTCAGGCGGGGTTCGCGTTTCGCTTCAATAGTTCATACTGAAATCGAGCGGTGGACTGTGGCGATGCTGTTCCCGAATCGGTTCGCCACGGTCTCGCACTGCATTCCGTTCCTTCCCGGGCCGGCCGGTTATCGTTCCATGGCATCTCTGGTCTTGCCTTTCGGCCTGCCGTCTACGTACTTCGTCCGGTAGCGGAACTTCCCGTCGTGGATGATCCAGGTGCCCTGCCTCTCGCCATTCACGTAGCGGCCCTTTTCGATGACCCCGTCGGCAAATGCCGTGGTCCAGATCCCGTGCCGCTGGCCGTGGACGTAGGAACCTTCCATGACGTCGCCGTTGGCAAAGCGGAAGAACCACAAGCCTGACTCCTTGCCGTCGTCGAGCGGTCCTTCCGACTCGTTTCCGTCTGCATCGCGCCGACTCCAGTGACCGCACTGTACGCCCTCACAGTAACGACCTTCGTGAACGCTTCCATCCGGGAAACGCAAGATCCAGGTTTCGTTCTGCCTGCCGGTGCGATACGAGCCTTCCTCCACGATGCCGTCTGCGCGGCGGTGGACCCATGTGCCCTCCTTCAAGCCGTTCTCATAGGGGCCTTCGTGGATCGTCCCGTCCGGGAAGCTCAGGGTAAAGGTACCGTGCCGCTGGCCATCCACGTAGGGACCCTCGTATTTGGACCTGTCGGCGTGCTGGCCGATCCATGTGCCGTGTCTTCTGCCGTTCACATAAGGTCCCTC
Organism: Pseudomonadales bacterium; assembly: GCA_022825925.1. GTDB lineage: Bacteria > Pseudomonadota > Gammaproteobacteria > Pseudomonadales > Azotimanducaceae > VXNE01. The sequence continues at coordinate 6,196 of JAJDVW010000029.1, read as the reverse complement.
AGCGCTGGCTCCGTTGGTGCTGAGCACGTCCGTGTGGCCCGCGGGTCTGCCACCGTCGAGCCGCGTGGTGACTATGTCGTGCCGCAGGAATCTGCCAAATCCCTCTAGGTCTCCCAGGTCGCTCCACTCTAGGTCTCCCAGGTCGATGCTCCATATGATGGACCCCGCCCCGTGAGCGGTTCCGCCCCTGCAGGCGCCCGTCCAAGCGACAGTCTCGTTCCTCCGGAGAGACTCATTCCAGACGTAGCATCCAGGTTGGTGGACCAACTCCATCCAGCACGACGTTTCGAGCCACTTCCCGTCGCATGTCTGGTCGGCGGTGATAGGAGGAAATTGCGGGCCCGCAATCAGCACGCGCGGATCGGTTTCGGCGACATGGGTCACGCCGGCGATCCTGTCGAGGGGCTTCATGCTTCGCTTGAGACGGTACAGGCGCCCCGGTAGCTCGCGGAAGCCGACCTCCAAAGTCAGGTGGCACACGAAGACGGGAGCCTCCCTCCAAAGCTGCAGGGCATCGGCCTCGACCGGGAACGAGGCCGTGCCCCCGCTGGGCGTGGTAACTCTCCAGGAACCGTCGTCGACCTGCCACGTGAGGAGCACGGCTTCGTCGGCCGGCACGTCGCAGACCACTTGATCGCGCATATCCGCGTTGGCCAGCGGAGCCCCGGCAACCGCGGCAAAGGTGACGAATATGGTGCTCGATAGCAGTCTGGGCATCGTAATCACCCGGGAAGGAACAGAGCGACGTCCGGTTCGTTCGATGATGCCAAGTTCGAATAGGGCCTGGAAATCGGCAGTGGAGCCAGCCACGCGCGTGGTCAGGGGCGCCTTGCGTTCAGGCGGAGGATGTCCTTCGCCGCGTGTGGGTCTCCCCCTTCGGCGGCCTCGCGGAACCACATCAAGGCTGCTTCGTAGTCCTGAGGCACGCCTTCCCCGAGTTCGTACTTATGCGCCAAGTTGTGCTGTGCCGTAGGGTTTCCCAAGTCAGCCGATCGGCGGTACCACATGGCAGCGGCGACATGGTCCTGCTCTACGCCTCGACCGCGGTCGTACATAGTGCCAAGACTGTTCTGCGCTTGGGCATGGCCCTGTTCGGCCGCGCGGCGATACCACTCAATCGCTGCCTGGTAATCGTGCTCTACGCCTTCACCAGTGCGGTACATGTAGCCCAAGTTGTACTGCGCGACGGCGGATCCTTGTTCAGCGGCTCGGCGGTACCAGCCGACCGCCGCCTGGTCGTCATGCTCTACGCCGCGACCGTAGTCATACATCCAGCCGAGGTTGGTCTGGGCGGCCGCATTTCCCTGCTCGGCCGCTCGGCGGTACCATTCAACGGCGGCGCGGTCGTCCTGCTCTACGCCACGACCGTTCTTATACATCACGCCGAGGTTGTTCTGCGCGTTGGCGTATCCCTGGTCGGCGGCTCGGCGGTACCATTCAACGGCGGCGCGGTCGTCCTGCTCTACGCCGCGACCGTTGCTGTAAATGATGCCGAGCTCGTTCTGCGCGTTGGCGTATCCCTGGTCGGCGGCTCGGCGGTACCATTCAACGGCGGCGGCGGCGTCTTGCTCTACGCCTCGTCCGTCTCGGTACATGTTGCCGAGGTTGGTCCGCGCAACGGGAACAACCAGGCTGTCATGCGCATAGTGTTCTTGCTCAGCGGCGCGGCGGTACCAGTCGACGGCCGTAACGGAGTCCTGTTCCGCTCCCTGGCCGCGCTCGTACGCGATGCCGAGATTGTTCTGCGCGCGGGCGTCCCCCTGCTCGGCGGCTCGACGGTGCCATTCGACGGCCGTGCGATGGTCCTGCTCTACGCCTCGACCGTTGCCGTACAAGAAGCCGAGGCTGGCCTGCGCTGGGGCGTATCCGCCGTTCGCCGCCCGCCGGTACCAGTCGACGGCCATGCCATAGTCGAGCGCCACGCCGCGCCCGGTCTCGTACCTGTCGCCCAGCTCATCTTGCGCGACCACGTCTCCTTGGTCCGCCCTGCGGTAGAGCTCCGCGATCAACTCGTCTGTTGCCGCCAGGTAGTGCTCGCGCCGCAACGTATGGATTTGGTGGGGACGCTGCTTGCTGCCGGTCGCATCCATAACCTGCGCGCGTACGGCCCGGAACAGGATACCGATGTCCAACGGCTGCTCGAGGTACTTCAGCAACGCGTCGGTGTACGGGCTGTTGCGCCCCGTGCCGTCCGCCGCCTTCGTTCCCGCCGCGGTCGCGTAGGCCACGAAAGTCTCGTCCGCCAACAACGAGCGGTCGAGATTCGCGAAGCCGCCGTCGCTGACGTTGCGCCGCGCCCCCGTCCGCCGCATTGTTCGCACGAGGGGATTGTCTCGGCACGCATCCAGAATCACCACCCGCAGCGAGGCCCCTGTCGTCGCCGCCAACACGTCGTCCAGGGTCACGGTCTCGAAACGCACCTGCGTGTCCCGCTCCAGGCGCGCGTCCACCGGCAACAGGTAGTTCACGTCGTCCATCGACATGCCGTGCCCCGCGTAGAACACCAGGGCCACGTCGGCGCCCTCGCTCCGCACCGTGAAGGCGCGCAGGGCGTCCACTAGCGACTCCAAGTCCGTATCGAGCTCCGTCCTCACCTCGAACCCCAGTCGCCGGAGGGCCTGCGACACGTCGGTCGCATCGTTGCGCGGGTTCGGTAGGGTCCCGATGTGGGAATACCCGCTGTTGCCGACGACCAGCGCAACGCGTCCGGCGGCAGCCGCGACGGACGCGTCGCACACCAAAGCGAGCGCCACAAGCAGGGCGGAAACGGCTTTCGTAGCTCTCATGAGGGCTCCCTTGAGTGCACTCTAAGCCAGATCGACGGCGGCTTCAACCGGCAACGGACGACGGCGCCTAGACGAATCGCCCGCGGCAACGCGATTCGCCGCCGAGGCGTCATCGGGCCGTGAGCCCTGCCCCCGCAGGGGACCGGTGCGCCCGACCGTCACGTCGCGGCCGCCGGACACCCGTCGCGGGACGGCCGGGAGCCGCAAGCCCGGACAGGCGGGCCCCCACCGTTCAGATCACGATGCGCTCGATCTCGTCGACCGTGACGGTGTCCGCCGGCCGGTCATAGAGCTTCGTCGTCTTCGGCGACGCGTGCCCCGCGATCTGCTGCGCGTGTTCGAGGGTCCCCCCGTGCAAGAGATACACCGTGATCCCGGTCGCCCGGAACGTGTGGCAGCACGTCGAGGGCGGGAGCCCCGCGGCCGCGGCCCGCCGCTTGAATCATCGCCAGGACCACCCGCCGCTCGCGCGCCCGCCCCGTCAGCCGGCGCCCCGCCGGGTCCACGCTCTGGAAGAGCGCCGCCTTCGGCTCCTCGAGCGCGGCCGTCTCGACGTAGGCGTCGAGGGCGGCGGCGGCACGGTGGTGGGCCGGCACGTCGTGGTGCTTCCCGCCCTTCTCGTGGAACCTCAACCCAGCCCCGGCTCCCCTGCCCGAAGTAGTCCTGCCGCCGCATCCCCAGGACCGCGCTCACCCGCCCGAAGCTGTAGAGCATGACCGAGAGCGGGTCGTTTGCGGGAGGGGGGTAGAGTCGACGTACCGGTAGACCGCCTTCCCCCGCTACGGTCCAGCGACTGCGGGCCGCGCGGCGCGTGAACTCGCCGAGTGGCTCCGCGACGAGGCGGTGCGCAGGTTCGAGGCCTGCCGTGCGCTGGTGGATGCGCCCTGGTCGTTCTAGCGGCCGATCCTGGCCGAGCTCTTCAGCGCCCCTCCGAGGCGACGTCGTGGTCGCCGCTCCTCGGCCGATTCGACCTCCTGCGGTCCCAGCTGAGCTGATCCGGCCGCGGCGCGACGATCCTCCTCCTGCATGTCGGCTACGATATCCTCGATCCGCGCCCACCGCTCCGGCGTGAAATCCTTCGTGAGCTCGTCGAACGGTCCGAACTCCATCTCCACCCTCCGCTCCATCATCGGTCCTGGTCCCGGCGGTCTTCCTGCTCCCGAAATTGGCCGCGGCGGAACCGGCACAGGTACTCATCATAGATCGCATCCGCTCGCCGCACGTGGTCGCGGTAGAATCGCTTTTCCTGCCCTCTCTTGCGCCCCCCAACCAGCACGACGGCCGTCCGGCGCGGGTCGAACGCATAGAACACCCGGATCGCCTTCCCGCCGCTCTGAATCCGCAGCTCCCGCATGTTCCCGTGTCTCGACGACTTCACCTCCGACGACCGCGGATGCCCCAGTGTCACTCCCTCCCGTTGCAGCCTCGTCACCGCCGCCGTCACGCTGTTCTGCGCGCCCTCGCGCAGCCCGCGCCACCAAGCCTCGAACTCCGACGACTTCACGACCTGGCACTTCATCTCGCCTTCTCGACCTGCGTGACCGCTTCTGCTCTGCGCTTCCGACCTTGACCACGGCGCCGACATTCGTCATCCGGACCGAGGACTTCGCGGGCCCAGGACTCGACCGACCCGCGAACCGGGCTGGGCCCCGTTCAGATCACGATACGCTCGATCTCGTCGACCGTCACCGTGTCCGCCGTCCGGTCGTAGAGCTTCGTCGTCTTCGGCGATGCGTGCCCCGCGATCTGCTGCGCGTGCTCGAGCGTCCCCCCGTTCGACAGATACGCCGTGATCCCCGTCGCCCGGAACGTGTGGCAGCACGTCGAGGGCGGCAGCCCCGCGGCCGCGGCGCGCCGCTTGATCATCGCCAGGACCACCCGCCGCTCGAGTGCTCGGCCTGTCAACCGACGTGCCGCAGGGTCCAGGCTCTGGAAGAGCGCCGCCTTCGGCTCCTCGAGCCCGGCCGCCTCGAGGTAGGCGTCGAGGGCCGCCGCCGCCCGGTGGTGGGCCGGCACGTCGTGCCGCTTCCCGCCCTTCTCGTGGAGCCGCAGCCACCCCCGGCTCGCCTGCCCGAAGTAGTCCTGCCGACGCATCCCGAGGACCGCGCTCACCCGCGCGAAGCTGTAGAGCATGACCGAGAGCAGCGCCCGATCGCGGAGCCCGGCCAGGGTGCCCGTGTCGATCGCCTCGAGGAGCTTCCGGGTCTCCGCCGGCGAGAGGACCGGCGTCGCGCCCTTGGTGACGACGTGCTTCGGCCCCCGAACCGCCGCCGCGGGGTTCACCGGGAGGACCTGGCTGACGACGAGCCAGTCGCCGAACATGCGGATCGCGGCCAGGTGCTGCTTCACCGTCGGGACCGACCCGGGGTGCGTCCGGATGTAGGCGGCCACGTGGAGGGGCGAGACGTCGCGCAACCCGAGGCCCCGCTCCTCGCACCACGCGAGAAACTGCCCCACCGCCCGCGCGTACGCCGCCCGCGTCCGCTCGTTCGCGATCCTTCCGGCGAAGAACTCCACGAACTTCCCCACCACCCCCGGCCCGGCATCGACGATCACCCGCGGCAACGCGAGCCCTGCCGAACCCGCCCGTGTCACGCCCGACGTCGCCTCCGCGGCCACGGCCGCGTCGACCGCCGGCGTCTCGACCACCGGCACCAGGGCGTCCGTCATTTCGTTCACCACCTCTCCCCCGCCTCAACGACCGACGAGCGCCTGGAACCGCCCCAGATCGTTTCCGAGCGCCTGGGCCAACGTGTAGAGCCGCATCAGGGCGTCCTCCGCCCCGTCGAACCGCACCTCGATCCGCCCGCGCTCGACCGTCACCCCATCGGGCAGGTTCGCCAGCTTCGCGCTCATGTTCTCGGCCGGCACCTTGAACCGGACCCCGGTCAGCCGGGCCTTCTGGAGCTCGGAGGCCAGGCGCTCGCGGCGTTCCTCCTCGTGGCGGAACGCGGCCCGCCCCCGGTGCTTCTTGAGCTGCTGCAGGAGCCTGGTCCGCGGGAGCGTCTTCTGGTTGCCGACGAGCTCGGCCCCGAAGGTCGTCATGAGGGCGGCGGCGCGCACCTTGCCGACGCCGAAGAGCCGTTCGATGTCGCGGCGCGTGAGGAGCTGCCGGTCGAGCTGTTCGAGCTGGCTGATGGCGTCGGGGATCGGGTCGTTTGCGGGAGAGGGCGGAATACTACGTTAAGCGTTTCGGGTGGCCCGACGGTCGGCTCCCGGCCATCGGTATTCGCCGGTCAGGTTGATGTGCTCCCAGCCGAGCGGCGAGACGTGGGCCAGGAGTTCGTCCGGAACCTCGAGCCCGGCTTGGCTCCTCGCGAAGACGGCGTCGCCGAGCTTCAGCGTGTTCCAGTAGATGATGATCGCGGCCAGCAGGTTGAGGCCGGCGACCCGGTAGTGCTGCCCTTCCC
>JAJDVW010000103.1 GCA_022825925.1 Pseudomonadales bacterium | reverse complement strand
CTACGCCTGACGGCCCCAGCGCCTGCACGACGCGCTCTTTCGGCGGCCCGGATTCGGTCGCAGGAGCCGGAGTCGCCTGGCCGGCGAGCATGATCGGCTGGTCCACGAAGAGCGGCGCCAGCGCCCGGTAGCGGAACTGCCTCACTGGGCGCGGGCTGTGTCGCTGGGCGGCATCCAGGAGAAGAAGCGCGGTCAGCGGCCCATGCACCAGTAGCCCGGGATAGCCTTCCTGCTGCGTGACGTAGGGATGGTCGTAGTGGATGCGGTGGCCGTTGTAGGTCAGCGCCGAGAACTGGAAGAGGGTCACAGTGGTGGGGAGGAAGGTCTCGGTCCATTCCGGGGCGGGGCTCGTGCGACCGCCGGACTCGCGGCCCGCTCTCCCGCCGCCGCTGCTCGCCACGTCGCTCGCGCCCGCCGGGTGGGCTGCGCCGCCACCCTGGCCCGATGTGGCGACCTTCTGCGGGGCGGACTTCTGCCCGGCGGTCGCAGCGGACGGGCGCGGCGCGGGCTCCCGGTAGACGATCACCTGCTCCTCCTCCACGCACGGGCGATCCCCCTGCAGGACCGTGTGGCCCACGGTCACGAATGCGAGCCGGCCAGTCCTCCCGCGCTTCTCGGTGATGCTCAGGATCTCAGACCTGAGTTGGGCTGGCTCACCGAGCGAAACCGGATGGAGCGACCGGAGCGTTCCTCCCGCCCACATGCGGCGGGGCAGGTCCACGTCGGGCATGAAGTCCCCGCGCACCTCGTGTCCGTCGCGCGCCAGACGGGACGCGCGGGCGGGCTGCGTGAAATAGAGCCAGTGCCATCCCAGCGGGAGGGCGTCGCCCTCCGAGATGGCACGCGGATCGCGATCGAGCAGACCGAGCATGGCCTGGGCCGGCCAGGGTGTCAGCACGTCCGTGCGTACCCTGGTGTGCAGGGGCTCCCCGGCCGGGTTCGGCGCGTTGCTCACGCCCGCACTCCGCGGTTGATCCCGTCCGGGACGGGGATGGGCATGTCCCTCACCTGGTCGCTCCCCGGTCGGCGGCCGCGCGCGCGCGGGCCAGCACGCGCCTCGCCACCTCGGCGACCGGCCGGTCCACCATGCGGCCCTCGAGTGCGACCGCGCCTCCGCCCGCCTCCCTGTCCGCGTCCAGAATGCGGTGCGCGCGCTCGACTTCGAGTTCCGAGGGCGTGAACACCTCGTGGATGACCGGAAGCTGCGCCGGATGGATGGCCATCTTTCCGGCGAATCCCAGGAGACGGACCCTGCCGGCCTCCTCGCGCAGGCCGCTCATCTCACCGAAATCGACGGACGGCATGTCGATGGCGTCGAGGCCGCTCAGCGCGGCGGCGTGGACCACGCGCGAGCGCGCGTAGAGGAGAGGCTCCCAGCTCGGATCGGCGCGAAGTTCGATGGCCAGGTCGAAGCCGCCGAAAACGAGCCCGGCGACGGCCGGTGACGCCTGCCCGATGTCGGCCGCGTTCTCGAGTCCGAGCGCCGTCTCGATGAGGGCAAACAGCGGCGCACCATCGCTGAGAAGCTCGCCCGCGCGGCGCAGTCCGGCGGCCGTCCTGACCTTGGGGATCATGAACGCGTCGGGTTGGCGAGTGCCGCCGAGCGCTTCCGCGTCCGCTCGTCCCAGGTCCGTATCGGGGTCGTTGATGCGAACGATGAGGTGGGGCGGGCCGGCGGCGTTCCGGGACCCTTCGGCCGGCCGCTCTGCCAGGAAGCGCACGGCCGCTTCGCGGGCCACCGCCTTCCGTTGCGGAGGCACGGCGTCTTCCAGGTCGATGCACACGGCGTCCGCCCCGGCCGCCAGTGCCTTGCCGAAGCGGTCCGGACGGTATCCCGGAACGAACAGTATCGAACGGCAGCCAAGCCGCGCATGGGAATGCCCGGCCGCCCCCGCCCCTTCCGTTGCACCTGGCCGGTCGTTCATCGTTCGTGGCCGCTAGAACGACCTCGGCATCCCCAGCACGTGCGTCGCCACATGGCTGAGCACGAGGTTGTTCGCGACCGGGGCGATCAGGTACAGGCGGGCCTCCCGGAACTTGCGCTCGATTCCGTACTCGGCGGCCATCCCCCAGCCGCCGAAGGCGTCCATGGCCGCGTTGGCCGCCTTCCATGCCGCTCGCGAGGCGAGGTACTTGGCCATGTTGGGGCCGTCCCCGCGGGTCTCGCCCGCGTCGAAGTCCCGGGCCGCCTGGTCCCGGACCGCAGCTGCCGCGCGCACGTCCATGTACGCGTCGGCGATCGGGAACTGCACGCCCTGATTCGCTCCGATGGGCCGGTCGAAGACGCGCCGGGAGCGGGCGTACCCGGACGCCCGGTCCACGAAGTAGAGCCCGTCCCCCACCGACTCCGAGGCCAGCAGAATGCGCTCCGCGTTCATCCCGGACATGATGTAGCGGAAGCCGCGGCCCTCCTCCCCGATTCGATTCCCGGCCGGCACCTCGACGCCATCGAAGAAGACCTCGCAGCTCTCGTGGTTGATCATGGTGTCGATGGGCTTCACCCGAAGCGCGTCTCCGGCATCGCGCAGGTCCACGATGAACACCGAGAGGCCGCCGGTGCGCTTATCGACCTCGTCCAGCGGTGTGGTGCGCGCCAGCAGGATCATGAGGTCGGACTGGCGCACGCGCGAGATGAAGACCTTCTGGCCGGTGACGACATATCGGCGCCCCCGCCTCTCGGCGAAGGTGCGGATGCGGGTGGTGTCGGAGCCGGCGTCCGGCTCGGTCACGGCGAAGGCCTGGAGCCGCAGCTCGCCGGAGGCGATGCCCGGGAGGTAGCGCCGCTTCTGGTCCTCGGAGCCATGCCGGAGCACGGTGCCCATCGTGTACATCTGCGCGTGGCAGGCGGCGGAGTTGGCGCCGGAACGGTTGATCTCCTCGAGAATGACGCTCGCTTCCCGGATGCCCAGCCCCATCCCGCCGTACTCCTCGGGGATGAGGCACGCCAGGTAGCCCGCCTCGGTCAGCGCGTCGACGAACTCGTGCGGGTAGGCGCGGGCTTCGTCGGAGGCCCGCCAGTAGCCGTTGTCGAAGCGCGCGCAGAGCGAGCGGACGCCGGCCCGGAGTTCATCGTGGAGAGACGCCATTCACCGTCCCATCGAGTGCGTGTCGGTGCGGACCCGGAATTGATCCGCTCCGGGTACTGGACGCAAGCGATCCGGGACGCCCGGTGCGGCTGATCCTCCACCAGCCAATCCTTCAGCGAGAACCCGCGGGCATGAAATAGCCGACGCCGCGCTCGTTGCAGATGTAGACCGGGTTGGTCGCGTTGTCTCCCAGCTTTCGGCGCAGCCGTTTTACGACGGCCCGCACCAGCTTGGGGTCGGGCGGGCGTCGCTCTCCTCCGCGCCACGCCTGGCGCAGCAGCGACTCGTGTGTCAGCACCCGTCCCGCGTTGACCGACAGCACGCGCAGCAGCTCGTACTCGGTCGGCGTGAGCTGCACCTCCTGGCCGGCAACGGTGACGTGCCGTTGGTCGTAGCGGACGGTCAGTTCCCCCAGGACAAACGGCTCGGGCCCGGCTACGCGTCGCAGGGCGGCCCGCACCCTGGCCGTCAACTCCGACGGGGAGAAGGGCTTGACGATGTAGTCGGCAGCGCCTGCATCCAGCGCCCGGACGATCGTCTCGTCCCGGCCGTAGGCCGAGATGAAGATGACGGGCAGGTCACTCAACTCCGGGATCCGCTCCATCAGCGCGATGCCATCGGTTCCGGGCAGCAGCAGGTCCAGCAGAACCAGCCCGGGCCGGTGCCGCGCGACGAGGTTGGACACCTCCTCCGCATCCCCCGTCACGACAGGTGTGTAGCCTGCCCCGGCGAGCGCGTCCCGGAGGTACCGGAGCATCCGGGGGTCGTCGTCGACCGCCAGGATGCGCGTCTTCTCCTGCCCTTGCCGAGCCGCGCGCGCGCCAGCCAGGGCGAGACCTTCCGAGGCGGCTGCCCGCCCCTCGGCCACGGGGACCGTGAAGGTGAACCGCGCGCCTTGCCCCGCGCCGCCGCTTTCGGCCCGGATTCGGCCCCCGTGCGCCTCCACCAGGCCCTTGCAGATGCTCAGGCCGAGCCCGGTCCCCGGCTTGCTCCGCTCCCGGTCTCCGCCGGCCGGCGCGGCGTATTTGCGGAACAGGTGCGGCAGGCGGTCAAGTGGCACGCCACGGCCTCTGTCGCTCACGGAGATCGCGACATGCACGCCTTCCAGTTCGGCTTCGATCCGGATGGGCGACGATTCGGGAGAGTATTTCGCCGCGTTGGACAGCAGGTTGTTCAGGACCTGAACGATGCGCGCCCGGTCGGCCAGCACCGGGGGCAGGTCTTCCGGCAGGTCGATGTGGAGCTGATGCCTTCCGGCACCGCTCACGAACGTCCTGCGCGCGTGGTCCACGAGAGCCGCGACTTCCGCCGGCTCGGGCGACACCGACAGAGTACCCGTCACGATGCGCCCGTGGTCGAGCAGTTCGCCTATCAGGCCGCGCATGCGGTCGGCCTGGTCGTCGATGACCCGGAAGAACTGCAGCATCTCGGCCGGGTCCGGTGCCGGCGAGGCGCCGAGAACGGTCGCCGTGGATCCCTTGATCGAGATCAGCGGTGTTCGCAACTCGTGGCTCACGATCCCAAGGAACTCGGCGCGCATCCGCTCCAGTTCCTCCAGCGGCCCCAGGTCCTGCAGCGTGACCACGACCGACAGGACGGTGCCGTCGTCCGCCTGGATGGGTGTCGAGTTGACCAGGGTGGTCACGCTCCGGCCATCCGGCACCGAGAGCGTCATCTCCTCGGCGCGCACCGTCTCGGCGTGGCCCAGTTGCTGGGCCAGCGGGAATTCCGCCAACGCGACCTCCCGCCCGTCCGCGCGGCGACAGGTGACGATCTCCAGCAGTTGCGCGGGAGTGTACCCGGGCATGTCGAGTGCGTCGACGATCCGGCGCGCCTCCCGGTTGAACGATACGGGCGCGCCGGTCGGCGCGTCGAAGACCACAACGCCTACCGGCGAAGTCTCGATGAGCGTCTCCAGGTCGGCCCGCGCCCTCCGCTCCTTGCGATGCGCGCGAGCATTGGCGATCGCCGTCGCCGCCTGGGCGGCGAACAGCGTCAGCACCTCCTCATCGTCGCTCGTGAACTCCCGGCCACCCTCCTTCTCGGCAAGAAAGAAGTTGCCGACGTGCATTTCGCCGTGTCGCAAGGGCGTGCCCTGCAACGTCCTGGATCGCATCAGATCCGTCGAGAAGCCGAGCGCGCGGACGTAGGCGGGCAGGTTCGCCACGCGAATCGGCGCGGCAAGCTCCCTGAAGTGCTCGAAAAGCCGCGGGCCGTCCGGCCAGGCGGCCAACTCGGCGTTCTCGTCCGGAGTGAAGCCGGAGGTCACGAAATCTTCGATTCGTCCGGCAGCGTCCACGGTGGCCATAACGCCGTAGCGTGCCCCGGTCAGCGCGCGCGCGCTGTCGACGACCTCCTGCAGCACGGTGTCGAGGTCCAGGCTGGCGCTCGCGCGCAGCACGGCCGCGCTCAGTCTGGACACGCGTTCCCTGAGCGCCTCGATCTCTCTCCTCAACTCGCCGGACTCGCCCGCCATCCTTCCCTCCCATCCGAACCGGTGCGCCGCGCGCGGCACACACGCCCCGGATGCTTCCGTTCGCGCTGTGTCGCTCGCTTGTCACGAAGATATGCGGGATTTGTCGCGCGACAATAGGGAGGACACCCTGACGTAACGTCGGGGTTGGCCTGAACGGGTTACCGGCCGGGTGCGCGAGATGCGGTCTGATCGAGGGTCAGCGGGTACCCTCTCCGACCACGCATGCGGGCGTCTCGCCGCGCACCCAGGCCGCCAGCATCTGCCATTCGGGGTCTTCCGTCGATGCCCAGCGGCGGGGACCGCCGTGGAAGTAGTCCCCTCCCGCGGAGGGCGCGAGCGGATGCGTCAGCAGGCGGCTCATCATCGGCTCGCCGGGCTCCACGTAGCGGCGCGCGATCGCGTAATTGCGCCGCGTCTCTTCCTCGTTCCAGAAGTCGCGGCCCTGGGGGATGGGCGGGGCGAAGCCGCGCACGCCCGATGCGTGACAGTGGATGCATTCCACGTCGCCCGGGCGCTTGTCGACGAAGACCCGCTGCACGCAGTCACGGAAGAAGTCGGCGTCCAGACGCGGTCCGAAGGTGGCCTCGACGGGATCCGCCGCCGCGACCCAGTCGGCCATCGCGCGCCATTCCGGGTCCTCCTTCGACTCGAAGAACTTCCCGCCCACATGGAGTGCCGAACCGCCGGCCGACTCCACGAGGGGCTGCCTGAGGAGCCGGCTGCGGTCCGGATCCCCGGGCGTGACGAGGCGCGAAACGACCTCGAAGTTCCGGCGGGAATCCTCTTCCGACCAGAATACCTCTCCGCCGGCGGTCTCGCGCAGCCGCTGCAGGCGCAGGGGGGTGCCCTGCTCGGCGTGGCAGGTGACGCAGGCGGCACGTCCGGGACCCCATCCGCCCCGGTCGGCAAGGAAGATGGGCTCGACCGTTTCGCGGTAGTCCTCGAAGCTCAGCGGCGTCTGGCCCGTGGCCTCGCCGGCGCCGACAAGCGACGCGGTCAGCGTTATGGCAAGCGCGAGGCCGGACCGCCCGAGGGTCGCACCTGCCAACAATCCGCGGAGCGAACCCCCGTCGCATTCAGCCGGCGATGCATCTGGGCCGATCCGCTCCGGCACGAACGGTCTGGGCACGCGGCTCACGGGAACACCACCGTCTTGTTGCGCTTCGGCACCTGGCCCACCGGAATGCGCGCGATCTCCTTCATCTCCTGCGTATCGACGACCGACACGTCGTTCGA
>JAJDVW010000115.1 GCA_022825925.1 Pseudomonadales bacterium | reverse complement strand
CCGCGGTACTTGTCGGCCCAGGCGGCGGGGACGTGATGCGGCGAATGCGCTGCCGCGAAGGCGACATAGAGGAAGAAGGGGGCGTCGTCGCCGGAGGAGGCGAGTTGGCGCAGCCAGAGGTTGGCGCGGTCGACGATTGCTTCGGAGAGGTGGTAGTCGTCGCCCGACTCAACGGTAGCGGGCGCGTCGATGCGTTCGTTGCCGAGGAAGAGTTCGGGATTCCACTGGCTGGTCTCGCCGAAGAGGAAGCCGTAGTAGCGGTCGAAGCCGCGCTGGAGCGGCCAGTGATCGTAGGGTCCGGCAGGCGTCTGCATGGTGCTGACGACGAGATGCCACTTGCCGACGCACAACGTGCGATAGCCGCTGGGTTTGAGCATTTCGGCGAGCGTGCCGGCTTCCCGGGCGATGAATCCGGCGGTGTTGGGAAAGCCGTTGTCCATCTCGGTCACGCGTCCGATGCCGACCGCGTGGTGGTTGCGTCCGGTGAGCAGGCACGCCCGGGTGGGGGAGCAGAGCGCGGTCGTGTGGAAGTTCGTGTAGCGCAGCCCGTTGGCCGCGAGCGCGTCGATGTTGGGGGTGTCGATGCTGGAGCCGTAGCAGCCGAAGTGCGAGTAGCCGGTGTCGTCGAGCACGATCAGCACGACGTTCGGCTTGCCGCGGGGGATCTCCGTTTCCGGCCACCAGGGTTCCGACTCGCCAACCGTGCGGCCGATGCGACCGCCGAAGGCTTCGCCCGACGGATGCCGGTAGCTCACTTTCCGGACTCCGCCGCGTCGAGGTCGCTCGCGTCATGCCGCTCCGCGATGCCGCGCCCGCCGGGGCGATTTACTTTCCTGCCTCGCCGCACGGCGGGCCGGTCGTGGATCTCCCGCGCCCAGCGGACGACGTTCGCGTACGACTCCACCTGCAGGAACTCCTTCGAATCATAGAGCCCGTTCAGCACGAGCTGCCCGTACCAGGGGTACGTCGCCATGTCCGCGATGTTGTACGACTCGCCGCAGAGGAAGGGCCTCGAGGAGAGGTTCCGGTCGAGCACGTCGAGCTGGCGCTTGACCTCCATGGCGTAGCGGTCGATGGGGTACTCCTGCTTCTCCGGCGCGTAGGCGTAGAAATGGCCGAAGCCCCCGCCGAGGTAGGGTGCGGAGCCCATCTGCCAGAAGATCCACGAGAGGCACTCCGCCCGCTCGGCGCCGCTCGCCGGGACGAACGCCTCGAACTTCTCCGCCAGGTACATTAGAATCGCCGCGGACTCGAAGACGCGGGTCGGGGGCGACGTGCCGCGGTCGAGCAGGCCGGGGATCTTCGAGTTCGGGTTGATCTCGACGAAGCCGCTGCCGAACTGGTCCCCCTCGCCGATGTTGATGAGCCAGGCGTCGTACTCCGCCTCCTCGACGCCGAGCGCCAGGAGCTCCTCCAGCAGGATCGTTACCTTGACGCCGTTCGGCGTCCCGAGGGAGTAGAGCTGCAGCGGATGGTCGCCCACGGGCAGCTCCTTCTCGTGGGTGGGGCCCGCGATGGGCCGGTTGATGTTGGCGAAGCGGCCGCCGCTCTCGGCATCCCATTTCCAGACCTTGGGCGGGACGTACGGGGTGGACTGGGTCATCAAGGGTCTCCTGGATCCTGCGGGGGCATGCTAATGCGCCGGGTTCAGCAGGGGCAACCGGCGGCCGGTGTTCAGCCCGACGGTGCCGACGGGACGTATCCCCGCCGCCTGGTCCAGACCAGGGGAAACTCCTCGCTGTCCATGCGGTCGCCGGGCTCCCGTCGCACTCGCTGATGACGTACTCCTTCCACCGCGAAGGGCTGACGTCGGCGGAGGCAGCCCCGCCCGCGGCGAGCGGTAGATGTCGAAGCCGGGTTAAGCTGCCCCGCCGAACTCGTCAGGCGAAGGTGGACATGAGTCAGGTACACGGTGAAGTGGCCCCGGGCTTCGAGCGCGTCAGGGACGCCTTTGCGGCGAACTTCGAGCACAACGGCGAGGTCGGCGGCGTGCAGCGCGTATCACCGTGGCGAGAAGGTCGTGGATCTCTGGGGCGGGGTGGCCGACGAGGAGACCGGCCGGCCGTGGGCCGGGGACAGCATCATCGTGGTGGCCTCGAGCACGAAGGGGGCGACCGCGATCATGAACAAGATGCAGATGGTCGGGGACGACGATCCCCGCCCCTGACCCGCGCGGTCCACGCGTCGCTGAAAGGGGTGAACCGATGAAGGCGCGCCTCAAGGCGCCCCGCTACGTCGCGGCCGGCCTGGCGGCGATCTGCCTGGCTCCGGTACCTGTCGCGCAGGCCGCGGAGGACCGGGCGGCGCGCCCGCTGTCAGCCTTTTTCGGGTTGGACAACGACCTGCCCCTCGGGGCGAATGTCCTCTGCCTGGGCGCATGGGGCAAGGACGGCATGCCGGTGGTGCTGTCTCATACCGTGGACGCCGAAACCCTGCAGCCCGAGGACTTCCGGGTGGTCACGCGGTCCGGGGCCGAGCGCACTCCCACCTGCGCGACGCTCAGGCCCGCCGGCGATGCCGGCGAACTGAGGACCGTGCTCCTGATCGGTGAGCTCGGTGACGCGGCCGACGACCCACCGGTGCGGGTGCTGGTTGTCGACGACCTGTTCTCGGATGGCGTGAGGGGTGGTCCGGTCAACTTCCGAGGAACGCGGACGCCTGTCACACCGCTCGACGCCGGCCCTTTTCTCGTGGTGGCGGAGGTGGTGACCGGGGAGGGGCGGCCCGACTGTCCGGACGGTGTTCAACAGGTGCTCCGCGTGACCTGGGCCGGGGGCGTGCGACGGCCCGACGGCGACGCCGCCGGCGACGCCGAGCGCGCGCTCTACCGCGTGACCGTGCAGCGCGCGGACGGCTCGCGCGACGAGATCGTCCCGACGGCGCTCGCGGACCTGGGGGACCGGGACAACAACCACCTGCTGTGCCTCGATACGCCCGCCCCGGCGGTCTCGGTCAGCTTCCCGGCCGGTCACCTGGTCGACCCAAACCAGGACCTGAATCCGGATACGCGCGTGGCCGTCGGCGGTATGGTCGGGGACGAGACCCCGGCACGGTGAGTCCAGCGCGTCGTCGCACGGCGCCGGGTTCAGCGGGGTAGCTTGACGCCTGCCTCGATCCGGTCCCAGGTGTCCGCCGACACGCCGGCTTCGCGGATCTTCCCCTTCTGTATGCGCGCCGTCGCCTCGGTCTTGGGCAACGCGTCCCAGACTTCGACGTAGCGCGGAATCGCGAAGCGCGGCATCCGCGGCACGAGGAACTCGATCAGCGCCGCCGGGTCGAACTCCGCCCCCGGCTGCAGCACGACCGCGACCTTGACCTCGTCCTCACCCTGCTCCGCGGGGACCGCGGCGGCGCCGGACTCGGCGATCGCCGGGTACTCGTTGACGATGGACTCGACCTCGAAGCTGGAGATGTTCTCGCCCCGTCGCCGGATGTAGTCCTTGGCGCGGTCGACGAAGTAGTAGTTGCCGTCCTCGTCGTAGGTGAACGCATCCCCGGTATGGAACCAGCCATTGCGCCAGGCTTCGCTGGTCTTGTCGGGCATGTTCCAGTAGCCGGCGTTCAGCTCCCAGGGTTCGCTGCGCACGATCATCTCCCCGGGCGTGTTCGCGGGCACCTGCATGTCGTGCTCATCGACGATCCGCACCTCCACGCCCTGGCGCGGTTTCCCGCAGCTCCTGTAGTTGGTGCCGGTGCAGGGTCCGTCTTCGCGAATGATCGGGCAGTTGATCTCGGTCATGTTGTAGGTGGTGAAGACCTCGACGTCGAATCTCGCGCAGAACGCATCGACGTCCGGGATGACGGGCGCCATCACGAGCGTGCGGATCGGGTTGTCGGCGTCGTCCGCCCTCGGCGGCTGGTCCAGGATCATCTGGGCCAGCGGCCCGAGCAGAACCAGCCCGTTCGGCTCGTGCCGCCTGATGTCCGCCCAGAACTCGCTCGGCGAGAACGCCTCGCGAATGACGTTGGGATTGCCGAACACGGTCGCGTAGTAGAAGCCGGCCTTGCCGGTGATGTGAAACACGGGGTAGGGCGAGTACAGACTGAGGCCCGGCAGCCGGTCCCGCGGGATCATCCCGCTCTCCAGGGAGGACGTGAGCTGCCGCCAGGGCACCATCACGGCCTTCGAGCGACCGGTGGTGCCCGACGTGTAGATGAGCGAGGAGATGTCCCAGGGCTCCGGTTCGGCGCGCTCACGGATCGTGGCGTCCTGGAGGAACTCCGCCTCGGACAGGACATTGAACGGCAGCGACGGTGGCGCCGAGTCGAGGCTGCCGAAGACCACGCAGTGCTTCACGTGCGTGAGCTGATGGGCGATGTCGAACAGCGGTTGGCTGAATCGCGCTTCCGTCAGCACGACTTCCGCCGCGGTGTTGTTGACGACATGGCGCAGCCACTCGCCCTTGTAGTTCGTGTTGACGGGGGCTTCGATCGTTCCGAGCCAGGCGCAGCCGAGCCACGACCGGTAGGCATCGAACGAGTTGGAGAAGATCGTGACCACCGGCTGTCCGCGCCGGGCGTCGAGGCGTTCCAGCGCATCGGCCCAGCGCAGCGCGTCGGAATACGCCTCGTCCCACCGCAACGTCGATCCGTCCACGTGCTGCAAGGCGGCGCCGCCGCCCCGTTGCGCCGCTCGCCTGGCCAGCATCTGCGGCATGAGTTCCGGATAGTCAAAAGCCATGGTGGCCACTCAGTCCTCCCACGATTCGATGGGCGTTCGGATGTACCCAGTGAAATGGAACTCCAGGCGAAACGGATTCGCGGCGGTGGGCTCCCGCCCGGCGGGACAAGCATAGCCCCGGCACCGGTCCGGTCAATCGGCCAGTTCTCAGGGCCCGTTCTCATGCTTCGCGTCAACGCTCCCCGTGGCGCCCTGCTAAACTGCGTGCCGATATTCGACGGAGCCTCGCCATGTCGCCTGCGACGAATCTCATCGACCCCACGCTGATCCCCGCGCGTGGTGGACCGCCCCACGAACTCTTCGACGCGTGGCGCGAGGATGACCCCGTCCACTGGAATCCGCCCACGGACGACTACGAGAGCCCCATGCCGGGCGCGTCGATGACCCGGGGGTTCTGGGTGCTCACGCGCTACCAGGACGTGGTGGACGTGTCGCGCAACCAGGCGATGTTCTCGTCGCACGAGGGCGGTCCCATCATCTGGGATCTCGAACCGCAGCAGCTTGCGATGCAGCGCGCCAACATCATGGGCATGGAGCCGGCGAATCACATGGCGGTCAAGAAGCTGGTCATGCCGACGTTCGCGCCGGGCGAGCTGGCCGCGTTCCACCCGGAGATCGACCGCGTGGCGCGTTCCATCGTCGACTCGGTCGCCGGCAAGGGAGAGTGCGAGTTCGTCTTCGACGTCGCCTCGAGGCTGCCCGTGTACACGTTCTGCAAGCTCCTCGGCGTGCCGGACCGGCTGCGCGAGACGGTGTTCAAGCTCGGCAATCTGGCTGCGGACACCGAGAATCCCGCGCGCGCGGACCGGGCGAACCCCGGGCCGCTCTCGCTTCTCGAGATCGCGCGGGAACTGGCCGAGGAGAAGAAGGCCAAGCCGGACGACTCGATGATGAGCCGGCTCGTGCACGCGGAGGTGGACGGCCAGCGACTCGACGACATGAACATCGGGATGTTCTTCGTCACGCTCTCGATCGCCGGACACGAGACCACGCGCGGGACGGCGGTGCACTTCGTGCGGCTGATGAACGAGCATCCCGACCAGTACGAATTGCTGCGCGGCGACGTCGACAAGCACCTGCCGAACGCGATCGAAGAGGTGCTGCGGTTTTCGCCGCCCGTGGTCAAGTTCCGCCGCACCGCGATGGCGGACACCGAGATCGGCGGCCAGCAGATCGCCAGGGGAGACAAGATCTACCTGTCCTACCCCGCCGCCAACCGCGACCCCGACATGTTCCCCGATCCGCATCGCTTCGACATCACCCGCGGAAACGCCAACCGCCATCTGGCTTTCGGGTCGGGCCCGCATTTCTGTCTCGGCGCGCGGCTGGCGCGCTATCAGCTCGCGGCGCTGCTGAAGGAGATCGTCACACGCATCCCCGACATCCGGCCGGACGGCGAACTGGAGATGCTCCGGAGCATCTGGTTCAACGCCGTGATCAGGATGCCCGTCGCATTCACGCCGGAGACGTGAGCGCAGACCCTCCCCAAGCCTAGGCCTCCCGTAGCGGCAGCAACCGCCGCAGGCGGTCTTCCGCGTCGCCGGCGGCGATGTCCGCGTCGCTCCAGCGGTCGGCGACGATGCCGTCCGGGCGCACCAACGCCAGGCCCGACGGGGCGTAGGGCGGGGCCTCCGCGTCCGGCAGTTGCCGCCAACGGACCGGGAAGCCGGTGGCGTCCACCACCCGGCCGACCGCATCGCGCCAGCGGTCGGCCGGAAGCGAAGCTCCCCCGACCAGGACGTACTCGGTGCCGAACCAGTCGAGCACGGACCGCCCCCCTCCTGCGTCGACCCACACGTGCGGGGCGCGTCGGCCGGCCCGAACGGCGGGAACGAAATCGATGGTGCGATTCTCCACCGCGGGTGGGGGCTCCGCATTCTTCGCGATGAGCGGCGATTCGAGTTCGAAGCCCAGCAGCACCCCATCGTAGTCGGCGTATTGCCGGGTCTCGTGCACGGCCTCCGCCGTATCGGCGCCTGCGTAGAAGGCGGCGAAGATCTTCGTCATGGACTGCGTGGTCTGCACCCCCGTGGCGATGCGCTCCAGGGCGAACGGACGATGCTCGACGTGGTAGGTATCGAGAATCCCGGGCGGGGAGATCCCCTTCAGCACGTAGGCGATCTTCCAGGTCAGATTGCGGATTCCGGCAAAGCCGATGTTGTTGCCCATGCCGCCCGTGGGTACGGAGATGTGCGCGGCGTCTCCGGCCAGAAACACGCGGCCGCGGCTCAGGGCGTCCACGCATCCCGGCGTCGGCCGCCACATGCCGGTGCTCGTGATGCTGATGGGCACTTCGTCGTCTGTGCCGACGGCTTCGCGTATGCGGTCGATCGTCTCCGCTTCGGGCAGGAGCTCGTCGGCCATGTTCGGAATCTGGCATCGCCAGCGCGTGACGCCGTTCAACGGCTGGAAGACCAGCATGCCGCCCGGCATCGCGTTGTACAGCAACCCGCCCTTGCGTTCCTTGACGTATTCGGAAAGGTCGGCCTCGAAGATGACGTCCTGCATGAAGGTGGCCAGCGGCGCCGTCTCGAGCTCGCTCCCGATGGCCCCCCGCACGAAGCTGTGGGGGCCGTCCGTGCCCACCGTGTAGTCTGCGCGAACGGTGCTCTTCTCTCCGGAGGCCAGATCCCGGACGACCAGTGCCGTGCCGTCCCCGTCCTGGGACACCTCGACCGCTTCGGTGCGGTAGCGAAGCTCGATGCGCCCGTCCGCGCGGGCCTCGGCGAGCAGGATGTCCTCGACGTAGTCCTGGCAGGTCATCACCGGCAGGCTGGGACTGGTGTCTCTCGGCACCGTATGGAACGTGGGGCTCGGAATCGCCGCGATCTGCTGTTTCGTCAGCGCGGCGGCCCAGCGGTTGTACGCCGTCCAGTCCGGCCCGAGGCCGGTCGCCTCGACCGCCTTCTCCACTCCGAGCAACCGCATGAGCTCCATGGTGTTCGTGTCCACGAAGCGGGAGCGCGGGTGGGTGTTGATTTCGCTGCGCCGCTCGATGAGCAGCGAGGAGACGCCGAACTTCGAGAGCAGCAGCGCTCCGGCCAGCCCGATGGGGCCGCAGCCCACGATGCATACAGGTACGTTGGTCATGGTCTTGCTGTCACACCTCCCGACATCTCAAACGGGCCCGACGGGCATAACCCTGGGCACAATCCCGCGCCATGGCAGCCAATCGCCTCGGTCCGGTAGCGAACGTGGATGTCCCCGTCGCCCGCCACCACGCGGAGAAGGATGCTCTCCGCGTAATCTTGGCAGGTCAGGACCGGCACGGCTATGGTTGGTTGCCGCTCTCAACGTGTGGCTTCAGCCCCGCAACGCGCGCGCCAACGCCGCCTGGGTCTGCCGGCCGAGCGGAAATCGCCAGATTGCCGCCAGGCAGGCGAGCGCCAAAACGACGGAAGAAACTCCCGTCGTGTACCGGACCGCATCCAGCCCTTCTCCGGTTGACCGCGCCGTCGCCGGATCGAACCCGCCAAGGTCCGCCAGATAGAACGCCCCCGCGATGCCCACTCCGAGCCCGACCTTCAGGGTGGTCGTGAGGAAGGCGTAGTAAAGGCCGGCCCGCTCCTGGTGCGACTCGACCCTGTCGTGGTCGAGCACGTCGGCCATGATTGCACGGGGAAGGAACTGCATGCCGCCGATGCCCATCGCCAGCAGGACGGTGCCGCCGAAATACAGCGGAAAGTCGCCCGCCGGCACCCACAGCACGAACAGCCCTCCGAGTCCCGAGACGATGGCCGTCAGCCCGAGCGCCTTGTGCTTCTCGATGCGGTTGGCAAGTGCGACCCACAGCGGAATGCACGCGAGGCCGGCGAGCAGCGAGAACAACTGAACCGTCCCCGCCCTGCCGGGATGTCGAAGCACCAGCTCCACGAGGAAGACCGAAAGAGACGTGCCGATCCCCAGGTTCAATCCGATCGCGAAGTCAGCCGCCAGCAACCGTCGCAGGGGTCGGTTTCGGGCAGCAGCCTTGAAGCCGCTCCACAGCGGTGGGCGTTGCGACCGCTCGACGCGGACCAGGGACGGCGGGCCGTACCGCAGCGCAACGAACAGGGCGACCGGCAGCGCCACGAGAATGACGGCGCCCATCGTCTGCACGCGCAGTGCGCTGACCGCCGCGCCATCCGCCAACCACTCGACCAGGACGGGAAGCAATAGCACCAGAACCGACCCGACGGTGTTCGCTACCTGGATGCCGGCCATGACCCGGGAACGCTCGTCATAGTCGTAGGACGTCTCTGCCGCCCAGCTAAACAGCGCGACGCTCATGAACGTCCAGCCTGCGTACAGCAACAGCAGCCAGAAGAAGAGGTAGCCGATCGTCACGTCGCCACCGACGAAGAACAGGTTGACGACCGCCATCGCGATCGGAACGGCACCCACCAGCAGCCACGTCTTGCGCTGGACGCGACCCTGGAACCTGTCCATGACCACGCCGGCGACCGGATCCGTGACCACGTCGAAGACGCGGCCCAGCGCGAACAAAGTCCCAACCGCCGCCATGCCGACCCCAAGGCTGTCGGCGTAGTAGGCCGGCAGGAACACGGCGAGCGGCAGCATCAGGGCGTACATGGGCAGCGCGGGCGCCGCCAACGCGAGGATCGACCCTCTGCCCAGAGTGTTCGACGCGGTCTGTTTCACGGCCTCGCTCTCAGCCTTGGTCGTTCACGCAGCCGTCATGCGGGCCGTCCATGCCCCGTTACCGCGCATCATCCCTGGATTTCCGCCATCTGCCGTTGGTGGCCAGTGTAGCCGTTTGAAGCGGTCGCGGGCTTCCAACAGCCTATCCGTTCGTGGTGGATGCAGGCACCTGTGGAGATCCCGTCAAGTCTGCGAACCCGATCCAGCTCCGCGGGCACGTGGAAGCCGGGCTCAAGGGCCTTGGTCGGGGCACTCAGTCGTGGTCGCCCCGATAGCGCACCACCAGCTTCAGACGACGCCCCTTGGGGTTGTGCGTCATTCCGTCGTAAGCGTGTTCCACGTTCGCGAACGGCGGCTCCCGGTCCGTGAGATTCAGCAAGTGGAACGCCACGTCCAGTCCGAGCGCGGGAAACCGCCGCCCGAAGCCGACGTCCAGCGTCGTGAAGCCGTCGATGTCGAAACTCTCCACCGGAACGCCCCCGTAGCCGTCGTGGCTGCCCGCATCCAGGTAGGAGGACACATGGTTGACGTACAGGCTCGCGCGGTAGTCGCGCCACTCGTAGGACAGGAACGCCTGGGCCTTCCAGTCCGGAATGGGCGCCACGAGCGGACTGCCGAAGTTCAGCCGTCCGGCGGCCGCAACCGGATCCTGTATCGGAATCCCGTCCAGGACCAACGCCCGCACGTCGTAGCGGAGCGTGTACGTGCCGCCGGCGCCGACGCGCAGTTCGCCGGGCCCTGCCTCGAGCACCGCACGCGCCTCCACGTCGAAGCCCGCGGTCTCGACACCCGGCCAGTTGACCAGCGGCACCTCGACGCGCGTGATCGATCTTGCGCCGCACGGGACTGCGACAAGGTCGCTCCTGCCGCCGGCGCAATGCACGTATCGCGCCACGCCATGCTGCGTGCGGGGATTCGCGTAGAGGTCGTCGACCCTGTCGTGTGGCACCCCGGCGATTACGTTCTCGAAGTCGTAGCTCCAGTAGTCGAGCGCGAGCTCGGCACCCGCAAGTGGGAACACGACCACGCCGATGTCGTACGTGAACGCCCGTTCCGGCTCGATGCCGGCATCCCCGTAGGTGTCCACCGGTATCCACGCGCCCACCTGGCTGATGTTCTGGGTAACCGTCAACGGCACGTCGTCGAGAAGGTCGTCCACGGATGGCGTTCGGAAGGTGGTCTGGACCGACGCACGCAGCGTCATGGCGTCGCGGGCACGCCAGCGCACCGCTAGCTTCGGGTCCACGCTGCCGGCCTCGTCGTACCGCTCGTAGTTGGCGGCGAGCTGCACGTCGAACCGGTCGTGGAAGCCGATCGCCGACTCCGCGAACACCCGATGGACCGTTTGCGCCGCGTCGTAGGCGTGGTAGCCGTTGATGAAGGTGAACGCCCCGAAGCCGCCCGAGAGGCAGTCCGCGTGGCCAAGCACGGGGCACGGGTTGACGCCCAGATCGGCATGCGCGCTTGGCGTGCCCCACGCATCGAAACGCCGAAACTGGTAACCCACCGCATATCCGAGCGCTTCACGAAGACCGGAGCCGCTCAACGTGAAGTCGGCGACCAGCAGTCGTGTCTCGCTTTCGAGATCGGAGACGCCGTTCATCCACGCCGACAGTTCGGGGGAATTGGCCTGACTGGGATCGTAGTCTGGATTCGCCGTGCGGTAGTAGGGAGCACCGGGAAACGAGGAGTTCCGGATGGCGGTGCTGAACGGATTGTAGTACGCGCAACCGCCCGTCCCGGGCTGCTTGGCCGTGTCCGCAATCCGCATCCCCGGACCCAGGGAATCGTCCGCGACCACGCCGACCCCGCACTCGGCGCCGCCGTAGCCGCGGAAGGCCAGGAACAGCCGTTCCGCCAGGATGGCGGGAACCGCGATGTTGCCTCTCGCGCCCGAGTACGACAACGCAAGGTCGTAGAACACCGGGCCGTCCAAAGAGCCCTCCACGGCTCCGGCAACGCGCCAGGTTTGCGTGTCCCTGCGCGCCCGGCGGTCCGCATCCCCGTTGCCGAACGGCCGCCCGCGCCAGTACCAGTTCTCGTCCTGCGCGCATTCCGCCGCAAAGTCGCGGCTCATGTCGACGTCTGCACAGAAAGCCTGCCGGTTTGGATGCGACGGTGCGATTTCCATGAATCCGAGATGCAGGAGGGGGAACGGTGGATGCGAGGGCTGCGTCCGCCATCTGGGCATGGACGCCGCCGACCACAGCGCCTCCATTCGGTATCTGGCGCGTTGGCCGAGGGGTCCGGCAAGCGTGGCGAACGTCCGAGTGTGGCGGATGTCCTCGATCAGGTTGTCCCAGGGCTGGTAGTTGAAGACGCAGTAGTAGGGATCGACGGCAGCGCTCGCCGGGTAGCCGTTGAGTTCGTTGCAATTGGGGTCGGCTTTGCCGTTCCACTGCACGGCTTTGAGAGCCTCGATCACGTTCACGCGCGAGGTGGTGGCCGTGTCGATGCCTTCGGGAAACCAGAAGTACCCGGGATTGCCAACGCTGGACCACCCCGCGCGCCAAGGGTCGAGCAACGGCCGGAGCGCCCAGTCGCGGTCCGCTGCCTGCAACTCGCCACGGCGTTCAAGCTCCACCGCGACCACCGCATTGGCGTCGGCCAGCGCACCGCCCCAGATCGCACCTGCCAACAAGTCGCGGGCGGCGTCGTAACCGTCGTAGGACACGGTGGCTTCCAGGCCCTCGAAGTCGTCGCGCGTCACCAAGTTGACGATCCCCCCCACCGCGTCCGAGCCGTAGATCGCGCTTGCTCCCTCCTTGAGCACCTCGATCCTGTCGACCGCCACGGACGGCAAGGCGCCGATATCGACGAAGCGGCCGCCGATCAGCCGCGCGGGCAGGTAGGTCTGACGTTGCCCATTGAACAGGACCAGCGTCCTAGATGCCCCGAGGCCCCGCAGATTGACGTTCGATACGCTCTCCAGAATGGTGTTCGGGAGACTGGAGTTGTACCAGCTCTGCCGCTCCCCGACGACGCCGTTGCTGGCCCCCAGTTGCTTGAACAGATCGACCGTCAACGGCCACCCTTGACGCTCGAGCGCATCGCGGTCCGCGACGGTCACCGAATGGTGTGCATCGACAGGGGTGCCGCGGATGGCCGTGCCAATGACGATGATCTCCTCGATTTCGGCCGGCGCACCATCGACACCCGCGGCCGGAGCAGCGCTCGCATGGCCGGCCAACTGCATGGCGCTCCATAGCCAGACCACCGCGCGCAATCCCGGCGGCGCCACCTTGTACCGGCTTCCGGGCCGGCCGGACGCTGGCGCTCGATGCACACGCCCCCCTTCTGCATTCGTCTCCGCAGACACTGCGTCCTCGCTACCGTGCATCCTCGTCGGAAGACCATGCGAGCGGCACGCCTCGGCCTTCCAGGCGAGCGACAAGACGTCCGCCGGAGGCGCGGGCGACAGGGCCGTCGGGCTTGCCGCGTAGGGTTTGGCGGAGAGGGAGACCGCCAGAACGCGGATTTCGGCCGCCTCCCAACACCTCCCAAAGTTCACTTAACAGTCTGATAAGTTTAGTATTTTAGTTCCTTGACGTTTCTCGTCGATCCGCGCATACTTCCCATAATTGTGATAACGGAAGTGATAGCATAAGCGCCGATGAAACGCCCCAAGCGACTCTCCGCCACCTTCGTCAACACCGTCAACATTCCCGGCAGATACGGCGATGGACGTGGCGGACACGGCCTGAGCCTTCTTGTGAAGGAAGCCTCCACCGGCGGCTTCTCCAAGTCCTGGGCCCAGAGAATACGCCTCGACGGAAAGGCCGCCAACGTGGGCCTCGGCGCCTACCCGGTGGTCACGCTCGCCCGCGCGCGGCAGAAAGCCCTCGCCAACGCGCGGACCGTCTCGGAAGGCCGCGATCCCCGCGACCGGGCCAGCCGCGCGCCGACCTTCGAGCAGGCCGTCGAGAAGGTCATCGGGATCCACGCCGAGAACTGGAAGGACGGCGGCAAGTCCGCCGCCCAATGGCGCGCCAGCCTGCGTGACTACGCCGTGCCGAAGATCGGCGCCAGGCGCGTGGATCGCATCAGCACCGCCGACGTCATGGAGGTGCTGCTGCCGATCTGGTCCACGAAGCGGGAAACCGCGAGGCGCGTCCGGCAGCGCATCGGCGCGGTCATGAAATGGGCCGTCGCGCAGGGCTACCGCGAGGACAACCCCGCCGGCGACGCGATCTCCGCCGCGTTGCCGAAGAACAGCGTGCGCCGCCAGCACCAGAGAGCGCTGCCGCACGCGCAGGTCGCCGAAGCGCTGGGGCGGGTCCGCACCTCGAAGGCGCACCGGGCGACCGCGCTCGCCTTCGAGTTTCTGGTGCTGACCGCCTGCCGCTCGGGCGAGGTCCGCGGGGCGCGGTGGGACGAGGTGGACGCCGCCGCCGCCACCTGGACCGTGCCGCCCGAGCGCATGAAGGCCAAGCTGGAGCACCGGGTGCCGCTGTCAGACCGTGCGGTGGCCGTCCTCGACGAGGCACGCGAACTCTCCGACAGGAGCGGCCTGGTGTTTCCGTCCCCCACCGGCCGCGTACTGAGCGACAGCACCCTCTCGAAGCTGCTGCGCGAACTGGGCATCGGCGCCGTTCCGCATGGCTTCCGGTCCAGCTTCAGGGACTGGGCCGCGGAAAGGACCGAAGTGCCTCGCGAGGTCTGCGAGCTTGCCTTGGCTCACGTGAACAGCGATCGCGTCGAAGCGGCATACCGTCGTAGCGATCTCTTCGAGCACCGACGCGTCCTGATGGACGACTGGGCCGATTACGTCGCGGCGTTCGCCGCCTGAGCCTTATCCCTAGGCAGAATCCCACGCGGCCACTTTCGGATCTCGAGGGCCGCCTTGGGGCGTCTACCGAAACAGCTCCGACTCAATCTCCTTCATGTACTTGTTGGTGTAATGGAGGTCAGGATCCTGCCTTTTGGGACGGACGCGGATGTCAAACTTGGGGTCATCCACACACTCGGCATCGAACAGCACAAACCCTAGGCCGAATACCTGACAAAGGGAGTCCAGCCTCGATAGATCGTCCTTGGTCGCCTTCGCTGGAACCACCAGATACGATCTGTGGCTGAACAGGCAATAGGCGCAAGCCTGACCGAAAGCCGTGATGAGTTCGTTGGTGTTCGTTTTGATCTCCGCCGAGACTATCTCGATCGGGGATTTCACGATGTCGCTCGGCCTCGAGTCCCGCTTTCCGATCACATCCGGGGTGCCCCATTTGTCCCTGAATCGCTTCCCGCCCAACGGAATCGCCTTTGTCACGTCTTCAAGGTCGTTCCTCAACCAGTCCGCGAACGGCAAATAGAACTCTTCTTCTTGAATCGCCGCCGTCGTCGGCGCAGCCACTGCGTCCGCGTCAGCCTCTCTCATCCGATACAGGCCACGACTCGGCTTTTCCACCTCGACGAAGCGGTCGTCAAGGTCATAGATCGAGCCCGCAATCGTGTTCATTTTGAACGAGCCATCGATCTCATGGATCTGTCGCTGTAGGTCCGAATACCGGATGCCCTCTGGGTGATCCGCGATGATCCGAATCGCCTCCTCGCGGATGCGCGCGCTAATCCCCTTAGCCATTGCAGTCTCCGACCATGCGCCGTCGCGAATCGTATCAGACGGTACGGTACCGCCTCGGCCCACAGAGGCTTGCGCGACGACTGCCGCTACGCTCCGGCGGCACACTGCCCTCCGAACTCGGTCGGGGTCAAAGATCGCACGCCAAGGGTCGCGTCAGAGCTCGCGCAACGCTCCTATCACGCCGCGAAGCCTCTCGACCAAATCGTCCTGATGCCGAAGCGCGGTTTCGTGCCTGACCGCCCATGCCTTGACACCCTTGCTTGACGCGTCCTTGACGAACGCGTCCGCCGCGAAACGCCCAGTCCACGACTCGAGCACGGCCCGCAGCTCGTCCGGCAGATCCTCTACGGCGAGCACCGACGTGCCGAACGAGAAGTCCCGCGTCCTCATCCACCCCTTGCCCGGCTCCGAGTAGAGCCACGCGACGCTGACCGGCTGCGGCCATAGCGAACACCTCACGCGCACGCTCAGCCCGAACGAGCCGCCATAGGAGATTTCCCCTCCCGACTCCGCCGCGGCATCCAGGAGCCGCTCCGCAACGCCCCTGACGCCTTCGTCCGCAAACCCGTCAAGGAACGACTCGCGCGACAGGCGCGGAGCCGGACGGCTACGGCCTGCCGAAGCGGCCGTCCTGCCGATGACGCGGGGCACGACCGTCTGCACGGACCCACCGCGAAAGCGCTTGATCTCGACGGCGAGGACCTCGATGTCCGGCATCTGCGCGTTGAGGAATGTCGCCACCCGCACCAACGGATCGGGTATCGCGTCCGCAACGAACAGCAGCCGCAGCCGCCGCGCCGCCAGGTTCGTGGACACGTCCTCCCAGAAGGCGTCCGCGTCCGGTTGGCCTTCCGACCCCAGCAACGCTGCAAGCTCGTCACCCGGATCGCGGCCGTCCTCGTTCGCCCCGCGCTCGAAAGCCTCGCGCAGTTCCTCCACCGCCCAGGTCTCCGCCGCGTGCGCCGCGTACTCCAGCATCTGTCCGACGATCGTCCGTCTCACTTCCGGGTTCGACCCGCGCTTGACCTCGACGAGCGTGGGCACGGCGTCCTGATCGACGATCAAATGGTCGACGGACCACACGGCGCTGCCGCCGGCAGCCGCGGCGATGCTCTTTTCCCTCTTGATGAGTATCCAGCGGCGCGCGTCCCCGGGCCGAATCTGCTCCCCGTCCAGTAGTTCCGGGTGCTCAGCGATCAGCGCCTGCAGTTCGTCCTCGGTGTCGAAAGCCGTCTCTTCCAGCGCCTCGAGAGCGCGCTCCCCGGTCCATGTGTAAATGCGCTCGGGCACTTCATCGCGTTTCGTTCGTCGACCGGACGGCAGCATACGTCACGCCTCCGTCCGTCGGAACCCTAGGGTGCCGCCGGTGCTCGACCGGTCAACCCGGCTGGTTCTCCGCGTGCGCTCCGACCTCGCCACCCAGGTGCGATCTTGGAACAGGAGAACCCCGCGGTTCGAATTTCTGTCGATCATCTGGCAAACACTCCGGGATTGGGTCTTCCCGAATCATGCCTGCCGTTCCGTTTTGGGGCGTCCTATTAGTTTGTCGGCATTGGCTAGGACGAACTCAAAGAAGCGTCCCCGAAAGACGGTGTGCGTCTCCTGGTCGAGGTCCTTCGACACCTTTCGCCAGATTCGTTCGACGTTTCCGTAGCCGTGTACGTCGCGGGCGACGCCGACGACATCGCACGCCGACCCTCCCTCGGCGCAGCAGTGCACTGGACTAGCGCTCTTTTTCGCCTTGCTCCTCGTCGGTCGGATGCCGAAGGACCGAACCAACTCGAGGATGGCCTCTCCCATCAACATGTCGCGGTTGTACAACCGATCGCTGCCCTTCCTTGGACGGCTCCGC
The DNA here is from genome assembly GCA_022825925.1 of Pseudomonadales bacterium. Taxonomy (GTDB): domain Bacteria; phylum Pseudomonadota; class Gammaproteobacteria; order Pseudomonadales; family Azotimanducaceae; genus VXNE01. The sequence continues at coordinate 17,331 of JAJDVW010000115.1, read as the reverse complement.
TCGCCTTCCAAGACGTCTGCTAGCCAGTCGGCAAGTTCAACCGGGAATCGGTAGTAGCGGCTGTTGTCGAGGTGGCTGTCACCTGGCAGAACCCCAGTAGCGAACGGATCACGCAGGCTCCGTATCGCCAAAGCCCTCACCGCATCCCAATCAGCAAGATGGTGCCTAGAACGACCGATCAGATGGATCAGCGCACCATGCTGGATGTCAGGCGGTAGGTCCTCGACCACCGCTACCAGGGTCTCAGGGCTCGACTTGTCGCGGAGCGGAGATATGGCCATGCACACCTTGGCGTAGTTCACAGCCTTCTTGAAGGTGACCTCATCCATAGGAGCTTCACCGCCTCCGCTTGCGTCCCTGTCGGGAAGTTCGCCCGTTGTTCGACCAACCGTCTGACCGGGCGGCGAAGCAGGATGCTGGAACGCCACGATGCGGGAAACGGTCGGGCCCTCCCGAGGGAGGGCCGTCCCGCGCTACAGGAGCATTGCGGTCACGTAGGCGGCGACCATCGTCACCACCAGGGCGGCGACCAGCTTGGTGGCGAACCACCACTGCCGATCCGGGCCCGGACCGCTCTGCGGATGTTCACGTCTTTCGAACATGATCTCCTCCTAAAGCCAGCCCAGGCTCTCGGCGGCCTTCACGCCGGCGACGATCGCGGCGTACACGGCAACCAGCAACTTCACGACATCCAGGGTCGTATTGTTGTCCAATCGCCGCGCTTCCGCCAACAGTTTCGTCCTCTCGGCTTCCAGCTTGCCGGTCTCCGCCCGGAGTCTTTCCAGTTCCGCGACCGTTTCGTCCTGATCCGGTTCCATCGGCTTTCCTCCTTGCGGATTCCCGCCGCAAACCGGCCTCTCCCGCAGGGATGCTCGATCCCCGGCGGGAGGTGACGGACCTTGCGGTCCAAGACGCCGCGCCTCCGAAGAGACCTGGCCCCACGCCGCCCCTGGCGAGGCGGCAACGACCGCCGAAGCGGCCACTTACGTCGCCCTGGAGGGCGGCAACGCCAGGGAATCCCGGCACGTAAGCGCCGCCATCCTAGCCAACGCCTCCAGGCGCGGCGAGCACTAAATCCTTAGCTCCGCGCTAGCCACGACGGCCTGCCGCCGCCTGGTTCCTCCTGAGCCCTCGGCCGTCCAGCTCCGGCCTCCACCACCCCCCACCAACGACGACATCGCGTCCGTCGGATACCGGCCCAGCGTGTCACGCGTGCTCTGCCGGTCAACCCGCGGAGCGGGTTCTCCGCGCGCTCCGACCTCGCTGGCGCGAGGTGACCGGCCTGCGCGCGCGTGCCGCCGTCCAGGCACCGACGCACACCGCGTCACAACCTGGAACAGGAGAACCCCATGGACCTCGAAACCCTCATCGCCCAGTGGAGCGGGACCACACCGCCGGGCTTCCTCCTCCACGCCGTCCTTCCGCAGGAACCACCTCAGTGCGCGCAGCCCAGATGCACCAGGCCAGCCTCGCGCAAGGCCGACGGAGGGTACTGGAAGAGCTGCGATCCCTGCAGGACTCGGAGAGCGAAGTCCTGCAAGCGCCGCCGGGCCGCTCTGGTAGCCGAAGGCGGCTGCCGCAGGTGCGCATACCGCAAGCGGCTCCCGGACGACTTCCTCTGCCAGCGGTGCCGCGACGAGCGCGACATCGAACACGCGCAGAAGCGCAAGGACGCCCTTGATGCCGCGGCCATCGACGAGTTCGCCGCCCAACCCGACCGGGTCCACAAGGCGAGCGACCTCGACTGCGGAATCTCGCCGTGGAACGCGAGGCCGGCGTCGGAACCATCGGCCGCCTACTGGTCGCCGCTGCCCGATCCCGAGCCCAAGGCCGACCAGGACTGGCGCTGGTCGCCGATGGACGGGCGCCTGCACCACCGCTACTGATCGCACCCTTCGCGGTCGAGACGCGGCGGCTCCGGTCGTCGCGTCTCGGCCTTCCGGACGCTCCCCGCGAGCACATCCGTTGTTCCGCCTCACCAGAACGCACGGCGCGGCAGAAAGTGCCAGTAGGTTTCCCGCGAACGACCCCTTAACCATTTGATAAACATGAAGTAATTGCGTTTCGATCACGCGCCGTGTATGGATGCTCCCCATGCACCTTTCGTCGATCCCCACCGCAGCGGGACAGCCGCTCCCGCGGCCCGCCAGATGACCAGAAACCCGTCCGCTTCGAGCGATCGAACGACTTTCGACGCGACCGCCGAGGCAGCGCGCCTGAGGGAGCAGACGCGCGCCAGACGGCGCCACCGCCACGCGGTCTCGCGCCTCGACCGCTACACCCTCGAACTGCTGGCCCTGCACGACGCTGGCAGCACCCCCGCCGAACTGCGCCGCTGGCTCGCGGACCGCCGCGTCCGCGTCCACCACTCCACCGTCGCCCGCTGGCTGCGGCGGCAGCTCGCCGACTGACCTCCGTGGCGAAGTTCCGCAGGCGATCCCCCGAGCGCCAGGCCGAAGCTGTGATCGGCCGCCTGGTCAACCTCGGCGCGCTGCGCCGCAATCCCGACCGGCCAGCCTCCGTGCGCACGGTCGCCAACTACCGCGACTGCCTGCTACAGATCGCGCGACGCATCGCGGGCGACGGCCTCGAACTGCGCGACGTCACCCCGGAGTCCGCCGTCGACTACCTCCGCAGCCGCACCGGCGATCTCGGCCAGAAGGCCCTCGACATGCACAGGCAGTCGCTGCAGGCGATGCTGGTCCACGTCTCCCGCCGGCTGCCGCAAGGCGAGCGCCTGACGGTGGTGCGTTCCGACAGGCCCCGCCGGAAGGGCGGACGGGCGTACACCGCCCAGCAGGTCCGCATGGTGGCCGCCGCCCAGCGGGGGCGCAATGCGCTCTCGACCCTGATCGTCCACGCCGCCGGACTGCGGGCGCACGAACTGTTCACGCTCGCGCGGCCCGGCGAACAGCCGCCCGACCGCCGCCCGGCGCGCCCGGAGAAGTTCGCCGGCCGGCCGGGCCGGGACTACACCGTGATCGGCAAGGGGGGTCTCATCCGCCTGGTCCGGGTCCCCGACGATCTGGCCGACCGCCTCGAAGCCGTCCGGCGCGACGAACCGGTTCGCGTAACGGATCGGGGCATCCACTACACGTCGCGCTACGACGTCGCCGCCGGCACCGCCTGGGGCGCCAGCTTCACCGGCGCCTCGAAGCGGGCGCTCGGCTGGACGCGGGGCGCGCACGGGATGCGCCACAGCTACGCCCAGGAGCGGATGCGGGAACTGCAGCGGGTGCTGCTCCGTTCCGACGCGCTGGAGGTGGTCAGCCAGGAACTCGGGCATTTCCGCCGGGACATCACGCTGGCCTATCTGAAATGAAGTCCCGGCTAACGCTGCACCTCACACTGGAACAGGCCGACACCCTCGACTGGCTCGTGAGCCGCAAGGGCCTCCCGAAGCTGGACCACCATCCCGGCGAGATCATCGGCGAACTGCTCCTCGACTACGCCCGCGTGCTGCGCGGGCGCGACGACCACGTGGCCAACCTCCAGCGCCTGCAGAACGAACTGCGCATCCAGCTCGACGCCATGCGCCGCGAGCGCGACGGCGTCCGCAAGGCGCTCGAGGCGGAGCGCGCCAGCCGCCGCCGCGACCGCGAACGCCACGCCGCGATCCGGGGGAGCCTCGGCAACGCCCGCAAGACGGTGCTGCGCGTGCGGCAGTCCCGCGACAGGTACCGCGAGCTTGCCGCCCGCGCCGAGGCCGCGCTGCTGCGCACCCCGCCCAGCGGCAACCTCGCTCTGCTTGAGAGACGCCTGCGCCTGGCGCTGCGCAAGGCCGGGTTCGAGCTGCCGCCGCGGCGTACGCCGAAGGCCGCGCAGCAGCGTTCGTCGAAGCGACGCAAGGCCGCAGGCTGACCCGCGTCCCCGCGGCGCCCGCCTCCGGTTCCCGCGTCCCGCCGCGACCCCGCCGCCCGGCGCTTCAGCGCGCCGTCCGCGCCGCGTCGCGCGAGACGTCCCGAGACGCATCATCTGCGCGTCGCCGTCGACTGCTCGCCCCCACGCTGGGAAAAGGTCCTGGCGGACGCTTCCCCCAGCGTGGGGGCTCGCCTTGCCGCCCAGCGCGCACATCGTGGCGCGCATACGCTCCACGCGCACGGAGTGACTGCTAACGACGCCGTGCTTGACACCCGCCGACGGGCTGCTACGGTGCGCCGCGCTTAGTAGCGCCCCTCTGGGCGCATCCTGATGGTGCCCCGCCATTCCAACAACGGGGATCGACCCACGCAGGGACGTCAGCCATCCCCCGGCTGAACAATACGGGAGCGCGCCGCGAGGCGCCCAATCCAGGCCACTACATGGCGACCGGCGACCGCGGGAAATCCAGCGGGGCCGGGGCCGACAGGAGCCGCGGATCGCAGCCATCCCGGCTGAACAAAACGGGAGCCCGCAACGGTGGGCCAGACGTTCCACTGACCAAGGGAACAAGCGCGAGATCAGTGCCGGCGCCATCCGACAGGACGAAACGGGGTGCGAATAGGATGACCGGATTAGTCACCCGCGATTCCGCTCAGCACCGACCGATCGCAAGCATCGGTCGCATGCGAGTGACTTTCTTACAGACAGTCTGAACGCTTGCCCCCAGGTTCCGCACGAGCGGTCCCGCTCAGGCACCGCCTGTGGGACGATCAGGCCGATCCAGCAAGAGCTGCTTGTCCTCGCCTAACGCCAACTCACGACGCCCGATTACGCAACCGGGCTGGGACCAGCGCCGTTCACTCACAGCGCCAGACACCATTGGAGTCGCTACAGTTGGTGACGCGTTTGGGTCAAGATAGCGTCAAACGGCCGAAGAAAACGAAACGGATTCGGACAACCCCGTGCCATCTGCCGGTTCCAATCGACCGCCGCCCGCCGGCGCAAGCCCCGACGCAACAGGTGGTGTCGGTGTGACGTTTGAGCGGAAAGTAGCCGTTCAGTACCTTGCCCATTTGCTCACGGGGAACGTGGCGCCCGAACTCGGCGATGGCCGGCGAGTCGCGAGCGTCTCTTTCCAACAGGCTCCTGAGCACCCTGTTGACGATCTTGTAGTCCATGCCGGACGCCCGGACGACCTTCTTCCTCCGCTCGTCCTCGCCCTCGGCATTCGGCGCGCCCCGAAAATCGTCCAAAGCGACGAGTCGTCTCAGAAGCTGATCCTCCAGTTCGTCCGCGCGACAGTTAGCGAGCCCTCGGATGACACGGAGCACCGGTTCGGTCTCGTTGTCTCTGGTCCGTTAGCACACGCGAAGCAGCTAGCCCGGCTAGCCGACCTTGCTGCGGGCCAGATGGACGCGCCCGGGCTCTTTATCCTCGTCAACACGCCGGGCAAGTTCACGTCGGGCCTTCGCCGGAGGCTCAAGCACCTTGCCAAACTCGTTGACCGTTCCCTACGCCATCTCGGTACGCCGGCCCCGGACCGGAGAATTGTCGAGGAACGCACGTGGCAGTTGCTGTCAAGGCTCGAAGTCCTCATGCCTCGGCTCGAGACACCGGACGAAACCGATTGGGCAGCCGTAGCGACCAATCTCTCGGGAGTGGCTAGAGACCCCGATGTCGACGGAACGGCGTCGCTACGCGATCGTCTCCTTGCCCTCGCGGCTGACTACGCATCGACGGCCGCCCGCGTAGACCTAACGATCATACGACGAGATTGCCATGCGCTTCTCAACACGAGCACACGACGTCATCAACGCGGATGGCGGATTCTTGAGCGCCTTGAGCAATTCGCACGCGATGCTGTCCGCACTGATCTCACGGGGCGCGATGGCAACCGTTCGATGCACTTACAACGAGACGACGCAACGGAAGCACTCGTCAAGACGGTATCGGCAACCCAAGCTGTCGTCATTAGTGGCGAGTCCGGTGTGGGCAAGAGCGCGCTCGCGGTTGTCGGTCTCAGCGACAAGACGGTCGCCGAGCAAGATCGATTCCAGACCGTGTGCCTCAACCTACGCCATGTTCCGCCACTCCCGATCGACCTCGAGAACGCGCTGGGACAGCCTCTCTCGCCGATTCTCTCCGAACTGAGCGCACCGCAACGTCTGCTCGTCGTCGATGGTGCGGACGCTGTCACCGAAGACAAGCACGACGCGTTCCGCTATCTGGTCGGTGCCGCCCAAGACAGCGGCACCAAAGTCGTCGCCGTGACCTCCACCGACAGCAAGCAGGTCGTTCTTGAAGCTCTCTACGATCGCTTCGACAGCGCCCAGGTCGAAGAGTCCGGAGTGCCCGCCCTTACCGACCCCGAGATAGACAAGGTAGTTGAGACCTTTCCCGATCTGCGGCGACTTAGCACCAATCCCCGATCAAGAGAACTCCTGCGTCGGCTTGTGGTGGTCCAGCTACTCGTTCGCGGTCGAATCACCGGAATGCCGCTAACCGACGCAGATGCCATGAACGAGATCTGGTCCGGTTTGATTCGGCGACGCGGCAGCTCCGATCGGGGTTCGCCCGACGCCCGAGAAGCGGCACTCCTGCGGCTCGCCGAACTCGATCTTGGTAGGGGTGAACGCCTCGATGTCGTTAGCAGTCTTGACTCCGCCGCCATTGACGGCCTCCGTCGCGACGGACTGCTCAGGGACTCCACTGACAACCCGTTTGGCATAGGTCCCGAGTTCGGCCACGACGAAATCCGGCGCTATGCGGTCGCCCGGCTTCTTTTGGCCAGCGACGACCCTACCTCGGTACTTGCTGCGACTGCAGCCCCGCGATGGTCGCTCGCGGCAGCGCGTTTGGCGTGCCAAGCGCGACTCGCGTTGCCCAACACACCCGCAACGCCCCTGAAGGGCCGGGTCGCCGCAGAACAGGCATCGTTCGACCGGTTGGTCGCAGCAGGCCACGGAAGTCGGTGGGGCGATGTCCCTAGCGAGGCACTACTCACACTCTCTGATCCGGAACCGCTCCTAAAGGACGCTTGGCCGGGCTTCCTTGCCGACGACGCCGCCGGTCTCCGTCGGCTGGTCCGACTAGCCGATCAGAGGCACCGTGACGAAGACGGCGTCATCGACACGACGTGGTGGAACCCCTCGTTGGCCCCTTACTCGACGGGCCGACGCCGTGGCGTTCTGGCGATTACGCCGAGACCCTCTTGCGCGCTTGGTTGCGTGCGCATGTGATTGCCGGCACTGACGAGGGCCACCCCTTACGAATCCTACTCCGACGGCGTCTCGTCCAGGCTTGCCACGCAGCGGACCTTAGCTTTGCGGCGGCACGTGAAGCGGCCGCCACGGAACCCAACGCGCCCGAGACGGAAATCACACAGGAGCGACGAGAGTTCGTCGAACGGCTCAATCGCCAGAGTAGGTTGCTTTCTGCGCTCGGCGAGCTTCGCGGTCGACGCCGGCGCCCCGAGGTTCCAAGCGAGATTACGAATCGGCTGATCCTCGAGCTGTTGGCGTTACTCGGCCCAGATCTAGGCGAAGAAGGCGAGGCAATCCTACGCCGCGTTGCCAATGATGCCCCTGCGTTCCTGGCTCCTGCCGTCGACGAGTTCCTTACCGGCGAGGCTCTCGCGGGCGCCCGTGAAGGGCTTCTCGCCGAGCTCACGGAAGCCTACTACCTGGACGATGAACCGAGTTGGTTTCGTACCATGGAAGACGGCATTCGCAACCATCTTCCAAAGGGCCTCGCCGTTCCTCTCTCGGGGCGGCACCGGGGGCCGTTCCTTGCGTTGTTCCGCGCCGACTTCCGAAATGGGGTGGCAGTCCTAAACCGGCTGTTGAATCACGCGGCCCGCATTCGAGTTCGATCTTTGACTCAACTCGACAAGGAAAGTCCATTGCGGTCCGACAAGGAACGCCGATACGAGCACGAACTATCTATAACTGGCGAAGCGAGGTCCTATGTTGGTGATGAGCATGCTTGGCGTTGGTATCGTGGTAACGCCGTCGGACCATACCCATGCGTCAGTGCGCTACAAGCGCTCGAGGCTGAGTGCGATCGGCTGATCCAAGCCGACGTACCGACCGCGACTCTGGTCTCGATCCTGTTGGACGGCTGCGAGAACCTCGCCATGGTCGGTCTCACCGTCAGTTTGCTGGTGCGCCATCTGGAGGTTGCAGACCGCCTTCTGGACCCCTTCATCGTGGAACCAACCATCTGGCTCCAGGAGTCTGCGCGGGCGACAGAGGAGGCCAGTCTCCTCACCGCCAATTCCAACCATGTTGTGTCGCCCGAGCGTCGAACTTGGACTCTCAACAGCGTCGCGATGCTCATGGTTTTGCGCGCCGATGCCGACCGTGTGTCAGATTTGCGCGCCCTCGGCGAAACTCTCATTGACAACGCACGCCAACGCGTCGAAGCGGACCGACTCGCCCGCGATACAGATGTCGGCCCTCCGACAGAAACTGCGGACGATGAACTGGTCCTTCAAGCGCGTGCTTGGGCCAGCAGCTTGGACCGAAACAGCTTGAAAGCCCAAAGGACGCAGGACGGTATTGCCATCGAGGCGACACCTCCGCCTGACGTCGCGGAGGCTCTGCAGGACAAAAGCGAGGATCTGGAACGTGCTCAAGCCGCGATAGGGCTATTCGTTCGCTATCACATCGAGCCGACGAAGGAAACGCCTGAACCGGTCGACCGCGATGAGCTGATAGCCGACATTGCGACCGCCCTGGGTCTGCTTGAGAACCCGCCGCCCTTCGCTCCGCACAACCCCTGGGACGTGGCCGCCTTGGTCGCCTCGGCAGCACTTGAAGCTCACTTGCTCGATGGCATCGACCTGCCGGACGACACGATCCGTGTCGCACTGGAGATCATCCTCCACATCGGCGATGCCTCCCCTAGGCAGGAAGAATACGACGGCACGTTCTACGAATACGGAGCCGACCGTAGCGCCGCCCGGGCGGTGCCCTTGGCGCTCTTAACAACCGCTGCACCACTCCGCGCCCTGTGCGACGAGGACGGTCAACAGTCCACTAGCGAACGGGTCGCTCGTGCAGCAATCAACCTTGCGCGAGCCTCGTCGTACGAAGTCCGCCTCTTCCTGGCACGAGGATTGGATCACCTGTGGGCCGAACCTTGCGCCCAACATGGTCCTTGTCATCACGAGGTCGGTTGGCGAACCGCCACAGAGACTATTCGCGACTGCCTACGCGCGCCGTGGGACCCGGAAACCGGGCATCGTGGCGTCCTCACGTTGAACGAGCCATTCAGCGATGCAATTGCCGATGCTTCGGCAGACTCGATCATCCTATCCCGCCTAGACGGCGCGATTCGGGCTTTGGCACCGGCAGCCATGGCCTCCATCTGCGTCTCCACCCAGGCGCGCGAGTTGCTGCGCGTCCTCCTGGCCGCGCAGCGACGTGCACTGCTCGAATACGAGCATGGCGACCCCGACGACCGCGAGTCCCACACGCTCGTGACCGCACGCGCACTCCTAACCCTCGCAGAAGATCACCAGGAGGACGCGCTCTTCGAGCACATCAACGCATACGCGGAAGACTCCAATCTGCAGGGCAAGACCCTCACCTCGCTGTCTGCCGCAGCCGAGGAAACGCCGGACAGGGCGGCTACCGCCCGGCGGATCTGGCCGAAGGTCGTTCACCACGTGCTTGACTTGCGAGCGTCCGGCTACAAACCAGTTCGCAATTCGCACTTCTCGTACCTCGGCGACAGGGGCGTCGCCGACCTCATCCCGAACCCGGTTGGTGAGTTGCCGTACTTATATCGCGAGCTGCATGGCAAGCCAATCCATTGGTGGAACCCGCTCGAGTTACGCCCCGAGGTGGAGGTTTGGCTGCAATCCGCCATCGGCAGCGCCATGTGTGTCGACAGGCTAGTTGCCTTCATCCGCAGGATGGAGTTGAGCGACCAAGTTCGGGTCGGACTACCGTGGTTAGCGACCCTCGTGCTGCCCGATCCTGCCCCCATCGCCCGCGGAGCGTACACACTCGCAACTTGGCTCACCGAAACGCGCTCAGTCGCCGTCGATACCGAGCTCTGGTCCACTTGGCAGCAAATCGTCGATGCTCTGGTCGTCGCAGGAGACTCGCGCTTAGCGCGTTACTCGGACTGATAGCGCAAATCCTAACCGCACTCCCTCACCGCGTTCTCAAACGCATTCTTCACGAATCGCCTGAGATCGTCCTCCCACCAAAGACGCACTCCCGTCGACGAAGGACGAACAGCCTGTACCCCTCAATCGCAAGCATGCGAATCACTCGTGCAAGCTTTTGTAACAAGGCAGCCGACACTCGCCCCAATCTTCGGTGCTTACACTGGGGTCTAGCTGGCCAATCCGGCATCCACCCATGAGCGTCATGCCGCCCACTTTGCCGCGAGTGCTTCGGCTTGTTGGAGGACAGTCTGCACGGCAGCGTCCTGAAGGTCGGGTGGATATCCATGCTTGCGGAGAACGCGCTTGACCAGTACCCGCATTCGCGCTCTTGCCGACTCCCGATGTTGCCAATCGACGGACGCGTTACTTTTCAAGCCGTACAACAGCTCCTGTGAGATGACGCGAAGGTGCTCGTTGCCCATGACTTCGACCGCGCTTTCGTTCTGGGCCAACGCGTCATAGAAGGCGATCTCCTCGTGGCTGAGCCCTTCCTCCTCCCCACGGTCGCGGGCCGCACGGATGTCCTTCGCAAGCGCGATTAGCTCCTGGATAACCTCAGCCGTCGTAATCGCGTTGGTATGGTACCGGTTGATCGCTCCCTCCAGCCGTTCGGAGAATGCTCGCATCTGCACCACGTTGACCTGCTCTTGTGACCGGATCTCCCCATTTATCAGCTTGCGCAGCGCCTCCAGGGCGAGGTTCTTCTTCTCAATCCCCTGAATCTCAGCGAGAAACTCGTCCGAAAGGACTGAAATGTCAGGCGTCTCCAGTCCGGCGGCCTCGAGAATGTCGACGATCTCTGTGGAAACGACGGCTCTGCTGACGATCTGCTGGACGGCCAGATCCCGCTCGGCCGATGACTTCCCTGATCCAGGCGTGCTCTTGACGAGAGCAGCCCGGATTGTCTGAAAGAACCCCACCTCGTCGCGGATGGCGCGTGCCTCGTCGCTTGCCGCCGCCAGCGCGAACGCCTTGGATAGCGCTAGGACGGCATTGTGGAACCGTCGATGTGCGAGCTTCTTGGCTTCGTCGGTCGCTTCCCTAAGCGCATCACGTTGCTGCAGGTCGAGGATCCACTCGATAGCTCCGGCAAGCACCACCAGCCGTTCTTGCGGCGCACCGGTGATCCCGGCTCGGTAGTCGAAACCGTGGAACATGTCGTCCACGATCTCGTACTTCTCCAGCATGACGGCTACCGCCTCGCCTGCGTCGATGCCAGCCAGCCTTCGATCCCCGCGAGAATACTGACCAAGAGCTGATTTCAGATTCTGCGCGACCCCGATGTAGTCCACCACGAGCCCGGCCGGTTTGGCTTGGAACACTCGATTCACCCGGGCTATGGCCTGCATTAGTCCGTGTCCCCGCATCGGTTTGTCCACGTACATCGTGTGCATACTCGGCGCATCAAAGCCGGTCAGCCACATGTCCCGAACGATCACCAGTTTGAGCGGATCGTCGGGATCCTTCGCCCTTTTTGCAAGCAATTCCCGTCGTGCTTTGCCGCCGATATGCGGCTGCCATGCAGTCGGGTCCGACGCACTACCCGTCATGACGACTTTGAGGACGCCACTCCCGTCGTCGTCGTTGTGCCAGTCCGGACGTAGTGCCACCATCTGCTCATAAAGCGCGACGCAAATGCGGCGGCTCATACAGACGATCATGGCCTTCCCATCCATGCCGACGACTCGCCTCTCGAAGTGCGACACAAGATCCTTCGCTACGACGGCGAGACGCTTCTCCGCTCCTACGACGGCCTCGACGTTTGCCCACCTGCGCTTTAGCCGTTCCTGCTCGTCTTCCGCTTCGTCCTCGGTGAGTTCAGCGACCTCGTCGTCTAGCCTGTCCCGCTCGTCCTCATCGAGGTCGATCCGAGCGAGGCGGCTCTCGTAGTAGATCGGAACGGTTATCCCGTCCTCCACACCACGGTTGATGTCATAAACGTCAATGTACTCGCCGAACACTGCGGGCGTATTCGCATCCTCCTTCTCGATCGGCGTCCCAGTGAAGCCGATGAACGACGCGTTCGGCAAGGCGTCACGAAGGTACTTAGCGAAGCCGTAGGAAATCTCCCCGGTGTCGCGCTCCACCCTTGCCCGGAAGCCGTACTGGGTCCGGTGGGCTTCGTCTGCAATCACTACGACGTTCCGACGATTGGTCAATACTGGGTAGTCCGTCTCGTTGCGATCCGGCGTGAACTTCTGAATCGTGGCAAAGATGACGCCGCCAGAGGGTCGAGCGAGCAGCCGTCGCAAGTGTTCCCGGTCTTCGGCCTGTTGTGGCATTTGACGGAGAAGGTCACGACACATCCCGAATGTGCCAAAGAGCTGGTCGTCTAGGTCGTTTCGGTCGCTTATGGCAACGACGGTGGGGTTCTCCATCGACGGGTGACTGATGATCTGCCCTACATAGAAGGCCATCAGCAAGCTTTTCCCCGATCCTTGCGTATGCCAGATAACGCCGATTCGGCGGTTCCCCTCTGGACTTGAGGCGGCGATTGTGCGAGCGACTGCGTGGTGCACGGCGTGGAACTGGTGATATCCGGCTACGATCTTTACGAGTCCCGAACCCGTGTCGCTGAACACCGTGAAGCCACGGAGCAGGCTAAGGAACCGAGACCTTTCGAAAACGCCCGCGATCAAAGTGCCCAGTTCTGGAGTGCCCGCCGGTTCGACGACAGTACCATCCACCGTGCGCCAAGGCATAAACCGTTCTAGCCTAGCGTTCAGCGAGCCCAGGCGGGCTTCGATCCCGTCGGAGATCACGAGTGCGGCGTTCGTACGGAACAGCGAGGGGATTTCCTCCTTGTATGTTTGGAGCTGATTGAAGGCGCCATGAAGTGTCGCGTTCTCGTCACCAGGACTCTTGAGTTCGATGACCGCCAGCGGCATGCCGTTGATGAACACAACCACGTCCGCACGCCGGTTGTTCTGTCCCTCGATCACTGTGAACTGGCTGACCACGAGCCAATCGTTGGCATCTGTATGCACGAAGTCGACCACCCGGGCGATGTCCCCACTGATGCTGCCGTCCTCACAGACGACCTCGACCGGTACTCCCTCGATCAGGTAGCGATGCAGCCGGCGGTTCTCCTCCACGAGGGACGGTGTTTCGACCTGGCGGATCTTGCGTAACGCTTCCTCCAGGGCTTCGCTTGGCAGCTTGACGTTAAGGCGCCGGATTGCATCATGGAGCCTTCCCAGCAGTAGCGTCTCACCGTAACTGGCACGCTCGGGAGACGCGCCGTCAGGCGACACCGCGGCCCCCGATAGCACCCCATAACCTAAGTCTTCGAGCCACTGTAGCGCGGCGATCTCAACGTCTGCTTCCACGATCATGCGTTTAACCGCACCGTCACAGGCCAGTGTTCAAAAGGTCGAGCAACTCTCCTTGCTCATCCTCAGTTAAACGATCTTCGCTAACACGAATCCACACCGCACCCATTGGCGATCGGATCATCTCCAGATTCTCCGAACTCCAGCCAAATGTCCGGATACTACCGCTCCCATCCACGGTGCCGACCTTCGCGCCACTCTCAATGAGCTCGCGCAACGAGTGGCATTTCCGCTGGCCTAGCTTCGTGTTGCAGGTTGCGTGGCCCCAAGCAACATTTGTCGGACCGTGCTCTATGCTCGAGTACACCAGCGGAGCCAAGTGGAACAGATTCACCACGGTCGACCTGGTCGCGTCGAAAACCTGTTCGCCGGCGTTCGACAAAGCACTTTCGTCCTCGAACTCGACCTGGTTATGAAGCTCGTCGTACCGGATGAGCCCCATGCACAGCGGGCAGGCAGTGTGCCCCGCCCTGATCAACCCTAGCCGTTCCCATTCCACTGTGCTGAGAAGACCTTCCGCTTCAAGGATCGCCTCCAGCAGTTTCGCCTGAGCAGCCACGTAGGGTGCATCCAGAGTATGCACGGTCAGCCATGCGAGAACACATTTGGTTAGGTAGTTCGCCTCCGCGTTGGCGTACTCCGGCGCGAAGATCCCTTGCGGAGGCCCCTCCACGCGGCTGGCCAAGTTGCCCCGTGCCGCAATCCGTAAAACGTAGTCGCCGTGATCCACCACTCCCGGTCGACGCTTTGACACCTCCTTACCGTCCAACTCCAGCCAGCGCAACTTCCATCCGACTAGCGGAGGAAACTCATCGTATTGACTATGGGTCCTGTAGAGGATGAAGGCGTCCTCGCCAACCGTCACCGGCGCGTCGGGTCCTTTGAATTTCTTCTTGATCTTCCCGGCCTTCTTGAAGTACTGGTCCGGGAACAGGCGGACCACGTACCCGTTCTCGAAGTCTCCCAATGGCGCGGATTGAAGATGCTCGAACGGGACAATCACTCTGTTGCTGCGGAGCACGTGGTTCTGGTAAGCCCCCTTCTGGCCGCCGCGCGGAGTGGCGAAACCTGCCTTGTCGATCTTGTTTCTGTCGTTGGACTCCAAGAACGCCCAAGCCTGTGAGGGTCGTGGATCGTGCGCTCCGGTGTGCCCTCGCTCCTTGCGGCACCCGTCCAAACCGCAAAGCTTGACGGTCACGCGGACGGACGGCTAGCCGTCTGACCCGACAGGAGCAGAGGCAAGAGGCCTTCGAAAACGTGTTCCACCTTCTCCTTGATCTTCTGCAGCTTCAACACCTCGTCCACGTCTACAGCTGAGTTCACGCCAGCATCCAAGAGCAACATCAGCTGTTTGGTCGATGTAACCACACTCAACACTTCCTTCTGCTGTTCCAGCGACGGTATTGCGATCTCGAACTCGAACAGATCTCCCTTGTAGAGTTCCGGGTAAGTAGAGCCGTTGGCCACCGCGTCGAGATATGGCCCGTTCGCGAGCAACCAGTACGCCAAATAGGCAGGCAGGAGTCTGGGCCCGCAAACGAAGTTCAAAAAGCCTTGGTTCGTACACATTGGCACCGCGGCAATGGCGACCGCGCCCACGGGTGCGCGTTTCGTCAGCATGACCGTTCCGGCCGGCATCATCTTTGCGGCGCTGGCGGAAAGCCCTGCCTCGGATATTGACCGCTCGGTCGATGACACGTACAAGCCGCCGTTACCCCGCGTGACCTCCTTCGGCGTCAGCCATGGGACGTCACCATCCCAGAACTCTTCTACGGAGGTTCTAGGTGTACCGCCGCTCTCGACTCTGAGTACGAACCCGTTTGCCCCATTCGGCTCAAGAGTGGTCACCGGCCAGCCATCGGGGTGCAACAAGAACGGGCTAGCCATTGAACGCGCGCTCCACGCGGTCAATTGAATCCTGTAACTCCGAGGAGAGCGAGGAGAGAGCGCTACGGATCTCGGAGAACTCGCCCTGTAGGTGATCGAATCGACCGCCGGAGACGGCCGCGTGATCGAATCCAACGAAACGCCCCGGAACCAAGGCTCCTTTGTGTCTACCGATCTCCGCTATCGTCACGGACCTACAAAACCCGGGGACATCCTTATACGTGTGGGTGCCCGCGGTGCCCTTCCAGGCCTTGTAGCACGCTGAGATCTTCTCGGCGTCGCTGTCGGTCAGTTCCCGGCGCGTACGATCAACTAAGGTCCCCATGCTCCGAGCATCGATCATCAGCACCTGTCCTCCGCGGGAAATCCCTGCATTAAACGTCTTACGACGGACGAGGAACCAAAGGCTTGCGGGGATCTGCGTCGAGTAGAAAAGCTGGTTTGGCAAAGAGACGATGCACGCTATCGCGTCGTTGTCGACTAGCTCGCGACGAATAACCCCCTCGCTAGATTGATTCGATGTCAACGAACCATTGGCGAGCACGACTCCTGCTGCACCGCGCGGCGCCAAATGATGGTGGATGTGTTGGAGCCAAGCGAAATTCGCATTGCCGGCCGGCGGGATGCCGAACGTCCACCGGGAGTCATCTCTAAGCCGCCTCCCGCCCCAATCTGACACGTTGAATGGGGGATTTGCGAGGATAAAGTCTGCCTTGAGGTCTGGTAACTCGTCCTTGTGAAAGGTTCCTTCGTTGTTCCAACGGATGTCCGCATCGATCCCCCGGACAGCGAGGTTCATCTTGGCAAGACGCCAAGTCGTGTAGTTGCTCTCCTGACCGTAAATCGCGATGTCGCCGATGCGCCCACCATGCTCCTCGACGAACCTCTCCGACTGGACGAACATCCCGCCCGAACCGCAGCAAGGGTCGTAAACTCGGCCCTCGTAGGGCTCGAGCATCTCTACCAGCAACCGCACAACGGAGCGGGGCGTGTAGAACTCGCCGCCACGCTTCCCCTCCGCGCCAGCGAAGCCGCCAAGGAAGTACTCGTACACTCGCCCCAAGATGTCTCTCGACCGGTCGGCTGCTTCGGTCATGCCGATACGGCTTACGAGATCTATCAGTTCCCCAAGCATGACTTTGTTGAGAGCCGGTCGGGCGTACTCCTTCGGCAGGACGCCTTTGAGCGAGGCATTACTGGCCTCGATCGCAAGCATAGCGTCGTCTACGTCCTTACCGATCCCTGGGTGCCTGGCCCTAGCTTGCAGATGCGTCCACCTCGCCGCCTTCGGCACCCAGAATACGTTCTCGGCAAGATACTCCTCTGGGTCTTCAGCGTCAGCAAGTTCCTCCTCTAGCAGATCAGCTCGCTTCGCTTCAAATGCGTCCGATATGTACTTTAGGAATATCAGACCGAGTGCAACATGCTTGTAGTCAGACGGTTCCATATTGCCGCGCAGCTTGTCAGCCGCTGCCCACAGATTGGCTTCGAACCCGAGATGCGCGCCGTTGTTGTTCGCCTGCCTCACGCCGTCCATTGCCGGGCTTCTCTGCCTCATCGTCGCCCTCCTTCGATGGCCATCGCTGACCTCACCCCAAGCGGACGTCCAGTTGCCACAGCCCGTTTGGCGCGAAGTCCGTTCATGGTCATTCGTACAGCATACGTCATGGCGTCGCGATGGTCAGCGTTGGCGTCACGGACATCCCGATTTCCCATCGGCCTTCAACCACCCAAAGCCCGCTTCTCCGGCTCGAACGTCAGATCCTCCGTGACCAAGCCCGGGGGGGCGACCTCAAGCTACTGCTTCACTCGGTTGACCGTCGGCCAAGACTATCGCCCGTGCCCCTCTTGCCGTAGTCGGCGATCAGGGCGATTCCGCCGACATGCCGTCCCGACGTGGAACGTCGGAAAAGACGATAGTTCAGGACCGCTAGCAGACTGTCGGACTTGGGGGCATTCGGAATCGGTCACGGCGACTGCGTCGGCCCTGCGGGGCGCGGGCTGCGGAGATGTTCTCGGCGGCCGGAACTCCGCGCCGGGCGGGCGACCGTCGCAGGACGCCCGGAACGC
>JAJDVW010000118.1 GCA_022825925.1 Pseudomonadales bacterium | reverse complement strand
CGGTCGGCGAGCTTCACGAGGATGACGCGCAGGTCGTTGGCGGTCGCCATCGCCATCTTCTGGAAGTTCTCGGCCTGCGCCTGCTCGTTCGTCTTGAAGATGGTGGCGAGCTTGCTGACGCCATCGACGATCTGGGTGATCTCCCTGCCGAAGATCGTCTCGAGCTTCTGCTTCGTGGCGCCCGTGTCCTCGATCACGTCGTGGAGGAGCGCCGCCGCGATGGACCGGTGGTCCATGCGCATCTCCGCCAGAATGCTGGCTACGGCGAGCGGGTGGGTGATGTAGTGGTGGCCGGTGCGGCGCTTCTGCCCCTCGTGGGCGTGCCTCGCGAACTCGTAGGCGCGCCGCACGCGTCGGACCTGCGAGTCGGACAGGTAGCGGGAGAGGGATTCCTCCAGGGTCTCGAACGTGGCGGGTGCGGCGACCGCATCCTCGGATGCGGCGGCGGCGAGGCGAGTCTGGAAGTACGACTCAAATGTCGCTAGCTGCGTCATCTCCCATGTCGAACGGCATCGCTTCCGCGCCGATGCTCTCCAGTCGTTCGATTCCTTCGAAATCGACATCGTCAACCGTGATCTCCGGCGCGTCAAGAACCTCTTCGTCGATGAGGCCCTCGGCGATCTCGCGCAGGGCGATCACGGTCGGCTTGTCGTTCTCCTCCGCCACGAGCGGCTCGACGCCGAGACGGTAGATCTGCCGCGCGCGCCGGCTGGCCACCATGACGAGTTCGAAACGGTTGTCGACGTGTTCGAGGCAGTCCTGAACGGTAACGCGAGCCATCGGTGGATTCCGTCAAACGTTTCGCAGTCGCGTGATTTTACCTCACACCGGGGGCGTGCAACACGCGCGGACGCATGACAGACGCGTTTCCGGCCTTGACAGCGCGCCTCGTCCTCGCCATGTTGCGGGCGCAGGCGGGCGCCCGTGGAGTTTCGTGGACAGGCTGCGTCGCCAATCACCCGTCGTTGAAGAACGCGTCTTCATGCGTGACTCGGCGACGCGCCAAAACAAGGGAGGAAGCATGAAGCGACTCAAGGAAATCCTCGGTATGGCGGGGCTCGCCATGGCGGGCGCATTCCTGCCGACTACCGCGGCCCAGGCCGAGGAAGCCGACGAGGAACAGGCGACCGGCGGCATCGAGGAGGTCGTGGTCACGGCCCGCCGCCGGGAAGAAACGGCCCAGAGCGTGCCAATCCCCATCTCGGCGCTGTCCGGCGACCGGCTGGAGAGCCGGGGGATCACGGAGATCCAGAACGTCGAGCAGCTCACGCCCAACATGTCGTTCAACGAGAGCGTGGTCGCGCGGGGCACGGCCCAGGTGTTCCTGCGGGGCATCGGCCAGATCAACTGGGGGCCCACCCAGGACCCGAAGGTCGGCATCTACGTGGACGGGGTCTACCTCGGCCGGCCACAGGGTTCCGTGTTCGACTTCATCGACATCGACCGGGTCGAGGTGCTGCGCGGGCCGCAGGGCACGCTGTTCGGGCGCAACACCACGGCGGGCCTCGTGCACGTCATCACGAAGAAGCCGGACTCCGTGTTCGACGCCAAGGTGCGTGGCGGCGTCGGCAACGCCGGGCAGCTCTCCGCGGACGCCATGGTCAACTTTCCGTTGATCGACGACGTGCTCGCGGCGCGCTTCGCCTTCCAGATGCGCAAGGACGACGGCTGGATGAAGGACGACGCGGGGCGGGAGTGGAACACGACGGACTCGCGCACCCTCCGGGGCACGCTGCTCTGGACGCCGAGCGATACGGTGGAGGTCTCCCTCGGCGGGGAGTTCTACCGGGCGCGCGAGACGGGCGGACTGGCGGACTGCGAGGAGCTGCTCGGGGGGCCCGCGGGGATCAACTTCCTGCCGCTCATCTTCGGCGCGTACGACGAACTCTCGGCGGCCTGTGCTCCCGACGACAATCCCTACCGGTCGAACGACAACGACGAGAACGGCCTGTTCGTCGACACCGACGCCGTCACCTTGACCGTGACCTGGGACTTCGCGGACATGACGCTGACGTCCATCTCGGCCTGGCGCGACATGAGCGAGCTCAACGAGTCCTGGGGCTGGGGCAGCGACTTTTACGGAGGCCCCTCCTACCACCTCGAAGTGCTGCAGGACGAGCCCTCGCTGTATGACCAGCTTTCGCACGAGTTCCGGCTGGAAGGCTCGGCGTTCTCGGACCGCATGACCTGGATCACCGGAGTGTACGGTTTCACCGAGAACGCCCAGGGCAACGTCTGGGTGCCCTTCATGCGCGGTCTCATGCCGCCGACCGATCCCGCCGAGGCGCCGCTGTGGGAGTTGCTCGGACCGATCGCGCTCGGAGCCCAGGAGAACATCAGCCGGCGCCAGCAGACCGACGCCACCAACAAGTCCTGGGCGGTGTTCGGAGAAGCGACCCTGGACATCACCGAGGCCTGGTCGGTCACGGCCGGGATTCGCTGGACGAAGGACACCCGGCAGTTCAAGCGCTCGCAGTGGACCTCGGACTTCGGTTTCGACCTGTTCTACGGTTGCCCCGGCAACATCGGTCCGGACGGAATCGCCCTGCGGAGCTACTGCAAGCAGGAGGTCGACTTCAGCCAGTCGACGCCGCGCGTGATCGCCAACTACAGCTTCACCGACGACATCATGGCGTATCTCAGCTTCTCGCGCGGTTACAGCTCGGGCGGGATGAACGGCGACGTGCGCATGCGTCCCTACGCGCCGGAGATCTCGGACAACTGGGAGGTCGGCATGAAGTCCCAGTGGTTCGAGCGCCGGCTGCAGCTCAACGTCACGGTCTTCCAGAACGACTACGAGAACCAGCAGATCACCATCGGGCGCGTGGTCGACGGTCAGCCCACGGCGGACCAGATCAACGCGCAGGCCGCCACCATCGAGGGGGTCGAAGTGGAGTTGCTCGCGACGCCGGCGGAAGGCTGGTTCATCACGGGCACCTACGGGTACCTGGACGGGGACTACGACGACTTCACGGTCGTGGACAACACGTTCGATCCGATCACGTTCGAGGAGACGCGCGTGGTGCGGGACCTTTCCAACATCTCGTTCATCGGCTTCACGCCCAACCGTTCCTGGAACGTGAGCGTCGCCAAGGAGTTCTACCTCGACAACGCGGGCAGCATGACCGCCCAGGTCGGCTACAACTACCGTGGACCGTACTACGCCGCCGCCGCGCTGACGCGTCTCAAGAGGCATCGGACGGATCCGCTCGGCCTCGTCGACGCCCGCCTGCGCTGGGACATGGCCAACGGCAGGACCTCCGTCTCCCTCTGGGGCACGAACATGACGGACGAGGAGTACTACCGCGGCGCCCAGGACCTCGTGGACCTTGGCATCCTGCTTTATTACTGGGCGCAGCCGCGGCGCTTCGGCCTGACCGTCGAGCACACGTTCGGCTCGTAGGGGCGGGACAAGCCCCTCCCCTACGGGCCCCGGAGCAACTCGCGGTAGAGGCCGGTCACATCGGGCAGGTCGGCCCGCCGGCCGCGCCGCTCCGCCGCGACGATGGCGGCCAGCGTGGCGAGGGCGTCCTCGAAGTCGTCGTTGACGATCGCGTAGTCGAATTCGGCGCAGTGCGTCATGTCGTCGATGGCTTGGCGCATGCGGCGCTCGATGACCTCCGGCCCGTCCTGCGCCCGCCCTTCGAGTCGCGTGCGCAGGGCCTCTCGGGAAGGCGGCAGCACGAACACGCCGATGGCGCGGTCGAGCTGCGCGCGGACCTGCTGCGCGCCCTGCCAGTCGATCTCGAGGACGACATCCCGCCCGGCTGCCTGGGCTTCCTGTACCCGGGCCCGCGACGTGCCGTAGTCGAACCCGAAGTTCGTCGCGAACTCCAGCAGATCGCCGGCTCGGGCCATGGCGTTGAACGTCGCGTGATCGACGAACCGGTAGTCCTTGCCGTCCACCTCGGCCGGCCGCTTGGGGCGCGTGGTGTACGAGACGGACACTTCGAGGTTGGAGTCCCGTTCGACGAGCGCGCGTACGAGACTCGTCTTGCCCGCGCCGGAGGGGGCGGAAACGACGAAGAGCAGCCCGCTCACTCGACGTTCTGCACCTGTTCGCGCATCTGGTCGATGACCACCTTGAGGTCGACGGCGCGCTCGGCGCACTCCGGGGGCACGGCCTTGGCGGCGACGGTGTTGGCCTCCCGGTTCAGTTCCTGCATCAGGAAGTCCAGGCGGCGGCCCTGCCGTCCCTCGGCGGCGAGGCTGTTGCGGCAACCCTCGACGTGCAGCAGCAGGCGGTCGAGCTCCTCCGCCACGTCCGCCTTCTGGGCGAGCAGGGCGACTTCCTGCTCGAACCGGCCCTGGTCCACCTGGTCGACCAGCTCCGCGATGCGAGCGCGCAGCCGGTCCCGAACCAGGGTCGCCTGCGTCAGGGTCAGGTGACGGATCTCGCTGACGATCGTCTCGACCTCTTCGAGCTTGGCGCGCAGGACGGCGTCGATGCCTGCCCCTTCCCGGCCCCGGTCCGCGACCAGCTCTGCGACGGCCGCCTCGAAGCCGGTCCGCACCGCCCCCTCCAGGGCGCCTGCCGCGACCGTCGGACCGGTGTCGAGCACGCCGGGCCAACGGAGCAGCTCGAGGGGGTCCGGGTGGCCGATCTCGGGCGCGTCCCGGCGCACCTGCTCGAGCGTCGCAAGCAGCCTGAGCATGTTCGGCCGGTTGATGTTCACCGAGAGGCCGACCTCACCTTCGGCCAGGCGCAGCGTCGCGTCGACCTTGCCCCGTCCCAGTGCCCGGCGGGCGACATCGCGCAACGACGGCTCCAGCGTCCTGAGCCCCTCCGGGAGCCGGAAGCTCACCTCCAGGAAACGGTGGTTCACCGAACGGACTTCCCAGGAGAGCGTCGGCGACTCGAATCGGCCGAATGCGGTCATGCTGGAGATCATCGGGGGATTCTAACCGTGGAGTCGCGGCCGGTCGCGCGGGCATAATCCCCCGGCCAGGGGTCAGGGAGAACGACGGTGCCGAGACCGAGCGGGAGGGAGCCCGATGAGCTCCGCGCGGTGGAGATCGAGCGCGGCTTCACCAAGCATGCCGCCGGGTCCGTTCTGGTGGCGTTCGGGGACACGCGGGTCCTCTGTACCGCCAGCGTGGAAGACCGCGTGCCGCCGTTTCTGCGCGGTGGCGGAAGGGGCTGGATCACCGCGGAGTACGGCATGCTGCCGGGCTCCACCCACACACGCACCGACCGCGAGGCCAGCCGCGGCAAGCAGGGCGGGCGCACGATGGAGATCCAGCGCCTCATCGGCCGCTCCCTGCGCGCGGCCGTGGATCTCGGCCGGCTGGGGGAGCGGACCATCCGCATCGACTGCGACGTCCTGCAGGCCGACGGCGGCACGCGGACGGCGTCCGTCACCGGCGGTTGCGTGGCCCTCGTCGACGCGTTGAACCGCGTGGCGCCGGACGCGTTCACGAAGCTGGTGGCTTCCGTGTCGGTGGGCGTCGTCGGGGGCGTGCCCGTGCTCGACCTCGACTACCGGGAAGACTCGAACGCGGGCACGGACATGAACGTGGTGATGATCGAGGGGCGGGGCTTCATCGAAGTGCAGGGGACCGCGGAAGGGGAACCCTTCGAGCGGGACACCCTTGCGCGGATGCTCTCCCTCGCGGAAGGTGGCATCGAGACGCTGTTCGGCGAGCAGCGCCGGGCGCTCGGGCTCTGACGGTGGACGGGACGGCGGATGCCGACGCGTTCGTGCGCTGGATGATCGCGGAGGACGTGCTGCAGTTCGGCGACTTCGAGCTGAAGTCCGGACGCCGGAGCCCCTACTTCTTCAACCTCGGCGCCATCGACAACGGCGCGGCGTTCGACCGTCTCGGCGCCGCCTACGCGGCGCTCGCCACCGCGCTCCCCGAAACGCCGCAGGTGCTGTTCGGCCCCGCCTACAAGGGCATTCCCATCGCGGTGGCCGCCTCCGTCGCGCTCGCGCGGGCGCATGGGGTCAACGTGGGCGTCGCCTTCAACCGCAAGGAGGCCAAGGCGCATGGAGAGGGCGGTCGCCTGGTCGGCAGCGCCATGGAAGGCCGACGGGTCGTCGTGGTGGACGACACGATCACCGACGGCGCGGCGAAGATCGAGGCCTGCGAGATGATCGCGGCGGCCGGGGGCAGCGTGACGGGGGTCCTCATCGCCATGGACCGGCGGGAACGCGTGGCCGGCGGCGGTACCGCCGTGGCACACCTTGAAGCCCGTCTAGGAGTGCCGGTGCACAGCGTTGCGGGGCTCGAGGACGTCGTGCGCGTGCTCGCGGCGGACCCCGACGGCGCCCGGCGTCTCGAAACGGTGCTGGCCTACCGGGACCGATACTGCGCCGTGGATTGAGGTTCCGGCCGGGCCGGTCAGACGATCTGGGTGCCGACCCCGCCGTCCGTGAAGATCTCGAGCAGCGTCGCGTGCGGCACGCGGCCGTCGATGATCTGCGCGTGCGTGACTCCGGCCGCCAGGGCGTCGAGGGCGCAGCGCGCCTTGGGCAACATGCCGCCCGCGATCGTCCCGGCGGCGATCATCGCCTCGACCTCGTCGCGCGCGGCGGCTGACAGCGTCGCGCCTTCCGCGTCCAGGATGCCGGGCGTGTTCGTCAGCAGGACCAGCTTGTGGGCCTTGACGTGGGCGGCCACCGCGCTCGCCACGAGGTCCGCGTTGATGTTGTAGGAGGCACCGTCCGGCCCCACCCCGATCGGGGCGATCACGGGAATGAAGTCGCCTGCGGCCAGCGTATCGAGCACGCGGCTGTCCACCTCCGCCACTTCGCCGACATGACCGATGTCGATGATCTCTGGCGCCTTGAGTTCGGACCGTTCGCGCGTCAGCGTGAGTCGGCGCGCCTTGATGAGTCCCCCGTCCTTGCCCGTCACGCCGACCGCGCGGCCGCCCTCGGCGTTGATGAGGGAGACGATCTCCTTGTTGACGAGGCCGCCGAGCACCATCTGGACGACGTCCATGGTGGCGGAGTCGGTGACCCGCATGCCGTCGACGAAGCGGGTCTCGATGCCGAGCTTGGCGAGCAGCTCGCCGATCTGCGGCCCGCCGCCGTGGACGACGATCGGGTTCATCCCCACCAGCTTCATGAGCACGACGTCGCGCGCGAAGGCGTGCTTCAGGGCCTCGTCCACCATGGCGTTGCCGCCGTACTTGATGACGATGGTCGAGCCGTGGAACTGCTGGATGTAGGGCAACGCCTCGATGAGGACGCGCGCAGTGGTCTCGCGGGTCATTGGGGGGTCACTTGCGAGGGGTCCCCCCTCGCGCTCCCCGGCTGGGGGCTCTTCTTGCGAGGGGTTCCCCCTCGCGCTCCCCGGGCTGAGGGCTCTCGAAACGCAGGTCGGTGTCGATGGACGCGAGCTCGGCCTGGAAGCGCGTGCGGATCCGGGCGAGGGCCGCCGGGGTGTCGGCCTCGAAACGCAGGCTGAGGACCGGGCTCGTGTTCGACGCCCGTACGAGGCCGAAGCCGTCCGCGTAGTCGACCCGGATGCCGTCGATCACCGTGACCGCGCCGTCGCCGAAGTCGGCAGCGGCGGCGAGCCGGTCCACGATCTCGAACTTGGCGGACTCGGAAGTCGCTATCTTGATCTCCGGGGTCACGCAGGTGGCCGGGAACTCGCGGAAGAGGCCCTCGACGGTCGTCTCGGCGAGGCTTGCGATGTCGAGGAGCCGGGCGCCGGCGTAGAGCGCGTCGTCGAAGCCGTACCACCCTTCCGCGAAGCAGAGGTGGCCGCTGAACTCGCCGCCGAGCAGGGCGCCCGTCTCGCGGATCTTCGCCTTGATGTGGGAGTGGCCGGTGCGGCACATGATCGGTTCGCCGCCGCGGGAAGCGATCACGTCCTTGAGGCGCTGCGTGCACTTGACGTCGTAGACGATCCGCGCGCCGGGATTGCGGCGCAGGACATCCGTGGCGAAGAGCATCATCAGCCGGTCGGGCCAGACGATCGTGCCGGCGTCGGTTACGACGCCGAGGCGGTCCGCGTCTCCGTCGAACGCGAGGCCGAGGTCCGCGCCGCCGTCCTGCACGAGGTCGACGAGGTCGGCGAGGTTGGCCGGTTCGGCGGGGTCGGGATGGTGGTTCGGGAAGTCGCCATCGACCTCCGTGTAGAGCCCGACGACATCGCATCCCATGCGTTCGTACAGGCGTGGGGCGACGATTCCCGCGACGCCGTTGCCGCAGTCGATGGCGACCCTGAGCGGGCGGTGCAGCGGAATGTCGCCCGCGACGCGGTCGACGTAGTGTCCAACGAGGTCCCGCGCGTCTGCGGCGCCGTCCCCGGCCGCGCCGTCTCCGGCGGAGAAGTCGCGGCGCTCGATGCGCTCCCGCAGCGCCTGGATCGCCCCTTCCGCGAGCGTCGTGCCGCCGATCATCATCTTCAGGCCGTTGTACTCGGCCGGGTTGTGGGAACCCGTGATCATCACGCCGGTACCCGTCCCGAGCAGGTGCGTCGCGTAGTACAGCAGCGGCGTCGGCACGCAGCCGACGTCGGTGACGTCGCAGCCGCCTTCGGTCAGGCCCCGCGTCAGGGCCTCCCGCAGGCGGGGCGTGGAGTCGCGCCCGTCGCCGCCGACGGCCACCCGGCCGTGCCCCTGGCCGCGCGCCTCGGCCGCGAAGGCGCGGCCGATGAGGTACACGGTCTCCCGGTCGAGGCCTGCGTCGACGATGCCGCGAATGTCGTAGGCGCGGAAGATGTCGGGATGGATTCCCATGGCCGTGTTCCCGGGGGCGTCAGGCCAGGTTGCGCTGCCGCGGTTCGTCCCGCCCGCATTTCTCGTCGTAGAGCCCCGCGATGGCGTCGACCAGCTTCGCGGCGAGCGTGTCCTTCGGCTCCATCGGAAAGACGGTCTCGCCCGACGCCTGGATGAGTACGACGGCATTGTCGTTGCTGTCGAAGCCGATGGTCGAGTCCGACACGTCGTTCACGACGATGGCGTCGCAGCCCTTGCGGGCAAGCTTCTCGCGCGCGTGTTCCAGCGCGTCGTGGGTCTCCGCGGCGAAGCCCACTACGCAGGGACGCCCGCAGGGACGCCCGCTCGCGACGGCCGCCTCGAGAATGTCCGGATTCTCCGTGAGCGGGAGCGTGATCCCGGTGGTCGGCGCGCCGGCCTTCTTGATCTTGCGGCTCTGGGGCTCCGCGGGGCGGTAGTCGCCGACCGCGGCCACACCGATGAAGATGTCGGTGTCGGGGAGTTCGGCTTCCACGGCCGCCTTCATCTCGTGGGCCGTCGTCACGTCCACGCGGCGCACGCGCGCCGGCGTGTCGAGATGCACGGGACCGCTGACGAGGGTCACGCTGGCCCCGGCGTCGCGGGCGGCGCGCGCCATGGCGTATCCCTGCTTGCCGGAGCTGTGGTTCGAGATGAACCGTACGGGGTCGATGTGCTCCCGGGTGGGTCCGGCGGTCACGAGGACGCGCACGCCCCCGAGCGTCTCCGGTCGTTCGCGCCATCGGCCGGTGGCCGGACCCGCGAAGTGCGCGTCCAGGGCGTCGGCCAGCTCCGCGGGTTCCAGCATGCGGCCGGGACCGGTCTCCCCGCAGGCCTGGTCCCCTTCTCCGGGACCGAGGACGTGCAGCCCGTCGGCCGCGAGTTGCGCCACGTTCCGCTGCGCGGCCGGGTGTTCCCACATCTGCCGGTTCATCGCCGGCGCGACGAAGACCGGGGCGGCCGTGGCGAGGCAGACCGTGGTGAGGAGGTCGTCGGCGGCGCCGTTGGCGAGGCGCGCGACCAGATGCGCCGTCGCGGGCGCGACCAGAACGGCGTCGGCCCAGCGCGCGAGCTCGATGTGGCCCATGGCGGCTTCCGCTTCCTCGTCCCACAGGTCGTCGCGCACGCGCTGCCCGGACACGGCCTGCAGGCTCGCGACCGTGACGAAGCGGGCGGCGCTCTGCGTCAGGACCGGGATGACTTCCGCACCGCGAGCGCGCAGATCTCGCACAAGGATTGGGGTCTTGTACGCAGCGATTCCACCGCTGATGCCCAATAAGATGCGTTTTCCGTGCATGGCGATTTCGGCGCGGCAGATAGAGGCGGCGCAGGCCGGGCCGCCGGGAAGAAACGGGGGACAACGATACCAGAGATGCCTGTGGGGGACAGGAAAGGGAACGGTGCCGCCGGGGCGCCGCCGGGAGCGGAACGCCCCCGGGAGCGGCTGCTCGGGCGGGGCCCCGGGGCGCTGGCCGACGCGGAGCTCGTCGCGGCGTTGTTGCGGACCGGTGACCGGACGCGCGACGCCGTGGAACTGGCTTCAGTGCTGCTGCGCCGGTTCGGAGGCGTACGGGGCCTCTTCGACACGGAGCCCGCGGTGATCGCGGCCTGTCCGGGAATGGGGCCCGCGAAGACCGCGGCCGTGGTCGCCGCCCGGGCGCTGCTCGACCGGTATCACGCCGAGCATGTCACCGCCGGCGAGGTGCTGTCGGGGTCCACCGCCACGCGGCGCTACCTCCGGTACCGGCTTGGACGGCGCGAGCGCGAGGTCTTCGGCGGACTCTTTCTCGACGCGCGCAACCGGCTGATCGCGAACGAGGAGCTGTTCTTCGGCTCGGTCGACCGTACGGCGGTGTATCCGCGCGAAGTGCTCAAGTCCTCGATGCGCCACAACGCCTGCGGACTGATCCTCTACCACAACCATCCGTCGGGCGTGGCGGAGCCGTCGCCGAGCGACATCCAGTTGACCGGGCGCATCGCGAGCCTGCTCGAAGAGGTGGACGTGCGGCTCGTCGACCACGTCGTCGTGAGCGCGGACCAGCAGGTATCTTTCGCGGAGCGGGGGCTGCTTTGACGCCTGACGCCGCGCCGGCCCCGGGGGCGAGCCGCGGGGGCCCGGAGCTCAGGACGGGCTGCCGGATGCCCCGCCGGCGTCTGGCGGCAGCGCGCGTGCGTTGGCCAGCTCGATCAGCTCGGCCAGGCGCTGGTGGATGTGGCGTTGGCCTTCCTCGAGCCGGGCCGTGCGCTCGCCCAAGTCCCTGATCTCCTCGCGCAACGCGGTCTCCCCGCGGTGCATGTCCGCGCGGAGGTCTGTCAGGCCCTGGTAGAGAAAACCGAGGCCGCCGAGGACGGCGAGCAAGGCTACGCCCATACTCCACTTGAACATGCGCAGCTCTCCACCGATGCCCGCGACCGTCCGGTCGAGGTGACTGAATTCGGTGCGCAGTTCACGGGCGGACCGTTCGATGTCGACGCGGATGTCGGCGCGCAACACTTGGGCGGATTGCTCGATCTCGGCGCGCAACGCCTGGTTGGATTGCTGGATCTCGGCGCGCAGCGCCTGGGCGGACTGCTGGATCTCGGTGCGCAGCAGTGCGCCGAACTCCTCAAAGTCCGCTCGCGTGATCGGGTCTTGAGATGTGTCCATCGCAGGTTGCAAGTCTAGGGTCTCCTTCCCGGCACGTCCATTTGGAATGTGCCCATTGAACGGCCCGCGGAGGCGGTCGAAAAGGGGAAGAACGCCCTGGTCGATGTGAGCTTTCGGCCGGCGTTGCCGTGCGACGCCGCGGCGCCGTGCACGCGGCGCCGTGCCGGTTGCCGCCTCACGCTCCACTCTGCTATAAATCGCCGCCCTCGTCCTCAAGCGACCCGACCATGTCCCAGGTCTGCCAAGTCACCGGCAAGCGGCCGATGAGCGGGAACCACCGTTCCCACGCGGAGAACAAGACCCGCCGCCGGTTCAAGCCGAACCTGCACTATCACCGGTTCTGGATCGAGAGCGAGAAGCGGTTCGTCCGCCTGCGGGTGTCGGCGGCGGGGATGCGCCTGATCGACAAGAAGGGCATAGAGACCGTGCTGGCGTACATGCGCAAGCGCGGCGAGAAGGTGTGAGCCATGCGTGAAAAGATCAAGCTGGAATCGACGGCGGGCACGGGCCACTTCTACACGACCGACAAGAACAAGCGGAACACGCCGGACAAGCTGGAGTTCCGCAAGTACGACCCGGTCGTCCGCAGGCACGTGATCTACAAGGAAGCGAAGATCAAGTGACCGTGCAGGGCGAATAGGCCGAATAGCGCGAATAGCGCGACCCTGCGCCCGGCCGGTTCCCCCGCATGCCCGAACTCCCCGAGGTGGAGACGACCCTCCGGGGGGTCGCGCCGGCCGTCCTCGGCCAGCGCGTGGCGGCGCTGACGGTCCGCGAGCCGCGCCTGCGCTGGCCCGTCGAGGTGCCGGATACGGTTGCCGGCCAACGCGTGGTGCGTATCTCCCGCCGCGCCAAGTACCTCCTCCTGCACCTCGAAACCGGGGCGCTGATCCTCCATCTCGGCATGTCCGGGCGCCTGCGCGTCGTATCCGGCAACGCGCCCTCCGAAAAGCACGACCATGTGGACATCGTGCTCGGCGACGGCATGGCGCTGCGTCTCACCGATCCCCGGCGCTTCGGGAGTCTCCACTGGCAACCCGGTGCCTGGCAGGACCACTGGCTGCTCCGGGGACTCGGCGTCGAACCCCTGTCCGACGCCTTCGGCGGGTCGTACCTGTTCGACGGCTCCCGCAAGCGGCGGGTCGCCGTCAAGAACTACCTGATGGATGCCCGCGTCGTCGTCGGCGTCGGGAACATCTACGCGAACGAAGCGCTGTTCAAGGCGGGAGTACGGCCGCGCACCGCGGCCGGGCGGGTGACGCGGGCGCGGTATGGTGCCTTGGCGGAGGCGGTCCGGGAGACGCTGATGGCCGCGATCGACCTTGGCGGCACGACCCTGCGCGACTACGTGGGCAGCGACGGCGCACCCGGCTACTTCCGGAACGAGCTGTTCGTCTACGGCCGCGAGGACAGGCCCTGCCGCGTGTGCGGGACGCTCCTCAAGGGCATTCGCCTCGGCCAGCGCGGCACGGTCTACTGTCCGCGCTGCCAGGGTTGAACGGACCGCGGCAGGCTCAGGTCTTGCCCGCGCGGTAGTACTCCACGACCGCGGGATGCACGAACTCCGAGATGTCGCCGTCGAGCAGGGCGATCTCGCGCACCAGCGACGACGAGACGAAAGAACACGACAGCGACGTGGGCAGGAACACGTACTCGATGCCGTGGTCCATGGCGCGGTTCATTTCCGCCATCTGGAACTCGTACTCGAAGTCCGTGACCGTCCGCAGGCCGCGCAGGATGAAGTTCGTGCCCTTCGTGCGGACGTAGTCGACGAGCAGCGTGTTGAAGCCCTCGACCTCAACCCGGTCGCCGAACTCCGCGAGGACGGTGCGGCAGAGTTCGATGCGGTCGTTGAGGTAGGTCGCCGGGTCTTTCTGCGCGGAAGTGCCGATGGCGACGGTGACGCCGTCGAAAATGCCGAGCGCCCGCTTCACCAGGTCGGTGTGCCCGTTGGTGATGGGGTTGAAGCTGCCGGGATAGACCACCCGCATGGGAGTCCCTCAAACGCGCTGCGGCGCGATAGTAGCAGCGCCCCGAAGCCGGAGCCAATCGGCGCCGCTTCCGGCCGGCCGGAGCAGGCGAAACCGGCACGCCCCGGCCCGGGACTCCCGCAGCGTCTCCCAACCCGGCAGGTCCTCCGTGTCCGAGTCGCGGGCGCCGTGCGTGCCGGCGTCCCCCTCTTCGAAATACACCAGGACGTTGCGTCCCCTGAGCAGCGCCAGCGTCTCGGCGCCCAGGCGCGTGCCGAACGGTGGGTCGACGAACACGAGGTCCCATGGCCACTCCCGCCGTCGCCGCACCCAGCGGGGCGCGGACGCCACGTGGATGCGGCATTTGCCGCGGCTGTTGCCGCCCAGCCGCGTGGCGGCGGCCCGCAGGACGCCGGCGGCGGCCCGGTCCTGCTCGACGAGGGTCGCGGACGCCGCGCCGCGGGACAGCGCCTCGAACGAGAGCGCCCCCGTGCCGGCGAACAGGTCCAGGACGCGGCGGTCGACGATGTCGGGCCCGAGCCAGGAGAACAGCGTCTCCCGGACGCGGGCCATGGTGGGACGCAGGCCCGGCCGGTCCGGGACGTCGAGCTTCCGTCCCTTCCACTTACCGCCGATAATGCGGATGCGCCCGTCGCCGCGTCTGCCGGCGCGACCGCCGATGCGTCCGGCGACGGGTCTGTTTCGTTGAGCGATGGGCACCGGTAACGGTAGTTCCACGGGGTGGGTTGCATGGTCGCCGAGGCTGCGCGGAAAGGGAAGCGGGAAGCCGGCGACGGCGGCCGGAGCGAACGCGGCCTGCTCGGGCGGCTTTCCGAGCGGCTCGGCAAGACCCGGGCCCGGCTGGCGTCGGGCCTCGGAGACCTCCTCCTCGGGGAACGGGTGCTCGACGACGAGGTGCTCGAGGCGCTCGAGACGGCGTTGCTGGTCACGGATGCCGGGGTCGAGGCCACCGAAGGCATCATGGACGCGCTCAAGAAGCGGGTCTCGCGGCGCGAACTCTCGGACGTCGCGGCCCTGCGCGCCGCGCTCCGCCGGGAACTCGAGGAGATGCTCGCCCCGATGGAGCAGCGGTTCGCGGTACGCGCCCGGCACCGGCCGTTCGTCGTCCTGATGGTGGGCGTGAACGGCGCCGGCAAGACCACGACGATCGGGAAGCTGGCCCGGCAGCTGCGCGCCGAGGGCCGCTCGGTCGTGTTCGCCGCCGGCGACACGTTCCGCGCGGCGGCGGTGGAGCAGCTCGAGGAGTGGGGCCGGCGCAACGACGCCGCGGTGATCGCGCAGGGGCAGGGCGCGGACAGCGCCTCGGTGATCCACGACGCCATGGAGGCGGCGCGTGCGCGGAGCGTCGATGTCGTGCTCGCGGACACCGCGGGCCGGTTGCAGGCGAAGCGGAACCTGATGGACGAGCTGCGCAAGATCCGGCGCGTGGTCGCGCGGTTCGACCCGGAGGCGCCCCACGAGGCGATCCTGGTGCTCGATGCCGGGACCGGACAGAACGCCGTGCGCCAGGTCGCCGAGTTCGACGATGCGGTCGGGCTTACCGGGCTGATCGTCGCCAAGCTCGACGGCTCGGCGCGCGCCGGGGTCCTGTTCGCGATCGCGGCGGCGCTGCGGGACCGTCCGACGCCGCTGCCGGTGTACTTCATCGGCGTGGGCGAGGGGGTGGACGACCTGCGCCCCTTCGATGCCCGGGAGTTCGTCGGGGCGTTGCTCGCTGAAGAAGGCCATGGGTAGCGTCGCCTTCCGCAACGTCACCAAGCGTTTTGCGAACGGCCACGAGGCGCTGAAGAACGTCACCGTCGAAGTGGACGAGGGCACCATGGCCTTCATCCGGGGCCACTCGGGCGCTGGGAAGACCACGTTCCTGAGGCTCCTGCTCGGGATCGAGTCCCCGACCCGCGGCCAGGTCGTCGTCAACGGCGTGGACATCGGCAAGCTGTCGCGCCGGCGGCTACCGCGATACCGCCAGCACCTGGGGGCGGTGTTCCAGGACGCGCACCTCCTGATGCACCGCACCGTGTTCGAGAACGTGGCGCTGCCCCTCCGGGTCACGGGCGTGGGGAAACGCGACATCGGGCGGCGCGTGCGGCCGGCCCTGGAGCGGGTGGGACTGCTCGAGCAGGAGGCCTACCTGCCGGTGTTCCTCTCCGCCGGGGAACGCCAGCGGGTCGGCATCGCCCGGGCCGTCGTCAACCGTCCGAAGGTACTGCTCGCCGACGAGCCGACGGGCAACCTGGACCCGCACCTCTCGCGGGACGTCATGCGGCTCTTCCTGGACTTCCATCGGGTCGGCACGACGGTGATCGTCGCCAGTCACGATCACGGGCTCATCGAGTCGCTCGGCATGCGCGTCATCGAGCTGGACCACGGCACGCTGGCGGGCGAGGGCGAGGGCGCCGATCATCGCAGCCCCTGGTGAGAAATGCGGGCTAGGCAAGCGGATCCGTGGCCCGCCCATACCCGGCCGGCGTTCGCGACCGTGCGTGACCACGTGCGCGTCGCCGGCGAGAGTTTCTACTTCGTCAGTTCCCGGGTGGGGGCCAGCCTGGTCATCTGGTTGCTCATCGGCATCGCGCTGGCGCTGCCGGGGGGCCTGTACCTCATCGAACGGAACCTCACGGGCGCGATGGATCGCTGGGAGGGGCGGGTCGGGCTCTCGGTGTACTTCGAGCCCGGCTCCGGTTCGGCGGGTGCGCAGGCGCTCGCCGCGCGCCTCGAGGCGATGGAGGAAATCGAACGCGTCCGGGTCGTCACGCCCGAGGAGGCCCTCGAGGAGTTCCGGGGCCATGCCGAGGTTTCGGATGCGCTCGACCTGCTCGAGGATAACCCGTTGCCGGCGAGTGTCCGGGTCAGCCTGGCGGAGGGCGTCTCGTCCGCGACCGTCTCGAGACTGGCGGGCGAGGCAAGCGCCGACGAGGCCGTCGAGGAAGTCGTCATCGAGACGACCTGGCTCGAACGCCTCGCGGCCATCGCGGCGGCCGTCGAGCGCCTGGGTTGGATGCTCGCGGGGCTCTTCGGCCTCGGGGCGGCCCTGGTCACGCTCTCCTCGGTACGCCTCGCCATCGAGTCCCGGCTCCCAGAACTCAGGGTGCAGAAACTGGTGGGAGGCACGGACGCCTTCGTGCGGCGGCCGTTCCTGTACCTCGGGATCATCTACGGCGTGGGCGGCGGCGTGCTCGCCGCGGTGCTGAACGCCGCTGCCCTGCTCGCCCTCGAGGCGCCCTTGAGGACGCTGCTCGAGGGTTACGGGCAGGACTTGGAATTGACCGGGCTCGACCACATATTCGCAGGAGCGCTGCTGGGAGTCGGCGCGTTGCTCGGCGTGTGCGGCGCGATGGTCGCTTCC
Source organism: Pseudomonadales bacterium (assembly GCA_022825925.1). GTDB lineage: Bacteria > Pseudomonadota > Gammaproteobacteria > Pseudomonadales > Azotimanducaceae > VXNE01. The sequence continues at coordinate 18,997 of JAJDVW010000118.1, read as the reverse complement.
AGGCAGCGGCTGCGCGGCCTCGAACCGGTCTGAGGCATGGCGTCGAGGGGCGGCCGCACGGGTGGGATGGATTAGCACTTGCGACCGGAGAGTGCTAGGATTCGGGCCAGGTGTTACCGGAGGTATCGAAATGGCCTCTAACGTACTGTCTCTCGACAGCCTGTCGCCGGGAAGCGACCTGGACACCTACATCCAGACCGTCAACGCGTTCCCCGTGCTTAGCGCCGAGGAGGAACGGGAACTCGCCGAACGCTTCCGCTACGAACAGGACCTCGATGCCGCACGCGAACTGGTCCTCGCGCACCTCCGTTTCGTCATCCACCTCGCCCGCAGCTATTCCGGTTACGGCCTGCCGCAGGGAGACCTGATCCAGGAAGGCAACGTCGGGCTGATGAAGGCCGTCCGGCGGTTCAATCCGGAGGTGGGAGTGCGCCTCGTGTCGTTCGCGGTGCATTGGATCAAGGCGGAGATCCACGAGTACATCCTGCGCAACTGGCGCATCGTCAAGGTGGCCACGACGAAAGCCCAGCGCAAGCTCTTCTTCAATCTGCGCAGCAACAAGAAGCGGCTCGGGTGGATGAACCGGACCGAGGTCGAGGCCGTCGCGAAGGACCTGGGCGTGGAGCCGGCGGTCGTCACCCAGATGGAAGGCCGCATGGCGGCCCGGGACATGGCCTTCGACGGGGCGGTGGACGGCGGCGACGACGACGAACCCGCGGTCGCACCGGCCCAGTTCCTGGCGGACGCGTCCGCGGATCCCGCGGCGCTGGTGATGGAAGACGACTGGGCCGAGCAGAGCACGGCTCGGCTGCACGATGCGCTCGACGGGCTCGACGAGCGCAGCCGGGACATCCTGCGATCCCGCTGGCTCTCCGAGCGCAAGTCCACGCTGCACGAACTCGCCGCGCGCTACGGCGTCTCCGCGGAGCGGATCCGGCAGATCGAGGCGAACGCGATGAAGAAGCTGCGCGTCTCGCTCCAAGCCGCCGCCTGATCCCGCACCCAGCGCTACTCCTTCGACCGCGCCCGGAACGACGCCGGGCGTTTGACCTGTCCGGTTCCCCATGACGCGCGACGCCCGGGTTTACGTCCGCCGCCGGGGCCGCTTGACCACGGGCCAGGCGCGCGCCCTGGCCGACCACGCGGACCGTTACCGGCTGGCGGACCCGGCGGGGTGCTCGCCGCCGGTGCTGCTGGAGGTGGGCTTCGGCATGGGCCACGCCCTCGCGGCGTTCGCGGAGGCGCACCCGGGCTGGACCTGCGTCGGCATCGACGTGTACCAGCCGGGGATCGGCTCGCTCATCCTCCAGTGCGAGCGTGCGGGGATCGGCAACGTGCAGGTCGTCGAGGACGATGTCCGCCGCGTCCTGCCGACCTGGCCGGACGCCAGCGTCCGGCTCGTCGCGGTGTACTTCCCGGATCCGTGGCCGAAGGCCAGACACCACAAGCGGCGCCTCGTGCAGCCGCCGTTCGCCGCCGAAGTGGCGCGGGTGCTCGAACCCGGCGGCAGGGTGCTCCTCGCGACCGACTGGGCGCCCTATGCGGAATGGATGCTGGAGGTCATGGACGCGGAGCCGGGGCTCGTCAACGCGAGCGGGCCCGGCGCCTTCGCGAAGCGGCCGTCGGAGCGGCCCGTGACGCGGTTCGAGTCCCGTGGCCAAGCCCTCGGCCACACCGTTCGGGACCTCGCGTACACGAAGGCCTGAACGGTCAGAGAAAGCGTGCGACGACGGTGTCGAGGTGCCGGTAGCCGAACTCGGTGAGCGCCAGCCGGTCGGGTTCCATCAGTCCCTCTTCCCGCAGGGCCGCCACCACCTCGTCGATCACCGCATCGGACAGTCCCGTGCGCTCCGCGAAGCACGACGGGGCCACGCCTTCGACCAGGCGCAGGGCGTTCATCATGAACTCCACCGGCAGGGCCGCGGGATCCACCGGCGTGTCGATGGGCGACGGGTCCTTGAGGTAGAGCCTGGGCTGCCGCGCCTTGGCGGTGCGGACGACGCCGTGCGGGGCGGTCAGCTTGCCGTGGGCGCCGGCGCCGATGCCGAGGTAGTCGCCGAAGGTCCAGTAGTTGAGGTTGTGGCGGCATCGGGAGCCGGGACGGGCGTAGGCCGAGACCTCGTAGCGTTCGTAGCCGCGTTCCGCCAAAAACGCCTGTCCCGCTTCGGAGATGTCCGCCAGCGCGTCGGCGGCGGGCAGCTTCGGGGGTCGACGGGCGAACTCCGTCCTGGCCTCGATCGTGAGCTGGTACCAGGACACGTGCGTCGGTTCGAGGGACACGGTGCCTTCGAGATCGGCGAGGGCCTCCGCGACGGTCTGTCCCGGCAGGCCGTACATGAGGTCGATGTTGAACTCCAAGAACCCGGCCTCCCGGATCGCGATTGCGGCGCGCCGGGCGTCGCGGCCGTCGTGGATGCGACCGAGGCCGCGCAGGCGCCCGTCGTCGAACGACTGGACCCCGAGCGACACCCGGTTGATGCCGGCGCTCGCGTACTCCCGGATGGTCCCCGCCGTTTCCACGGTCCCGGGATTCGCCTCCATCGTGACTTCCGCCGCGTCCGGCAGCGCGAACGCTTCCAGCAGCCGCGCGAACGCGGCGGGAGAAAAGAGACTGGGCGTGCCCCCGCCGAAGTACACCGAATGGATCGGATGCCGCGCGCGGGCCCGCTCACGGGCAAAGTCGTCGAGCAATGCGCGGAGGTATTCCGACTCCGGCAGTCCCGTGCGCAGCGGGTGCGAGTTGAAGTCGCAGTACGGGCACTTGCGCACGCACCAGGGCAGGTGCACGTACAACGCGCTCACGACCGGGCCAGTTCGTGCGCCAGCGCCCGGGCGGCGACGCCCCGGTGACTGCGCGCGTTCTTGTCTTCGGGGGCGAGTTCGGCCGCGGTCGCGCCGAGCTCGGGCACGAAGAAGTGCGGGTCGTATCCGAACCCGCGGGAGCCGCGCGGCCGGTCGACGATCCTGCCGTGCCACGTGCCGGTCGCCACGACGGGCGCCGGATCGCCGGGGCGTTCGAGGAACACGAGAGCGCAGTAGAAGTGCGCACGCCGGTCGGCGACGCCGTCGAGGGCGGCCACCAGCTTCGCGTTGTTGTCGGCGGCTGCGGCGTCCGCGCCGGCGAAACGCGCCGAGTAGATCCCGGGCGCGCCGCCAAGGGCCGGCACGACCAGACCGGAGTCGTCCCCGATGGCGGGGAGGCCCGCCAGGGCCGCGGCGTTGCGCGCCTTGATGAGCGCGTTCTCGAGAAAGGTCTGTCCCGTCTCCTCCGGCGCGGCGATGTCGAAGTCGGCGGCGGAGCGCAGCTCGATGGCGGCCGGGGCGAGCAGGTTGGCCAGTTCCCGCAGCTTGCCGGCGTTCCCGCTCGCGAGCACGACCTTGGCGTGCCGGCCCCGCACTTCACTCCTCCCAGTACAGCGTCTGCTGAAAGGCGACCGTGGCGGGTCCATGACCGGGCAGGTCGGCCACGATCTCGAACCGGAGGGCCTCGGCGTGCGGATAGGTCAGCGACGCGAGATAGTAGGTGGAGTCTCCCGCGCGGACGGTCCGGAAGGAGAGTGGCTCGACCTGCCCGAGGAGGTTGCGGAAGGATCCGGTGACCGGGACCTCGACGGCCCGTCCGGCGGCGTCCAGTACGGAGACGTTGGCGAGCGCCGTGTCGCGCGCGCGTACCACGCCGTAGCGCTCGGCGATCTCCGGCCGCAGGAACTTGGTGTTGAAGACGGTGTAGTGGACTGCGTACTCGCCGAACACGGCTTTCCGTTCGGCCTGACTTCCGGCGGCGAGGAGGAGGAGCGCGGCCGCGGCGGCCCAACGTAGCCAGTGTACGGACATCAGGCGTCTCGGCGGCGCAGCCGGTAGAAGGCCGTCGTTCCGAACAGGTTGGGGAAGCGGTTGATCAGCCTGCCGTGGCGGTAGGCGCGGTCTACCACGAAGCGCTCGGTGATCGTCAGGCCGCGGTCGCGGCACAGGGCCTCGAAGTCCGCGAACGTGCACAGGTGGATGTTGGGCGTCGCGTACCAGGTGTAGGGCAGGTGCCTGGCCACGGGCATCCGTCCCCGCGTCGCGAGCTGCAGCCGGCAGGTCCAGTGGCCGAAGTTCGGGAAGGTGACGATGCACTCCCGGCCGACGCGGAGCATCTCGTCGAGCAGCCGCTCCGGCGCGTGCACGGCCTGCAGCGTGTTCGCCATCACCACCACGTCGAAGCTCGCGTCCGCGAAGCGGGTCAGGCCCTCGTCGAGGTCCTGTTCGATCACGTTGACGCCCGTTCGGATGCAGGCGGAGATCTCCTCGGGGCCGTTGTCGAGGCCGTAGCCGACCGCGTCCCTGTGCCGCTGCAGGTACGCGAGCAGCTCGCCGTGGCCGCAGCCGAGGTCGAGGATCCGCGCCCCGGGCGCCACCAGGTCGGCGATGATGCGCAGGTCTTCCCTCACGGGTTCACCGGCCGCACTCGCGGGCGACGCGATCGAGGTACTCGGACAGAACCGCCAGGTAGCGGGGCACCGGGAGCAGGAACGAGTCGTGGCCGTGGGAGGCCTCGATGCTCACGCTCACGACGTCGCGGCGGGCGGCCACCAGCGCATCGACGATCTCTTCGGAACGTTCCGGAGAGAAACGCCAGTCGGTCGAGAAGGAGACCACCAGGTAGGCGCAGCGCGAGACCGCGAGGGCCGCGACGAGGTCGTCGCCGTACTCGTGCGCCGGGTCGAAGTAGTCGAGGGCGCGGGTCATCAGGAGGTAGGTGTTGGCGTCGAACGACCTGGAGAACGAGCGGCCCTGGTAGTGCAGGTAGCTCTCCACCTGGAACTCGACGTCGTGACCGGACGCGATGTCGCCCGAACGGAGTTCCCGGCCGAACCTGTCCCCCATGCTGTCGTCGGACAGGTAGGTGACGTGACCGAGCATCCGGGCGAGCATGAGTCCCCGGTCCGGGTTCGTGGCGGCCTTCACGTACTCGCCGCCGCGATAGTCCGGGTCCGTCAGGATCGCCTGCCGGGCGATCTCGTTGAAGGCGATGTTCTGCGCGGAGAGCTTTGGCGCGCAGGCGATCAGGAGCGCGTGGCGGATACGGTCCGGTAGGTCGATGGCCCACTGCATGGCCTGCATGCCGCCGAGGCTGCCGCCGATGACCGCGGCGAACGCGTCGATGCCGAGCGCGTCCGCCAGCATCGCCTGGCTGCGCACCCAGTCCTTGACGGTGACGTTGGGGAAGTTCGGACCGTGCGGCTCCCCGGTCGCGGGGTCGTTGGAACGCGGGCCGGTGCTGCCGTGGCAGCCGCCGAGGTTGTTCAGGCTCACGACGAAGAAGCGGTCGGTGTCGATCGGCTTGCCGGGCCCGATGCAGACGTCCCACCAGCCGGGTCGCCGGTCCGTCTCGGCGTGGTAGCCGGCCGCATGGTGGCTGCCCGACAGGGCGTGGCAGATCAGCACCGCGTTGGACCGGTTCGCGTTCAGTTCGCCGTAGGTCTCGTAGACGAGCTCGAAGCCCGGCAGCCGGACCCCGCACTGGAGGTCGAGCGCGCCGAAAGTCCGCGTCTGCGGCGTCACGATGCCTACGGAGTCGGGCGGGAGGCTCACGGGCGTCAGAACAGGAGTCGGAACAGGCCCGGCAGGAAGAACCTTTGCAGGAGCGCCAGCACGAGGAAGACGACGAGCGGCGAGAGGTCGAGGCCGCCCAGCGCCGGCAGCACGCGCCGGGCGGGAGCGAGCACCGGCTCGCAGAGCTGGTTCAGCAGCGATACGACCGGATTGTACGTTGCCGGGGCCACGAACGACACGATGATCGTGAGGAAGATCGCGATCCAGTAGAAGCTCAGAAAGAGATCGAGGGTGCGGTAGACGCCGCCGACGATCGCGCCGACCTCGAGGCCGAGGGACCGGATGAGCTCGACGACGGTAGGGTTGCCGTAGCTGCCCGTCATGATGACCGCCACGATGATGGTGACGATGCTGACGATCCAGGTCGCGACGAACGCCGCGAGGTCGAGGTTGCGGTACGAGGGGAGGACGACACGCAGGGGTTTCAGGAACGGGTCCGTGTACCGCACGATCCCCTGGCAGATGGGGTTGTAGAAGTCCGCGCGCGTGGCCTGCAGGATGAAGCGGATCAGGAACAGGACCGCGACCGCGCTCAGGATGAACTGGATGACGAAGGCGACCGGTCCGCCCATGGCTACTCCCCGAACTCCTTCCCCAGTTCCCGGGACCGGCGCCAGGCGCCTTCGATCGCCTGTCGAACCGCCGCGTCCACCCGGTTCGACGCAAGTATAGAAAGGGCGCGTTCGGTCGTGCCACCGGGAGAGGTGACGCGCGCGCGCAGGGTCGCGGGGTCCGCGTCGCCCTCGGCCGCCATCCTGGCCGCGCCGACCGCCGTGGCGACCGCGAGGCGCCGGGCCGTCTCCGCGTCGACGCCGAGGGCCGCGCCGGCGTCGACCATGGCTTCGAGCAGGTAGAAGAAATAGGCGGGACCGCTGCCGGACAGCGCGGTCACGGCATCGAGGCTCGCCTCCTCGTCGAACCAGACCACTTCGCCGGCGGTGGACAGGATGCGCGCGGCGAGGGTCCGGTGCGGGGCGCTGACGTGCTCGTTGGGCACCGCGCCCGTGATGCCGGCGCCGAGGAGGGCCGGGGTGTTCGGCATGCAGCGTACGATGGGCTGGCCGGCCGAGGTCCACCGGGCGATGGCGTGCATCGGCACGCCCGCGGCAATGGAGATGACGAGCTGCCCGGGATCGAGTTCGGTCGCGGCCACGGCCCCGGCGATCTGCTGCGGCTTCACGGCGAGCACCACGGCGTCGGCGCCGGCCGCGGCCGCCGCGTTGTCGGCGGTGGTCGCGGCGCCCTCGAACCGCGCGAGCTGTGCCGGGACGGGATCCGCCACGACGATGTCGAACGAGGCGCCGGCACGCAGCCCGTCGAGCCCTTTCACCAAGGCGAAAGCCATGTTGCCGCCGCCGACGAAGGCGATCCGCGTCACGCGGGACTCCTGGGGCCGAAGATCGCGGTGCCGATGCGCACGCACGTCGCGCCCTCGTCGATGGCGACCTCGAAATCCGCCGTCATGCCCATCGACAGCGTGTCCCAGTGGTCGCCGCCGGCGGGCCGATGGGCTTCGAAGAGTTCGCGCATTCGCGAGAAGCTGTTTCGCATCTCCTCCGGATCGTCGCCGGGAGCCGGAATCGCCATCAGCCCGCGCAGGCGCAGCCGGTCGAGCCCGCGCACGGTCCCGACCAGCGCCGTGATCTCCCCGGGGTCCACACCGGCCTTGCTCGGCTCGGCGTCGACGTTCACCTGGATGCAGACATCGAGGGGCGGGAGGGCGGCGCGGTGCCGATGCAGGCGCTCGGCGATGCGCGGGCGCTCGAGCGTGTGGACCCACTGGAAATAGCGGGCGATGTCGCGCGTCTTGTTGGACTGGACCGCGCCGACGAAGTGCCACACGAGGTCGAGGTCGTCGAGGGCGCGCACCTTGGGCAGGGCGTCCTGAAGGAAGTTCTCCCCGAAGTCGGTGACGCCAGCGTCGGCGGCGGCGCGCACTTCCGCGCTCGAGCGGGTCTTGGAGACCGCCACGAGCCGGACGGCCCGCGCCGGCCGGCCGGCCCGGAGCGCCGCTTCCCGCACGGCCGCGGCGACGGCGGCGGCGGGATGCCCGGAGCGGGCGGCGAGCGCCGGGCCAGCCACGGCCTACCCTACCCGCAGCAGGGCTTCGAGTTGCGCCCCTGCCTCGGCCACCGAGCCGCCGGGCATCCACACCATCTGCAGTTCCGCACCGGAGGCCGCGCGTTCCGCGAGTTGCTCGCCGACCGACTGGAGCGGCCCGATCACCTCTATCTCGCGGACCATGTCGTCGGAAATGGCCTGCATTGCTCCGTCCCGGTCCCGGTCGCCCCATGCGGCGCGCGAACCCACGACCTCCGCCTCGAAGCCGTTGTCGGCGAGCATGTTCCAGTAGAAGTCGCCCATGCGGTTGATGTAGTGGAACAGGGGCTGGCGCGCCGCCTGCCACATCGCCTCGTCGTTCGTCCCGTCGGTGACGTAGACGTTGGTGAACGGGGCGATGGTCACCGAGTCGGCCGGCCGTCCGGTCGCTTCGGAAGCCCGGGAGAGGGACTGCCGCAGCGCGTGGAAGCGGTTCTTCGGCCAGTGGATGGGGAAGATGCCGTCGGCGATCTCGCCGGTCTGCTGGATGGACTTGGGCGTGATCGCGGCGATGTAGATGGGCACATGGTCCCGCGGGCGCTCGTAGTCGAGCCGGAAGCCGCGGCCCATCCGGAAGATCTCGCCCTCGTACTCCAGGCGGTCGCCCCGCATGAGGAGGTTGATGATCTCGGCGTACTCGCGCAGGCGCCGCAGCGGCTTCTCGAAGGGCACGCCGTGGAAGTGCTCGATGACGCGGTGCCCCGAGGAGCCCAGCCCGCACACCATGCGGCCGCCGGAGACGATCTCGAGCATCGCGAACTCCTGGGCGATGGCCGCGGGCGAACGGGAATAGATGTTGAGGATGCCCGTCCCCACGCTCATGCGCTCGGTGTGCTCCGCGAGGAGCGTCATCCACGGTACGGTGGACGGGCCCCACGCTTCGCCGCTGCCGACCATCTCGTAGCCCAGTGACTCCGCGATGCGCACCTTCTCCAGGGATTCGCGCCACGCGTTTCCCCCGCCCGCCAGAACGCCCAGTCTCATGCTTGCCTCGTGTGTTGTCCCACGCTTTTGAAAGCGTGCATGAATTCGGGACGAGACGCCACAAGAGCCTCCCCGCCCGCCGTTGTGCGATGCGGCGCACGTGGATGCGGGCCTCCGGATGGCTGGCGGCATGGCGGGTGGCCGACAGGCGTGCGGGGCAGGCCTCGCTACGATGGGCGCCGTCGGTAGTAGGGCGGTAGCGGATGGACATCGAGGAACTGTTGACGCTGGCGGCCGCGCGGGCCGCGTCGGACCTCCACCTGTCGGCCGGGATGCCGCCGTTGCTGCGCGTCGACGGAGACATTCGGCCGCTGGACCGTCCGCCGCTCGCGGCCACGGACGTCCGCGCCATGGTGCGCGCGGTCATGGGGGAGGAGCGGCGCCGGGCGTTCGACGGTTCGGCGGAGGTGGACTTCGCGTGCACTCTTCCGGACGGCGCCCGTTTCCGGGTGAACGCCTACCGGCAGCATCGCGGTCCGGCGGCCGCCTTCCGGGCGATCCCCTCCCACGTGCCGGGCATGGACGAACTCGACATGGGCCCCGTGTACCACGACATGGCAATGGCCCCCCGGGGACTCGTGCTGGTGACCGGGCCGACGGGTTCGGGAAAGAGCACGACCCTGGCCGCCATGATCGATTTCATCAACGAGACCCGCGCCGGGCACGTGCTCACGATCGAGGACCCGATCGAGTTCGTGCACGGCCACAAGCGCTGCCTGGTGCACCAGCGCGAGGTCGGCCGGGACACCGCGGGGTTCGAAACGGCCCTGCGGGCGGCGTTGCGCGAAGACCCGGACGTCATCCTCGTCGGCGAGATGCGCGACCGCGAGACGATCGCCCTGGCCCTGACGGCCGCCGAGACGGGTCACCTCGTCCTCGCGACGCTCCACACCGGGTCGGCGGCCAAGACCATCGACCGGATCGTCGACGTCTTCCCGGCGGGCGAGAAGGCGGCGGTGCGAACGGCGCTCTCGGAGTCCCTGCACGCCGTGGTGTCGCAGACCCTGGTCCCCCGCACCGGGGGCGGTCGCGTCGCGGCGCGAGAGGTGCTCGTCGCGACGCCGGCGATCCGCAACCTCATCCGGGAGGACAAGGCGGCGCAGATCTACTCCGCGATCCAGACGGGTGCGGCGGTGGGCATGCAGACCCTGGACCAGAGCCTGCTGGAACTGGTGCGTTCGGGGGTCGTCACGGTCGAGTCGGCGCGCGAGAAGGCGAAGGTGCCGGACGCGTTCGGCGGGCCCGTGTTCCGGCCCGGGCACGGCTGAGGGCCGGTTGGCTTGGTGGGTATTGGAGTGGACGGCTGGCGGGAACGGTGAGGAGTGAGGTGTTTTCGGTGGTCGGTCGGGGGTTGGGGCGGGTCGATTGCGTTCGGTGATGCGGGGCGGGGCGAGGTGCAAGCACGGCGCGCGCAGAGCAGCCAGAGCCGGCGCCCTGACCGGTCAGGCGTTTACCGCCTTCGGCAGCGGGTACACCTGCGTTTGGTAGGGACTGCCGAACCCCGCGAGCCGCCGGAACGTCTCGGGGTCCGCGCAGTCGTCGGCCAGTTCCTGCGGAAAGTGGTTCGGGATGTCGTCCTGCGGCAGGATCGACATGTGCCGGTAGTAGTTGGCGATGGTCACCCGCAGTCCGGGCGTCTTCTTGGGGTATGCGCCGTGCCAGAGGGCGCCGTGGAACGCGATCAGCGAGCCGCGCGGACACTCGATGGGCACGGCCTCCGCCGCGGCGTTCTCGTGCGGATGGCTTTTGCGCTTGTGGGACCCGGGCACGCAGGCGAAGGCGCCGTCGTCCAGGGTGTAGTCCGTCAGGCACCAGTTGCAGTTCGCGTTCAGGGCCTTCTCGCCCCAGGGCATGGGCACGCCGCCCTGGTCCACGTGCAGCCCGAGGGAGTCGCCGTAGCCGTCTCCGGCCCACTTGATGAAGCAGTTGTGCGAGCTGAACCGGGCCGCCCACGCGTCGGCGCCGGCCAGGGGGTGCCCGAAACTGCCGATCATGTAGTTGATGAGGGCGGTGCCGGCGGGGTTGACCGCCAGGTCGCGAAAGGCGCGGTGATACGTGCAGATCTGCATGAGCTGGAACTGGCTGGGCGTCGCGCCGGACCGCAGCTCCAGGATCCCCCGGAAGTCCCCGTAGTCGAGTTCCGACTCCGGGCCGTCCTCGACCGTGAACCTGCAGCCGATGTACTCCTCGGACTTGTCGAGCAGGTGCCGCACGAGTTCGTCGACCTGCGCCGTGGTGACGCCGGTCACCTCCGGCGGCACGACCGCGTAGCCCTGTTCGTCGATCTGCTCGACGTAGGGCTGGAGCCCGAGTTCCTCGATGGTTTCCTGGAGTTCGTCGGTCTTCGTCCTGGCGGTCATGGTTCTGGTCCCGGTCGGTGCACTGGCCGCGGGAATATACAACGGCACTCGCTCGCGGCGAAGCGTGCGTGGTGTAGGCTCCTCTCCCCTCCCGGAGACCTGGGCGCTGAAGAGCCATGGCCATCGACGCGGTGCAACTCGCGGCGGACCTCAAGGAACTGCGGGGGCTCGCGAACGCCAAGCTCGAGGACGAGCCGCTGCCGAACGGCGAGGAGGCCGGCAAGCGCCTGCGGGCCGACATCGAGCGCTACGACCTGAAGTCCGACATCGCGGATCTCGAGACGAAGGGCTACGCCATCCTCCCGCCCGGCAAGGCGAAGCCCGTCGAGTTCTTCGACCGCCTGCGGGAGGCGATCCTCCGGCTCGCCGAGACACGCCGGCATGGCGAACTCGGGCCGGCCATGGGGTTCGGCGCCACGCTCTACCACCTGCTCCCGTACGATCGGGTCTTCGAGGAAGCGCTGATGGCGCCGGCGACGCTGACGCTGGTGACCTACCTGGTCGGCTACCGCGCGAAGCTCAGCCAGTCCACCGCGATCATCAAGGACAGCCGCGCGGCGGCGTTGGGGATGCACGCCGACCACAGCGGCAAGCTGCCCGAGCCGTGGCCGAACATCGCGCAGTACTGCAACGTCACCTGGGTGACCACGGACTACACGCGCGAGAACGGCGCGGTCTGCGTGTGGCCGGGCAGCCACCGCTTCTGCCGTCCCGTCCCGGACGACGTCGTCTTCGATCACGGCCGGGAGGAGATCGAGGTCCTCGAGATGCCGAAGGGCTCGGTGATCGTCTGGCACGGCAGCCTGTGGCACGGCGCCGTCCCGCGCACGACCGAGGGGCAGCGCGTGACGCTCGTGCTGCCCCACGTACGCGACCACGTCCAGCCGCAGGAAATCTACTGGGCGACGACGACGCCGGAGATGATCGCCCGCAACCCGGCACGCTTCAGCACGCTCATGGGCCTGCACTCCCCGAACCCGTGGCTCCACGACGGACCGAGCCTGACGGCGCGGGGGTTGAGGCCGGTGACGGGATCGCAGTTCGAGTAGGGCCGGACGGCTGCGTACTGCCAACTTTCGCCCTCGGCGCAGCTTCATGTAGGCTGCTCTCCAATCTCTCGAGCAAGCTCTTTCGGAGGAGCCATGGCGATCGATGCGGTGCAACTGGCGGCGGACCTGATGGAACTGCGGGGGCTCGCGAATGCGAAGCTCGAGGACGAACCGATGCCGAACGGCGAGGACGCCGGCAAGCGCCTGCAGGCGGACATCGAGCGGTACGATCTGAAGTCGGAGATCGCGGACCTCGAGACAAAGGGCTACGCCATCCTGCCGCCGGGCAAGGCGAAGCCCGTCGAGTTCTTCGACCGCCTGCGGGAGACGATCCTCCGGCTCGCCGAGACGCGCCGCCATGGCGAACTCGGGCCGGCCACCGGGCTCGGCACGACACTCTTCCACCTGCTGCCGCACGACCGGGTGTTCGAGGAGGCGCTCATGGCGCCGGCGCCGCTGACGCTGGTCACCTACCTGCTCGGATACCGGGCGAAACTCAGCCAGTCCACGGCACTCATCAAGGACAGCCGCGCGTCGGCGCTGGGGATCCACGCGGACCACAGCGGCAAGCTCCCGGCGCCGTGGCCGAACATCGCGCAGTACTGCAACGTGACCTGGGTGACGACGGACTACACGCGCGAGAACGGCGCGGTCTGCGTGTGGCCGGGCAGCCACCGCTTCTGCCGTCCCGTCCCGGACGACATCGTCATGGGCCACGACCGCGAGGAGGTCGAGGTCCTCGAGATGCCGAAAGGCTCCGTGGTCGTCTGGCACGGCAGCCTCTGGCACGGCGCCATCCCGCGCACGGCCGAGGGCCAGCGGGTGACGCTCGTGCTGCCCCACGTCCGCGACCACATCCAGCCGCAGGAAATCTACTGGGCGACGACCACCCCGGAGATGATCGCCCGCAACCCGGCGCGCTTCAGCACGCTGATGGGGCTGCATTGCACGAACCCGTGGATCCAGGACGGGCCCACCCAGGTGGGGCTGGAGATGCGGCCGGTTACGGGGTCGCAGTTCGAGTAGCTGGGCGACGACGGTCAACGCGGCCCCTCACCGTGGACGTCGTGCGCGACGGCAGCTTCACCAGCGTCGCCGCGCTGGTCGAGGCCATCAACGGCCAACTCGCCGGACACAACCTCGACCCCAAGCGTTACGTCTGGCGCCAGTCCGGCGCGAAGATCCTCGCCAGCATCCAGCGCGCCAGACGGGCACTGGCCAACACACCTCAAATGAGAACCAGATTTAGGGACGGTACACTGGGCCTCCTTTAGGCTGCGGTGGCGTAGCCTGCCTCCCGGACACCCCGAACACGCACTCGTGACCCGCGGGAGGGGAACGGGCGCGATGCGGAGGGGGCCGCGCGGCCCTATACGAGCGAATGGGAAGCGCTTCGACCTCGAGGGTGGAGAGGTCCAGACGACTCGAGGTCGATGTCAAAGCCCACGATCTGGCCCGCAGCGTCCAGGTCCACGTTCAGCCCGTCCGACACTTGGCGCGTCTCGGCACCCGGTCCGGCCTTGAACTCGACGTAAAGACTGTCCGTCTCTGCATGGTAGCGGATCTTCATCGTCGTCCCATGCCAACTGCGTTTGGCGACGTCATGACGCCTGCTTAGCACGGCGCACTGAGAAATATGAGACCATAGCTGCCATAATTCAGCGAAATCAGGCAACGATGTATACACGTTTTCTGCCGACGCCATCCCGGTCGGTCCTGCTCTTCGGGCCGCGCGGCACTGGAAAGTCGACGTGGCTTCGGTCGCGATTCGCGGACGCGCCGACGTACGACCTGCTCGACACGCGTGAGTCGCTAAGGCTCAACCGGGAGCCCGCGGCGCTGTATCGCGAGTTGCTCCCGCTCCCGCCAGGGAGCTGGGCTGTGGTGGACGAGGTGCAGAAGGCGCCCGCGCTGCTCGACGAGGTGCACCGGCTCATCGAGTCCCGCGGGCTGAACTTCGTGCTTTCCGGCTCCAGCGCCCGCAAGCTGCGCCGCGGAGGCACGAATCTGCTCGCGGGGCGTGCCGTGACCGTCGCGATGTTCCCGCTCGTTTCGGCAGAACTCGACTTCGATGTCGACGTCAGGCGCGTGGTCCAGTTCGGAACACTGCCGCTTGCGGTGACGGAGGACGATCCGCGGGACTTCCTTCGAACCTATGCCGAGACCTACCTTGACCAAGAGATCCGTGCGGAAGCGCTGACCCGTGACCTGGGCGCGTTCTCCCGCTTTCTGGAGATCGCGGCACGGCAGAACGGGCAGTTGACCAACGTGGCGTCCATCGCGCGCGACGCTGGTGTGGCCCGGAAGACGGTGGCGAGCCACTTCGAGGTCCTGGTGGACACGCTCATCGGCTACTGGCTCCCGCCGTGGAAGCTGAAGCCGGCAAACCGGCAGGTACAGCGGAGCAAGTTCTACCTTTTCGACTGCGGCGTGGCGCGTGCGCTGTCGGGTCGTGTCATGTACCCGCCCACCGAGGAGGAACGCGGGGCCCTGCTCGAGACGTGGTTGCTGGGCGAGATGCGGGCACACCTCGCTTACTCGGGACTGCACTATCCGCTGCGCTTCTGGCGCAACCACCAGGGCGCGGAGGTCGATGTGCTCTGCGAGACGGCGCGGGGATTCGTCGCCGTGGAGATCAAGACGGGTCCCCGTTGGGAGCGCCGGTTCAATCGCGGCCTGCGGACCGTGCGATCGGACCTTGGGCCCGACCGCACCACCTGCCATGGCGTCTATCTGGGAGAGCGCGAGGCGGTGATGGATGACGTGGTCATCCACCCGGTGCTCTCGTTCCTGAAGAGGATGTGGGCGGGGGAGGTCTTCGGCTGATGGAGTTGGTCGTCTCGGGAAGGCCTCGCTGGTTTAGGCCCTACAACCGCGGATCCACCGCCTCCGATTCCATCGCGAGCACCCCGAACACGCACTCATGCACCCTGTGCAGCGGCTCGCGGTCAACGAAACGCGCCAGGGCTTCGAGGCCGAGGGCGAACTCGCGGCGGGCGAGTGAGCGCTTGGTGCGCAGGTCCCGCTTGCGCAGCCGCGTGAGGTGCCGCTCCGCCGTGTACTCGGGACCGTAGATGATGCGCAGGTACTCGCGGCCGCGGCACTTCACGGCCGGCTGTACGATGGCGTCGCCCTTGCGCGCGACGAAGTCCCAGGGCTTCACGACCATCCCCTCGCCGCCGTCGTCGGTCAGCGACTCCCACCACGCGGTGGCCTCGGCGCAGCTCAGCTCCTCGTCCAGTTCGACGACGCGGTAGGCCGTGGGCGTCAGCACCTCGTCGCCGTCGCAAAGGTCCGCGAGTTCCGCCATGTGCCACCCGTGGTCGCGGTCGGCGTGGCCAGCGCCTTCGCTCGCGAGCAGGTGGAAGGGCGCGAGGCGCAGGTCGGTAACGTCCCCGACTGGCCAGGCGTAACGGTCCAGCACGGCGGCGTAGCGGTCGGCCATGGTCGCGCGGGCTCGGAAATCGGACGCCAGCTCGGCGCAGTCGATCCCGCGGGCGCTCGCCGCTTCGAGCGCCGCGGCCGCCTGGGGGATGCCCAGGCGCGCGGCCTCGGCCACCGGGCGGTAGTGTTCGTGGATGAGTTCATCGGCCTTGGCGGACCAGGGCATCAGTTCCGCATCCAGGCAGAACCAGTCCGTCTCGAGCCGGTCCCACAGCCCGCTCCGGTCCGCGGCGGCGCGCAGGCGACCGAGCAGTTCGCGTTCGAAACGCGCCGCGTCGCCGGTGCCGAAGAAGGAACGCCCGGTGCGCGTGTACACGACGCCGGCGCCCTGCCCCGTGACGCCGAAGCGGTTTCGCGCCACATCCTCGCCGCGGCAGACCACGGCGATCGCCCGGGAGCCCATGTGCTTCTCTTCGCAGATCGCCTGGCGCACGCCGTTTGCGCGGTAGTGCGCGAACGCTTCGGAGGGGTGCTCGAGGAGCCCCTCCTCGCCGCTGGTCGCGCAGGGGGACATGGTCGGCGGCAGGTAGATGAGCCAGCGCGGGTCGACCGCGTAGCGGTTCATCACCTCGAAGGCGGCCGCGGCGTTTTCCGCGCGCACCGTGACCTTCGGCACGTAGCGGGTGCCCACGACGCGCTTGCCCCGCACGTCCTCGACGTCCAGCAGGAAACGGTCCCGCCCGGCCGACGGCGGCTCCCTCGGCGGCCGGATGGGCTCGTAGTAGGTCCGCGCCGCCGGTACGGAGACGAGTTCGCGTTCCGGGTAGCGCAACGCCGTGAGACGCCCGCCGAAGACGCAGCCCGTGTCGATGCAGATCGTGCGGTTCACCCACTCCGGGGTCGTCACGGGCGTGTGACCGTAGACGATGGCGGTCTCGCCCCGGTACTCGGCGGCCCAGTCATACCGCACGGGCAGGCCGAATTCGTCGGTCTCGCCGGTCGTGTCGCCGAACAGTGCGAACTCCCGCACGGCGCCCGACGACCGGTTCAGCAGGTCCTCCTTCATGCCCGCGTGCGCGACGGCGAGCCGGCCATCGTCGAAGACGTAGTGGCTCACCAGGCGGTCGATGAACGCCGCGACGCGGTCGCGGAAGGACTCGGGCTCCGCTTCCAGTTGCGCGATGGTCGTGTCCAGGCCGTGCGTCAGCCGGACGTCGCGGCCGCGCAGCTTGCGCAGCAGCTTGACCTCGTGGTTGCCGGGCACGCACAGGGCGGGGCCGTCCTCCACCGCGTCCATCGCGAGGCGCAGGCAGTCGACGACGCCGGGTCCGCGGTCGATGAGGTCGCCCACGAAAACGAGCCTCCGGTTCTCCGGGTGCGAGAGGACATACCGCTCGCCGTGGCGCTCGACGGCGTAGCCCAGTTGGTCGAGGAGCGCCCGGAGTTCGTCGAAGCAGCCGTGTACGTCGCCGACGATGTCGAAGGGTCCCGCGTCGTCGCGCCGGTCCGTCCACAGCCGTTGCCGGACAATCTCCACATCGTCCACCTCGCTCTCGGACCGCAGCCGGAACCGGTAGCGGAAGCCCTCGCGACCGAGTCGCTTGACGGAGCGCCGGAGCAGACGGGCGTGATTGCGCACCACGTGGGGACCGAAATCGCGGTCGGGACGCGCGTCGTTGCGCTCCTGGCAGAGCCGCTCCGGCAGGTCCAGCACGATGGCGACGGCGAGCGCATGGTACTCGCGCGCGAGGCGCACGAAGTTCGCGCGGTCCTCGGGACGCACGTTGGTCGCGTCCACCACGGTCAGTCGCCGTCCCGCGAGGCGCTTGCGCGCGATGAACTCCACCAGTTCGAAGGCGTCCCTGGTCGCGCCCTGGCTGTTGGGGTCGTCGCTCACGAGACCCCGGCACGCGTCCGACGAGATCACCTCGGTGGGGGCGAAGTGCCTGCGGGCGAACGTGGACTTGCCGGAACCCGATGCGCCGATCAGGAGCACCAGGCAGTACTCGGGGATCTCTATGCGCACCGTTGAAAGACCCCCATCTGGGTCGGTGCCCCGTGGGTGGCATCGACTTCGCCGACGGCCTGGTGGGTGACGGTGTAGCCGTGGGACTCCGCGACGGTGTCGGCCCACGCCCGGAACTCGGCGCGGGTCCACTCGAAGCGGTGGTCCGAGTGCCGCAGGCCGCCCTCGGGGATGCCCGGATAGAGGACGTTGTACTCCCGGTTCGGGGTCGTGACGACCACGGTACTCGGCCGCGCATGGCCGAACACCGCCTGCTCGAACATGGGCAACCGCCCCGGGTCGAGGTGTTCGAGCGCTTCGGCCACCGCGGCGGCGTCGTAGCCGGCCAGGCGCCCGTCACGATAGGTGAGGGAGCCCTGCAGGAGCTTGAGGCGCTTGCGCTGTCGTTCGGGGAGGCGCTCGAGCTTCAGCCGCCGCTCCGCGCGCGCCAGTGCCGCGACGGACACATCGACACCGACGATGTCGGTGAACTGCGGCGAGGCCATCAACGCTTCCAGCAACCGTCCCTCGCCGCAGCCGAGATCCAGCACCCGGGCGGCGTGGCTGTCGGCCAGGGCCTTTGCGACGGCGGCGATGCGCCGGTCGGCGAGGGGCTCGGGTGTGTCCGCATCGGGCTCCGGGTCGTCGGCAGCGTCATCCCCGGGTGCGATGTCGGAAAGCCGGGCGAGCGCGTCGCCGACGAGACCCTCGCGATGCTTGAGGTAACGGCGGGCGATGAACTCGCGCTGGGGGTGCGTCGCGAGCCAGTCCTGGCCGCGCGCGACCAGCTTGTCCACCTCGCCGTCACCGATCCAGTAGTGCTTGCGGTTGTCGAGCGCCGGGACGAGCACGTAGAGGTGGGTGAGCAGTTCCGCGAGCCGCTTCTCTGTGGACAACGTGACGTTCCGGTAGCGACCCGCCGCCGCGTCGGCGTCCGTCGGGTCGACGGTGACCTCGTATCCGAGGGGCTCGAACAGCGCGCGCACCACCCCCTCGCGCTCGCACCGTAGCGCGGCGATCCGGGCCGAAAGCGGCAGCGCCCGCTCCGCGAGTTCCGGCCGCTCGGAGCTGCGGCCTCCGAGGGCGCTGCCGAACACCCGCGCAATGGCGACGCTCAGGAACGAAGAGGCGATGTAGGGCCGGTCGTTGACGTAGTCCGTCAGCACGGCGCCCCGGCCGCGCACGAGGCCGATGGGATCGACGTCGAGCAGGAGCGCCGCGGTACAGCGGTCCTCGGAGGCTTCGGGGTAGAAGACGTGGGCCTTGCCGAACGAGAGGTCGAACGCCTGCGCCCGCGCCGGGTTCTTGTGCAGCAGGTAGCCGAGGTCCGTCGCGGGGCGATGCGTTGTCGTGAGGGTGAGGAGCATGGGTCCAGCGGCTAGCCCGGATTTCTCACCACCGGCCGAAATGGGTCGGGAACGGGAGGTTCCGTTGGCTGCCATGAGTTGCGGTGGGGATTGAAACGGGTCGGAGGGCGAGGCTTGGCGGCTGGGGGCGCGAATCGGCCGCGGAAGTTA
>JAJDVW010000078.1 GCA_022825925.1 Pseudomonadales bacterium | reverse complement strand
CCCTCGTCCTCGAGGCGCTGGGCTTCCGCCGGCACTGGGCCCCGGATGTCGTAGTAGACGTCCGCGAGCTTCGCGGACTTCGCGAAATGCCGGCGTCCCCGCGGAAGTTCCGGAGAGCCCTCAGCCGGGGAGCGCGAGGGGGCACCCCTCGCAAGCAGCAGGCGTCCGGTGTCGACTGCCGTGTCCTCGCTACCTTGCACGGTCATTGCCCCTGAGCAAGAATCGCCGTCTGGCGGCGGCGGCGCATGTTACCAGCCGCGTCCATTACCCGGAGGAATCGCACGGGATGGCCAGGAGCGAGAAGATCGACAAGATCGAGAAAACAGACGCGGAATGGCGGGCCACGCTCAACCCCCGCGACTACGAGATCACCCGGCGGGCCGGGACGGAGCCCCCGTTCACCGGCATCTACTGGAACACGAAGACGCCCGGGATCTACAACTGCAAGTGCTGCGACGCGCCGCTGTTCGACTCCCGCACCAAGTACGACTCCGGGTGCGGCTGGCCGAGCTTCTACCAGCCCATCTCGCCCGACGCGGTGGCCACGCGCGAGGACAACTCCCTGTTCATGCGCCGCATAGAAGTCCTGTGCGCCGCCTGCGACGCCCACCTCGGGCACGTGTTCCCCGACGGTCCGGCGCCGACCGGGCTGCGCTTCTGCATGAACTCCGCCTCCCTCGACCTCGAAGCGGAGTCCGAGACGCAGGAGGGCTGACACCGGCCCGGCCGGCGTTCTAAAACCCGGCCGCCATGCCCTCCTTGCGGTGGTCCGACCCCGCGCAGTAGCCGTCCGGGACGCGCAGGATGAGCTGCGCCCCCCCGAACATCGCAGGATCCGCCGCGGCGACACGGTGGCCGCGTGCGGCAAGGTCGCTCGCAACGTCCGCGGCAAAGCCGGTCTCCAGCGCCACCGTGTAGTCCGGGAGGACCTGCCAGCGCGGCGCGTCCGAGGCGGCCTGCGGGTTCTCGCCGAGGTCGAAGATGCGATGCACCGTCTGCACGTGGCCCTGATGCTGCATGTGGCCGCCCATGAAGCCGAAACTCATGCGGGGCGCGCCGCCTTCGGTGACGAAACCGGGAATGATCGTGTGGTACGGACGCTGGCCGCCGGCCACGCGGTTCGGATGCCGGGGGGCGAGGCTGAAGCCGCTCCCGCGGTTCTGCATGGCGATGCCCGTGCCGGGGATGACGACGCCGGACCCGAAACCCATGTAGTTGGACTGGATGAAGCTCACCATGCGGCCGGCCGCGTCGGCCGCGGTGAGCGTCACGGTGTCGTGGCTCACCGGCAGGGCCACCGGAGGCAGCGAGCAGGCCGAGCCGCCGATGCTCCGGGCCGCCCGCGCGATCGAGCCGGGCTCGAGCAGGGCTTCCGGCGGGGTGGTCATGGCGCGCGGGTCCGCGAAGTGGTCGAAGGCGGCGCGGATCGCGATCTTCATCGCCTCGATCTGCCGGTGTACGGACTCGGCTCCGTTCGGCGGCAGGTCGGCGAGGCCTAGGTGGCCGAGGATCGCCAGGGCGATCTGCGCCGCCAGTCCCTGCCCGTTCGGGGGGATCTCGTGCACGGTGACGGCGCCGTAGTCCTGCGCGATGGGGTCGACCCAGTCGGCGGTGTGGGCGGCGAGGTCGGCGCGCGTCATCGCGCCGCCTTCGGCCGCGGCCGTGTCCGCGATGGCGTCTGCCAAAGGCCCTTGGTAGAAGGCTTCGCCGCGCGTCTCAGCGATCGACTCCAGGGTCGCGGCGAGTTCGGGCCTGGCGAAACGCTCGCCCGGCTCGGGAGCCCGGCCGTCGGGCGCGAAGTGGGCCAGGAAGTGCTCGAACTCGCCGTACGTGTCGAGGGCGAAACGCCAATGGCCGGCGGTGACGTGACCGACCTGGAAGCCGTCGCGCGCGTAGCGTACAGGTTCGGTGAACAGGGCCTCGAAGGGGAGGGCGCCGAACCGCTCCGAGAGGGCGACCCATGCGCTGACCGCTCCCGGTACCGTGACGGTGTCCCAGCCCTGGGCGGGCATCTGCGCGCGTCCCGCGAACCGGTTGGCGTCCCATGCGGCGGGGGCGCGGCCGGACGCGTTCAGGCCGTGCAGCCGCTCGCCGTCCCAGACCATGGCGAACGCGTCGCTGCCGACCCCGTTCATGTTCGGTTCGACGACGGTGAGCGTGATGCCCGCCGCCAGGGCGGCATCGACGGCGTTGCCGCCGCGGCGCAGGGCCTCGATGCCGGCCGCCGTCGCGAGCGGCTGGGACGTGGCGACGGCGTTGGCCGCGAAGACGGGGGCGCGGCGGGACGGGTAGGGGAAGCTCCAGGTCGGCATGGGTGGCGCTCTCTCGAGGATTCCGAGACGTTAGGGGGCGTGGGCGTGCGTGGCAAGCCGGGTCCGGCGGCGCCGGCTACCGGCGGGAGCGGAGGAGGTTGGCCGGGGCGTACTGGTCGGTGAGGGCCTCGATGGTGCGGTCCCAGCGGGGGTTGCGGTCGAAGGTCTTGGGGAAGTCGACGATGGACACCCCGTACGGTTCCATGCGCCGGTGCCAGGTCCGGGCGCGCTCGGCGACCGTGGACGGGTCCGCGAGCGGCGCCACCGACGCGAGGACGATGCGGTTCAGGCTGACGTCGCGCGTAAAGTCGATGAACGGGCCGAAGGCCTGGAACCAGGTCTCCGACTCGTGGTCCCGGAGCCCGCTGTCCTGGAACGTGTTGGCCGCGACCACGCCCCGCTCCGTGAGGAGGCTGCGGGTCTCGCGGAAGTACTCGACGGTCGTCAGGTGTTCGGGGATGTACTCGCTCCCGAAGGCGTCGAGCACGACCAGGTCGTACCGGGTTTCGCGACCCTGCGCCCGGCGCGTGAACACCCGCGCGTCGGAGACGAAGACGCGCATGCGCTCGGTGGCGCGGAAGCCGAAGAACCGTTCCGCCACCGACACGACGACCGGGTCGATCTCGACCACGTCGATGCGGGCGTCGGGCAGCAGTTCGGCGAACGCGTTGGGCAGCACGCCGCCGCCGAGCCCGATCACGAGGATCGTCTCCGGGTCGGGCATCAGCAGCAGGGCGCCCAGCAGCATGCGGGTGTAGGGCAGCACCAGGCGGCGGGGTCGGCGGCGGTCGACGCAGGACTGGTTGCGCACGTCGGATCGCGCCTCGAACTGGAGGCAGACCGTGGCCCCGCGCTCTCTGACCAGGACGGTCTGGTAGAGGGACGGCTCGCGGTGGATGACCTGGCCGTGGGCGCAGGTGGCCCCAACGCACGCGGCGAGGCACACGAGGGACGCGGCCGTGGTCCCGTGCCGGCGGATCGCGCTCACCGGGCCCGTCCACCCGCGAAGGCGATCGCGGCCAGTATCGCGAGGGCGGCGACCAGCCCCGTCAGGATCGTATCCACGTCGAACCACAGCACGAAGTAGAAGGAGGTGCCGAGCGTTCCGGCGGCGCTCCCGAGGGTCGAGACGAAGTAGAGCGTGCCCGCGACCCTGCCGGACTCGGGCGCCGTGCGCACCAGCAGGCGGACGGCGTAGGGCGAGACCATGCCCAGCAGCACCGTGGGCGGGGCGAACAGCGCGAGCGACGCGGCGAGCGACCCGTACCGCGGGTCCTCGATCGCGTCGAAGATCCACCGCATGGCCGGTTCCGCGAGGTGCACCAGGGGATAGAGGAGCACGGCGGCGCACAGGAAGGCTCCGGCGAGCTTGTCCAGGCTCGGGCGCCGCAGCGAGAGCCGTCCTCCGATGAGATAGCCCGCCGCCAGGGACACCATGAAGACGGTGATGATGCTGCCCCAGACGTGAATGCTGCCGCCGAACCATGGCGCCAGGACGCGTCCCCCGAGCAGTTCCAGGGACATGATGACGAAGCCGCCGCCGAACGCGGCGGCATGGACGGCGATGGTCCTGGCGTGGAACATGAGCGCACGCGAGCGTAAGCGAAGCACGCGAATCGGGAAACAGGGCGGGGCGGAAAAAAGGAGGGGGCATGCACCTCGGAACGACGATACGCAACATGGGAGACCAGTCCACGCCGGAGCTCATGGGCCGGTGTGCGGAATGCGCCGAGGAGGCGGGCCTCGAGTCGGTCTGGGTGGTCGATCACCTGGCGATCCCGCCGGACGACGCCGAGGGTTCGGGGGGCCGGTACGTCGATCCGCTCATCGCCCTGGCATGGCTCGCCGGCGCGACGCGGCGCATTCGCCTCGGCGTGGGAGTGCTGGTCCTGCCCTACCGGCCGGCGCTGCCGACCGTGAAGCAGATCGGGTCGCTGCAGGAACTCTCCGGAGAACGGTTGATCCTGGGCGCCGCCGTGGGCTGGATGGCCCCGGAGTTCCGTGCGCTGGGGGTGGACCGGAGCCAGCGCGGGCGCCTCACGGACGCCGTCCTCGACCTGCTGAACCGTTGCTTCGCCGGAGACGAGGTCACCGAGAATGGGCAGGCGTTCCTGTTCCGGCCACGGCCGCGCAAGCCCCCGGTGCTGATCGGCGGCGGTCCGCCGCACGCGTTGCGGCGCGCGGCGCGGTACGGGGACGGCTGGCTGCCGATGGCGCTGCCCCCGGAGAAGCTCGCGCGGCACATGGCGACCTATCGCGCGTTCTGCGAAGAAGCCGGCCGCGACCCGGGCCCGGCGACGGTCATGGGCGGCCTGCCGCTGGAGGACCCGGTCGCGGCGGCGGAGCGGCTTGCGGAGTACGAGGAGGCGGGCGCCGAGCGCTTCGTACAGGGCATGCGCTACGACGGGATCGATGCCTATCGCGCCGTGCTGGAGCGTCTGGCGGGGCTCAACGGGTAAGTTATATCAATGGGATAACGCGAGAACCTATAGAATATTCTAGGTCGTGAAACGTCTACGAGTTGGGCATGTCCGGACTTGCGGGAGCCGTGGGTGGGCAACCACTCTCGGTCGCCCGGCCCGTCCCGTCTCGAACTCGCGTACATCGGGGGGCGGACCGCAAGGACCCTACAGACCCAGCACCTTCCGGTTCGCCGCGTGGTCCGTCCCCACCGCCGCGAAGTCGTCGAAGGCCCGCTCGGTCACCCGGATGATGTGGTCCCGGATGAACGCCGCGCCTTCCCGCGCGCCGTCCTCCTGGTGCTTCAGGCAGCACTCCCACTCGAGCACGGCCCAGCCGTCGAAGTCGTACGCGGCGAGCTTCGAGAAGATGCCGCGGAAATCCACGGACCCGTCGCCCGGGGACCGGAACCGCCCGGGCCGGTCGATCCAGTCCTGGTAGCCGCCGTAGACGCCGCTGCGCCCGCTCGGGCGGAACTCGGCGTCCTTCACGTGGAACATCCGGATGCGCTCCCGGTAGATGTCGAGGAACGCCAGGTAGTCGAGCTGCTGCAGGACGAAGTGGCTCGGGTCGTACAGGATGTTCGCGCGGGAATGGTCGTTCACCGCGGCGAGGAAGCGCTCGAAGGTGACGCCGTCGTGCAGGTCCTCGCCCGGGTGAATCTCGAAGCAGCAGTCCACGCCGTGCTCGTCGAAGGCGTCCAGGATCGGGCGCCAGCGGCGCGCGAGTTCCCCGAAGCCGGTGTCGACCAGCCCGGCCGGCCGCTGCGGCCACGGATACATCATCGGCCAGAGCAAGGCGCCCGAGAAGGTGGCGTGCGCGTCCAGGCCCAGGTTCCGGCTGGCGGCCGCGGCGAGCTTCACCTGCTCGATGGCCCACTCCGTGCGGGCGGCGGGCCGGCCGCGCAGGGCCTCGGGCGCGAAGCCGTCGAACAGCCCGTCGTAGGCGGGGTGGACCGCCACGAGCTGGCCTTCGAGGTGGGTCGAGAGCTCCGTGATCTCGATGCCGTGCGCCCCGACGCGTCCGCGCAGGTCGTCGCAGTAGTCCCGACTCTCCGCGGCGCGCGCGACGTCGATGAAGGCGGGGTTGCCGATGGGGACCTGGATGCCGACGAAACCCAGTCCGGATGCCCAGCGGGCCATGGACTCGATGCTGTCGAAGGGTTCTTCGTCCGCCATGAACTGGGTCAGGAAGATGGCCGGTCCCTTGAGTGTCTTCACGGTGTTGCCTCCTCGGCTGCCGGTGCCTTGCTCGCGTCGGCATCGGATCCGGTTCCAAACTTGAGCCAGCCTCCGCGCCGGGAACTCTCCACGACGGTCTGAACGAACGCCATGCCGCGAACGCCGTCCGCTATGGTGGGGAAGTCCTCCGCGTCGTCCGGCGGCTCGCGGTCCTCCAGACGTGCGCTGAGCGCTGCGGCGAAGTTGCGGTAAATCACCGCGAATGCTTCGAGGAACCCTTCCGGATGGCCCGCCGGCAGGCGTGTCGCGGCTCCGGCCGCGGCGCCGACCCCGGGTGCGCCGGTGCGCCTGATCTCCGCCGGCCGGTCGGGCCAGCGGACGACGAGGGAGTTGGGCTCCATCTGGGACCATTCGAGGCCCCCGCGTTCCCCGTACACCCGCAGCTTGAGCCCGTTCTCCTCGCCGACCGCGATCTGGCTGGCGAACAGCACGCCACGCGCGCCGTTGTCGAAGCGCAGCAGGACGTTGCCGTCGTCGTCGAGGGGCCGACCCGGCACGAAGGCCGTGAGGTCGGCGCAGAGCTCGGTGATGGCGAGGCCGGTGACGTAGGCCGCGAGGTTCTCCCCGTGAGTGCCGATGTCGCCGATGCAGCCCGCCGCGCCGGAGCGCGCGGGATCGGTGCGCCACTCGGCCTGCCGGTTCCCGGCGCGTTCCATCGGCTCCGCGAGCCAGCCCTGGATGTACTCCACGATCACCCGCCGGACGTCGCCGAACGCACCGGAACGGACGAGGTGCCGGGCTTCCTTCACCATCGGATAGCCCGTGTAGTTGTAGGTGAGGCCGAACAGGAGGCCGGTCTCGGCGACGAGCGTCTCGAGCGACCTGGCCTCGGCGAGATCGAACGTCACCGGCTTGTCGGACACGACGTGGAATCCGGCCTCGAGTGCGCCCCGGGCGACCGGGAAATGCAGGTGGTTCGGCACCGCGACCGTGACGAAGTGCATGCGCTCGTTCTCGTCGAGCACGGCCTCGGCGCGGAACATCTCCTCGAAGGTGGCGTAGCAGCGGTCGGGCGGCAGTCCGTAGAGCGCGCCGCCCGAGCGTTTCGATCGCGCCGCGTCGGAGGAGAACGCTCCGCAGACGAGTTCGATCCGTCCGTCGAGTTCGGCGGCCATGCGGTGGACGGGACCGATGAAGGACCCCTCGCCGCCGCCGACCAGCCCCATGCGAAGCCGGGCCGCGCCCTGCGTCATGCGCCGTGTTCCGTCGCCGGGTTACGGCCACAGATTAGCAGCGGACCCTGCGATACGATAGCCGCGGCGGCGGCGGGTGGAGACGGTATGGTCGGTTCCGGGACGGTGACGAGGTTTGGCGTGATCGGGGCCGGCGCCATCGCCCACGTCGCGTGCCGCGAGCTCGCCCGCCTGCCGGAGGCGGACATCGTCGCGGTCGCGGATCCGCACGCGGGGCGCGCAAGGGACTTCGCGGAGCGGTTCGGCGTCGAACGGACCCTCGGCGACGCCGAGGCGCTGCTGGCGCTGGATGCGGTCGATGCGGTCTACATCGCGGTGCCGAACCGGTGGCATGCGCCGGTCGCCCGCGCGGCGCTCGAGGCCGGCAAGCACGCGCTGCTCGACAAGCCCTTCGCCCTCAACGGCGCGGAGGCGCGCGAGGTGGTCGCCGCCGCGGAGGCCAGTGGCCGGTGCTTCATGCTGGGCATGAACCAGCGTTTCTCGCGGGAGGTGCAGACGGCGCGCGCGCTGGTGACGGCGGGCGCGCTCGGAGAGGTCTACCACGTCAAGGCCTACTGGCGCCGCCGCGCGGGCATCCCCCGCATCGGGAGCTGGTTCACCCGCCGCTCCGAGGCCGGCGGCGGCAGCCTGCTGGACATCGGCGTCCACATGCTCGACGCGGCGCTGTTCGCGCTGGACGACTTCGATGCGGTGTCCGTGTCCGGCGCCACGCACGCGAAGTTCGGCGTGCGGGGGCTTGCCGAGATCGACTGGGGGCGATCCGAAGCGGAGGGCGGCGTGTTCGACGTCGAGGACTTCGCGACGGCCCTGGTCCGGCTCGGCGGAGGAGCGACGCTGTCCCTCGACGCGGCATGGGCCATGCACCAGGAGGTCCCCCACACGATGAACGTCGAACTCTACGGCACCGAGGCGGCTTACAGCGCCTACGAGTCGAAGCTCTACCGGGAGGGCGGGGACGGATACGTCACCGTGGAGACGCCTGCGCCGGACGACCTGGAGTATCCGCACATGAGCCGCATGCAGCACTTCCTGGATGTCGTCGCGGGTCGCGAACCACCGGCGGTGACGCATGCGCAGGCATTGGCGGTCCAAGGCATCCTGGACGCGGTCTACGCGTCGGCCGCCGGCGGCGCGGAGGTGACGCCATGATGGCGCCGCTGTCCGTCCAGCTCTACTCGCTGCGGGAGGCGTCCGAGTCGGACTTCGACGGCGTGCTGGCCCGTCTCGCCGAGATCGGCTACGCCGGCGTCGAGCCGTTCGCCCTGTTCGGCATGTCTCCGGCCGCGTTCCGGCGGCGCGTGGAGGAACTCGGCATGCGCGTCTCGTCGAGCCACTACCCGTGGGCGAACCGGACCGAGGTCTCCAGGGTCTGCGACGTCGTCGGGGAACTGGGGCTCACGCGCGCGGCCGGCGGGTTCGCTCCGGACGACTTCCGCGACCTGGACGCCGTCCGGCGCACCGCCGACACGGTCAACGGCCTCGTCGAGGCGTTGGGGCGCGCGGGCATCGGCCTGTTCCTGCACAACCACTGGTGGGAGTTCACGGAACTCGACGGCGTGCCGGCGTACCACCTGTTCCAGGAACTCTGCCCCGGTGTCCAGTTCGAGATCGACACCTACTGGGCGGCCAACTTCGGCGCCTGCGACCCGGCCGCGGAGGTCGCCCGCGTACGCGACCGGACGCCGCTGCTGCACATCAAGGACGGGCCGCTGGAGAAGGGACGGGCGCACGTGGCCGTGGGCGACGGGCGGATGGACATTCCGGCGACCGTGGGCGCTGCGGACCCCGATGTCCTCGAGTGGCTGATCGTCGAACTCGATGCCTGCGAGACGGACATGATGACCGCCGTCGAGCGCAGCCACGCATACCTGACCGGGGCGGGGCTGGCCCGCGGGAGGAACTAGGAAAGCCAGGACACCTGGAGGGGGACGCCGTGCTCAGGTTCTACGGACTCATGTGCGTGCTGGGAACGGTGCTTCCGTACAGCGCCCTCGTGGCCTGGGGGTTCGAGCACGGCGGCCTGGACATCGTCGCCATGGCGGCGGAGGTCGCGCGCTCGCGGATGTCCACCTTCGCGTGGCTCGACGTGCTGGTCTCGGCGGTGGTGCTGATCTGCTTCGTGCTCCACGAGGGACGCCGGCTGTCGCTGACCGGCCTGTGGATGCCGATCGCCGGGACGTGCCTCGTGGGCGTGTCGCTCGGGCTGCCGCTGTTCCTGCTGATGCGGGAGCGGGAACTGCGCCGGGCTGCGTTGTAGGCGACCCTCACAAGCGATCGGGCCGCCGCACGCGCCCGCCGTTGGCGTTGGCGTGAGTCGCGGGCACGGGCGAATGCCTCGCGACCGAACATCGCCCTAATCGAAGCACGCGCCCGCGCGGCGCCGCGTTTCCCACCGCCCGCCCGCCGGCGCTTTAGGTGTTTTGGGGGACCGCACCCGTGGACGGCCCGTGGAAAACGCTCCCTGCTTGCATGGAAGTACGCATCCGCCGAGGGAGGAACACCGACACTTCCTTACGCGTCAGCGGCCGAGGGAACTTCCCCGGCTGAAGGCTCCTGGTGGGGTCGGCGGCTGAGCCAGGAGCTGGGCTGGGAGCGAGCCCGGCGTCGAGAACGGCACCCCCACCAACGAACATTGCCGACGGAGGTGCGACGGGCGGTGGCGTACGTGCTGCTGAGCGCCGTCGGCGGTGTCGATGTACAAACTCGACGTTGGCGTCCCGTTGCCGAATCACGTAGTTGAACTTGATTCCCGCCGTTCCGGATCCGGCCCCGACCCAATGGGCCGGCGGCCTGATACGCGCATGCAGCCGCGACGGCCGGGAACGCGGCGGCTCCCGTCGTCGCGCCCCGGTCGCCGTCTCCACCTTCCGGTCCGGGACACGCGCAGGCACGCCGCTCCCGCTAGCCAGGTACGCGATGTGCAGCAGGAGGGGAGGCGCCGCGTCGCGCGACGGGGGTGTCCGCGGTGGAGTGTCGGAGCCCGCCGCCGGCGCGCGACAACGACCGGCCGCGCCCGCGACGCGGGCCGGGCGTGGGGTAGCTGAGTTGTGATGGGCGATCCGCCGTCCCTTCCGGGACTCCGCGAACCCGCAGCTCGGCTGCGTAATGCCCTCGACGCTCTTCGCGCTTACGGTACCGGCGTCAGCTTCGCCTGAGGACCGCGTGGTGGTGTCGTCCCAGCGTTCTCGAACAGGAGTCATTGCCAGGTTCCCGGTTTGACGCCTCTCCCTAGCCCGGATTTCTCACCACCGGCCGAAATGGGTCGGGAACGGGAGGTTCCGTTGGCTGCCATGAGTTGCGGTGGGGATTGAAACGGGTCGGAGGGCGAGGCTTGGCGGCTGGGGGCGCGAATCGGCCGCGGAAGTTA
>JAJDVW010000167.1 GCA_022825925.1 Pseudomonadales bacterium | reverse complement strand
TAACTTCCGCGGCCGATTCGCGCCCCCAGCCGCCAAGCCTCGCCCTCCGACCCGTTTCAATCCCCACCGCAACTCATGGCAGCCAACGGAACCTCCCGTTCCCGACCCATTTCGGCCGGTGGTGAGAAATCCGGGCTAGGGGCACGAGGGGCGGTCGCGGTGGTGTCGGAGGCGATTGCCGGGGCGTACGGAGTTGGTGCGGAGGTGTGCGGATGGCGGAGGAGCCCAAGGAGCGGCGTACAGCGATACGCGGCATCGAGATCGCGAGCTTCGAATGGGGCCCCGCGGACGGACGCACGGTCGTGCTGGCCCACGCGACCGGATTCCACGCCCGTTGCTGGGACGCGACGGTGGCGGCCCTCGGGGACGGCTTTCGCGTGATCGCCGTGGACCAGCGCGGCCACGGACGCAGCGGCAAGGCGGGTCCCTTCCACTGGCGGCAGTTCGGCGCGGACATGGCCGAATTCCTCGACCGGCACGACGTGCGCGACGCGGTCGGCGTGGGTCACTCGATGGGCGGACACGCCATGGTGCAGGCGGCCGCCCGCCGTCCGGAGCGGTTCGAGCGCCTGGTCCTCGTCGACCCGGTGATCATGGAGCCGAGCGCCTACGAGGAGTGGGCCGAGGATCGCCCGTTCCAGTCCCCCGAAGAGCACCCGGTGGCGCGGCGCCGGGCGGACTTCGACTCCTGGGAGGACATGTTCGCGCGGTTCCGCGACCGGCATCCGTTCCGGCTCTGGCGCGAGGACGTGTTGCGGGACTACTGCCGTCACGGCGTCCTGGCGCAACCGGACGGTGACGGCTTCACGCTCGCGTGCCCGCCGCTCGTGGAGTCCTCGATCTACATGGGCAGCGGCGGCACGGACATCCACGAGGCCGTCCGCACGCTGCCGCGCCCCGTGCTGGTCGTGCGGGCGAAACGGCGCGAGATCCGCCAGGGCGAGATGGACTTCTCGCAGTCCCCGACCTGGGAGGGACTGGCCGACGCGTTCCCCGACGGCCGGGACGTGTACCGGCCGGAACTGACGCACTTCATCCCGATGCAGCACCCGGAACTGGTCGCGGCGGCCATCGCGGCGCCGGAGTCCGTGCTATAGGCTGTGTGGCGCGACGAGGAGGGACCATGGGGCTTCTGAGCTGGATCGTGCTGGGGCTGCTGGTGGGCGCGGTGGCGAAACTCATCGTGCCGGGCGAAGACCCGGGCGGCTGTCTTACGACGATCGTCATCGGCATGGCCGGCGCCGTCATCGGCGGCTTCGTCGGGGCCCAGCTCGGTCTCGGCGGCGTGGACGGCTTCGACGTCAAGAGTCTGTTTCTCGCCACCGGCGGGTCGATTTTGCTGCTGCTCGGCTATCGGGCGCTGCAGGGCAGGAAGGGCTGACTTGGCAGCCTGTCGTCAGCGGATGTCGGCGGCCGGATGGGACGGGGCCCGGTAGGACCATAGCCCGCTGCCGAAGGCCCCGGCGAGGAAGATCGCCAGCGACACGGGAATGCCCGGCAGCAGCGCCGTGAGCGGATCCGTCGCCTGCACGATCTGTCCGAGCAGGGCGGCGGACAGCGGCGCCCCGAGCATGAAGCTGAACAGGAGGATGGCGAGCACCTGCGCCCGGACCGGCGCCGGCGCGAGTTCCTGGACGGTCGTGCGCACCAGCGTGGACGTGACGCCCATGTTCAGCCCCCACGCGAACACGAGCGCGAAGAATATCCACACCGGCGGTTTCACGAAGAGCAGGGCCAGTATGACGATGCGGGTAAGCTGCAGGATCGAGTAAAGCCGTCCCGGGCGCAGCAGCGGCATCACGGACAGCAACACGACGTTGGAGCCGATGCTCCCGATCGTGAACGCGATGAACATGTTCGCCAGGAAGGCGGCATCGCCGTCATAGACCTGCGTGACGACGAACGGCATGGCCACGGTGTAGGCGCCGGCGTTGAAGAGCGAGGAGAGGAAGTTCAGGCCGACGATGTTCCGCACGACCGGGAGGCGCCGCAGCGCGGCAAAGCCGGCCAGGAGGTGCGGCCGTCCCCCGAGGCTGGCGGGCTGCGCGGGGAGCCGCGCCAGCGCGGCGATACCGGCCGCGAACAACGCCGCCTCGATCACGAGCGCCAGTCCAAGGCCGAGCGTCCGGACCTGGCCCCCGACGGCGAAGCCGCCGATGCCGACCAGTGAGGTGACCACGGTCGCGACGACGATCGTGCGCTGGATGTCGATGCGGCTGATCCGGCTCAGCATCGCCTGCCGGGCCGGGTCGGAAAGCGACTGCAGGGTCGACATGGCCATGCCGAAGCACACCACCGCCCAGAACCCCGGCGTCGCGCGGCCCATGAGCAGGGGCGGGAGGCATGCCGCGACGCTGAGCGCGATCAGGAGCCGGCGCGCGTCCGTCCGGTCGGCCAGGAGGCCGCCGGCGAACAGCGCGACGATGGGCGGCAGCTCGATCAGCACGCGGCTCAGGCTGTACTGCGCGGGGGTGGCCTCGAGGATGCCGAGCAGCATCCACGGCACGAGGATGCCCTGCAGGCTCATGCCGCCGAGCCACAGGCTCGAGCTGGCGAGGTACCACGGGAACGCGGAGCGGCGCGGCGGGACGTCGGACATCCGGCGCATCATAAGCGGTGGCCGCCGGACTCCCGCGGCATGACGGCGCAAGCGAACGCCCGCGGACCCGGGACGGAAGGCGCCGCGGACCGCGTCGATCCCCGCACGGGGAGGGCGGCGAGCCCGTGGCGGGAGGCGGGAGCGCTCGCGCGCCTTGGCGCGCCGATGGCGGCCACGCAGTTCTTCATCATGGCGATGGGCTTCATGGACACCGCGATGGCGGGGCACTACGCGTCCGCCCACCTCGCCGGCGTCGCCGTGGGCGGCAACGTGCTGTGGCCGGTGTACCTGCTCTTCGCGGGCTGCACGATGTCGGTCACCCCAATCGCCGCGCAGCTCGCCGGCGGCGGGCGCGTGGGGCGCGTCGGCGCGGTGGTGCACCAGGCGCTGATCGTCGGGGCGGTCGCGGCCGGCCTGGGCACGGTGGCGCTGCTCAACGCGCAACCGCTCTTCGCGCTGTTCGGGATCGACCCGGAGGCCGCGGATGTCGGCAACCGGTACCTGCGTGCGGCGGCGGTCGGCTTTCCCGCGGGCATCTGCTACATCGTCCTCCGGTACGCATCCGAGGGGGTCGGGCGCACCGTGGGCCCGATGGTCATCGCGGGCCTCGCCCTCGTCATGAACGCCGGGCTCAACTACGCGTTGATCTACGGGAAGTTCGGTGCGCCGGAACTCGGCGGCGAGGGCTGCGGCTGGGCGACGGCCGCGGTCATGTGGTTCGATCTCGCGGCGATACTCGTGCTCTCGAGATTCCGCTACTTCCGGGAGACCGGACTGTGGCGGCGGTCACCCCGGCGTGGCCGTACGTTCGCCGGCCTGGACTTCGACGAGATCGGGCGCATCCTGCGCATCGGGCTGCCCATCGGGCTGACGTCGTTCGTGGGCATGGGACTGTTCGCCATCGTCGGCTTCCTCGTGGGCAGTCTCGGGGTCGTGCCGCTCGCGGCGCACAGCATCGCGACGCACCTCAACTGGGCCACCTTCGTGCTGCCCATGTCCCTCGGGGCGGCGGCCGGGATCCGCATCGGCTTTCGGGTGGGGGCGGGGGACCATGACGGGGCGGCCGCGGTCGCGCGCGTCGCGTTCGTGATCGCGCTCTGCTATGCCCTGACGGTGAGCATCGCCCTCGTGCTGGTGCGCGACGGCATCGCCGCGGTGTACAGCGGCGATGTCGCCGTGACGGAACTCGCCGCCGCGCTGATCCTGATCATCGCCGTCTACCAGGTGTTCGACGACGTCCAGGGCACCCTGGCGGGCGCACTGCGGGGCTACAAGGACACGCGGGCGCCGATGGTGTACTCGCTGGTCGGATACTGGGGCTTCGCCCTGCCGCTCGGGGCGGCGCTGGCCTTCGGCTGGTGGCGCTTCCCCGAGATGGGCGTGTACGGCTTCTGGGCCGCCCTGTCGCTGGGTCTCGCGGCGGTCTCCACGGCGGTGGGTCTGCGGCTCTACCAGACGAGCCGCAAGCCGGAACGCATCGCGAGGCTCGCGCGCTGACGGGCGGCAGCCGGCGCTTGCGCCCGCGCGAGTCTTGCCCGTACCATGCCATATTATGTCAGTGGCTCCACAGGCTCCGGGCCGGCACCTCCTGATCGAGTGTTCGGGGCTGCATGCCCACCTCGACGCGACGGCGCTCGAGGCGCTGATGCGGCGGGCCGCTGCGGCGGGGAGTGCGCACGTGCTGGCCTCGCACATGCACGCCTTCGGCAGCGGCGGCGGGGTGACGGGGGTGGTCCTGCTGGCGGAGTCCCACATCACCGTGCACACCTGGCCCGAGCGCGACTACGCCGCTTTCGACGTGTTCATGTGTGGCCGCTGTGACGCGGAGGCCGCCGCGGCGGTCATCGCGAAGGCGGCGGCGACCGTGGAAGTCCGCAGTCTCGAACGCCGCACGCCGACGGCGGGGTCGGGTCCGCTGGGTCTGGCGGGGAGTAAAGCATGAGTTCCGAGCGCGGCGCCTTGATGGCGCTGGCGGCGCCGGGCGTCCTGCTGCTGGTCGCCGCGCTCGTCCTCGTGGGGTGCGACGGGGGTGCGGCGCTGCGGTCGCAGGTGGAGACGGACCTGGGGCGGGTCGCGGCGGCTGTCGAGCGCCTCGGTGCGGACCTCGACGGCGACCGGGTGCAGAACGCGTCGCTCATCAAGCAGTACGCGGCGCGCGTGGCGAGGGCGAAGCCGGAACTCCGAAAACTCACCGAGGTGCTTCGGCGCGAAGGCACGCGGAACGGCACCATGTATCGCAGCCTCGGGGAGCGTCTCGACGAGGCGCGCGGCATGTTGCCGCCGCCGGACGCCGCCGCCGAAGCGTACGTCCCCGTCGCGCGGGAGCTGCAGAGCCTGGCCGCGGCCGCCGACCCCGCGGAGTTCAGCCGCGCCTTGAGCGATCCCCTGAACGTGCTGGCCGATCTCTCGGACGGCGCCCTGCCGCGGGTCGACGCGATCAGCGCGTCCGCGTCCCGGCAGGCCAACGGGGCGGCGGACCTGGGCCCGGGGAGCCAGCTCGTCGGCAATCCGCATTACGGCCAATGGCGCACCGACGGCGGCGGCAGCTCGTTCTGGGTGTGGTACGGACAGTTCGCGCTGATGCAGAGCCTGCTCGGCGGCCCGCGCGTCGGATACGGCGACTGGGCCGGACGCCGCGACTACAGCTACTACCACGACTACGGCCGCGGCAACTACACGTCGCGGTCCATGCGCCAGCAGCAGGCGCGCGTCGACTCCACGGCGCGGCGCAAGTTCTCCTCCGAGGGACGCACGTTCCGCAGCCCGTACGCGCGTCAGCGCACGGGGGCGTCCACCGCGGTGGCGCGGCAGAAGTTCGCGGCGTCGAGCGGCGGCGCCCGCGCGGGGTCGGCGTCGATGCGGGGATTCGGGGGCGGTGGCTTCCGCGGTCCGAGCCGCGGGAAGTAACGCGGAGGTGAGGAAGGCGAAGATGCGGGCGTCGCCAGCCGCGCCCTCGATTGGAAGAGGCAAGCCATGGTCGATTCACTGAGCATCTGGATTTGGGGCATCGTGGCGCTGGATCTCGCGGTGGCGGTCGCCGCCATCTGTGCATTGCGCTACGGGTCCGGCGTGCTGTTCGGCGTGGATTCCCGGGACGAACTCGCGGAGCGGGACAACCTGGCCTTCGGGGTGGCCCTCGCCGGCGGCGCGCTGGCCGTGGCGCTTATCCTGGCCGCCGCCGCGGCCGGCGACCCCGCGATCACCCTTTGGGAAGAACTGGGCGTGGTCGTGGCCTACGCCGTGGTCGGCCTGGTGCTGCTGAAGCTCGGGGTGCTGGTCAACGACTGGATCGTCTTTCACCACTTTTCGATCCGGGAGGCGGTCGGCGGGCAGAACGCCGCGGCGGGGACCGCCCAGGCGGCCAACCTGGTCGCCATCGGCGTGCTGATCAACGGCGCCATCGGCTGGGCCGACGGGGGGCTCGTCCAGGGTCTCGCCGCCGTGGTCGTGGTGTTCCTGCTGTCCCAGCTCGTGGTGCTTGCCGTCACGCGGATGCGGGCGGCGATCTACGCCCGCCGTCACGACGGACAACGCTGGCAGGATGCGATCGCGGGCGGCAACACGGCGCTCGGCGTACGCTACGCCGGGCACCTGGTCGGCGCCTCGCTCGCCGCGTCGTCGGCCGGCGGCATGGTGTCGTTCGTGCCCGGGTGGGACGCCGTGGCGCTGGTCGGCTACGCCTGGTGGCTGGTGTGGGCGATCGTCCTCGCGGCGGCGCTCCTGCTGCTCTCCATGCTCGCCCAACGCGCGGTGCTGCGTGGCATCGACGTGGTCGAGGAGGTGGACAACCAGCGCAACGTCGGTGTCGCGGCCATCGAGGCGGCGATCTTCCTGGGCATCGGCCTGGTGATACGCGCCGTCGCCGGCTGAACCGGACCCGCAAGGCTCCGCTCGAGGGGGATGCGGCGGCCGCTACGCCCCGCACCAACGTCGTGACGTCCGCTTCGTTCCCGTGAGCACCGAAGCCGCCCGTCTGCGCCTCCACGACGCCGCCCTCATCGGCGCGATGGGGCTGGTCGCCGCGTGCGGCCTCGTCTACGAGTACCTGCTCGCGCACTACGCGGGACGCATCCTGGGCGCGGTCGAACCGACCATCTACACGATGATCGGCCTAATGATCGTGGCGATGGGGCTCGGTGCCTTCGCGGCGAAGTGGATCTCCGCCATCTACCGCGGTTTCGCGTGGCTGGAGCTCGGCATCGCGCTCCTCGGCGGGGCTTCCGTGCTGGCGCTCTCCGCGGCCGTGGCGGTGGCGTACTCGCTGCCGGAGTGGCTGCGCGCCGTCTACAACGTGGACGTGTTCGTGTCCATGGACGGCGCGGCGGCGGACTCGCTGATCGCGTTCTCGCGCGTGCTGCCGTTCGCCATGGGCGCGCTCATCGGCTTCCTGATCGGCATGGAGATCCCCTTGATCGCCCGGGTGCGCGAGCACGTCCACGCCCGGCGCCTCGAGCACAACCTCGGCACGATGTACGGCGCGGACTACATCGGGGCCGGCATCGGCGCCGCGATCTGGGTCCTCGTCTGCCTGAAGCTGCCGATCATGTACGCGGCCGTGGGCGCGGCCGCGGTCAACACGGCGGTCGGCTTCGGCTTCCTGCTGGTGTACCGCAAGAGCCTCGCGCCGGCCCGCTGGCTGTGGATCGGACACGCGGCGCTCGCGATGCTGCTGGTGGTCCTCGCCGTGTTCGGGCCGCTCTGGATCGAGCGGCTCGGCGACTCCCTCTTCCAGGACCGGGTCGTCCACCGCCTGCAGACTCCGTACCAGAACGTCGTCATCACCAAGCGGCACGTCACGGCGGGACGGCCGGACGTGCTCAGCCTCTACATCAACGGCCGCCTGCAGTTCGCCTCGAACGACGAGCGGATCTACCACGCCTACCTGACGACGCCCGCCATGCTGGCCGCCTATCGACGCGAGCGGGTCCTGATCCTGGGCGGGGGCGACGGCCTGGCGCTGCGCGACGTGCTGCGCTGGGA
This sequence comes from Pseudomonadales bacterium, assembly GCA_022825925.1. Lineage (GTDB taxonomy): Bacteria > Pseudomonadota > Gammaproteobacteria > Pseudomonadales > Azotimanducaceae > VXNE01. The sequence goes on along the minus strand of JAJDVW010000167.1, from coordinate 10,561 downwards.
CGCGCGTTCCGTGACGCTGGTCGACATCGACGCGGGCCTGCTGCGCCTGTTCCAGGGCGCGGACGCCGAGGCCCCGGCATGGCTGGGTCGCGCCCTGACGGAACTCAACGAGGATGCCTTCCTCGACGATCGCGTCACGGTCGTCGAAGCGGACGCGTTCGTCGAGGCGGAGCGGCTGGCGGCGGCGGGCGAGCGGTTCGACGTGGTCATCGCGGACCTCCCGGACCCCAGCCACCCGGACCTCAACCGCCTCTACAGCGATTACTTCTTCGGGCGCGTGCGGCAGCTCCTCTCCGCCGACGGCGCTTTCGTCACGCAGTCGACCTCCCCGTTCCACGCCCGGGAGGCGTTCGTCTCGATCGGCAAGACCGTGGCCGCCGCCGGCTTCCAGACCGAGCAGTACCACGCCAACGTGCCGAGTTTCGGGGAATGGGGCTGGACGATCGGCACGGTGACCGGCAAGCCGGCATCGGTGCGGATCGCGGAAGCGGGCATCGACGCAACGCCGGACGGATGGCTGGACGGACCGATCATCGCCGCCGCGTTCGCCTTTCCGTCCGGCTTCTTCGAGGCGCTGGACACGATCCGCGTGAACCGCCTCGGTACGCACGCGGTCTACGACTATCATCAGGTCGCGTGGCGGACCTACGAGGGCGTCTTCTTTGCCCAGCCCGCTGCCCGGATAAGCCCGATGGATCCCTGAGCCGGGTAGCGGGATCGAGCTCCAAGATACAATCATTGCCCTGCATCCGAGGGATCGCCACCGCTCATGGCCGAAGACTATCTCGCCTGGGTAAGACAGGCCTGCCCCGACGAGATCCGCGGACGTGGGCTGGGATTTGGCGGCGGCAGCAAGTCCCGCATGCCGGGCCAGGCGTTCGAGGATTGGTTCACCGCCTGCCTCGAACGGGGCTTCACCGTGCCGTCATGGCCGCGGGAATATGGCGGAGCGGGGCTGGACCAGGCGAACGTCGAGCGTCTGAAGCGCGCCATGCGCGAGGTGGGCGCGCCGCCGCCGCTGTCCGGCGCCGGTCCGACCATGCTGGGTTCCACGTTGCTGGAACTCGGCACCGAGGACCAGAAGTCACGGCACCTGCCGCCCATCGCTCGCGGAGAGCGGTCCTGGTGCCAGGGCTACTCCGAACCGGGCGCCGGCTCCGATCTCGCATCGCTGCGCACCCGCGCCGAGGACGACGGCGACTTCTACCGGGTGAACGGCTCGAAGATCTGGACGTCGGGCGCCCATCGGGCGGACTGGATCTTCTGTCTGGTGCGGACCGATATGGAAGCGCCGAAACAACGCGGCATCAGTTTCCTGCTCTTCGCGCTGGACACGCCCGGCGTGACGGTCAGGAACTTCGACATGATCCACGGCGGCTCCGAGTTCTGCGAGGTGTTCTTCACCGATGTCATCGTCCCCAAGGCGGACCTGGTTGGGCAGCAGAACGATGGCTGGAGCATTGCCAAGCGCTTGCTGCAGTTCGAACGGGACTCGGTGTCGCAGGGCGAGTTTCTGCCGCGGGGCGGTTCCCTGCCGGACGTGCTGAAACGCTATGCCCCGGACGACCCGTCGGCGCGGGACACGGTCGCGCGCCTGGAAATCGACCACGCCGCCTTTGCGCTGACCCGGCGGCGCGCCGTCCAGGAGAGCAGGGAGGGCGGCACCGGCACCTTCGTGACATCCGCATTCAAGATGCTTTCCTCCGAACTGGAAAGCCGCAAACTGGAGGCCATCGTCGCCATGATGGGCGCCCAGGGCCTCGGCTGGTCGGGAGACGGGTTCGATGCCGAGGAACTGGCATCGACGCGCAAGTGGCTGCTCAGCAAGGGCTACCTGATCGCGGGCGGCTCGTCGGAGGTGCAGCGCAACGTGATCGCCAAGCGGGTGCTGGGCCTCCCCGACTGATCGATCGCTCGATCATTGGCCTGGCGACGGCGGTCACCAATTCGATCGCCCGGGTGGCGGCGGCCACGGCCGCGGCGATCGCGAGCGTCGACCGGATCTCGACAGGGCGCGCCGTCCTCGGCATGGGGCGGCGCGACTCGACGCTTGGGGACCTGGGCCGGGCGCCGGCGCGCGTTGTCTCGACCGGCTTGCTGCGCAGGAGGATGTCCAGGTGAGCGCCTTGAGGGGCGGAGATCCGATCAAACCCGCCGCCGGCGACTCGGCAGTCCGAGCTTGCCGCTCTTGCGGACATGCCGCATGTAGAAGTACCACAGGGGCACGGTCACCGGGAAGGCGAGGATCGTGGCGACGCTGCCCAGCCAGAAGCCGACCTGTTCATGCAGTGGCGCGCGCGCCGGCGCCGGCAGGGACGGTTCGAAACAGGCCCCGGAATACAGATGCGGATAGTCCTCGAACCGCCGCTGCATGGCCGCGATCCACTCGCGCACGCGTGCGAGTGACGGGTCGCTCCGCAGCACGGCGACCGGCGGGACGGGAATGCTGCAGTGACACTGCAGGCCTCCGAACAACTGCAGGTCGACGAGATTCGGCTCCGCGCCGCCCAGGAACGGGTGTGGGTCCTGCGCGAAACGCGCTTCCCAGCGTTGCCAGCTACGGCGGATGTCGTCTTCGGCCGCATGCCCGAACCGGTGCCCGAGCGACTCGAGCGTGAGGTAGAAGTAGAGCACCGTGAAGCTGCGCAGGGCGCCGCGCAGCATGCGTGCCGGCGCGGGCCCCCGCCGTTCCCGCACCAGGCTCCAGCGGCGCCAGAAGCGCCAGGCGCCGTCGGTGCGGTTGGTCCCGCCGCGCAGTGCGCCGGCGAGCATGCGGTCGTCCCCCGGCTCCTTGCCCGAGAAGCCGAGTTCTTCGAGGATGCGCGTGGAATCGTGGTGCCAGGGGCCGCCGTCGATGCGCACCGCCGGCATCAGGACTCCGGAGCGCAGGAAGACGGAGAGCGGCGGGAACGTGACCACATCGTGCGGGATCCTCTTCAGGTGCAGGCCGAGGAGGACGGCCTGGACCCAGGGGGAGTGATCGCCACCGTAGACGCGCACGAATCGGGGGGTTGTCGGTTCCATGCTTTCTGCCGGTTGCGGCGACGGGCTGCCCGATCATAATCTGTCCATGCCGTCGCGGGGTCGGGGGTCACAGGAGGTCGCAGTAGAGAGTTGCATGGGCTATTCCCTGGTCGAGTTCTGTCACGACGTGCGGGCGATACTCCGCGAAAGCGACGACGGCGAGGGCCGGGAGCAGGTCCGGCGGAAGCTTGAGGCGCTCCTCGGCGATCCGGATTTCCGCGCGACCTACGTCGGGCCCGGCAACGACGCCGGCATGGAGCAGATCCACCAGGACCCCGAACTCCACTTCTGCGTGCTGGCCTACAACATGACGGAGTCGCGCATCTCGCCGCCCCACGATCACGGCGCGTCGTGGGCGGTGTACGGCCAGGCGGCCGGGCACACCGACATGACCGTCTGGTCCGCGACGGGCGACGCCGGAGGCATCGAGCCGGTGCGGACCTTCCGCCTGGAGGCCGGGCAGGCCGGCCTCTTCGACGTTCGCGAGATCCATTCGATCGAATACACCGCCGGTGCCAGGTTCGTTCGCGTCACCGGCGTGGACATGACCGGGGAAGAGCGGTGGGTGTTCGACCCGGCGACCGGGGAGGTGCGAGCGGTAGTGCTATAGTCGTCCGCCCGCGGAACGCGCAAGTTCGGCAAAAGAGCGATGCCAGCGATGACATTTGGACGACTGATGGCGGTCTTCGGAGTGCTGGCTCTGTGTCAGGTACCTGCCGTGGCGGTGTGGACCACCGAAGCCGAGTGCCGCAGTGCATGGAACGAGAGCGACGCCTCGGATGACTGCGCGGGCAACTCGGGGGGCTATGGCTCCCCCGAGATCGTCGGCGGCAATCATTGCGTGGTACGGGCGTACTGTTTGGACAGCTCCGGAGCAGAGCCCGAGTACGAGTACACGTCGTACTCCAGCGGCACCACCGACCCGTACGGCGACCTCCGAGCCCTCAAGAACTGCGACGGTACGCTGAAGCGCTCGAGTTGCTGAAGGTCATGCCGCCGGCGGGAGTTCGGGACGCACGGAACTCGCGGCGTCTCGGTGTCGGAACGGACGCACGCCGTCGACGCCCCCACTGTTGACGAAGCCTTGGCCGGGGCCCAAGGCGACCGCGGGGAACAAGGTCCGCGCCTTTGACCGCACGTGCTCCGAGGGACCGGTCGCGGACGCCCGCCCGGTGCGGCTTGCCGAAATGACCGCGGAGTCTTGATCGATCTGCATCGACCGGGCGCCTCCGGGCCCGTCGTGCCGCCTTCGCCACGCTGCCGCCACCGCCGTCGCGGGGGTTGACGCGCGACATAATATGTCCTAACGTCTCCGCACGACCGTCCGGGAAGCTCCGGGCGACAGATCCGCCAACAAGCGGCGCATTAGCGAAACCAACAGCGAACCGATCGCGAAAAAGGGAGTGCCCGAATGATCCTGGACGACCTGGCCTTTCGCCTCAACGAATACTCCGGGGAGGAAGGCACGACGTTCGATGCGCTCGTGACCGAGCGCGGCATCCTGGAAGTCGTCTGCTCCAACAACGACGAGTTCCCCATCCACCTCACCACCACGGAGACCCAGCTCCTGTCGGTCACCCCGCTGTTTGCCGTGGCCGAGGTGCAGCCCGGCAAGCTCGACGAACTGAACCGCACCTTCCTGCAGTTGAGTCCGGCCGTGCCGCTGTCCTCGGTCGGGCTGCAGGGCGACACCTACATCCTGTTCGGGTCGATGGCGCTTTCGACCCGTTTCGAGGTCGTCGCGCACGAACTCGAAGTGCAGGCGGAGAACACCATCGACGTGCTCGAAGCGGTCGAGCACCTGCTGGCCTGAGCGGCCGCACCGGGAAAGCACAAACGGAGGTAATCATGGGTGTATTGAGAGACATGCTGACGGCGTTGCGGGGCGGCGCGAGCGAGGTGGGCGAGGCCATCGTGGACGCGAACGCGATCCGCATCCTCGAACAGGAGATCCGGGACGCCGAGGCAGCCATCGGCAGCGCGAAGCAGAGCCTGACGCGCATGAAGAGCTCGGAGATCAAGCTGAAGCGGGAGATGGCGACGCTCGATGCCGACGTCGCCGACTACGAGCAGAAGGCGGTCGCCGCGCTCAACGCCGGCGAGGAAGCCTTGGCCACCGAGGTGGCGGAGCGCATCGCGGAGCTCGAGAGCGACCGCAACGACAAGGGTACCGAGCAAGCGGCGCTCGATGCCGAGATCAACAAGATCCACGCGATGATCAAGGCTCGCGAGCGGACCATCCAGAAGAACAAGCGCGAACTCGACAAAGTGCGCACGGTGCAGGAACTGCAGCGCGCGACCGAGTCCGTGTCGCGGAATTTCGCGGCCACCGGTTCGAGCTCGCACCGGGTCTCGGCGGCGCTCGAGCGGGTCAAGGCCAAGCAGGAAAACTGGCAGGACCGCATGCAGGCCGGCGAGTGGCTCGAAGGCGAAGAGGCCGGGGACGACATCGACGCGAAGCTGCGCGCGAAGGGCATCGGCGCGTCCGGCAGCAGCGGCGCGAACGACGTGCTCGCGCGGCTGAAGGCCCGTCAGGCCGGTTGACGGTGCTCCGCAAGCTCTTCCGGCGCAGCGGTTCCGGTCCCGAGGCGCGCCGCCTCGAAGGCGCGGGCGACCTCGGCGCCGGAGACCTGCTGACGTTCAAGCACCGCCTCGCCCTGCCGCCGAGCGTGCAGGGACACACCTTCGAGGTGTCGAAGGTCGCCGCCTACGAGTTCGAGGACGGGCTGCATCCGGAGCTGACCCTCGACGGCGTGGAAGGCGGCCGGATCTACCTTGCCTACGCGGCGCGCGACGTCTCGGAGCTGACGCTGTCCCGGGACGTGCCGCGGAAGGACGTGCTGAAACTCTTCGACGAGGCGGCGTTCGCGGGGCTGTGGGAAGACGGGTTCGCGGACCTTGAAGTGGTGTCCGCCCTGCCCGAGTACGAGGGCTGGCTCGCGGGGCGCTACTCCCAGGTCAAGAAGTGGACCGAGGGCTACTTCCACGACCGGGACTGCCGCGGCGAGGATCTCTCCCGCTACCGGGACGACGACGCCGAGGAACTCCGCTCCCACGAGTGCGAGGACCCGACCGGCCGCTTCGGACTGACCGTCGAGGTGTGGGCGGACGGCGACACGGATGTCTCCCTGGACGTCAACGTCCCGCCGGACGTCATCGAGTCGATGTGGCCGGGGGACAGCCAGGGGCGATGAGGAGGGGACGGCCCAGGCGGCGCGGGTCGCAGGCGCCGTCCGCCGAGCGCTTCCAGGCGGAGCGACGGGCGCTCCGGAAGGTCCAGGTCCACTTCGAGTTCCAGCAGTCGCTGATGCGCAGGATCCGGCTCGCGGCGGCGGCCGAGAACCTCAGCTACTCCGACTACGTCCGCAAGCTGGTCGGTCTCCCCTACGCGAAGATTCAACGGCCCCGCATCAGCCTGTCCTTCGGTGAGCGCGATATCGAGTTGCTCGTCGAGCGCTACGCCGAGGAGGGGGCGGAGCCCGGCGTGCTCAAGCGTCGGGTAATGGAGGAGGTCGAGGCGCATTTCGACGAGAGCTTGCGGGAGGGGCACTAAACTCGGTACGGCCTTGCACAACGCCTCGCCGACCAGCGGTTCCGCGCCGGGGAAACCGTCATCGGCACGCGGTCTGCCATGCTCGGCCGGTGCGGCCGGCGCAGGCTACGGCAGCGACGCGGGGCGCACTCGGAAGGGACGCTGCATTGCGGCCTTGGTTCGTTGCCCAATGCCGCCGCTCGGACGCGACTACATGAACTGGCATGATCACATACACAGCGACCCTGCGGTTCTCGCGGGCAAACCGGTGGTTCGGGGCACCCGGTGGTCGGTTGACTTCCTCCTCGACCTGCTGGCCAACGGCTGGTCCCTGGCCGAGATTCTAGAGAACTATCCCCAGCTGTCCCCCGAGGCACTTTGCGCCTTGTTCGCTTTCGCTGCGGAGTGTGCGCGGGACGAACAGGTCTACTCCATCGGCGATTAGCCGGTCCATGAAGTGGCTCCCGGACGAGAACATCCCGCTCGGGACGGGTGCCGCCTTGCGAAGTTGCGGCGAAGACGTTCTCGCCGTGGCTCAGGCTTCACCGGGCGCAGCCGACGAAGAGGTCTTGCGGCTGGCCAGGAGGCAGGGGCGGGTCATCGTCACGTTTGACCGAGACTATGGCGACCTCTTGTTTGGCCGGCTTCTTGCGCCGCCGGCAGGCGTTCTGTATCTGCGCTTCGTGCCCGAATCGGCGGAACAGCTCGCGACTCAGATCATGGAACTGAAGGAAAGCGGCGTTCAGTTGGAGAGGTGGTTTACAACGGTGAGCGGGACCGGGATCCGGCAGCGTCCGATGCGTCGCATGGGTAGCTCTCCGGCCAAGTCCAATCGGTGAGAACGTTCGGACACGCGGGACAAGACGCTTGATGACCGATGATGCCATGGACACCAGTGACACCGACGTCGAGCGCGGTAGCGGCAACGTCTTCGCTGATCTCCGTCTGCCGGATGCCGACGCCCATCTCCTGAAGGCCGGCCTCGTTTCCCGGATCGACGCGATCATCCGCCAGCGTGGCCTCGCCCAGACCCAGGCCGCTCGGTTGCTCGGGCTCTCCCAGCCCGATGTCTCCCGGCTGCTGAGGGGCGGTTTCCGCGGGTACTCACTGGAGCGCCTGCTGCGCCTCCTGACAGCGCTCGGTCCCGACATCGACATCGTCGTCACGCGGCCCCGTTCGGCTGGTGGTGGCAAGCTGCGGCAACGGTGATTCGTCCGCCAGGTTGGCAGGACCAATCAGGTCCGGCACGAAACGGCCCTGACACGGAATTCCTGACAGTCCTGCAGGTTCCCTCACTGCGCCCTGTTCGCCCGCGCCAGCGCAACTTCACTCTTCAGCATCGGGGACTCGAGAGCTCAGCTCTCGACTCAATCTCTGAGCTTCAGCAACCTGTTCTCGAGTCATTATCGCGGCGGCCTGGTCGCGAGCCGTGCCAGCCCGTTCGAATCCCGCCGCCGCGCTAAGGTTCAGCCACGCGTACGCGCGGACGTAGTCCTTTGGCACTCCCGTGCCTTGACCGTACATCAGACCCAGTAGGGCCTGGGATTCAGCGTGTCCCTGCTCGGCCGCCTTGCGATACCACGCCACGGCTTCCTGGTCGTCCTTCACGACACCCTTGCCGCTCCGATACAGGGTGCCCAAAGCAGCCTGTGCGCCAGGGACCCCGTTCTCGGCGGCTCTGCGGTACCACAGCGCAGCTTCGGCATAGTCCTCCGGTACTCCCGTCCCATTGGCGTATCTGACACCCAATCTAAACTGAGCGAACGCGTGCCCCTGTCCGGCCGCCGCGCGATACCACTTCGCCGAGACCGCATCGTTCTTCTGCGCTCCGAAGAACCCCCATTCGTGCATCATGCCCAAGGCCATCTGCGCGTTGCCGTCCCCCGCTTCTGCCGCGTCTTGATACGCCGCGATGACTACGCCGAGCGAACTCTGGGCTTCTCCATGCCCCTGGTTGGCCGCCCTTTCTAGCCATCTAGCCCCCTGCGCCCAATTGTCTGCGAGTACGTACAGGCCGAGCAGGTACTGAGCTTCTACCTGTCCTTGCTTAGCTGCCCTCTCGAGCCATGCGGTCGCCCTGGTCTCGTCCTTGGGGGTGCGAACGCCGAACGCATAGCTCTTCCCCAGGTACAACTGGGCACCCGCATCGCCCTGCTCAGCCGCTTGGCGCACCTCGGAGATTGACCGGCCGTACCAATTGACTTCGTCCGCTTCACCGGGGTCGACACCGCTGCCATCGATATGCCTCGGCAGCTCGCCGATGTCGTCAATCGCTCCGTTCGGTTCCTGTGCCGCTGCTGATAGCCCGGCGAGCAAGAGCACTGTCAACGATACGCACCGCAGCGATCGCAAGGATCCAAACCCCCGCAACTCCTCAGCTTTCTTCGCCATGGTCGCCCGACTGCTCCAACGTCCTGTCCTCCCAACGTGCAGCAAGCGTGGACTGGAGCCCTCCGTCCAACCACGCGGCGAGCTTCTCTGCCTCATCGAGCACACGCTTCAACTGCTCCCCGGATACGCGGACCCGAGGAACCAGAAAGGAGATGTCTGCCAGCTCGCCCTCCAGGAACTTGCTCTCGAATTCGTTCATGAAGAACGGACGCGGGTACTTCTTTAGGTCGCTACGGCGATGGTGCGGAATCAAGTCCGTAATCCCCTCCGGGTGCTGGGCGGCATTTCGCGCCAGAATGATCTGCTCGATCAGATCAAGATCAGCCGGACAGTCGTCTAATTTTGGGCTCGTCAGCCCTTGAGCCTCTCTCACGTACCCCTTGACCCCCTCGCGTTTGAGGAACTGCGCTCTCTCGCGCTGTTCCCATACGACCCCAATCTCGTCCTCCCACTCCAAAAAATACGCATGCAGCGAGCCGGAGAGCATCGAGATACACATCAGACCGAGCACGTCCATCGACTCCTGCGCACCTGTCCACTCAGACAGATAGGGTGGTTCGTTGTCCTCGTACTGGCCGTTGTCGGAAGTGTCGTAAGGATGCTCGCGTTTCTCGATCATCGAGATTCTCTTGACGAAAACCGAACTCACATCTTCATAGAAGTTCCGAATGAAGACAGTTCGCTTCTTGAAGAAGTACAGTACGTCCATGCCCTCGTCACCGAACGGTGTCGTTCTCTCGGCACGCGCCTTCTGGCAATCTGAACCGGCGGAACGACGAGTGTCTCCCGTCCCGACGCACGAAACGGGTTCTGGCAGATCCTTTCCCTTGGGCATGGTCCCCGAGATCAACTCCCTAACCCGGATCGCTCACCGATTGACTGTATCGGGCGGCACTGTTGACTATCAGGCACTTGCTTACGGCTAACGATTACATCGCGGCATGGGTATACCCGTTGTTCCCCGCCGAGAAGGGTGTTTGGGTTGCTGCGAAGCCCTGTTTTCAGGGTTGAACCGGGCGATCGCGGCCGTCGAGGCGAGCCGTGCCCTCGGCGTCTTGCCGATGGTTACCGATTGGCCATGACGAGCGCGGTTGCGTTCGTCAGGACGGATGCCACAGGGGTTCGCGGCGCAGGTTGGCAAGGACGTTGGCGAGCACTTCGCCATACGGATAGGCCTGCGGGAACGACAGCCACACGCGCCGCGCGGTGATCCGGATCCGCACCGCCACCTTGAGCAGCTTCAACCGCAGGGTGCCGCACTGCGCGCGGGCCAACTCGGTACCGCGCGCGCCGAGCCGTCGCAGCCCGTGCAGTAGCACGTAGGCGAACGACGAGAAGTACAGGCGCAGTTGGTTGGCGCGCATCTCGTGGGCGCTGGTGCGGTCGGCGAACAGGTCGAGCTGCTGCTCCTTGATCCGGTTCTCCATGTCCCCGCGCGCGCAGTACAGCTTCTCGTACAGCCGCTTCGCGGAGGCCTTGCGGCGCGGCAGGCTGGTCACCACGAAGCGCGGGTTCGCCCCCTTGGCCAGGTGCTCCGCCTTGCCCACCACCCGCCGCGTTCGGGACCAGGACTTGCGCGTGCGGTAGTCGAAGTCCGCGAAGCGCCGGGCCGCC
>JAJDVW010000082.1 GCA_022825925.1 Pseudomonadales bacterium | reverse complement strand
TAACTTCCGCGGCCGATTCGCGCCCCCAGCCGCCAAGCCTCGCCCTCCGACCCGTTTCAATCCCCACCGCAACTCATGGCAGCCAACGGAACCTCCCGTTCCCGACCCATTTCGGCCGGTGGTGAGAAATCCGGGCTAGGTGCCTTGCTCAAATTGTTGCCTTTCGTTGCGGGTCGCTGGACGCGCGCTGATGAGTCGAGTGCGGGGCGGGCGTTCGGCGTGGCTTACCACGAGCAGCCGCCCCGTTTAAGATGTGCCGAGAACGATATGGCGTTCCTCGCCGACGGAGTGGTCCGCCATGAGCATCAGCGGATCGGCAAAGACGGTGGACGCCTCGTGGAAGGAGACGTCGTGCTTGCGCAAGTTGGCTTCTGCCTTGTTCGCATCCCATTCGAACTCGTAGCTCACCGGCCGACGTTAAGGCTTTTGCGGACTGATGCCAACGATGGGTGGCCGCCGCGGCGGCCTGCTCGCCGGCGTGGCCACCCTCGGTGATGGCGTTTCGGTAGTTGATGCACCAGCCGAGCTGGGAGTGGCCGTAGAAGATGCGGCCTGCCCCTGCTTCACGGGCGCGGTGAGTCCGTCGCCGTTCGCGCCGCCGAAGTAGAACCCGGGTGCGGCGCGATGTACGCGTGGCCCCACCGGTTGAGGATGATGCCGGCGATATCCCGGGGGCGCTCCATCGGCGCGCGGATGCTGCCGACGAACCCGAAGCGGTCGTATCAGCGCCTGGCGCCGATGCCGAGTCGGTGCACGACCGGCATCCTTGCGGTTTGCGCAGGGACGGGCACAATCTGTGACATGGCGTACACGATCGACACCGCAGCGGCGGTCGAACGTTTGGAAGCGGCTGGCGTGGACACGGCGGCGGCGCGCGCGATCGTCGAGACCGTTGCCGTCGCCGACGACTCGCTGGCGACGAAGGCCGACCTCGCCGCGCTCAAGGCCGACGTGGCCGCGCTCAAGGCCGAACTGACGGTACGCATCATTGGCGCCCAGGTAGCCACGGCGACATTGCTGTTCGCCGCCTTGCGGTTCTTGTAGCCGTCAACCGGGGGGCGACTCGCCCTCTACCCCGGTCGCCGCCCAGCGCTAACTCGTCGTCTCCTGCCTTGCTCAACCGAGCGCCGCGGCGGCCTGCTCGCCGGCCCGTCCCCCCTCGGTGATCGCGTTCCGGTAGTTCATGCGCCAGCCGAGTTCGGAGTGGCCGTAGAAGATGCGGCCGTGCCCCTGCTTCATGGGTGCGGTGAGTCCCTCGCCGTTCTCGCCGCCGAAGTAGAACCCTGGCTGCGGCGCGATGTACGCGTGCCCCCACCGGTTGAGGATGATGCCGGCGATGTCCCGGCGGGCGTCGAAGCCGGCGGAGCCGAACAGGTCGTTCATGTGGGTGCGGATCTCGCGCTCGTAGTCGAGGTAGGGCTTCGCGAGCAACTGGGCTCGGCCGAGGCGGGCCTGGGCGTCGATGTCGAGACCCGGGGTGTGGAAGGGCACGTAGAAGGTCATCACCGTCGGCAGGTCGGGGTGGTGGGGCGCGGTCAGCCCGCCGACCTTCATGGGCGCGCGGATGCTGCCGACGAAACCGAAGCCGTCGTACCAGCGCCCGGCGCCGATGCCGAGCCGGTGCAGGAAGCGCCAGTTGTTGAGCGCGACGTTGACCACCAGCACGGCGCCGTGATGGAACTGCGCGTAGTTCGCGCGCACGTTCTCGGGCATGTCGGCGACGATCCTGCGGGCCATCTGGCCGCTCGCGGAGATCGCGACGGTGCGGGCGCGCACCTGTTCGGCGCGCCCGTCGCGCAGGTAGGTCACGCGGACGCCGTCGCCCTCGTGCCGCACGTCGATGGCCGTGGCGCCGAGGCGCAGACGGGTCGGGTCGCCGTCGCGGTCGAGCGCGTCGAAATCGATCCTGCCGTGGGCGACGTTCTCGAGCCCCTGCCCCGGGATGGAGTCCGGGATCAGGTGCTTGACGATGTAGCGGGCATAGGTGGTGTTGCCGCCGGGGAAGCTCATGATCTTGATCTGCGAGAAGTCGTAGGTGTCCGCGGTGAAGTAGCCCTTCATGCCGGGCAACTGCAGCAGGTAGGCGGCGTAGGCCGAGATCACGTCGCAGCCGAAACCGTAGTTCGCGATGGCCAGCACCGGGTCGATGTGGTCCGCGACGCCGGGATGCAGCTTGAGTTCCCGCACCAGGTAGTCGCGGTAGCTCATGGCGTCGAGCCAGGGCCCCAGGCCCTCCATGCCGTGCGCGGTCTCCTTCCCCGTGAAGGCGCGGAGCATGTCCCGGCGTAGCGTGTCGGACCAGGGGGTGCGTGCGAGGCCGTCGTCCCAGATGTTCTTCACCCAGCGGCCGCCGTTGCCGTCGCGGAAGTAGTGACCGACGTCCAGGTGCGGTTCGCCCCAGAACATCGCGTCGTAGCTGTCGTGGGCGAGGCGCATGCCGAAGGTCTCGTCGGCGTCGGCGAACTCGTACTCCATCGGCATGCCGACGGCGCGCCACACGTCGTCCGAGAGGGTGGTTCGACCCACCGGCGGCATGAAGCCGTTGGAGCCCTGCGGCCCGAACAGCCGGTAGCCGCCGACGGAGAACTCGTTCTCCTTCGCCTCGCCGCCGAACACCGGGTGATTGTCGAGCACCAGGCAGGTCCTGCCTTCGCTGCCGGCGTGGAACTGGAAGGCGGCGCCGAGCCCGGCGAATCCGCCGCCCACCACCACGAGATCGAACGTCTCGCCCGTGGGAGAGGCGGAGGCGAGCGCACCGGCCTGGCCGCCGTCGCGCAGGACGTGCGCGGCGTCCATGACCGCCTGGGTGTTGCCGTTGCTGGTGGCGTAGTCGCCGACGCCGCCGTAACCGTCCCAGGGATGGAATCCCGCGGTCTGAACGGCTTGCGGGGTGGTGGCGAGCGGGGCGCAGCCCGACAGCAGGGTCGCGCCGGCGCCCACCAGCGTCGACCCGATGAAGTCGCGCCGCGTAATCGGCTTGCCCACGCCGAGCCGCCGGTCGCGACCGCTCAACTGGCCGTTTGCCATGGGTCACCCTCCCCGTTGCCAACGGAACACTAGGACGCATCGCCCGCCGGTTTCCACAGCCTGAGCCCGGGTTTCGGCACCTTCCATACAGCCCTGTACTGTTTCCGTACATTGCCGTATGTTTAGGGGGTCACAGGCTCACGGGGGGGAGGGCATTGTGCAGGGTCTGGCCACAGCCACGACGGCGGCGCGGTCGGGACGCAACGACTACGTTTCCGACAGCTACGCCACCTACCATCGCCAGTTGCGCACGTTCTTCCAGCGTACCGTCAGCGAGTCGGAAGCGGAGGACCTGCTGCAGGAACTGTACGTTCGGCTGATTCGCCAGGTGGACCGAGCCCCGCCCACGAACTGCAAGGGCTTCCTGTTCTCCGCGGCGGCGAACCTGCTCCGTGACCGTTGGCGTCGCCGCGCGGCGCGGCGGCTCGACCGGACGGACTCCCTCGACGGATTCGGCGATCTCAAGGACGTGGAGGAACACGATCCCTCGCTCTGGACGGAACAGATCGAGCAGCTCGAGCAACTCGACCGCGCCCTGACCCAGGTCAGCGACAAGGCCGCGAGCGCGTTCCTGTGCCATCGTGTCGAAGGATGTTCCTACGCGGACATCGCCGTCCGGATGGGCGTCTCGGTGAGCATGGTCGAGAAGTACATTTCCAGCGTCCTCGCGGAACTGCGGGAGGCGCGCCTGTGATGGCCGGGGCAGAGCGCGCGCGGCCGAACGTTTCAGCCTGAGGAGAGCCGACGTGTCCGGAGACTACGAACTGGGTCTGAACGCGGAGCGGGAGCGGCACGCCGCCGAGTTGCACCGCACGAGCATCAGCATCGACATGTGCAGCATGGGGCCGGGAGGACCCGCCCTCTACGACCGGTTGCCGGGCGATGTGGTCGAGGAGCGCCTGCCGGCGGACATGAACCCCTGGCAGCGGTTTCTCGACGGCATGGAACTGCCCTATGCGCTGACGGCGGAGGGAGGGTCGGATGCGCTGCAGGTCTTCTGCAAGGGCCACAGCGCCGCGAGCTTCGCCATGGGCGGCGTCAGCGAGCGTTCGCTGGAACCGCTCGAGCGGCTGAACGAGCAGGTGCGGTCCATTCCCTGGATGGACTTCGCCGACACGGCCGCGGACTTCCGCGCGGCCCATGACGCCGGCGAGTACGTCACCTACGGGTTCGCGCAGCCCGGCCTGGAGGGCCTGCCCCGGGAACTTGAACAGTTCGACCGGGCCCGGGCGCTCGGCACGCGCTCGGTAATGCTCACCTACAACCGCCAGGATTTCGTCGGCTCGGGCTGCACGGACCGGACCAACGCGGGCCTCAGCAACTACGGCATCGAGGTCGTCGAAAAGATGAACGACATCGGCCTCATCGTCGACACCTCGCATTGCAGCCGGCAGACGACCCTCGACGCCTGCGCGTTCTCCCGGGCGCCGGTCACGGCGAACCACACGAGCGCCGAGGGCGTCTACCTGCACGACCGCGCCAAGTCCGACGAGGAACTGAAGGCCATTGCCGACACCGGCGGCCTGATCGGCGTCTACGCGGTGCCCTTCTTCCTGGCGCCGCCAGAGGCCGGGGCGACGGTGGACGTCATGCTCGATCACATCGACTACATCGTCGGCGTGGTCGGCTGGCAACACGTCGGCATCGGCACCGACTGGCCCTTCATGCTCAGCCACGGGATCGCGGAGGACACCATCGGCCGCAACACCGAGGAGTTGGGGTTCCGCCCCGAGCACGGCATCACGATCCGCCAGAACCTGGTCGGTTACGACGATGCGCGGGACTTCGTCAACTTCACCCGCGGCCTGGTGGCGCGGGGATACCCGGACGAGGCGGTGCGGGGCATCCTCGGCGAGAACTTCCTGCGCGTGTTCGCCGAGGTGTGCGGATGACGCGGGGCGCGTTTCTGCGTCTCGTCCCGGCCGTGCTCGTTGCCGTGCTGACCGGCGGTTGCGCGGAAGAAGCGAGCGCGCCCGGGGCGCCGGACGTGGGCGGGGCCGAAACGCCGGCGGTCGACCTCTCTCCGGCCGGCTGGCCCGCGGGGGAATGGGAAGCCTATCTGGCGCTGGAGGATGTCGCCTTCCCCGGCAATCCCGTGGCGGAGGGCCGGCAGGGCGCGGTGACGGGCAGCTACCACCCCCTCGCCCAGCGCGCGGGCCTCGAGGCGCTGCGCCAGGGCGGGTCGTCGGTCGATGCCGCCATGACCACCGCGCTCACGCAGGTGGCCCTCGGGGCCGGGGCGGTGATCAGCTACTTCGGCATCATGACCATGGTGCATTACGACGCCGCGGCCGACGAGATCGTCTCGCTCAACGCGGGCTGGAACGCGGTGCTCGGCGACGACGATCCGATGTCGATTCCCGGCACGATCGGCATGGGTTCGGAAGAGGAAATGTACGGCTCCGACGAACCGAGCGGGCGCACCGCGCTGGTGGGCGGCTTCATGCGGGCCGTGGAGGCGGCGCACCGCCGCTACGGCAAGCTGGACTTCCGGCACCTCTTCGCCCCGGCGATCCACATTGCCGCGGCGGGGATCCCGTTCAACTCGCGCCTGGTCAGCTTCCTCGAGCCGCGCAAGCACGCGCTGTCGCGCCTGCCGGAGTCGAAGGCCGTGTTCACGAATCCGGACGGCGCGTGGATCGAGGAAGGGCAGGTGTTCCGCCAGCCGGGCGTGGCGCGCACCCTCGAGGCCATCGCCGAGCAGGGCGCCGACTACATGTACACGGGCCCTTGGGCGGAACGGGCCGTGGCGGCGGTGCAGGCGGACGGCGGCACCATGTCGTTGGAGGACCTCGCGGCCTACGAGGTGATGTGGGTCCCGCCCCTGGAGGCGGACGTGGGGGAGTACCGGATTCACGCGAACGGCCTGCCGTCCTTCGGCGGCGTCAACATGATCGAGGCGCTGCACCTCGGGGACGCGGCCGGCATCGCGTCCCTCGGTCACTGGTCGACGAACGGCGAGTCCCTGCGGCGCGCGTCGAACCTGACCTTCAACATGATGCTGTCGATGGTGCCGCCGGAGACCCGGGAACAGCTCTATCCGGGGCTCGACCTCACCGACGCGAGCCGCATTCGGCCGGAGACCGCGGCGACCCTCTGGTCGCGCATGGAGGCCGGCGCGATGCCGGCCCAGTACGCGGAAGCGCCCCCGTCCCACTCGGACACCGTGATCGCCGTCGACCGCGGGGGCAACATGACCGCCGTCACCCACTCCATCAACTGCGTCGTGTGGGGCGCCACGGCCATCATCGTCGACGGGGTGTCCATCGGCGATCCCGCCGTCAACCAGAAGGCCGCGGTGGCGGCGGCCGGGCCCGGCGGCCGGGTGGCGGACCCGATCGAAGTGGGTATCCTCACCCGGGACGGGCGCCCGGCGGTCGCGTTCGCCTCCATGGCCACGGGCCTGCACCAGCAGACGTTCCAGTCATTGTTCGGCACGATTCACTTCGGCATGAACGTGAAGGACGCGGTGGACGCCCCGGCGTTCTTCCTGCCGAGACCCGTCCTCGACCCGTCGTCCGACCAGGCCGTGCCCAAGTGGGTGGTCCGGGTCATGGAAGGGGAGTTCGGCGACGCGGTCCTCGAGGCCAGCGGCCTGCCGGTGGAACGGTTGCCCGCCGAACAGCGCCGCTACACCCAGGGTCTCTGGGCCGGGATCAGCCGGGACCCGGACACCGGCGACCTGATGGCCGCGTCTCACGCCTACACGAACGGCCGCGCGTTCGCATATTGAGACTGGCGCCGCCTGTGCCCGCGGGTTCAGGCGCCCTTGGCGAGACCCCGTCTCCGGGGGTCTGCGACTCCCTCGATCAGGCCGTCTTCGGCCAGGCGCACGCCGTGGATGCTCCCCATGTTGACGTCCTTGGGAGAGACGCGGTAGAGATCGTGCCCCCTGGCCGCCAGCGCGGTCAGCACCTCCTCGCGGAAATCCCCTTCGATCTCGATGGCGGTCATGCCCGGATGCGGATGGCCGAACCGGGGCGCGGACACGGCGTCCGTGAGGGACATGTCGTACTCGACGACGTTCGCCGCGCCCTGGAGCAGGCATTCCATGAGCGAACGGCTCGGCGTCGCCATGGCCAGCGCGGGCTTGCCGTCCCGGAACAGCCAGAGCTGGGTCGAGAACCCCTTGGGCATGTCCGTGAACTTGCGGATGAAGGTGGCGCGGTTGAGGATGACGCCGTCGACGTTGATGCCCGTGCCGAACGGCTCCGACGAGCTGGAATGCGTGCCGGCGGCCACGTTGCCCGCGGCGTCGACGATGGTCAGCCCGCAGGTCGCGGCCGAGAAACCGCGGAACGGACGCGACGGCGCATTGCGGATCGCCTCCAGCACCTCGGCGGCGTGCGCTTCGGACACCCACTCCGCCTGGTTGTCCGGGGTGATGTCCCGGCCGCGGATCCAGAGTTCCTGGGCCAGGCGCACCTGGGTGTGCAGGGCCTCGACGGAGTCGGTCGGGTGGCCCATGCCGGCGAGGTCCGCGGCCTCGAAGACGCGCAGACCGAGCTGGAACAGGGCGCCCGAGATCGGCGCTACTTCCATCCCCCGGTACGGCGTGCCGCCCGCTTCGCCCGGCTTCCAGGGCGCCGAGACGAACGCCTGGTCGAAGTTCTTCAGATCGTCGACGGTGATGCCGCCGCCGCGCCGCTGGACCTCCTCCGCGAGTTCCCGGGCGAACGGTCCGGTGTAGAAGTAGTCCGGCCCTTCGTCGCGCAGCGCCTCGAGGGTCGCCGCGTGCGCGGGCTGCCTGAGGATGTCGCCGACGCCGAGCATGTAGCCGTCCCGGAACCAGTCGTCGCGCCCGGGTCCGGGGAAGCGGCCGATCATCTTGCGGGTCGCCTTGGCGTAGCCCCACAGCAGGTGGTCGATGACGAAGCCGTCGCGCGCGAAGACGATGGCGGGTTCGAAGAGGTGCTTCCAGGGCAGCTTGCCCCAGGCCTCGTGGCAGACCTCGAGCCCCCGCACGAAGCCGGGCACCATGGCGCCCCAGGCCGTCCAGGACCTCTGCTCGTCGTAGGGTTCCGTGGCGGGGGCGCCGCTCGGGAAGGCGAAAGCGCCGCCTCCCTGCTTGAGTTCCCCGCTTCCCGCGTCCCAGAACGCCATGCCGAAGCCCCCGCCCAGCGTCGTCATGGTCGGTTCCAGCACGCATTGGGCGATCGCCGCCGTCATGTACGCATCGGCCGCCGTACCGCCGCGCTCAAGGGCCCACAGCGCCGCCTCCGTGGCGTAGGGATGGTCGCTCGACGCCATGACGCGGCTGCCCGTGGCGTACACGTTGGCGAGATCGGGCTGGATGGGTTTCCGGTCCTGGCGGGCGAGGGCCGCCCAGTCACGCGTGCCGCCGGCGAACGCGCGGGGCGCGAACGCGAGGGCGGCTGAACCGGCCAGGGTGGAAGTCAGCAGGTCGCGGCGATGCATGGCGGTTCGGGCTCCCCTCGTGGTGTTATGGGCGACGTTGCAGGCAGGGACGCAGCCCGGCGGCCGTACCCTCACATATCAGCCCCTACCGCAACAGCTCGAACACCCCCGCGCCGAGGAAGTTGCCGATCAGGTACCCGAAGATGCCGCACAGGATGCCCGGCGTGACCAGTTCGTGCCACCCGGAGCGCGCCGCGAGCGCCGCCGCCGTTGGAGGCCCGAGCACGCAGGCGTTGGAGGCCACGGCCAGCTCCCGCGCGCTGAAGCCGAACAGGCGACCGAGGCCGAATGCGACGGTCGCATGCACCGCGATGATCACGAAGGCGAAGAGCATCAGCAGCGGCGCCTGGCGCAGCATGGACACCAGGTCGACACCCGCGCCGAATACGCCGAAGAAGACGTAGAGCAGCAGCATTCCCAGCGTGAAGTCTCCCTTCAGCGCCTGCATCTGCCGGCGGGCCAGGTTGGCGGCGGCGATGGCGATGAGCGTGATCGCGAGGATCGCGAAGCGCGGTTGTCCGGCCAGGTTCGCGAGCCATGTGCCAACCGCGCAGACGGTCAGGCTCAGCCCGAGCGCCAGCCCCATGTGGGTCAGGTCGGGCCCGTCGGTGGCCTGTTGCGGTTCCGGTTCTTCCGCCGGCCGCGCCGGGGCGGCGGACGCGTCCCAACGGGCGAACCAGGCGAATGCCGGCATCGCGGAGAGCAGCATCAGGTAAGCCAACCCGACGCTCGCCTCCGCCCCGAGCACCACGGCGAAACGGGTCGGGTCCTCGAGCCCCACCACCTTCGAGACGGCGACGAAGTTCATGCCACCCCCGGTATAGCCTCCCGTGATGGCCGCGGCGGCCTGGGCCGCCACGTCGCCCACGGGCACCAGGAAGAAGGCCGTGACGACACCGAGCACCGTGCCGCCAGCGGCGAGGAGGAACGCGAAGAGCAGGCGTCCGGTCTCGCCGACGATCAGGCGCAGGTCCGCCTTGAACAGCAACAGGGGGATGGCGGCCATCACGAAGTACTCGGACACGAAGGCGTAGCTCGGCGCCTCCCGCGGGATCAGTCCCAGGTTCGAGAGCACGAGAGCCAGCAGGATGACCAGCACGGGCGCGGAAGCTCGGCTTCCCCAGGCGAAGCGTTCGGACCAGCAGCAGACGCCGACGATGGCGAAGAGCAGGGCCATGAGCCCGAGATGATTGTCGGGGGAGATCAGCATCCGGGGCGCTACGGTCGATAGGCGACGTTGACGTAGTGGAGGTCGGCGGCGCCCGCGGACAGTGGCGGGGCAACCGCGAAAGCGACGCCGAAGGCCCCCGGCCCGGCCGGTTTGACCTCGAAGTAGTTGCCGAGATAGAGCAGGACGTGCGGCCGGGGGCCCCGGGCCAGGTCGAACGGCTCCGACAGCGCGGTCTCCATCCAGGACGCGCCGTCGAGCGATACGGCAAAGCGGGCCCGCGTGGTGATGGGGCCGTCGCCCGGCACATCCTCCCGGGCGTCATACCAGAACACGCCGAGGGCCCCGTCCGGCGCGGCGCCGATGGCCGCGTTCCAGGCCGGCCCCTCGATGTCGGCCACCGTCGTCGGAGCGCCCCAGGACGCGCCGCGATCACGGGATGTCGCGACGGCCACCCGGCCCCGATTGGTGGCCGGGTCGTACGTCGACGCGACCTGGTGGACCGTACCGTCCGCACCCGGGGAGACCGGCATGTCGATGGCGAGCACCATCTCGCCTTCCGGATGCAGGAACGCCGACGTGTTCGATTGCAGGGGCAGGGCCTTCGTTTCGCTCCAGCCGGCGTCCGACCGGCGGCTCACGACCATGGCGGCCGTGGCCGGATCTTCGCCGACCAGCGCCACCGCCAGCAGTTCGCCGTCCTCGAAGGCCAGGAGGTCCAGCGCCCCCCTCGCCGGCATGACGGTCTCGGGCTCGCTCCACGAGGCGCCGCCGTCCACCGTCGTCGCCATGTACACCCGGCCGTCCTCCAGGTGGGACTCGGTATCCTGGGGTTGGCTCGGGTTCCGGTGCACGTGCCAGGCGATGTGCGCGATGCCGGGCCGCGCGGGATCCGTGGCGACCAGGGTCGTGTGCTGGTATTCCCCGAGGGGCGAGACGACCTCGGGCTGCGACCAGGTACGGCCGAAGTCCGTGGAGGTCGATACCGTCACGGCGCTGTTCATCCAGAACTCCGTGCCCGGCACCAGCGGCTGTCCTTCCGGCGTGAAGTCGCCCTGGACCGATACGAGATAGAGGCGGTCGTCGACGCCGACGGCGAGGTCCTGGTCGCCGTAGCTGTTGTAGGACGTCCCGGTGCAGGGCGACAGGCCGGGGGGCTCCGCTTCCCGCCAGGTCGCGCCGCCGTCCTCCGAAGCCGCGGCCGAGATGGCGAGCACCGGGTCGCGCATGAAGGCCACCGCGATCCGTGCGGGATCGATGCGCGATATCGCGAGGCGCGGGTCCGTCTCGGTGTCGTCCGGGTAGGTGTAGCCGTCGCTCAGCTTCCCGCAGTCGCCGTCCAGCGGAGAGGTCCCCGTGCCGATGCGGACGGGTTCGCCGACCGCCAGCCGAACGGTTTCCGGCGCGTCGATCCGCTCCGCTTCGGCTGGTTGACGCCCGGCATCGCAACCGGCCAGCAGTGCGCCGGCCATGACGCCGGTACCGACCACGCGAAATCTCAAGGTGTTTCTCCCGCCGAATGGAGCACGAAATCATAGATTGTTTCAACGATGATTGTATGATCCGCCCATGACGAGCGTCGCGCCGATCCAGCGCGGGTCCGCGGAGGCCCCCGGGAGGACCCAAGGCCGCCACCGCATGGAACAGGCCGTCGCGCATCGAGGAGGGCATCAGGAACGGGCTGTACCTGCCCGGGCAGCGGCTGGTCGAGGCCGAGGTCGCGGCCAACTCGGGGCTCGGGGTAGGCCCGGTCCGCGAGGCTTTGCGGCTGCTGGCCGGTGAAGGCCTGGTGGAGGTCCGGCCCTACCGGGGCGCCGTGGTCAAGCGCCTGTCGGCGGAAGAGATCGTGCAGATCTACCAGGCCGCGAAGGGCGTCGTCTACATGAGCCTGACGCTGGCGGCCCCGGCCCTGCGCGACGCCGCCAACCGCGAACGCATCCTCGCTGCCGTCGAGCAGGTACGCGCCTTCGAGGAAGCGCCGATCACGGACCTGCTCAGGGCGGTCACCCACTACTACTTCGTCCTGCACGACATCGCGGGCAACCACTACCTGACGGTGCTGATCCGGCGGCTGCACCTCGGGCTGGTGCACCGGGAAGTCGCCAACCTGCACCCGACGATCGACCGGGGGCGGGTGGTCAGGGCTTACGCGGACGCGACCGAGGCCTTACTGGCCGGCGACGCGCAACGCGCCATCGACATCAAGATGGCGTACTTCGACAACTACATCGAAGCGATCCGCAAGGCGGGTCGCACGTGGACGGCGTAACCATGCACTACAGCAACGATCGGATCCTGGTCACCCATGTCGGCAGCCTGCCGCGTTCTCCTGCCCTGCTCGACATGCTCGGACAGGCGGAAGCCGGCGAGGACGTCGACCGCGGCGCGTTCCAGGCGGAGGTGCTCGACGGACTCAGGGAGGCGGTGCGCGAACAGGCGGCGGCGGGCATCGACATCGCCGGCGACGGCGAGTTGCCCCGCATCGGCTTCTCCTTCTACGCCAAGGATCGGATGACCGGGTTCGGCGGCGTGGCGCAGCGCGGGACCGTGACGGACTTCGCCAAGTTCCCGGGCTACGCGGAACTGGTGGTCAGCCGTTCGGCCGGAGAGTCCACCGCCGGCAAGTCCGCTTCGGTCTGGGAAACGCCGGAATGCGTCGACGAAGTGCGCTACGACCCGGAACTCACCCAGGCGAAGGAGGAACTGGACCTTTTCGCGGACGCCCTCGCGGCGGAACCGGAAGCGGGCGGCCGTTTCGCCGGCACTTTCGTCACGGCCGTCACGCCGGGGATCCTCGCGACCACGCTGCTGCGCAATCCGGACAACCCGGCCTATCCGCGGGACGAGGACTACGTCTTCGCGCTGGCCCGGGAACTGCGCCGGGAGTACGAGTACATCGTCTCCCGGGGGCACATCCTGCAGCTCGACGCTCCGGACCTGGCCCTCGAGCGCCAGATCCTGTTCGTGGACCGGCCGCTCCCGGAGTTCCAGGCGCGCATGGAAGTGCACGTGGCGGCGCTGAACGAGGCGCTCGAGAACATCCCGAGGGACAGGGTGCGCCTGCACGTCTGCTGGGGGAACTGGGACGGGCCGCACTGCGACGACGTGGACCTGGAGTCGATCCTGCCCATCATCTACCAGGCCCGGGTGGGCGGGCTGTCGCTGGCCTGCGCGAACCCGCGCCATGCCCACGAGGTGGACCTGTTCCGCGAGATGCCGCTGCCCGCGGACATGGTGATGTTCCCCGGCGTCATCGACGTCACCACCAACATGCTGGAGCATCCGCAGGTGGTGGCCAACCGCCTGTGCCACTGGGTGGACGTGATCGGCGACCGGGAACGGGTGATCGCCAACACGGACTGCGGGTTCTCCACCTTCGCGGGCTATACGATGGTCGCGCCGGACGTGGTGTGGGCCAAAATGCGAGCGATGGCGGATGGCGCGGCCATCGCGACGGAGCGGCTTTGGGGATGAGGCCAGAGAGCGAGTGAGGAAGCGGGTGATGAAGCGAGAGAGGAAGCGAGAGGGGGAGAGATAGCGACATGGAACCGAAGAGAAGCATGACCGCGGAGGAGATCCGGAGCCGCGTGGCGCGGTTCACGGACCTGAAACCGATGTCCACCTCGAGTGAGCTGGACTGGGTGCCGCAGGAAGCCATGGACGTCATCTTCGCCCGCGACCTGCGGCCCATCATCATCGAGCAGACGAAGAACCCCTTCGGCAAGACGGCGGCCATCTACGGCGCGGCCGGCACGACCATGAACGTCTCGATCATGCCGCCGGGACAGGGCCCCTGCCTGCATGCTCACGACAACACCTACGAGACCTTCGTGGTCCTCGACGGCACGATCGAGTTCCGGGTCGGCCCCGAGGGGGAGGAGAAGGTGACCCTCGGCAAGTGGGACACGTTCTCGTGCCCCCCTGGCGCCTACCGGGGTTTCAGCAACGCCGGCGAGGACGACGCGGTACTGCTCACCGTGATCACCGGCGCGGTGGATGCGCGCGACGATGTCTGCGTACCGCCGAGCGTCGGCCGCGACATCGACGAACGCTTCGGGGGCGAGGTGCTCGGCGCGTTCAGGAAGCTCGCGACGTTCAACGAAGAGTAGGGCCGTCGGCGCCGGCGACTGACCTGGCAGACGGGAGAGCCCCAATGTCCGAATTCCACGACCTCACCATGAACGCCATCACCGGGGAGCCGGTGTCTTTCGAGCAGTACAAGGGAGGGGCCTGCCTGGTCGTGAATCTCGCCAGCCAATGAGGCCACACGCGCCAGTACGCAGGTCTGCGTACCCTGCATGAAGAAGGCAACGTGACGGTGCTCGGCTTCCCGTGCAACCAGTTCGGCGGACAGGAGCCGGGCACCCACGAGGAGATCCTCGAGTTCGCCCGGTCCCGCTACGACGCGAACTTCCCGATCTTCGAGAAGGTGAAGGTCAAGGGACGGGAGGCCTGCGAACTCTACCGCTACCTGACGTCGCAGATACCGAACCCCAAGGGCAAGCCCGACGTCGCGTGGAACTTCACGAAATTCCTGGTTGGCGCGGACGGCGAGGTTCTGGCCCGCTACGAACCCCGCGTGACGCCGGAAGAGATCGACGGCGACCTCGCCAATCGCGGTCTTTAGCCGCGGAGGCTAGGCGGACTTCTCGCTTCGGCTCGGCGTCTAGTCCGGGCTCCACCTGCCCACGGCATCGCGCCGTAGAACGGCCCCGCCATTCCGTTCTACGGCGCGAGCCCCTAGAATCCCGGCCAACGCCCGGACGGACCCACCGTCCCCATGCCCGCCAAACGACCGCAACCCCCCCGGAAGAAGAACGACTCGCTCATCGGCGTCGAATCCGAACTCTGGTCCATGGCCGACGCCCTGCGCGGCTCCATGGACGCCGCCGAGTACAAGCACGTGGTGCTCGGCCTCATCTTCCTCAAGTACATCTCCGATGCCTTTGAGGAGCGCCACGCCGCCGTGCTCGCGGAGTGGGGCGCGGAAGCGGCGGAGGACCCGGACGAATACACCGCCGAGAGCATCTTCTGGGTGCCGCGGGAAGCCCGCTGGGCGAATCTCAAGGCGCAGGCGCGACAGCCCACGGCGGGGCAACTCGTGGACGACGCGATGGCGGCCATCGAGCGCGACAACCCCGCGCTCAAGAACGTCCTTCCCAAGGACTACGCCCGCCCCGCGATGGACAAGCAGCGCCTGGGCCAACTCATCGACATGGTGGGCAACATCGCGGTTGGCGACGAGGCCGCCCGTGCCAACGACGTCCTCGGGCGCGTCTACGAGTACTTCCTCGGCCAGTTCGCCGGCGCCGAGGGCAAGAAGGGCGGCGAGTTCTACACCCCGCGCTGCGTCGTCAGGCTGCTGGTCGAGATGCTCGAACCCTACTCGGGCCGCGTCTACGACCCCTGCTGCGGCTCATCCGGGATGTTCGTGCAATCCGTCGAGTTCATCGCCGCGCACGGCACCGGCAACGGCAATGGCGGCAAGGCCAGGGGCGACATCTCCATCTACGGCCAGGAGTCGAACTACACGACGTGGCGCCTCGCCCGCATGAACCTCGCCATCCGGGGGATCGAGGGCCAGATCGCCCACGGCGACACCTTCCACGACGACCGCCACCCGGACCTGCGAGCGGATTTCATCCTCGCCAACCCGCCCTTCAACGTGAAGGACTGGGGCGGCGAGCGCCTCGCCGACGACATGCGCTGGCGCTACGGAGCACCACCGCCGAAGAACGCGAACTTCGCCTGGGTGCAGCACATCGTCCACCACCTCGCGCCGCGCGGCACGGCGGGCTTCGTGCTCGCCAACGGCTCCATGTCGTCCAGCCAATCCGGCGAGGGGGAGATACGCAAGAACCTGATCGAGGCGGACCTGGTGGACTGCATGGTCGCGCTGCCCGGCCAGATCTTCTACTCGACGCAGATTCCGGCGTGCCTGTGGTTCCTGGCGCGGAACCGGAGCGCGGGCGGCTTCCGCGACCGCCAAGGCGAAACGCTCTTCATCGACGCCCGCGAACTCGGCAGCATGGTGGACCGCACCCACCGCGAACTAACGGCCGAAGACATTGCCCGGATCGCGGACACCTACCATCGCTGGCGCGGCGTGGATGGGGACTACGAAGACGAACCGGGATTCTGCCGGAGCGTGCCCATCGAAGAGTTGCGCCGACACGACCATGTCTTGACGCCGGGGCGCTATGTCGGCGCACCGCCTCCGGAAGACGATGGCGAACCGTTCGCGGAGAAGATGCAGCGGCTCGTCGCCGAGTTGCATGATCAGCAGGCGGAGGGCGCACGGCTAGACGCGGCGATCTCAACCAGTTTGAAGTCGCTGGGCTTCGGGATTATGCACGAGTGAGCATCGACACAACGTTTCTGCGCCGCTGCATCGAGTCGCTCGACCGCGCAGTAGCGGGGATCGAACAACTCGATGACGGCGATGTCATGTACGACATCTTCCGCGCCGCCTGCGTCAAGGAGTTCGAACTGGTGCTTGAACAGAGCGGCAAGCTCCTGCGTAAACGCCTGGCCGCCTACTTCCCCAGCAACCGCCAGGCGGACCGTCTCAACTTCAAGGATGTCTTTCGCCACGCGGCACTGCGCGACCTTCTGACGCCCGACGCCGTGGAACGGTGGCTGGGCTACCGAGACCACCGCAACGACACCGCACACGACTACGGAGAGGACTTCGCGGAAGCGACCCTCGCGTTGCTGGCCGGATTCATCGACGATGCAAGGGCCCTCGCAGACATGATCGAAGCTGCCGATGATGGCTGACCGACTGCACCTCTCGCCACGCCACAGGAGCATTCTCGACGCGCTTCTGCGCGAACACCTTCCAGGTGTCGAGGTATGGGCGTACGGCAGCCGCGTCAACGGCCGCAGCCACGATGGCAGCGATCTCGACCTCGCGCTACGAGGTCCCGGACCTGAGAAGATACCAGCTGCCCAACTGGCCAGTTTCGAGGAAGCCGTGTATGAATCGACAATCCCATTTCTTGTCGACGCACGGGATTGGGCGCGGTTGCCGGCTAGATATCACGAGGAGATCCAACGCGAACACGTAGTCCTGGCCGAGGGAGCCGCAAGCCCGCAGAAAACCCTGGGAGACTACTTCACGCTCCAGCGAGGCACGACCTACAAGAGCCGTCTACTCGACGAGGATGGGCCAGTTCTGTTGGGCTTGGCGTCGATTCGTCGCAACGGAGGCTTCCGTAGAGACGCGCTGCGAACGTATGGCGGGGATTGCCCCGAGAAGCTGTTGGTCCGACCAGGCGAGCTTTATGTTTCCTTGAAGGACGTTACACAGTCCGCCGACTTGCTCGGTTCTGTCGCGATGCTGCCGGCGGGACATGGCCCGGGACGTCTTACCCAAGACACCGTCAAGCTCGAACCCAAGTGGGATGACGTTCCGCTTGACTACTTCCACTGGCTACTGCGGACCCCTGACTACCGCCGTTACTGCCGCGCACATGCCACCGGCACCACCAATCTCCGCCTACCGCGAGAGGATTTCCTCGCCTATCCGGTGCCGCCGCTAACTTCTAGACGCCGCAATCTTCTGGATGCGCTCAACGCGCTGGAACACAAGATCGCCCTCAACCATCGTATGAACGAGACGCTGGACGTGATCGCGCGGGCGCTGTTCCAATCTTGGTTCGTGGACTTTGACCCGGTACGGACCAAGATGGCAGGGCAGGATTGGGGCCTTCCGCCGGCAACCACTGAAATCTTCCCCGCGAGGCTGGCCGAGTCCGGCATCGGCTCCGTGCCAGAGGGCTGGAATGTCTCCGAGATTGGCCAGGAGGTGGCTGCTGTCGGCGGAGGGACTCCAAGCACGAGAGTCGAAGCCTACTGGGAAGCCGGGACACACGCCTGGGCCACGCCCAAGGATCTCTCGGCACTAATGGCACCCGTATTGCTGGATACCGCGAAAAAGGTCACTGATGCCGGACTGGACAAGATCAGTTCTGGTCTTCTGCCGGTTGGAACAGTGCTCATGTCCTCTCGTGCCCCTATTGGGTACGTGGCTATCGCCGAGACCCCCGTTGCCATCAACCAAGGGTTCATCGCCATGGTCTGCGAGAAGCGTCTCCCCAACCTCTACGTTCTATTCTGGTGCCGCCAGAACCTCCGTCACATCAAGAACATCGCGGGAGGTTCCACCTTTGCAGAGATAAGCAAGAAAGCCTTCAGACCGCTTCCGGTTTTGGTGCCGCCCCCGGACGTCATCGAGTCGTTTCTTCGCATTGCCCGCCCGCTGTATGCCCGTATCGCGGCCAACGTCAAGGAAGCTAAGTCCGTTGGCAGAGTCCGCGACACCCTCCTCCCCAAGCTCATCTCCGGCGAACTCCGCGTTCCCGACGCCGAGCGCATCGTGGAGTCGGCTACGTGACGGTTCTCGCCGAAGATGCTCGACAGCCACTCCGATTGGGCGAGGAAAGCCGTTGCGAGTTCAAGGGGGTCCACCCGCAGTGCCGGTATCTGCGATTCGACCAACAAGTCGTTCCGGAGACCGGCTTCGAGACGCTCGACGAACGGCTGTGGGAGCCGTTGCTTAGCTGGACAAGCGCCACCGACCCGCGCCGCGGTCTGATGAACCTTCGTCTGCTGGCGCAAGATGAGGCAGGCGTGGATCGCGCCACCGTCGCCGGCGTGTTGCTCTGTACCCGTTCGCCCCAGGAATGGCTACCGCAAGCGACCATCATGGCCATCCACTATCGGGGCTTGGATCGCGCCTCGGGCCAGTTCGACACACAGGAGATCACGGGCCCGCTTCCCGTGCAGATCGAGGACGCCGTGCGGTTCGTCGTTCGCAACATGCGTGTGGCGGCACGCAAGACACCCGTGCGGGAGGACATGCCGCAGTACAGCAAGACGGGCGTCTTCGAAGCGGTCGTCAACGCGGTGGCGCATCGGGACTACTCCATGTCCGCGCGAAGGATCAGGCTTTCCATGTTCAGGGACCGCTTGGAGATCGAATCGGCGGGACAGCTTCCGAACGGCATGATGATCGAGAGCATGGAGGCCAGTCAGGCTACGCGCAATGAAGTGATCGCTTCCGTGTTCGGCCGCATGCCCGTGGGAAACATCGAAGGCTCGGGGCATCGTCGATGCCTGATGGAACGCCGCGGCGATGGCGTGTCGATCATTCGGCGGGAAACACGGCAAGCCACTGGTAGGCCGCCGGAACACGAAATGATCGACGAATCCACTCTGGTGCTCGGCATACCATCCGCCGAGCTTGATTTCGTTCCAGCGGACGCGACGGTCACCGTGCACTCTGGCGGGAAGCCCCTGTTTGGAATAGAGGTCCTCGCCCTCTTCCCGAACGAGACGTGGGTGCGATCAACCACGGACGAAGCCGGCAAAGTAACGCTTAATCTGTACACGACGAATCTGCCAATAACGGTCTATGCCGCCGGGCTAGGGTATACGGCCGGGCTTGAGCGGGCCTGGACGCCCAGCCAAGGTGGGCTCTCGCTCGAACTGGACCCGCTTGAGTTCGGCGGCGCCGTCGTTTTCGTTCAGGGGACAGGTCAGCTTCCGGGTCTGCGCGGCCGGCTAGAACCGGTACGGGACACGTTCGACCGAACGTACCTGTACGCCGACCAAATCATGATCGACGAGGGACGACGGCAGCCGGTGCCGTTTCGACCAAGCAAGCCGATACGGCTGACGGACGCCCATGGCGTGGAGCTTTCGGTCATCATCGTCCATTTCGTGGGCCAGACCTCGCTATTGGAATACAGGCCGTTCGAACCGTGATCCGCTTGACCGTCAATCTCTCGGTCCAATCGAATGCCTAGCCCCAGCCATCTGACGGTCCGCGGTTTCAAGTCGATTGCGGCCCTTGACCGCTTCGAGTTCGGATCGTTGAACGTCCTCATCGGTCCAAACGGTGGGGGCAAATCGAATCTGCTCGATGTCTTCCGCATGATGGCGGCGCTAGCCCGTCGACAACTGCAATTGTTCGTCGCACGGGAGGACGGTCCGGACGCATTGCTCCATCGCGGTCGCAAGCACACGCCCGACATGGAGGTCGAGGTGGTCTTCCCGGATCTGGCCTACCGTGCCGGCCTGACGGCCGTTGGCGAACATTTGGTGTTCACGCGCGAAGAGACCGGTCTTGGCTGGGTCGGAAGCGGTCACTACGAGTCGGAGCTTGAGACGAAGGAGCGAATCGAGGACGCCCACCCCTTCGGCCGTTTCCTCATGAAGGCCATGTCCGAATGGCGGGTGTACCACGTCCACGAAACGGGGCTCGGCGCGGGGGTGCGCCAGGCGCAACCGGTTCGGGACAACCTCGAACTCCACGCCGACGGCAGCAACCTCGCGCCGTTCCTCCGCCACATCCGGGAACGACACCCCGAGAGCTACGGCCGAATTCTCGACACCGTGCGGCTTGCAGCGCCGTACATCGAAGACTTCTTCTATCGGGAGGAACCCAGCGAGCGCGTGGAACTGGAATGGCTCGAGAAGAATGGCGAACCGGGAAGAGTCTGCGGGCCGCGGCAGCTCTCGGACGGGACGATCCGTTTCGCCTGCCTGGCCACGCTGCTCCTGCAACCGGCACACATGCAGCCCTCGACGATCTTGATCGACGAGCCGGAACTGGGCCTGCACCCCGCGGCGATCACGACTCTGGCGGCGTTGCTTAAGCGGGCAAGTGAAGCGCGTCAGGTCATAGTCTCCACGCAGTCCGTCGATCTGCTGAACGAAGTGTCGCCGGATGACGTGGTGGTCGCGGAACGCAGCGATGGCGCGTCGGTCTTTCGCCGGCTGGACCTGGACCAGCTATCGAAGTGGCTGGACGACTACTCGCTTGGCGAACTGTGGATGATGAACACCTTCGGTGGAAGGCCCCGATCATGATCGAGTTGGTCGTCGTGGGCGAGGGTCAGACCGAAGAGGCGTTCATGGAACGGCTGGTTGTGCCGACGCTGGCCGAGCGAGCCGTCTACGTGACAGCACGACTGCTGCGAACATCGAGGAGGGCTCGCGGCGGTGCGCTCACCCCGGCGCGAGTTCTGCGTAGTTTGCCGAGAGTCCTCAAGGAACGCGATGATGTGTACGTCTCGACGTTCTTCGACCTTTACGGTCTGGCCCCGGACTTTCCGGGAGTGAGCGGGGCGAGGGGTTTCGTGGATCCGGTCAGGCGCGCCGAAGTGATCGAGAATGCGTTGGGCGAAGCCGTGGTCGAAGCGGCGGAGTGTCGTCGGGAGCGGTTCATTCCGCACATCCAGCCCTACGAGTTCGAGGCTCTGCTGTTCACGGACGTATCGGCGTTCGCAACGGCGCGAAAAGCCTGGAAAAGCTGCGTTCAACCGCTGCGCCAGATTCGGGATTCGGTCGCGACCCCGGAGCACATCAACGATGGCCCCGCGACTCACCCCTCCGCGCGGCTCGATAGCTTGTTGAGCCAGCCGCGATACAACAAGCATCTGGATGGGTCGGCAGTCGCGAAGTTGATCGGTCTTGGCCGCATGCGAGCCGAGTGCCCTCACTTCGGTCAATGGCTCGACCGAATCGAATCACTGCGCCCGCTCGCTCACGGGCCGCTCCGGTGACCATCGTCACCGAGTCCATAGTCGAAGACGCGGCGCTTGATTGGTACCGGGCACTCGGTTATCGGGTGCTCGGCGGTGCGGACCTCGGTCCCGACCCCCATGGGCTCCGCAAGAACTACGGCGACATTCTGCTCGATGGGCCCCTACGCGGGGTGCTCCAAACCTTGAATCCCGAGCTCCCGGAAGAAGCCCTGCGGGATGCCCGGCGGAAACTGGTCCGTGCGGACGGCGCAACGCTTGAGGCCCGCAACCGCGACTTCCACCGCATGTTGGTCAATGGCGTGACCGTTGAGTTCCGTGCCGAGGACGGTGCCGTCCGGGGCGCGCAGGCGCGCGTCATCGACTTCGACGATCCCGCGGCGAACGACTGGCTGGTCGTCAGTCAGTTCACGGTTCGGGAGAACCAGTACACCAGACGGCCGGACGTCGTCGTGTTCGTCAACGGGCTGCCGCTCGGCGTGATCGAACTGAAGAACCCGACCGACGAGGACGCCACGGTCTGGACCGCATGGCGGCAGCTGCAAACCTACAAGTCGGAACTCCCGGCCCTGTTCGCGATGAATGCCGTCCTGGTCGTTTCCGATGGTCTCGACGCGCGGATCGGCACGCTCACGGCGGGCCGCGAGTGGTTCAAGCCCTGGCGAACGATCGCCGGCCAGGAACTTGCGCCCGTGTTCTACCCGGAGCTGCGGGTATTGATTGAAGGCGTGTTCGAGAAGTCGCGTTTCCTCGCGTTGGTCCGCGACTTCATCGTCTTCGAGGACGACGGTGGACCTCTGGCGAAGAAAATCGCGGGCTACCACCAGTTCCACGCCGTCGAGACCGCCGTCGCCGAGACGCTGCGGGCGGCCGAGCTGCAGCGTTCGCAGGAGCTGCGCCAAGTCACCGGCCGCTACGAGTCGGGTCGGCCCGGTGGTGATAGGGGCGACCGCCGCATCGGCGTCGTCTGGCACACCCAAGGCTCGGGCAAGAGTCTCACCATGGCCTTTTACGCCGGCCGCGTCGTCCGCGAACCGGCAATGGAGAATCCCACCGTGGTCGTCCTGACGGACCGCAACGACCTCGACGACCAGCTCTTTGGCACTTTCGCCCGATGCAGCGACCTCCTGCGTCAACCGCCCGTGCAGGCGGCGAGCCGCGCGGACCTGCGCGCCAGACTCTCCGTCGCCCAAGGCGGCGTGGTGTTCACCACGATTCAGAAGTTCTTCCCCGACGCCAAGGGGGACCGGTGTTCGCTGCTGTCGCGCCGCCGAAACATCGTGGTGGTCGCCGACGAGGCGCACCGCAGCCAGTACGACTTCATCGACGGCTTTGCCCGCCACATGCGCGACGCGCTGCCGAACGCCTCCTTCATCGGCTTCACGGGCACGCCCATCGAGCTTCAGGACGCCAACACCCGCGCCGTGTTCGGCGACTACATCAGCGTCTACGACATCCAGCGCGCGGTGGAGGACGGGGCCACGGTTCCCATCTACTACGAAAGCCGCCTCGCCAAGCTCGCGTTGGACGAGACCGCGCGTCCCAGCATCGACCCGGACTTCGAGGAGGCGACCGAGGGCGAGGAGGTCGAGCGCAAGGAGCGGCTCAAGACGCGGTGGGCCCAACTCGAAGCCATCGTAGGGACCCCGGAACGACTGCGTCTCGTCGCCGAAGACATCGTGGCCCACTTCGACGAGCGCGCCGAAGCCATGGGAGGCAAGGCGATGGTCGTGTGCATGAGCCGCCGCATCTGCGTGGAACTCTACGACGAACTCATCCGCCTGCGGCCCGATTGGCATGCCGAAGACGATGCGGACGGGCGCATCAAGGTGGTGATGACGGGTTCGGCCGCGGACCCTTCGGATTGGCAGCGGCACGTGCGCGGCAAGGCTGGCCGGGAAGCCCTCGCGAAGCGCTTCCGCGACGCTGCGGACGCGTTCCAGATCGTCTTGGTGCGCGACATGTGGCTCACCGGCTTCGACGCGCCCAGCCTGCACACGATGTACGTGGACAAGCCGATGCGCGGCCACGGCCTGATGCAGGCCATCGCCCGGGTCAACCGCGTGTTTCGCGACAAGCCAGGCGGCTTGGTCGTGGACTATCTTGGGCTATCGCACGAACTCAAGCAGGCGCTCGCCACCTACACGGAGAGCGGCGGCACCGGCCGGACCGCCGTGGACAAGAAGGAGGCGGTCGCGCTGATGCTGGAGAAGCACGAGACGTGCCTCGCCATGCTGCACGGCTTCCACTTCGGCGCCTGGACCACCGGCACGCCGGCCGAGCGGCTGGCGCTCCTGCCGGCGGCGCAGGAACACATCCTCGCCCAGGAGGACGGCAAGGACCGCTTCGTCGCTTTCGTGCGCGACCTCTCGCGGGCGTTCGCCCTCGCCGTACCGAGCGACGAGGCGACGCGCATCCGCGACGACGTGGGCTTCCTCCAGGCGGTGCAGTCCGTCCTCGCCAAGCGCGTCACGACGGAAGTCGCCCCGCCGGAAGAACTGGACAACGCCGTTCGCCGGATCATCTCCCGGGCCGTGGCGCCCGAAGGCGTCGTCGACATCTTCGCCGCCGCGGGACTCGCGAAGCCCGACATCTCGATCTTGTCGGATGAGTTCCTCGCCGAGGTGCGCGGAATGGAGCATCGCAATCTGGCCGTTGAACTGTTGCAGAAGTTGCTCGAGGGCGAGGTGGCCGCCCGTCGCCGTCGCAACGTCGTGCAGGCGCGGTCCTTCGCCGAGATGCTGGACACCGCCATCCGCCGCTACCAGAACCGGTCGGTGGCCGCCGCCCAGGTCATCCAGGAACTGATCGAGCTGGCCCGCGAGATGCGCGAGGCCGATGCCCGCGGCGAGCAACTGGGGCTGTCGGACGACGAACTCGCGTTCTACGACGCCTTGGAGACCAACGACAGCGCGGTGCAGGTGCTCGGGGACGAGACGCTGTGCATCATCGCCCGCGAACTGGTCCGCACGGTGCGTGCCAACGTCACCATCGATTGGACGTTGCGGGAGAACGTGCGGGCGAACCTGCGGCGCTTGGTCAGGCGGACCTTGCGCGAGTACGGGTATCCGCCGGACAAGCAGGAGAGCGCGACGAGGACGGTTATTGATCAGGCGGAGGTGTTGTCGGCGGGCTGGGCGGTTTGATGTCTCGCCAACGGCCCGAGGAACTCCAAACCACCTAGGGGTTCCCGGCCACGCTACTTGAACGGATTCACTATGGTCATGCCGGCAATGCGCCGTCCCGCCTGCATGTCTTCCGTCAGCAGTACATCGCAACCGGCTTCGAGTGCCGATGCAATGATCAGGGCGTCGTAGAAGTTGAAGTCGTGCGTCCGTGCCAGATCGAGGGCTTCCGTATGCGTGGAGAGGTCGATGGGACGAACGGCTTCGAGTGCGGTGCACATGTCCTCTATGGCCGCCTCTATCGCGTCCCACTCAAGGTGGAACTTCCGACGCAGAGTCGAGGCGCACTCATTCAAGACCTGCACGCTGACCGTCCCGCCCTCCAGGATCGCTCGTCGCGCTATCTCGCCCTTCGGACCGTCACCCTGGGCATAGATCAGAACGTTGGTGTCGAGAAACGCCTTCACCGGGCGTTGGCTTCTTCGCGGTCGAAGCGATAGTCGTCCGGGATCTTCAAGGAGCGTGCCCGCATGCGCTCGACCGCCAGCTCTCGGCGTCTGTCCCGTGCGAGAACGACGCGCCTTGCCGTCGCGGAAACGACTTCAAGTTCGTCCCCGGCCTTCAAGCCGAGCTTGTCAACCAGTTCCCGAGGAAGCCGGACGGCCAAGCTGTGGCCCCACTTCGCGACTAGCATGCTATCCCTCCGGATATCCTTTCTTTCTGGATACCCTACACCCTCGCCGGGGAAGGTCAAGGGCAAGGAGGACCTGCGAACTGTATCGCCCCATGGTCGGCCTGAACGCTGCTACGTCACCGACGCGGGCACCGGCGACAGCCCGAGTTCCCGCGCCAGGGCCGTGAAGTTCGCGAGCACGATGTGCCACGAGGGATGGCTGTTCGGCCAGTCGCTCACCGGCAGGACGCCCATACGTTCCATGTAACGCTCATAGTGCGCGCGCCAGACG
Source organism: Pseudomonadales bacterium (assembly GCA_022825925.1). Classification (GTDB taxonomy): domain Bacteria; phylum Pseudomonadota; class Gammaproteobacteria; order Pseudomonadales; family Azotimanducaceae; genus VXNE01. Next base: position 2,271 of record JAJDVW010000082.1, on the reverse strand, counting down.
GGCCGGGCCACCTCTTCCAGGACGGCCGCCACGGACGCGTGGGTGGTTTCGTCGCGCAGCATGGTGCGGCGGGCGGTATCCGGGTCGAGCAGGATCAAGGACGGACGGATAGCCGCGAGGTCGTGTACGTGCCTGACCAGATCGGGATAGGAGTCGGCGTTGCGCGGCAGCCGGGTCGCAAGGGCCTGCCACTTGCCGCTGGCGATCTCGACGGGGTGGATGGCGTCGAACTCCGACCCCGACACCCCCACCTGGCTGACGCTCGGCATCATCAGCGGAATGTGCACCAGCTCGCACTTGATGCCCGCCACGACGTTCTCGTCCGGAACCGCGCTCCGATAGTTGTAGATGAACGTCTGCAGGACCGCGTCCTTGCGGATCCGTCCCTTGCGGGTCGGCTCGAGAAACGGCATCTCTGCGTGGACGTGCGCCTTGAACTCCTGGCCGATCTCCTTCAGGACGGCGATCCGTTCGTCGGTGTCCAGCCGCCGCACCCACTCGTCGGGGATCAGGCGGATGTCGAGATCTTCCGAGAATCGGGTGGTGGCGCGGTGGTAGGCCACGAGCGCCGTGCCGCCCTCGATGGCGAGCCTTGCCCGGTCGCTCCGGAAGCGCTCCATGGCCAGCAGGACCCGGCGTACGAGCAGGTCCTTCTCCGCCCGGGCGAGGGAGTGGCACCGCTCGAAAGTGTTGAAGTGGGCCTCGATCTCCCCGCTGCCGGGGGGCTCCTTCGGTAGGTCCATGCTGCCTCCTTGCAGGGCGGCCTGTCGCCGCCGGTTTCCAACCCGTCTTCCATCGGGCGTCTCGAACATCGCCTGCACACCCCGCTTGCGGATCACGCGCCGGCAGGGCCGGTCCAGCCTCCACACGGCACCCCCCGACTTCTGGCTGTAGCCGCGGACGGGCTCGCCGGGCAGGATGCGGTAGCCGAGCTTCGGCATCACCTCGGGGACGATCTCGAAGACCTTCGCCGTGCCGATGCCGTAGATGCCGCGGCCGACGCGCGTCAGCCGCCCGGTCTCGCAGTAGTGGCGCAGGGCGCGGTCGCAGGCGTGGGCCGGCGCGTGCGGCGTCAGCTCGGAGCGCAGGACCGCCTTGCGCCCGGCCTCGGCGAGCAGGCGGCAAAGGGCTTTGCAGGCGGTCTCGTATGCGGTCCCGGCGACGGTCATCGTGGCCTCCGGCGCAAGTTTGGGAGGGATCGGCGAACGGGTCAAACAGCGCGTGCGGCGCCGCTTACGCGAACAGGATGTTCCGGATGATGAACAGCGACAGGAACGCCTGCACGACAAAGATCGCCGCCACCGCCCAGCGCACCCAGGACCCCGGCAGGACCCGCGGGTCCATGCGTCGTTTCTGCAGGTAGAACGTCAGGAAGCTCTGCAGGGGCAGCATGAAAGCCCCGTAGGTCGCCCCGAAGGTGACGAGCACGATCGGCTGCGGGAACCACAGGTAGAGCCCGGCGCTGATGATGGGCATCGCGACGACGTATCCGGCGATCCACTTGCGCCGTAGCGCGAGGTTGCTCCGCGGGATGAAGCCGAGGGTGACGAGCAGGTCGGGGAAGCTGCGGGAGCCGGCGCCGATGCCGGACAGGGACGTCGAGAACAGGATGCAGAACGCCCCGAAGCTGAACAGCCAGAAGGACCAGGGCCCGAGGGTCTGCGTGTACATGCGGGACAGGACGGCGATCGTCTCGGAACCGGACGGCAGTTCGCCGATGCGATGCAGCACGCCGGCGCCGAGGAAAAAGAACGAGAGCGTCGCGAAGGTCAGGATGACGAGCGTCGCCCACACGTCGGTCTGGACCACGCGCACCCAGCCCCGCGCCCGTTCCACCCACCCGGGATCGTTGCGGTCGCCGCCCACGAAGGTCGGATAGCCCTTCTCCACGCACCAGTAGGTGTAGGCCGCGATCTCGCCCGAAGCGACGCCCGTGGCGCCGTACATGGCGAGGGCCAGCACGGCGTGCTCGAGGGGGAAGTCGAAGGTCAGGCCGGACAGGATGTCGGCGCCGGTGGCGCGGAACTCGGTCGTCTGCATGAGGAGCGCCGAGACGATCGTCGCGGCCGTGAAGCTCATGACGAGGACGAGCATGGCCTTCTCGAGGCGCATGTACGCCCCGGTGCCGAGGATCAGCATGACCAGGGCCGCGGCGGACACCGTGGCCCAGGTTTCGGTCATCGCCGGGACCACGGGGCCGAGGAGCAGTCCGAGCGCCTGGCCGGCGCCGCCGATGATCCCGCCGCCGATGAGGATGCCGGGCACGAACCC
>JAJDVW010000159.1 GCA_022825925.1 Pseudomonadales bacterium | reverse complement strand
CAGAAGCGGTACGGTGGTTCCAGCTGGCGGCTAAACAGGAAGATGCCCTCGCGCAGAACAACCTTGGCGTGATGTACGCTAACGGACAAGGCGTGCAACGTGATTTGTTCGCTGCGGGCGATTGGCTGGCACGTGCAGAAGCCAATGGTTACGCGCAAGCTCACGAACGGCGGGACGTTCTCGTGAACGCCGGATGGGTCCGCCCCATCTTAGACGATATGGAATGACCGGCTCGCAGTGGGGCGGGCCGCCTGACGGGACGGCCGCTCGTTCGGCGGGCGGTGCTGGCGATGAGATCAAGCGTCGGGCGTCGGCGTCGGGGCTGCCGGCGACGACGTGCTTGCCAACACGTTTCGGGCGACGGGGATCACGGCGTACCCGTCGAACGGGGGGACGCTGGAGCACGCCGTAGCGGATCGGCGGCCACGCGTCGCCGTCTTTTAGCGACGGCCACAATTGCGCGCAAGGCTTTCGTTGATCAACGCAATAAACCCCGTGGTCTCGTCAACAGCTTCCGTCAAGATCCTCGGTCGGTCCGCATCCACCTCCTCAACTACGTGGTTTCGTGTGTCTATCCGCGGATTCTTCAGCCCGACCGTCCTAGCTAACGTCAACGCAGTTTCAAGATCTGCGCACGCCGCCTCAATACGCTCCAAAGTCACGTTGGCGGTCACACGAGAGAAATACAGACGTGGGTTCTCGGGCTGCAGCTCAATCGCCATGTCAAAGTCAGCAAGCGCGTCTTCTTGTCGACCCACCTTAAGACGAACGTTGCCTCGACTGACGTAGGCAAAAGGGCTTTCGGGCTCCAAGCTAATCGCCGTGTCATAATCTGCCAAAGCCTCGCCCTCCCTACCGAGACGAAGGTTCGTATTGCCGCGGTTAATGTAGATCCCGGCGTACGCTGGCAAAAGACGGATTGCTTCAGTGTAGTCAGCGAGAGCCCGTTCGTGGTCTCCAAGATCAGAATAAGCAGCGCCGCGGTTGATCCACGTTATACCCTTACGTGGGCGTAGACGAATCACCTCGTCATAATTCTCTATGGCGGCCTCAATCCGACCAAGCCGTCTTTCTGCAAGCCCCCTGTGTAGATAGGCCGCGGCAAAATCCGGTCGGAGGCGAATCGCCATGTCGTAGTCACTTATGGCGTCCCTGGCCTGATCGAGGCGCTCGCGCTTTACATTCCCGCGACCGTCGTACGCATCCGCATTTTGCGGCTGTAGACGAATAGCCTCACCGTACGCCAACAGCGCGTTTTGGGAGTCGTCCATTTGACTCGACAAAAAACCGACAGCCATCCAAGCGTACGAAGCCAGTCGGTCGTTAGCTCCTTCCGCCGCAGTTGCGATTGTGCGATATGCATCTATGGCCGCGACTACACTGCCTTCTTGTACGAGTCCATCAGCTGAATCAAGATCTTGATCGAATTCACTGTCCCCGATGGATTCCGGGGTGCCGATGGGTCCGGGCAGCACGCAGTTGATGACCAAGACAATCCCCGGTATGCCTAGAATGCCTAGCACACCAACAGTAAGTTGGGTAATTCCCATCCGCCTGTCTACCCGCAGTCGATCGCGGAGTTCACTAACGAGACGCTGAAAATCGGTGAGGAGGCTGGCAAACTGGCTTGGACTGACCGCCGCTGGCGAGGGCGGGAGGGGCGGGCCGTTTATGGCCGGATTGGAGTCGTTATCGGACGACTCGGGAGGGGAGTCGTTGGGCACTGCGACACGATTGTTTTCTGTCATGGCAGTTGTCTCTCCTCGTAGTGTCCAACTCAAAGCTGAGCTGTTCGACGTTACGGCGGCAGTATAGCAGGAGGCCGTGAGATGGCGAGTGCATTTGGGGCAGTGTGGTGGGCTCGCCGCAGCCCCGCCGCGCCGTCGATGACGAACAGCAACGTTCGGTCCCGTCGGCGGGGCCGCGCGTCACCAGGCCGCGTGGCGTCGGCGGTCAGCCGGCGAGGGCGGTTGCGAAGTTAACGTAAGGCGCCCCTATCAGACACCGCCGCCGCGGCCGGACCCCTGGGTCGGATAAGGCCTCTTACGTAACCGGTCGCGGGTGAGGGCGCCGCCGGAACGGTGGCTGGCGACCGGAGGTGAGCCCAGCGGCTGGGGGGCGCGGGGGTGTCAGCGGCCCAGCCGACCGCGAGCAGATTCCGGGTTGGTCTTCCGGAGGTGCTCAATGGAAAGCCTTCGACCATTCGCCAGACCGCGATCACGACGCCTGCCCCCGGTCAACACGGTAGCGATCACTTCGACGCTCATCGGGCCGTTCATGCCCCCGCGCCCTTGCTGCCCCGCGCCGATCCCGAGCGTGACCGCGAGCACCCCGATTCCCGCCGGAACGGGTCGGTCAAGTGACCGAGCACGAGGACCGCGATGATCGCCGACTTCGCATTCTTCCGGCCGACGATCAGAGACTACTCGCGGCACCGAACGCCACGCCGAACGCGGGTAGCCCATCGGCGGGGCCGGCCAGCCGATGCCCCGGCAGCACCCGGAGCACATCCCCGAGACCACCGGACCAAGGCAGGAACGCCGCCTCGTGGCGGGTGCTTCGGCAGCCGTCCGGCCGCAGCCTTGCGGTGTTTCCTGTAGGCCCGCTGGCGAGCCCGCGTTCGAGGCGTAGACGCGCTGCTGGGCCATCAGCCGCTGTGCAGGCCCGGCGTGTTGACGTGCGCCCTCACGTCGCCTTGCACGGCCGTGATCACCGCATGTAGCCGTTCGAGACGAAACGCCAGCCACAGCACGCCGGCCGCCGTGATCAGGTCTACCGCGTTCACGTTCTCCAGCATCGTTCAATCGTAACGCATTCGTCGGCGCGGCGGTTCGGGCGGTCGAGGGCCTGCCGGTAGACGCGCGCCTCGACTGACGGCTCGCGGCGGGTGCCGGCCGGGGAGTCCTCCACGTTGAGCCGGCTTCATTCGCCTGACATCGGCACCGGGTCGGTACCCTGAACACGACCGCGTCGGACCCGTTGGATCACGACCTGGGGGGGCTACAGCCGCTTCCGGCGCTACACGCCGCGCATGCTGCGCATGGTCGACATCGAGGCGTCGCCCGTGGCTCCAGCCCTTGCTGGAAGCCGTCGACGTCCTGCGCAGCGACGGCCCGGCGCGGCCTGGAAAAGGCTGGGTGACGGACAGGTACCGGATAGTCCGCGCGTCGCCCACACCGAAAGGACGCAACGGCCAACGACGGCACCCCGGACCGGAAAGATGCCGGTCCGGGGTGCCGACCGAAAAGGGCCGTTGAGAAGTGTAATCGTACGGCCCTTCGTGTGCTCCTAAGCAATATGAACGGTGGGGATACCGAAGGCGCTTGAGTGAATCGTTGCTCGTTGACGTGCGTCGCCGATTTCGCCGGTACCCTCATTGCAGGGAGGTAGTCACCATGCGACGACGGTTGATTCGATTGGCGATCGTGGCGATGGCGCTGGCTGCGGTGGCGGTGACCGTGCCGGCGTCCGCGGGGTGGGTATGCAGCACCAGCTCTTACTGCGACATGGGCGGGTGCGGCTTCTACTCCAACGCAGGTTACAGCATCAAGACCTGCATCAACACGGACACGGGCCAGAGCACGACCACCTCGACGTTCACGGGGTGCGGCTGCTGATCGGGGGGGCGCCGGCCTTTGGCCGCGCGCGACCAACGCAAGCGGAGGCGCCGGCCAACGCGAGGTCGGCGCCGTTTCCCTATCGCGGAGAGGATCAGGAAACTCGGCTCTCCGGGCAAACGGCGCGTGAAAAAGGGAGGCGTGACGTGAAGACTTGGCTTGGCGTCCTGGTGGATGTGGTGACGGTCGCCGTGGCCATCGCGGCGTTGGCGCTCGTCGGGGAGCGCTACTTCACGGTGTCGGCACCGGCCGCCGTACCTTCGGCCATGGCAGCATCGCTTCTGAACACTCAGATTGGCGAGACGTTCGGGGTGGACTTCGCCGCGGCGGAACAGACGGCCCTCGTAGTGTTCCGGGAGGAGTGTCCGGCGTGCGTGAAGAGCCTGCCGTTCTATCGCAGGCTCACGGATTTCGAAGCGGCAGGTGTCCAGATCGTCTTCGCTGCACCGGAGCACAACACGAACATCGAGACCTATCTGGAATCGCGCGATGTGGACCCTGACGCGGTCGTATTCACGTCGGCGGGACGGATCTCGCCGTTCGTCGCCACGCCAACGCTCGTGATTGCGGATCAGGGTGGTGTCATCAGGCACGCATGGGTGGGTTCGCTGGCGCCGGCCGCCGAGGCCGAGGTGCTCCACGAATTGTTCGGCGCGTAGCCCCCGGTTTCCCCGGGGCGGTGGAGAGCGCCGGCCTCGCACGGGGCCGGCGCCAAGGCCATGCGTTCACGCACAGCCAACCCCGCACCCGGCCCCGTCCCATCTGCGAGAAATCTACGGTGACTTCGCCGAAGCTTGGGCCGCGCGCGCTTCGGGCGCGCGCTCTCCGGGCAAGTGGAGTTGGCGCGTCAGGTGGCGGCGCAAGCGCTTGTGCGCCCGGTGCAGGCGCACCGCCACGTTGGACTGGGAAACGTGCAACTCGCGGGCGACATCGGCGACCGGACGTTCCTCCAGATCGCGAAGGCGCACGACGTCGCGGTAGGTTGGTGGCAGATGGTCGATAGCTTCCAGCAGTAGACGCACCAACTGTTTCCTGTGAAGCGCTTCCTCCTGGACCTCCGTCACCGAAGCCCGTTCGACGGGAGAGAGGGGTGCCTCGCGGTTCCTCTTTGCCGCGCCGTGTCCGGCTTCGTGGCGCACGATCGTGCCCACCCAGCCGCATGCCGGGGGGCTGCCACGGTACTGGTACAGCTTTTCCAGCACGATGATCCAGCTCTCCTGCAGTGCGTCGCGCGCGGTCGCGTCATCGCCGGCGACCCGCCGGGCGACCGGAAGAAACCGGGCGGTGCAGCAACGCAGCCATGCCTCCGGATCTCGATCTAGCAGCGGACACCGGACTGCGTCTTCCAGAAGCGGGGCGCCTATCGAGCGGTCGGATTTCGTCATGCGGGTTCCAGTCAGCCTTCGTCATGCGGGTTCCAGTCAGCCTTCGCGGAGGGGACCCATAGGCTCAGTGCGGGCCGCAGCGCGCGCAGGAAGCCAGCAGGCCACGAGCGCGACGACGATGAGCAGCGCTGTCACCGCGGCGAACGTCAGCGGATCGATGGGCGCCACGTCGAAAAGGAGGGCTTCTACGACGCTCGTGGAAGCTCCAGCAAGCAGCAGGCCGACGATCGCGCCGGCAGCGGCGAGCGCGGCTCCCTGCCCCACGATCAGCCGCAGGATGTCCCCGCGGGTAGCCCCGAGCGCCATGCGAACACCGATCTCGCGCCGCCGTTGGGATACGACGTAGCTGAGAACTCCGTAGAGCCCGAAGGCCGCGAGCAGCAGGGCCGCGGCGCCGAAGAGGCCCGCGCAGAATGCGTAGAAGCGCGGTCCCGCGGCTCGCAACGCGAGCATCGTTTCGATCTCCATCGTCTGCACCGGCGCCCCGGGGTGAACGCCGGCGAGCGCCTCATGCAGAAACGGCAGAACCGCGGCAGGGTCGCCGTCCGTACGGGCGACGACCAGCGGTTCTTCGAAGGAGAACAGGCCGTCCGTTGGTCGCTGTAGGAACGGAAGATAGACCACGCCCGCCGCAGCCCGCGCGAAGGCGGCGGTCCCGAGCGGCGCGGCGATGTCGGCCACGACGCCGACAATCTCCCACGTCTCGGCGCTTCGCGCCTTGGCCTGGTCGACGAGAACGGATAGCGGTGAGGCCCGCTGGTGGATTCGCTGCTCCAGAGCGGACCGCCCGTCGAAGGCCGCTCGCGCGAAGGCCTCGCTCACCACCGCCACCTGCGGGGCGCCGGCTACGTCGCTGTCCGTGAAGAACCGGCCCGCCAGAAGCCGGAGTCGCAGGGCGCTGGCGTATCCGGCACCCACGCCGCGGACTCCGGCCTGTAGTCGCCGGGGTTCATCCGGACCTTCGGGCTGGCCGGCGACCTCGATCGAGCGCACGGTGCCAGCGGGGCTGAGCGGCATGGCCGACGCCAGGGCTGCGGCCCGCACGCCGGGCAACCCTCGGATCCGTTCCATGCGCGTCACCAGTTCCTGGGTCGCGCGCCGCGTCGCGGTTCGCATCGCTTCGAGATCATCGTGATCGATCCGTCCGCCGGTGCGGTTGAACACGCGGTATGCGACCGGCGATTGGACCCGCGCCGTCACGACGCCCGCTGGGTCGAAGCCGAGGTCGGTGCTGACGAGCGCGACGAAACTGCGCAGCAGCACTCCCGCGTTTGTCAGGACGACGACCGCGAGCGCCACTTGCGCCACGGTCAACGCTGCCTGAGCGCGGTTCGCCTGCAGACGCCCGAACCCGCCCGGCGCAGACGAGCCGGCTTCGTCGAGCGTGCGCGTTAGATCATCGCGCGACCACAACAGTGCAGGCGCGGCACCGCACAGGAGACCGGCGACCAGCGAAAGGCCGACTGCGAACATGAACGCGACGCCGTCGAGCGCGACCTCGGCGAGGCCCGGGATTTCACGCGGCGCCAGCGCCGGTGCGACACGCAGGACGGCCGCCGCCACGACAAGGCCGAGTGTTCCTCCCGCAAGGCTGAGGACGGTGTTTTCCACCAGCAGTTGGCGAACGACGTGGCTTCGTCTCGCGCCGAACGCCCGGCGAATCACCAGTTCGCGCCGGCGGGCGATTCCGTGTGCGAGGAGCAGTCCGGCCACGTTGGCGCAGGCCATCAGCAGCAGCAGTCCCGTCGCCGAGGCGAGCGCCAGAAGCACCGGTCGGAGCGGCCGCCCCTGTTCCTCGCGCAGCCGCACAACGCGAGTCTGCAGCACAGGGTCGGAAAGGATTGGTCGGTCGGGCCCGGGCCGATCCAGGATCGTCCGCACCTCGGCGGCAGCCTGCTCCGGCGCTACTCCTGGCCGTAGCCTACCGATCCCGGCGTACGCGCCGCGCACGAGCAGATCGCCGTCCGCGGGAGCCGCGAACAAGGGCACGACCAGCGGCGTCCACAGGGCGGTTTCGGGATACGGGAACGCGAAACCGTCGGGGAGGATCCCCACCACGCGGTGCGACTCCCGGTTGACGGCAATCGAAGCGCCGACGACGTCGGGATCCGAACCGAATCGGCTGGTCCATGCGCGGTGGCTCAGAAGAACGACCGCCTGGGCGCCCGCCACAGTGTCGGCATCGGTGAAGGCCCGGCCGATCGCAGGAGCGACGCCCAGCAGCGGGAAAAGAGACGGAGTCACCGCCGCGCTGTAGAAAAGGATCGGATCCGCCTCGTCGCCGGAGAGGACGACGCCGGGTGCAACGGCACCGAGTCGCTCGAACGAGCGCGCCTCGTCCCACAGCCGACGCAGCTCCATGTCGGACAGGAGCGGATCGCCGGGGAGTTCTCGCGACGTGCGCCCGACACTGACGAGCGTCTCTGAGTCCGGGTACGGCAGGGGCCGAAACAGGAGGCCCTGCACGAGACTGAAGGTCGCAGTGCTCCCACCGATGCCGAGCGCCAGGAGCAGGACGGCAACCGAGGCGACGCGCGGGCGGGCGCGGAGTTGTCGCAGGCCGCACCGCACGTCGCGAACGAGGCGATCCATCGCGAGAGTATAGGGGCTGCGCGGGCGCTGGGTCGCTCCGCGTCGGCGCAGAGGCGGCGCAGCGCGATGCCGACGACGCTTCCCGGATCGACTTGCCGCCGCAGTAACGCCGCTGTGCCTGGCGCAGCCGGTGCCGGGCGGTGAGCCGGCGCGGAGACCGGTCTGAAGCTGGAATGGCCAGGAAAGTAGCCTGTGGCGTGGCGTCGCAGCTTCGGTTGCGACGACGCCTTGCGGGCGCCGGCCTCACCGAGGTCGGCGCCCGATCGTGGTACGGGCGATGCCGGGACGGTGACGCGCCGAGGTTGCAGAACTCAACGGTCCTCCACGGTCGCGGGGGAGACCGCGCTGTAGAAGGGCGAGGCATCCGCGGCTCCGTTGTCAGCCGGCCCGCTCAACCCGCGCCATGCCGGCCCGCAGGAAGACGGTGGCGTCGCGGTGGACGAACACTTCGAAGGGTTCGCCGGCGGAAGCCGTGGCAGACCACGGCTCCGCCGTCGTCGGAATGCCGCCGCCGAACCGGCCGAGTACCGTCGCGGTGAGCCGCCGGTAATCGGACTTCGCCGCGGGAGCGTTGCCATGGAAGACGACCAGCGCGCTCAACTCCGGCTGATCGACCGGGTAGGCGATGCCGGCGGACCCGCCCCAACTAAACCCGACTGCGCGGAGCTGCCCATTGGCTGCCGCCTCGTCGCGCGCCCAGGCTCGGATGACGTTGAACCACTTCGATCGCTCGTACGGGCCGACCTCGCCAGGTGTTGCGGAAGCCGGAGAGTCCGGGGCGACAGCGATGAATCCCTCCGCCGCAATGGCGCCGGCGATGCTGCGCACCCAATCCGACAGCCGGAGACGATCCGCTCGTGAGGCGCGCGGCGAGGGGCCAGCCGAGGGCGTTGCGGGAGCTACGGGAACGATCATCACGGTTGGCGCAGGCAACCGCTCGGGATACACCACCCGGGCGTGGATTGGTGACAGCCTTCCTGGAACCGGAATCTCGACGATCTCAGCGCCTCTCGACGGCGCAGCAACGTCAACTCGCGGCGGAACTGCACTCGGCGGCGGAGGCGCGGCGGCGGTGGCAGGGGCGTGCGCACCAAGAATCGCGCCTACCATCACCCACAGGGCGCCGACCTGGAGCATGGCAACCGCCAAAAGAACGACTGGGACGACTCTGGATCGTCGCATTCGATCCTCCCTGGGGCGCGAGCGCTGAAGAAGAAACCTCAGTCTTTGTGCGCCTCACAACAGGAGAGGATCCGAGAACTGGATCCATTACACCACGGCCAGCAGAAAGTCCCTCCACGTCAGCGGCACGCCCCGGCCGGCTGTTCGAGCGCATCGGCCGTCCAGCGCCCGCCATCGAGACAGCCCTGTAATCGCGCGTCCCTCCCGACCCTCTTATGCAAGTAGAACGGAAGTTTTAGAGCCTTTCGGGGTCCGCCATGGTGGGTGCCCGAGCTGAGCTAGGCGCAGGAGGGGGGTAGGACTCATGCCGTATCGATTCCGCAACTGCAACGTGCATGCGTGGATGGTCGTGGCGGCGACGATCTCGTGCTTCACCCTGGCCGGTGGCGCGTGGGCCCAGGAGCAGCGCGTGGTCTTCGTGCAGGTCTTGGACCAGCAGGGGCAGCCGGTGACCGACCTCGCGCCCGAGGAGTTCCAGGTGGCGGAGGACCGGGTCCCGGGCCGGGTGGTGTCGGCGCGCATCGGCACGGACCCGATGCGGGTCGCGCTGCTCGTCGACAACGGCGAGGCGATGCGCGCGGGGCAGGCCGTCAATCCGATGCGCGACGCGGTCGCCGGGTTCATCGAGACCCTTCCGCCCCAGCATCTCGTCAGCCTCTTCACGATCGGCGGCCAGACTCGCCAGGTCGTCGACTTCACGACCGACCGCGGGGAGCTCGTCGAGGAGGCGAGGGGGCTCTTCACCGATCAGACCGACGGGGTCCGCTTCGTCGACTCGATCCGGGAGACGCTCGAGCGTCGCTACGACGAGGACGAGATGTGGCCGGTCTTCGTCGCCCTGATCACCGATTCCGGGGAGGCGAGCGCGTTCCTCAACGAGCGCCGGTACCGGCGCTTCGTCGAGTCGCTGCGGGCTCGGGGCGCGATCGTCCACGTGGTGCAATGGAACAGCGCGCGGCGGCTCAAGGATTCGTTCGACGCGACGTTCGCCGACGGGGGCCGGGGGGCCACAGGGGAGAGGTTCGCTCCGGCGGGGCGACGGTCCCTCGTTGACAGCGACGCCGGTGGCCGCGGCACTTCCGCTACCCACACGATTGCCCTCAACCTGACCGAGGTCACCGGTGGGCGCTACGTCTCCGTGGCTGCGGCGACCGGCATGGTCGGCACCATGACGCAGCTCGCGGCTGACATGGGCGCCCACTACAACGCCGTGTCAACGCACTACAAGCTGACCTACGAGCAGCCGGATCCCCCTGGGCAGCGGGTCATGATGCGGGTGACGCGGCCGGCGGTCACGCTGCGGCTGTACCGCGACCGCGCGATCGTAGCTGCGGCTACCTCGGGGCGCACTCAGTCAAGTGACGACCTCGCGTTCACGGTTGCATCCCTTGAGCCGAGCGCTCCCGAACACCGAGAGATGTCGTTCCGTGTGTGGCCGGGTGGCAGCTGCAATGTACGGAACCACTCGCTCACTCGGTTGATTAGTGAAGCGTACGAACTGGAGGTTCAGCAGGTCTTGGGCGGACCGGACTGGATCGACGACGACCGGTTCGACGTTGTGGCCACCTTCGAACCCGATTCTTACGCGGCAACCGACGAATCGCGAGTGCGACGCATGTTGCAAAGGCTCCTCCGGGAGCGCTTCGCGTTGCGGGTGAGCGCTGGCCGGCTCGGCCCGGTTGACGTTCTCGTCGTCACGCACGCGGAGCGTCCGAGGGCACACTGAAGTCGATGCTTGCATAGCAGCCCCATGGCCGGAAGTGTGTTTCGCTGAGCCGTCAGGGCCAACTCCAAGGCGATAGGCCCCGGCCCAGCCCAAGGGCACCCGTTTCATCAAGGAGCAAGGAATGAATGAGACGGCTGAACGCAGCATGGCCGGCGATGGTCCTCTCATCCGGGGCGCGGAGCGCACACAAGCCCGGAACGCACTGCGGGCGCTCTTGTGTAGTTTGGGCATCAAGCCCCCCCGGAACCTCTGGTCACGTCGCGGCATGGCGTGGCTCGCCGGGTTGCAGGTAGCCGGCGACCTACGGCAGGAACGCATACGAACATTGACCGAGATGGCTTTCTCTGGCGACGCTGGCCGACGGTGATCGGCGTGCTCGTCCTGGCTGTGATTGGGCACCCTGGGAGCTGCCCGCCGCGAGGCCGGCCCCCGACAAAAAACCAGGGCTCCGATCCACCGTCCGTTTGTCCGGGCTATCGGGGCAGATCGGCGAAAGATCCACCGGCGGATCGACCGTCCGACGAACCACGCATCCAAGGGCGCGCAAAGGCTCCGGCGAAGGCGTCGCGGCGATGTCGGTCATTCTGTTCCGGGAAGCCGAACCAGATCCGCTTGAACGCTGTCAGAAGCCCGTACGAGGGGCGCGAAGGCGCCCCTATCGAGCCGGCTGCCGATGCCCGGTCGTGGGGCTCCGGTCTCCGGTCTCGAAGCCGAGGTCGAGGCCGTCGGGACGTACCCCGCGCGTGCCTTCTCCGGGTCACCGGCTCGGACCACCCCGGTCGAGACCGCGCGCCTGCTCGCGGCTCTGCAGCTCCCGCTGCTCGGCCCCGGACAGCTCCCGGACCTGCCGCTCCAGGGCCTCCTCGGCCGCCCTCGCCGCCCGCTCCTTCTCGGCCCGGCCGTCGCTGAAGTTCATCTCCCGCGCCTGCTCGTAGATCTGCTCGATGCGCACCCGCTCGTCGAGGAGCTGCTCGATGCGCGACGCCGGAGCCTTCCGCCCGCTGGAGGATCCGGCGGCCTCCCCGACGGTCTCGTGGTCCCGGTCCGGCGCACGGTCCTCCCGGCGGCCGGGACCGGGGACGGCCAGCCCCGGCATCCGGACCGCGGCGTCCTCCCGAGGCTCCACGACCCAGCGCTCCCGGAACTCGGGGGTCTGGAGGCAGGCCCTCTTGAAGACCAGCCGCACCTTCGGCAGGGACTGCTCGATGACCTTCCGGGCGACGTCCTCCCAGACCGGCTCCGGCGACTCCGGCCGGCGCAGCTGCCACCACCGGCGGCGCGTGGCCTCCTCGTGCTCGGCGACCTGGCGGGCGTGCTCCCGATTGATGGCCGGCGCATGACGGTCCTCCTCGGCCCGGGTGCGGGAGTAGGCGTCGTAGCCGAACTGCCGCCGCCGCACGGCGACGACCGTGTCCCGCACGAACCGGTCCTCCGTCGTGGCGGCCAGCCGGTCCAGAGACCGGTCGGAGACGGCCAGCGGCTGGTGCATGGGGTTGCCCGGGGCGGGCTTCGCCCGCGGCAGCCACGCCTCCGCCGTGTCGGCCGCGAGGCGGACCCGCTCCTCGTGGGGGATCGCCACCACCACCGGCGCCGGCGGCTCCGCCGGAGGTCGGGGAGCAGCCGCCGGGAGACGGGCGGCCTCCGTCTCGGTCCGGCCACCGGCGGCGGGCTGTGGAACGTCCGTGTCGCGGTCGCTGGTGCTCCGGTCCAGCACCGGGGCCTGGGGGCCGGACTCCGCGTCCGCCGACGCGTCACGAACCGCGGAACGGCCCGCCTGCAGCTGCTCGCGGACCCACGCGCAGGCCTCCTCGAAGACCCGCCGCAGCTCCCGCCGGTACCGCTCGATGACCGCCCGGACCGCGTCCTCCACCGCCGGCGCCGGCGACTCCGGACCGCGCCGCTGCCCCCGGCGTCGCGTGGCCTCCTGGTGCTCGGCGACGAGCCGGGCGTG
>JAJDVW010000066.1 GCA_022825925.1 Pseudomonadales bacterium | reverse complement strand
CACGGCTTTGGCGACCGAAACGCCGCCGCGCCGCTGGCCCGGGCGCTCGGCATGCTCGAGGTTTCCCCCTCATGGGCCCCCCCCCCCCCCCCCGGAGGTAGCCCCCGGGTACCGCCCGGTGGTTCCCCCCCACCCGGCAGTCGGCCCTGACAGCGTAGTCAACGCCGGCGAAACGAGTAGTCGCCGGTAGCCCGGACGCGCTGACGGGTAGCCCGGCGGGTAGTCGGACGGCGGCCCGCCAAGCTACCCGATAGAGTTTGCTACTGTCCTTGTGACGGTCGTCGGCGCCGGGGTACGGTGCCGCCCGTCTCGTGTCGGCGGCGAAGCCGGGTCGGGATGTGCACGGTCGGGGGCTTGCGGCAGGGACTCCCGACCCGAGCGGAGAGGGAGGCGACCGGGAGTGCCGGAGCGAGAGCCGGAGCAAGAGGGGATGGACGGACGTTGGCTCGAATGGAGAAGGGCGTGGGCCGCCGCTGGCGTGCTCGGCCTCCTCTGCGTCGCCCTGGCCGCGTCCGTTCGCGCCGAAGGCAACGAGCCGATCAAGCCGATCCCGGCGGCCGTCGACGTGGACCCGGCCAAGGTGAGCCTCGGCCGGATGCTGTTCCACGAGCAACGGCTCTCCAGCGACAACACGATTTCCTGCGCGAGTTGCCACGATCTGGCCGCCGGCGGCGCCGACGACCGCATCGTCTCGGTGGGCGTGGACGACGCCGCCGGCGCGATCAACGCGCCCACCGTCTACAACGCCGGCTTCAACTTCAAGCAGTTCTGGGACGGACGGGCGGACACGCTGCATCAGCAGGTCGACGCACCCGTGCAGTCGGCGGTGGAGATGGCGAGCCTCTGGCCCGACGCGCTCGCCAAGCTCTTCCAGGACGACGCGTATCCGACCCTGTTCGACGGCCTCTATCCCGACGGGATCACCCGGGAGAACGTCAAGGACGCCATCGCCGAGTTCATGCGCTCCCTCGTCACCCCGAACGGCCGGTTCGACCGCTGGCTCCTGGGCGACGAGACCGCCATCACCGATCACGAACGGAGCGGCTACGAACTGTTCAAGTTCTACGGCTGCGTGTCCTGCCATCAGGGCGTGGCGGTGGGCGGCAACATGTTCCAGGTGTTCGGCGTCATCAACGACTATTTCCGGCGGCGCGGCAACATCACCGAGGCCGACATGGGCCGCTACAACATCACGGGCAACGAGGCGGACCGACACGCCTTCAAGGTGCCGAGCCTCAGGATGGCCGCGTACACGGCGCCCTACCTGCACGACGGCAGCGCGGCGACCCTGCGCGATGCGGTCGATGCCATGTTCGAGTTTCAACTGGGCCGCGAGGCCCCGGCCGAGGACAAGGAGGCGATCGTCGCCTTCATCCGGACCTTGGCCGGAGAATCCAAGGAGCTTGATAGATGAACGTATCCAGAGCCGGCAAGATGGGCTGGGCGGTCACCGTCCTGGCGGTGGGCGCCACGGTGTTCCTCTTCATGCTCGCGCGGCAGAACGACCCCGTGGATTACCGCGCGTCCGTGGATACCGTCCGCGAGATCCAGCAACTCGCCGCGGACTGGAGCATCGAGACGGCGCGGGTGCGCTCGGACCCGCTGGCGGACTTCGATTCGCTCGCGGCCTTCATTCCCCGCATGGACGCGCTCAAGCAGCGCCTGCTGACTTCGATGCGGTCCATCCCGGACGTCCCCGACCGTCTGGCCAACGACGTCAGCAGCTACGTGAACGCCGTCGAGGCGCGCGAAGAACGCATCGAACGGTTCAAGACCGGCTATGCCATCATCAGGAACTCCGCGCGCTACCTGCCCCTCGCCGCTTCGACCATCGTGCAGGCGCCGGACGCGGATGCGGAACTGACGCGGGAGGTATCGTCCCTCGCCAGCGATGTCGCGGGCTACCTGAACGCGCCGAGCGACGCGGACAAGGGCCGGCTGACCGTGGCGCTGGAGCGGCTCGGGAACCGCGCCGACGGCCTGCCGGAGGCGCTTGCGAAGAACGTCGTGAACTTCATTGCGCACGCGGAGGTGCTGCTTGCGCAGCAGGCGCCCACCGGGGAGTTGTTCGCGCAGGCGACCTCGAGCGCCGTCTCGGATCTGTCCGCGCAACTGGTGGGCGCCCTGGGCGCCGAAGTCGCGCGGCGCAGCGCGCAGAACGACCGCTACTTCAACGGCATCCTGATCGCCGTCGGCATCCTGGCGTTGGCGTGGCTGGCGGTCGCGGTGGCGAGTCTGCCGTCCCGCGACGCGCCGGAGAGCGAGGTGGCGGAGGTGGCGGACGCGGCCGAGCCGGCTGCGGCAAGCGCGCCGGCGGCCGTCGCGCAGGTTGCCGCGGCCACCGCCGATTGGACGACCGTCCGGGATCTGCTGGCGCAGAGGATCGTCGCCAACAGCGTCGCCCGCTATGTCTGCGAGGTCGCCGGCGAACTGCGCGGCGAACTCGAGGCGCTCGACGTGCGCACGGACGAGCAGGGGGTCGTGCGGTCCATCTCGGGTCCTGACTACCGTCTTGCGGTGGAAGGCGATCTGCCCCACGAGCGGCTCCTCGAGTTGATCGCCTCCATGGAGTCCGAGGCGGGTCGCCTGGCGGAGTTCGCGGGGCGGCAGCGCGGCGGCAGCTACGCGCTGATCGACCTCAACGACTGTGTCGACCGGGTGGTGCGGGACTCCGGCGCGGAGGGCGCCGAGGGCGTCGCGGTGAGCGTCGAGACCGGCGAGGTCCCCGAGGTCTTCGCCGATGCGGACGAGGTCCGGTTGATGTTGGACAGCGTCGTGCAGAACTCCCTGCAGGCGATCGCGGCGGGCGGCCGGGAAGACGGCGAGCTCAAGATCTCGACGGCGGCGGACGCGGACGGGGCCAAGGCGCGCGTGACCGTGATCGACAACGGCATCGGCATGTCCCCGGAGACTCGGGAACGCATCTTCGAGCCGTTCTTCAGCGAGTGCGAGGGCCGCGACGGCATCGGGCTGGTGTGCACGAGCCATCTGGCCGAGAAGTACGGCGGCGCCGTGTCCGTGAGTTCCATGCCGGGCGGCGGCACGGTGACGCGCATCAGCTTGCCCGGCATGACGGAGGCCTGACGGATGACGCAGTTCGTAGCCCCTCGGCGCCGCGGCACGCCGGGCGCTCCGCAACCGTCCCGGCGACCCAAGAGAGGCGGGCTCCTCGGCAGGGGCGGCTTGCTCACCGCGCTCGGGCTCGTCCCCGTGCTTGCCGTGGTCGCCGTCCTTGCCCTGCAGGTGCGCGAGACGGTCCAGGCGCCGGCGGTGGGCGATGGTTCCTGTGGGCTCGAGGACAGCGGCCGGGCGGTGTTTCTGCTGGACCTGCGCAAGCCCCTCGCCGACCGGCACGCCGAACTCCCGGTCCGGCTGTTGCGGGACGTGACGCGGGAGCTCGCGGCCAACACGGAACTCAGCGTGTACGCACTGGCCGACTATGCCGAAGCTCCGCGCATGTTGCTTGGCCGGCTCTGCAAGAGCTACGACTCGGCGGACCTCGCCCTGGACACCGCCAAGGATCAGCCCGCCCACCTGCGCGGCTGCGACGACCTTCCGGCGCAGATTCCCCCCGCCATGCGGGACGGCGCGATGCGCTTCTGCGCGGAGCGGGAGGCGCTGGCCGGACGCCTGCGGACGCTCGCCGGGACGCGGCCGGGCGGGCCGGTCGCGAACAGCTATCTGGTCGAAGCGTTCGAGGACACCGCGCGCGACTTCGAGCGGCACGCCGGGCCCAGGACGCTCTACGTGTTCTCGGACATGATGCAGCATGCCGAGTGGTTCTCGCACCTGGACGTGGCCTGGAGCGCCTGGGACTTCGACCGTTTCGACGCGTTGCGCGCGGGCCGCGCCCTGGCCGGGGAAGCGGTCGGCATGGGGGCCGGCGTCAAGGCCGTCGTCTTCTACCTCGCCCGCAAGGACGTGACCGAGCTGCCGCGGCAGCGGGAAGCCCACCGGCGCTTCTGGGAGGCGTACTTCGCGGACGCGCAACTGGCCTTCCTGCCGCAGGCGGCCGTACTGGACTATGCCGGCGAGCGGTTGATGGACGTGCCCACGGAAGCCGAACTCGTGGCGCGCGAGCGCGAGCGCATGCGGTACGAGCGAACCGAACTCGAACGCATGCGCGCCGAGCTCGAACGCAGCGAGCGGGCGCTCGCCGAGGAGCGGGAGGGTGTCGCCGAGGATCGCGAGCGGTGGCGGCGCCGCGAGTCGGAACTGCGCCGGGAACAGGAGCGCGTCCGCGAGCGGGAGGCGGAACTGGCCCAGGAGCGCGAACGCCTGGCCGCCCGGAACGTGGGCCGGCCGGTCCTCGGGGACGGGGCCATCGTCGTGGGGGATGCCGGAGGGAGCTAGCGCGACCCGACGGTCGCGGCCCGTCCGCGGGACGGGTGGGAGTTTCGCTAACCGCGAAACTTGCATGGAAGTACGTATCCGCCGAAGGGAGGAACGCCGACACTTCCTTACGCGTCAGCGGCCGAGGGAGCTTCCCCGGCTGAAGGCTCCTACGGCGCAAGCCCCTGGCGCGACCTCGGTCCCGGCCCGTTCGCGGGACGCCCGAGTTCGGTCCTGAGACGGTCGCTCTCGGCCCTCAGCTCGGCGATGCGCCGGCGTGTCCGGCGCTGTTCCTCGGCCCGCGCCTCGATCTCGCGACCCGCGGCGGTCGCGCGCTCCCGGGTTTCCGAGAGCGCGGCGGTGCGTTGGTCGAGGCGCTCGCCCAGCTCCCGGAGACGTTCGCGCCGGGCTTGCAGACGGGCGCTCTCGCCGGCGGCGGCGCTCGCATCGGCCGCGGGCTGCATCCGCGGCTCGAAGGCGTATCCGTCCATGGCCGCCTGGAGGTCGAACCTCGCCGCCCCCGCGAACCAGCTCGTCCAGAACGCGCGGTGCGCGCGGGCGGGGCCGGCATCGGTCGTCAGGCCGCGCCTGGGGATATAGACCAGAACGGTCTCCAGGTTCGCCGGATCCGGCGCGGGCGAGGCGCCGATGAGCGCGGCCCGGGCTTCGCGCAGCGGATCGTAGCGTTCGATGGTCCACTCCGCGGCGGGCAACTCGAGCTGCGAGTACCAGGAGGCGTGCTGGAGCATGTCCGACAGCACGTACAGCCGCAGCGTGCCCGAGGCGACGGCGAGTTCGGCGCGGGTATCCTCGAGCGCCTCGACCAGGTAGGCATCCGCGACGGGCGCGTTCGCCGACGCTGCTGGCAACCGGTCCAGCCGCGCGGCGAGCGCCTCCCGGCGCGCGCAGTAGCCAGCCGTTGCGGACGGGCGTGGCGCGTCTTCGGCGGACGGCGCCGCGCATGCGTCGCCGGCGCCGGCCGCGGCCGGCTTGCACAGGCGGCCGAGGGGCAGCCGCGGTTCCTCCAGCCGCCCGGCCAGCGCGAAGACGCGCAGCTCGACGGCCGGCGGCATGGCCGCCGCGATGCGGCGCAGGACCGCGGCCGGCAGGCCCCGGCGGTCTTCGTCGAGAGGCTTGCGCAGGTCGAACAGCGCCACCGTCCGCCCGGCCAGCCTGGCGGGGGGCTCCGGGCACAGGTCCGCATCGAGCCCGGGTCCCTTGGGCGATCGACCGACCCAGGCCACGGCGGCGCCCAGGGCAAGCAGTCCCGGCAGGAGTATCCAGCGGCCCAGCCGCCTGCCGCTTGGGGAGTCAACGAGACGTCGCGGACCCTGCATGCGCAACTCTCCGGCGGCGCGCCTTCCCCCTGGGCGCCCGCCAAGCCTCTTCGCCTTCCATATTACGCCCAGTGGCGGGGGACGCAAACGCCATGCCGCGGTCGGCCGCATCACTGCGGGCCTTCCGTCCACCGGGAGCGGCCGCTCCCGGCGCTCCGGTGGACGCTCCGGCGGGGGTCCGGCGGAGGAGGTCGCGTCGAGGGTCCCGCCGGCGCTACACTCCCCAGGGTCGACGGAGCGAAGGACCGGGGCCGGGAGGCCTTCGGTAGCGAGACGCGATGGATGCTGCCCGTGAACACCGCGGCGGTGGCCGCGGTCGCCGATGGGCCGGGGCCGCGCTCCTGCTGGGCGTGGCCGCCATCGTCATGCTCTTCTTCTTCGTGGAGCGAGGCGGAGCCCCGGCGCAACGCGACGCGGACATGTGTCTCCCCGGAACGCCCCCGATGGCCGTCACCCTGCTGGTGGACTTCCAGAAGCCGGTGCCGGCCGCCCACTACGCGACCCTGGTGCGGGACGTGAGCCTCGACCTTCCGGCGGAGGCCGAAACCGTGGTGTTCGCCCTGGCGTCCGACGCCGACAGGCCGCGGCTTCTCGTCGGGAGACTGTGCAAGCCGTACGACAATGCCGACCTGGCGGTCGGCGCCGCCAAGGACGCGCGGGGAGGGCGGCGCGACTGCGACGATCTTCCCGCGCAGCTACCGCCGGACACCCGCGAGCTTGCGAACCGGTTCTGCGGCCTGCGGCAGGGGCTGCAGCGTCGGCTCGAGCGCCTCGGCCGTTTCCGGGACGGAGGGCAGGTGGCGAATGCCCTGGTGCTGGAGGCCATCGACGCCTCCGTGTACGAACTCGCCGAACGGGCCGCCGGCGACCGCGGGCTGTACGTGTTTTCGGACATGCTGCAGCATGCGGACTGGTACTCGCACCTCGACCTCGAATGGGACGCATGGGGCTTCGAGCGTTTCGCCGGGTTGCGTCGCGTCCCGGGCGCGCAACCGGGAGCGGCGCACCTGTCGGGTCTGCGGGTCCGCATCCTGTACATCCCGCGCGTCGGACTGACGGACGGACGGCGTCCGCGCGGCGCCCATCAGACGTTCTGGCGCGCGTACTTCGGGCCGGCGGAAACGGAGTTCCGGGAGCTGCCGGCGTTGCCGGCGTACACGGCGCTGCCCCTGACGCCGCCGCTCGGCGACCCGGCCGCGGCGGAGCGCGAACGGCGGGCGCTCGAAGAGCGGCGGGACGCGGTCGAGCGGGAACTCGAGCGGATCGCCGAGGAGGCGACCCGGCTCGAGGAGGAGCGGCGGTCCCGCGCCCGACGCCTGGCGGAGCACGATGCGTTGCAGGAGGAACTGCGGTCGCAGGAGGAAGCGTTGCGGCGGGAAGTCGCGCGATTGCGGGAAGAGGTCGCGCGCAGAACCATCGAGCCCGAAACGACGGAGTCCGACGCCGCCCCCGCCGACGTACCCCGGCCCGACGCGGCCCTGCCCGACGCGGCCCCCGCCGAGCCCGTCGCGGTCGCTGAAACCGCCAGCGCGCCCTCCGTCACCTGCACCGTGCGGCTGGAGCCGCGCTTTCTGGACGCGCTCCGGACCGAGCGCTATGCCGGAGACCGAAGGGCGAACTACGGTGCGGCCACCGTCGTGGTCCGTTACGTGGTCGGCGCGCGCGGCGCGGTCGTCGAAGGGGAGATCGTGGCGGATCGCTCGACGGCGGAACGGCCGGAACACCTCGACGTGCTGGCGGAGGATGCCGTCGGCGTGGTGCGGGGCTGGAGCTTCGTCACCGACGAGCCCGCGGGGCCCGGGGCCTGCGGCAGCGGCCGGCAGGAGGGCCTGGCGACGTTCGTCTATCGCGAGCGTTGCGTGGGGCGCCCCGTGCCGTCCTGCCGGACCGTGCAGGCGGGCGTGCGCCTGCACGGTCCGGGGCTGGAAGGATCCGGCCTGCCGTTCGGAGGCGCGGACGACAGGCCGGGGAGGTGACGGCGAGGGATGCCGAGGTCCCCGCGCCCTCCGGGGGTCCCGGCCCTCGGCTCGCCCTCAGAAGGTGTCGAAGAAGTAACTCGCGGATGCCCCGGTCACGCCGTTCCGGGCGGCGTTGCGGCCGTCGAAAACCTGATTGTGAAACAGGTTCAGCCCGAGGCTGCCCAGGTTCCAGTAAAGCCGCACGCCGAGGCTGTGGTGGTCTTCGTCGAGTTCGGGAAAGCGCTGTGGGGAAAAGTCCGGGTCGCCGATGTCCAGGCCGGACTCCGAATTCTCCAGCCGGTAGTCCACGCCCAGGGTGAAGCGGTCGTTCAGCAGCCACAGCGCGGACGCGTTCGCGAACGCGGCCTGCGGGATGTCGTTGTCGCGGACGCGGTAGCCGAACTCACCGCTCAGCGCGACGCGGTTGCCGAGGAACTTCCCGACGATCATCGACGCCTCGAAGCCGTTGCCGCCGTCGCCCAGGGAGTTGATGTACCCCGTGTCGTAGTTGCCGGCGACGATGGCCCCCACCCGCAGGGCGACGCTCGGAGCGTCGGACACGGCTTCGTCGATGGCCCGCCACGTCAGGCCCAGATGGGTGTCGACCATGCCGCTGTACCCGTCCCGTGGCGCGGGCCCGGGGGAGACCACGACGAAGTCGCTCTCCGCCCAGCCCGCCTGGAGGTCGAGGGCGATGCTGTCCGTGAGGCCGTAGTCGAGGTTGACCCAGAGGGTGGACTGGGACAGATCCTCGCCACCGGCGGGCGTCGGCACCCGTCGCTCGGCGCGGTAGAACTCGTCCGCCGTCTGATGCACCCAGGAGACGCTGACGAACCCGGTACGCGGCTCCGGGAGCCACGCGGAGCCGTCCGCCCACCCGCACGCCGAGGCGGCGAGACAGGCCGTGGCGAGCGTCTGGCGGGCAAGGGGGCCCAGGCGGCACCGTGCCGGCGAACGCGCGCCCCCGGCGGCGCCCGACCACATGGCGGCCGGCGTCACAACCTGAAGCGCCGGTCGAGATAACTCACCACGGCGCGCAACCGGTCGGCGCAATCCTCGGGACCCCGTGTCCCGGCGTCGCAGATCGCCGTGACGGGATCGACTTCCGAAGCGTTCGGCGACTCGTCGAGCGCCGCCTCCAGACGCCCCTTGAGGGCCTCGGCGCGTTCGCGGTCGAGCGCGCGCCGCTCGATCGCGCAGTCCGGGCAGACCAAGGTACGGAACAGCAGGGCCTTGCCGGCGGAGTAGGCGCCCCGAACGCTCATGGTGGTGTGGCCCGGACTCGCCGAGCCGGACGCGTGGACCGTGGCGTGCAGGCCGATGAGCATGCATCCCAGAATCCCGATGCGGATCAACCGCGGCATCGCTCGCTCCTTCCGGTCCGACGACCGGAATCTCCAAGATTTCGCGGACAGTCCGGATTGTAACGGTACGGGGTCCCGCAGTGGAAGAGGAGAAGACGAGGAGAAGACGAGGAAGATGCGAGGAGAACGCCGGCCCCGCGGGGCTTCGTCCTCCCGCTGGAATATGATGGCACGATGGTGGGAGCGCGATGGGGGCGATGGGCGCGCGATGCGCCCGGGGCGTCGCGGCCGGCGGTCCGGGTGGTGGACCTTGCGGGGATCGCGATCCTCGCCGGCTACGTCGCGCTCGCGTGGTACTCCCGCCAGACCCTGGGCCAGCCGCCGCTGGCGCCCGGTCTCGCGTTCCTGGCGTGGGTCGCGTTGCCGTGGCTGCTCGCCTTCGGGTTGCTCGGGCGCTTCGCGGACGGGGTTCCGGCGGCGCGGATGGTGCTCTGGGCGCTGGCGTTCCGGCTGTGCGGACTCCTGGGTGTGCCGCTCTTCGAGGACGACTGGTTCCGCTACCTGTGGGACGGTTACCGTTTCGCCGCGGCCGGCACCCCCTATGTCCACGCACCGGCGGAGTTCTTCGCGGACCCGCTGGTGCCGCTCGCGTTCCAGCGGATTCTGGACCAGGTGAACTATCCGGACATACCGACGATCTACGGTCCCGTCACCGAGGTCGCGTTCCTGTTCGCCTACCTGATGGCGCCCGGCAGCCTCGTCCCGCTGCAGGCGATCCTGATCGGGGTGGACATGCTGCTCATCCGGCTGCTCCTGTCGGTCGCGCCGGCGCGCTTCGTGCTGCTGTACGCCTGGTGCCCGCTGGTCGTCAAGGAGATCGCGTTCACCGCCCATCCGGACGGCCTCGGCGCCTGCTTGCTGATCGGCGCGATCCTGCTGCGCCACCGGGGGCATGCCACCGCCGCCGCCGCGTGCCTCGCCTGCGCCGTCGGCGCGAAGGTGTTCGCGCTGCTCCTGGCGCCGTTCGTGCTGGCGCGCGCCGGCTACCGGCCGGCGTGCGTGTTCGCCGTCCTGCTCGGCGGGATCTATCTTCCGTTCGCGCTGCAGGGGGGCACGGACCTGACGGCCCTGGCGGTGTTCGCGGCCAGCTGGGAGTTCAACTCGGCGCTGTTCGGCCTGCTCGCGGCGTGGTCGACGCCGACGACCGCGAAGGCGCTGCTCGGCGTCGCGCTGGCGGTGCTCGGGGCCGTCCTCTGGGTCCGTTACCGACGTGGCCGGGCCGGCGCCATACCGCGCGGCGACTGGATCTACGGGGCGTTCCTGTTCGCCGCGCCCGTCGTCAATCCATGGTACGCGCTCTGGCTGTTGCCGTTCGCCGTCGTCCATCCGAGTTGCTGGGCCTGGACCGCCTCGCTGGCGTTGCTGCTGTCCTACGCGACCGCGCTGAACCTG
Organism: Pseudomonadales bacterium; assembly: GCA_022825925.1. GTDB lineage: Bacteria > Pseudomonadota > Gammaproteobacteria > Pseudomonadales > Azotimanducaceae > VXNE01. Next base: position 11,168 of record JAJDVW010000066.1, on the reverse strand, counting down.
GATGTCTTCGGGGTGGATCCGTTCGCGCACCCGGCATGGGTGCGTCCGCTGGAGTTCGGGCTCGTTCTCGCGGCCGCCGCCGTCGATGCCGGGCGGCGCTGGGTGCGCCGGGCGCGCTAGCGCGACCTGGCGGTCGCGAAGCCTCGCTAGAATTCCCCTTCGCCAGGGGCGTCCCAAAGCGGTGCGAACTCGAATCGCGCGGGCGGCTCCGCCAGCGTGACGCTGTCGCCGCGGCTGGGCGTGCCGGTGGCCGAGACCGTCTCCGCGACGCTGAAGCGCGCCTGTACCTCCACGACGTTGAGTCTCGCCAGTTCGACGGTCGAACCGCCGAGGCTCAGGCCCGTCTCGGGATCCACCAGCACGTCGCCCTCGGCGGCGACCACCAGTGCGTCGCCCACCGCCACGCTCGCCGAGCCCAGATTCACCCACACCCGGCCCTCCTCCGCCTTCACGACCCGCCCGGACGGCGACAACGGGCCGACCGCGTTCACGATCCGGAACGTCCCCCGATTGACGGCCGCGAGCAGCGCCTGTCCGACGGGGGTCCGCCAGACGTCCGGGGGCAGCCCCTGCAGGGCGGAGTGACCGGCGAACCCGGACCGCGGCCGTTCGACGACGGCATCGAACCGGTCCGCGACCAGCACCGTCCCCGCCGCGTCCGCGAGGCGCATGCGCAGCGCGACGTTCCCCGTGGCCGCCTGGGGCCGCCGGGCGGCGCCCGAACGGGGGTTGACGACGCGGGCCGGCGCCTCCGCCCGGTACGTCGCCACCGTCACCTGCAGGACATGGCCGTCCACCGTCGAGCCCTCCCCGGCGGACTCGCCGTCGCTCACGTCGAACCTTCCGGTACGGCGCAGCGCCTCGGCGACGACGGTGCGGATCGCCGCCACGGGCGCCCCGCCGGCGGAGCCGGTCGCGTCCTCGACCGGTCGCACCTCGATGGTCGATCGTCCGCCCCGGTAGCTCCAGTCCAGTTCCAGGAGGTACTGGGGGGCAACTCCGTCCAGCGACTCGGGTAGCGGCAGCCGGGCCTGCTCGCCCACCGCGTGGACCAGGTAGTCCGCCGCGGCAGCGGTCGCCCACAGGCCGAGGGACAGCATCGCCGCGCGAACGACCATGCGAACGGCCACGCGAGAAGGCGGGACGCGGGCGCTCGGGAAGACGTCTCTCGGGACGCCCGTCAAGACGACGCGCCTCCAGGACCCGGGTCCAGCGCCTCCCGCGCCGGAGGCTCCGACTCGTCCGAGCCCCCCGCACCGGTCCCGGTCTCCTCGGACAGCACGTAGCCGCGCTCGCCGAGGGACACGAGGTCGAGGCCCGCGGCTTCCTCCGCCGCCGTGACGCGGTTCGACACCATCGCGCCGACCACCTTCAGTATCACCAGCGTCACGGCCGCGGTGTAGCTCGCGACCGACAGGACGCCGATCGCCTGCACTCCCAACTGGTCGACGACGTTGACGTCGTGCTGGCCGGCGAAGACGCCCAGCGCGTTGCTGGCGAACACCGCGGCGAAGATCGTGCCGAGACCGCCGCCGACGGCATGGACCGGAAACACGTCCAGGCTGTCGTCGATCCGCAGCGTGTTCTTGAGGAAACCGGTCACCAGAAAGCACATCAGACTCCCGCCGATGCCCATCACCAAGGCACCGCCGGGACCGACGAATCCGGACGCGGGGGTGATGCTGGCGAGTCCGGCGACCATGCCGACCGCTGCGCCGAACACCGTCGGCTTGCCGCGGCGCATCCACTCCAACGCCATCCAGACCAGGGCGCCGACCGCCGCGGAGACGTGGGTGACGACGATGGACATCGTGGCGTCGCCGTTCGCCGCCAACGCGCTGCCGCCGTTGAAGCCGAACCATCCGACCCACAGCATCGCCGCCCCGACCAGCGCCAGGACCATGCTGTGCGGCGGCTGGACCCGCTGCGGAAACCCGGCCCGCGGACCGAGCACGACCGCGCCGACCAGCGCGGCGGTACCGGCGGTCACGTGGACGACGGAGCCGCCGGCGTAGTCGAGCATGCCGAGCTGGCCGAGCCAGCCACCGCCCCATACCCAGTGGGCGACCGGCGCATAGACCAGCAGCGACCACGCCCCCGCGAAGAGCAACACCGCGGACAGGCGCATCCGCTCGACGAAGGCGCCCACGACGAGGGCGGGCGCGATGACGGCGAAGGTCATCTGGAAGGTCGCGAAGATCGACTCCGGGATGGTGCCGATCAGCGACCGCTCGCCGATGCCGGCGTAAAACGCCTTGCCCAGGTCCCCCACCACCAGCGAGACGGTCTCGCCGAACGCGAGGCTGTAGCCCGCGACGAGCCACAGGACGCTCACGATGCAGGCGATGGCGAAACACTGGAGCAACACGGAAAGCACGCTGGTCGCGCGCACCAGACCGGCGTAGAAGAGGGCGAGGCCGGGTATGGTCATGAACAGCACGAGGACGCTGGCCATGGTCACCCAGGCCGTGTCTCCGCTGTCCAGCGTCTGACCGCCGGCGCTCGCGGCGGCGGCGCAGGCGAGGACGGCCGCGACGGCCGGCAGACCGGTGCCGACTTTTGCGCTGGCCCCGGCCTCGGAAGTCGGGGAGCCGAGCCTTGCGCCCGGCCCTGCGTCGGCGGCCCTCATCCCGCGGTCTGCGCGCTGGTCAGCTGGTCGAGACCGCGAACGACCAGGAGCATGTGGGCGAACACGTCCGTGCTGTCGGCGGTCATGCCCGGGTCCCGGAACTCGGCGGGGGGCACGTTGATGCCGAGGTGCCACTTGATCCGCGTCAGCTCGGCCCGCAGGATGCGGATCAGGTCGTGGGCCTCCGTCGGCGACACCCGCACCATCGTCAGGGTCGGCACCGCGGACGCCTCCATGCCCAGCCGCGCCTGCAGGGCGATCACCTTGTACGCGGCGCGCATGGCCTGCTGGGACACGTCGACCATGCCCCTCGTATCGGCCACTTCGGGTATCTGCGGGTCCAGCGACACCCGGAGGTTCGTGGCGATCAGGTTGAGGTCGTCCACGACCGCCATGACGTTGTGGAAGACGTCCCGCGGCGTGAGTTCGCCGCCCACCAACCCGTCGAGCAGGACGGAAGCCTCCGCGAGATGGTGGTATGCCGCGGACAGGCCCCGCAGGCGGGACGCGGGCGGCGCCGCGTCGGCCTCGGTGGCGATCACCATCTGCGTCTTGATGGCCTGGATGCCGCTCAGGATCTCCTGTACTGCCCCCAGCGTCTCGTCGGACGACACCTCCGCGACCGGCAGCTCCGCCAGATAGCTCTCGGGGGCGCCGAGACGGCGCTGCAGCGCGCGCACCTTGGACATCGCCTCGAGCGCCTTCATGTAGACATGGACCAGCCGGCGATCCTGGTGGGGCTCCACCCTGGCGGGGAAGTCGCCGACGCCCAGCTCGCGCCGCAGTATCTCGATCTCGCGCCGCACCAGCGCGGCGGCCGCCGGCAAGCCCGCGGGATCGGCGGCGGCGGGCGCGGGGCGGGCCCCGCCGGCGTCGCGGCGCATCGGCACGTCGATTCCGGCCTCGCCGGCATGCGCCGGAGAGGGGACGAGGACGGCGAATGGGAACAGCAGCGCGACAGGCATCGCGCGGAGCGCGCGCGCCAGGGACGCGCCTGAGGAAAGATGCATTGACCGCCCCCCTCCCCGCACGGCAAACGGCACCCGCCCGGGGATCTCGTTGCTTATCGGTCGAAAGTTCCGGATTGTACCGCGAGTCCCCGCCAACCTCACGCTCCATTTGCATGGCTTTGCATGGCTCAGTTGGCCTTGCGTCCGGTTGCCGCCGGGTCTCGAGGGTCATCGATCGGGCGTCCCCAGGACGCGGCCTCGTACGGCGGCAGCGGGGGCAGGCCGTGGAAGGTCACGTCGCCGTCGTTGAAGAACTCGCGCCAGAATCGACGGTGGGCGCTCGCGGCCTCGAAATCCGTCGTCAGGCCGATGCGCGGCACGTAGTGAATGTCCACCGAGACGTTCCCGTCACCCTCCCACCGGCTCAACAACCGTTGGCCGGCGTCGCGCCGGCGCTTGAAGGTCGCGTACGTCCAGGCCCGCACCGGCAGCTCGAGGTGCGAGTACCAGTCGGCGTGCTGCAGCATGTCGGAGACCATGTGCAGCCGATGCGGTCCGGGGCGCGCCGCGAACTCCCTCCGCGTTTCGTCCAGGGCCTCCATGAGGTAGGCCCCGTGGACGCTCCGGTCCCCGGCGGCTCTCTCCATGAGGACGCCCAGCCGCGCGGCGGCGGCATCGCGCCGGTTGCAGAACGCCGTTGCCGAGCCCCGCAGGGCCGGCGGCAGTTGCGCGGGCAGATTGTCGCAGTCCCCGGCGGCGCCGCCGGCGTCCTTCGCCGTGGCCACCGCGAGATCGTCGTCGTCGAAGGGTTTGCACAGGCGGTGCACGAAAGTGCGCGGCGCGCTCGGCAAGCCGCCCAGCAGGAACGTCCGCACTTCGGCGTCGCGTTCCAACCCGTCGGTCAGGTCGCGGAACAGTTGCCCGGGCAACCCGCGCGGAAGCCCGTCCAGAGGTTTCGTCAGGTCGAGCAGCAACACGGTCAGACCGCGCGCCCCGTCGGGGTCCGCGGGGCAGAGATGCTCGTCGTATCCGCCGCCGCGCGCGGCTTCGGGCGCCAAGCCGAACCGCAGCAGACCCAGCACGGCGACCGCGGCGACCGCCAGGACCCCGAGCACGGCCGACGGGCGCGACACGCTGCCCCGCGAACGGCCGCGGACGGACATGCGTGACATGCGGAGCGGCGCAGGCAACATGCGCGGTTCGGCGAGCATGATGCCCCTACCTTGACCTTTTGTCCGTACCGTCGTCAAGGCCCTGGCCCGGCCGTGATAGATTCCCGCCGTTTCGGGGTATCGGGTCGTTCGGGCGCCGACGCGCGGGGCCCGCGCCCGGCGCCCGCATCGCGACGGACGGGGCTGGAACATGACGGAGTCGAAACCCACGCCGCCCGTGGCCGCCGCCGCCCGCGGCGCGGCCGGGGACGTCGTGCTGACGGTGATCGTGCCGGCGTACAACGAGGAGGACGCGATTCCCGCGTTCGTCGAACGGCTGCGCCCGGTACTCGATGCACTCTCCCTCGGGTCGGAGGTCCTGTTCGTGGACGACGGCAGTACGGATCGGACGTGGGCGGCCGTCGCCGCCTGCCGCCGCGCCGACCCGCGTTTCCGGGGCTTGCGGCTGTCGCGCAACTTCGGCAAGGAGATCGCCATGACCGCGGGGCTGGACGCGGCCCGGGGCGCCGCCGTGGTGTTCATCGACGCGGACCTGCAGGACCCTCCGGAGCTCATCGCCGAGTTCGTCGCCCTGTGGCGCGGCGGCTATCAGAACGTCTACGGGTTGCGCGTGCGCCGGGGGACCGACGCGGCCGCCAAGCGCGTCACGGCCGGCCTGTTCTACCGGTTGTTCAACCTGCTTGCCGACGTGCGGCTGCCGGCCCACGCGGGGGACTTCCGCCTGATCGGCGAGGACGTCGTGCGGGCGGTGCGGGCGTGCCGGGACCGCCAGCGCATGATGAAGGGCCTGTTCGCCTGGGCGGGCTATCCGAGCGTCGCCGTCCCCTACGTCCGGCCCGAACGCGTCGCCGGACGCACCAAGTTCGGCCCGCTGCGGCTCGTGGCGCTCGCGTTCGACGGCATCGCCGCCCACTCGACGGTGCCGCTGCGGGCGTGGACATGGCTGGGGATCGGCTGCGTCGCGGGAGCGGTGCTGCTCGGCCTCTGGGTGCTGCTGGAGTACCTGCTCGCCCCGGACCGCGCCGCGCCGGCCGGGTTCTACGTCACGCTGCTGGTCGTGCTCGGCTTCTCCTCCCTGCACTTCGTCATGCTCGGCGTCCTGGGCGGGTATCTGGGGCGCATCTACAACGAGGTCAAGGACCGGCCGCTGTATCTGCTGCGCGACGACGACCCGGAGGTCGAGTGAGCGCGCGGCATGCGGGGTAGGTGGCCGTCGTGGAGCCCCGGGCGTACGAGCGGCTGATCGATCTCCAGTGCCGGCACTGGTGGTTCCGCGCGCGCCGCCGCGCCATCCGCGCGGTGCTGCGGCGCCACGCGCCGCCGGGAGGCCGCGTGCTCGAGGTCGGCGCCGGCGCCGGCGGGAACGTCGCCATGCTCCGGGAGTGGGGCCGCGTGACCGCCCTCGAGCCGAGTCCGCTGGCCGCCGACCATCTCGAACGGCTCGCCGGGGGGCTCGACGTCGAAGTGGTGCGGGAAGCCGTTCCCACCCCGGCGCCGGAGCGCCTCGGCCGCTTCGACACCATCGTCGCGCTCGATGTCCTGGAGCACATTCGGGACGACGCCGGCGCGCTGCGTTTCCTGCGCGGGCGCCTGCGGCCCTCCGGCACCCTCGTCGTGACCGTGCCCGCGTTCGAGTTCCTCTGGTCGTCGCACGACGTGGCGCTGCACCACGAGCGGCGCTACAGCAGGCGCGCGCTGGTGGGCAAGATGCGGGACGCCGGCTTCACCATCCGCTTCGCTTCGTACTTCGGCCTGCTCCTGCTGCCGCCGGCGACCGCGGTACGGTGCCTCGACCGGTTCCGCAAGGGCGCGGGGCAATGGGGGCAATGGGGCGCGGACGCGTTGCCGGCCTGGATGGACCGCTGCCTCTACGCCCTGTTCGCCGCGGAGGCGCGCCTGGCCGGAAGGGTGGCGCTCCCGGCCGGGCTGTCGGTGGTCGTCGTGGCCAGCCCGTGAGGCGCGGCGGCCCGCATCGACCCGGCAAGGCCCCCGCAACCGCGCCGCCCGGCGCTGGCGGCGGATAGAGCGGCCGAAGAGCGTAGCGTTTGACAACCCCGTTACGGAGTCCGAACATGCGGTGGAGAGGGGCGGCTTCGCCGCCGCGCCCGTGTATTGGTTGTCTTGGTCGTCGTTCGGAGGACGCATACACGATGCGATGCAGGATGCAGAGTGGACGGCACGGTGGACCCGGCAGGAAGAAGCCGCTGGCCGCGGCGATATCGCTCGTGCTGGCGGGGGGCGCCCACGGGGAGGAAGCCGCCGCGCCGGCCGGGGCCCCGGTCGGAGACGAGGCGACCCTGATCGGCGAGATCGTCGTGGTCGGCATCCGCGAGAGCCTGCGCCGGTCCGCGGACCTGAAACGCAACGCCGACGGGGTCGTCGACGCCATCACGGCGGAGGACATCGGCGACTTCCCGGACAGCAACCTCGCGGAGTCGCTGCAGCGCATCACCGGCGTCTCCATCGACCGCGAGCGGGGGGAGGGCGCGCGCGTCACCGTGCGGGGTTTCGGCCCGGACTTCAACCTCGTGCTGCTGAACGGCCGCCAGATGCCGACCACGAGCGGCCTCGGACGCTCGTTCGACTTCGGGGACCTCGCCTCCGAGGGCATCAGTCTGGTGGAGGTCTACAAGACGAGCCGGGCGGACGTCCCGACCGGCGGCATCGGCTCGACCATCAACATCCGCACCGCGCGGCCCCTCGACAATCCGGGGACGACCTTCACGGCCGCCGCGAGCGGGCTGCACGACGACTCGACGGACGCCGGGGACGACTTCACCCCGGAGCTATCGGCGCTGTTCTCGCGCACCTTCGCCGACGACACGGTCGGCATCGCGCTGTCCGCCGTGCGCCAGGAGCGCTACAGCGGCGCGAACACCGGCAGGGTGGACGGCTGGCGCACCTTCGAGGGCGACGTCGACAACTGCTGGTGCGGGGTCGGGCCCTCCGAATGGGGTGGCATCCCTCCCGCGGGGGATCCCAATCAGCAGAATCGTCCCGGCGCGGGGGATCTGTACTCGGTGCCCCAGGCGATCGCCTACGAGCTGGCGGAGTACGACCGCGTGCGCACGAACGGGCAACTCACGCTGCAGTGGCAGCCGGACGCGCCGGTGCTCGCAACCCTCGACTACACCTACAGCGAACTGGAACTCGAGCGGAGCTACAACAACCTGTCCGCGTGGTTCAACTTCGGCGGCCAGGAAACCGTCTGGACGGACGGCCCGCAGGCCTCGCCCATCGTCTACGCCGAGAACACGACCAACGGCGACTTCTCCATGGCCACGGGCGAGGACGCCTGGCGCACGCAGAACGAATCGGTGGGCCTGAACCTGCTGTGGCTGGTTTCCGACCGCCTGGAGATCGAGTTCGACCACCACGACTCGAACGCGGACCGCAAGCCCGCGAGCCGTTTCGGGGATTCGGCGCTGCTGTCCACCGCCGCCTTCTCGCGCAGCAAGACCACCGGCCACTTCGGCAAGGAGCTGCCGGTCCTGGAGCTCGCGCTCGCCGACCCGCTCTCCCCGGACGACATGATCGTGACGGGCAGCGTGTTCACGAACAACCTCTCCGACATGGGGATCCGGCAGACCCGGCTCGGCGGGCGGTGGGACGTCGAACTGGAGGCCATCGAGGGCATCGACTTCGGCGTCCAGTTCACCGAGGTCGACAACCGCTCGGCCGGTTCGGTGGTGCAGCGCGACGCGTGGGGCGGCGTGACCCAGCGCGGGGCCATCGCGGACCTCCTGACGCCGGCGTCGGCGTCGGGCGCCTTCGACGAGGTTCCGGGGGGCAACGACCGCCGCCGGCAAGCGGACTTCTACACGTTCGACATGGAAAGCGTGATCGCCCGTACGGAGGCGCTCATGGCGTCGGGCGAGGCGACCGTCTTCATGCTGCCCGACATGGGCGACTGCGGCACCGGCTTCTGCACTTCCGGCCGCTTCACCAGCGACCGCCGCACGACGGAGGAGTCGCGGGCCCTCTACGCGCAGGTGCGTTTCTTCCGCCAGCTCGGCGCGGTGCCCGTGCGGGTGCGCGCCGGGCTACGCTACGAGCAGACCGACGTGGACTCGCAGGCGCTGTCGCCGTCCTACTCCCGCATCGACTGGGTGGCGGGCAACGAGCTCTCCGCCGTGCAGGGGGATCCGGACTTCACGGAACTCTCGGGCGACTACGACGTGGTGCTGCCGAGCCTCGACGTGAAGCTGGACCTCACCGACACCCTGGTGGGCCGCATCTCCTACGGCGAGACCATCACGCGGCCCAACTACGGCGACATCCAGGGCGGCCAGACCATCGACACGCTCGTGCGGGTCACGGAAGGCACGGGACAGCGCGGCAACCCGGCCCTGCTGCCGTTCGAGGCGCGCAACACGGACCTCTCCCTCGAGTGGTACTTCGGGCCGGACAGCTACGCCGCCATCGGGTACTTCCACAAGGACGTCGAGAACTTCATCGGGACGTCCTCGGTGATCGAGGAGACGTTCGGCCTGCCCCATCCGGCCCTCGGGCCGCTGGCGGAGGAAGCGCGGGCCGCAACGGGCACGACCGATTCGACGGTGCTGTACCAGTGGATCCTGGAGAACCGCGCCGACGCGCCGGGCGTGGACGCGGAGAACGGCATCATCACCGGCCAGGCCGGACGCGACCCGGCGTCGCCGTTCAACCTGACGGTGCCGGTCAACATCGAAGAAGCGACCATGAAGGGCTGGGAGTTCGTGGTGCAGCACAGCTTCGGGGACACCGGCTTCGGGGCCTTGCTGAACATGACCGTCGTGGATGCCGACGTGGACTACGACGACTTCAGCCTGGTGCAGCAGTTCGTGCTCACCGGACTGTCGGACTCCGCCAACCTGATAGGGTTCTACCAGAACGACCGCCTCGGCGTTCGCGTCGCCTGGAACTGGCGCGACGACTTCCTCGCGGGTACCGGACAGCCCAACGTCGGCGCCGGGCCACCGACGTACGTGGCCGCGTATCAGCAGGTGGACCTCAGCGCCAGCTACTGGGTGACGCTCCGGATGCAGGTCTACCTGGACATCCTCAACCTGACCGACGAGACCATCCACACTTACGGACGGGACGAATCGCAGACGCTGCTGGCGGTGCAGGCCGGACCGCGCTACAACCTGGGCTTCCGCTACCGGCTTTGACCGCGTTGACGGGTTCGCGACCATGCATGCGGCCATCGGCGCGGCGGCGGGCCGGTCCGGCGCGCGCGATGTCCGAGGCGTTGCGTTGGCGAGGGCGTCGATGGTGATCGATGGTGATCGATGGTGGATGACGAACGCGACATGACGGCCGCGGCCGGCGGCGCCCCCGTCGAGCACCCTGGCGCGCTGCCCCCCGGTGCGCTGATCGACCGGTACGAAGTCGAAGCGGTCGTGTCGGCCAGCGACGCCGGCATCCGCTACTCCTGCCGGGACGGCGACGGCCGCATCGCGCTGCTCGAGTGCTTCCCCGCGGCCCTCGTGGGGCGCCGCGACGGCGGCGAGGTCGTACCCCACACGCAAGCCTCCGCGACCGCCTTCGAAGCGATGCTGGAGGAATTCCTGCAGGATGCGGGCAATGCGGCGTCGTTCCGGCATCCCGGGGTCGTGCCGCTGCATCGGACGATCCGCGCGAACGGCACCGTCTACGCCGTCATGGACTACGTGCCGGGGCAGACGCTGGCGTCACTCCTGGCGGCGGAGGGTCCGCTGCCCGCGGATCGGCTGGAACCGCTGGCCGGCGGCCTGCTGGGCAGCCTGGGCGCGCTGCACGGCGCGAGCCTCATGCACCTCGGGGTGGAGCCGGGCGAGATCGTCCTGACCGACGAGGACCAGCCGGTCGTGCTCGCGAGCACGCTGGTGCGCCGCAGCGCCGGAGGCGCCCGGCACGCCTTCGCCGAGGCCCGGCAGCAACGGCGGCGCACCGCCTTCGTCACCTCTCCCTACGCGGCCATCGAGCTCTATGCGAAGGGGGGCCAGATCGGTCCGTGGTCCGATCTCTATGGCCTTGCGGCCACGTTGTACCACTGCGTCACCGGCGAGGAGCCCCCCCCGGCGCTCGATCGGGTGCTGGACGACGACCTGCCCGCGCTGTCCGGGGCGGCCGAGTATGCGGGCTATCCCCAGGAGGTCCTCGCCGCCGTCGACGCCGCGTTGCAGGTGCAGCCCGGGGCGCGTCCGAGGAGCGTGGACGGCTGGCGGATCGTCGCCCGGGGGACCGCGGCGCCGGCGCGGCCCGGGCAGGTGGGTGCGCGCGGCGGGGGCGCCAGGACCGGGGAGTCCGGCGGCGGCCGGCCGCGCTGGGCGCTCGCGGCGCTGGGGCTGGTGGCAGTGACGGCGGTGATCTCGTACGTGGACACCGGGATCCTGCGCGACGACGACGGCGTTCCGGAGGCGCCGGCCGTGGTGGACGCGCCGGAAAGTCCCG
>JAJDVW010000133.1 GCA_022825925.1 Pseudomonadales bacterium | reverse complement strand
AACTACATGGCCTTCTTCTTCAAGAACCTCCTCCAGTCCACCGGCAACTGGGGCGCCGTCCGGGTGGTGCCGCGTCCGACGCACGCGGTCGACCTCACCGTGACCGGGACGATCGAGCACTCCGACGGGGAAAGCCTGAAGCTCCGTGCCCGCGCCGTGGACGCACGCGGCCAGGAATGGTTCGAGCGAGACTACGAGGCGCTCGCCAGTTCGTACGCCTACGAGGACACCGTCCCGCGCGACATCGATCCCTTCCAGACCGCCTACCGCACCCTGGCGGACGACCTGCTCGCCCATCTCAAGACGCTCTCCCCGGACGACATCCAGGCCATCCGGGCCACCGCGGAGATGCAGTTCGCGCGCGATTTCGCCCCCGACGCCTTCGGGGATTACCTGGGCACGACGCGCAGGGGACAGGTGACGATCGAACGGCTGCCCGCCGACAACGACCCGATGCTCGGCCGCGTCCGGCAGATCCGCGAGCGCGAGTACCTCTTCATCGACACCCTCGACGAACACTACGCGACGTTCAGCGCGAGCATGTTCGTCCCGTACCAGAACTGGCGCCACGCGACCTACGACGAAGCCATCGCGTACAAGCGGGCAAAGCAGCAGGCCCGCGCCAGGATCATGGCGGGCTCCGCCGCCGTGATCGGGGGGATCGCCGCGCAGACCCAGGCGGACGACATCGTCACCCGCTACGGCGGCCTCGTGAGCATCATCGGGGGCGCCGGAATCCTGAAGACCGCCATCGACAAGCTCGCCCAGGCGAAGGTGCACGCCGAGGTCCTGCAGGAACTCGGGATCTCCGCCGAGGCGGAGATCGTGCCGCACACGATCGAGCTGGAGAACCAGACGCTGCGCCTGCAGGGGACGGTCGACGAGCAGTACGAGGAACTGCGGCGCATCCTGAAGAAGGTCTACCTGGAGGAGCTGGGCCTCGCGCTCGGTTCGGACCCGGCGGAGACCGCCGCCGGATCCGTGGAGGGCACCGGGCAAGGCGCGGATCCGCAGGCCGACGCGGCCGCCCGAACCGCCGATGACCCAGTCTGATTCCGCCGACCGCGTCACCATCGTTCCCACCGCCGCGCCCCTTACGCAGGGCGGGCAGCGGGATCGCGCCCCGTCGCTGCCGTCGGCGCGCACCCTGTCGTTCGCCGCGGTCGTCGTGCTCCTGGCCGGCGTGCTCGCGTGGGTCGTCATCGCCCTCCCACAGAGCGTCGAGGCGCCGGACGCCGCCGTCGCGGATGCCCGGGGCGCTCCAGCGCAGGACGCCACCGCGCCCGCGCGTTCGAGCGAGCCCGGGACACCGCCCTTCCGGCAACTGGAACTCGAGCGCGCGGAGGCCCAGGCCCGCGAGGCGCTCGGCCACTTCGTGGAGCTGCAGAGCGCGCTGGAAGAGGACATGAACGTCGAGGCCTGGGGCGGTCCTGCCCTGGCCGCCGTCCTCGATCGCGCCACGGCGGCGGACCGCCTGTTCCTCGAGGGGGACTACGAAGAGGCCCTCGTGGAGTACGCCGGGGCCCTGGCCGACCTCGAGGCCGTGCGCGAGCGCGGCGAGACGCTGTACCGCGACGCCATCGGCCGCGGCCGCGCGGCCCTGGACGAGCGGCGCCCGGACGCCGCGGCCGTCGCGTTCGAGGAAGCCCTCGCCATCCACCCCGACTCCGTGGAGGGGCGCGCGGGGCAGGCGCGGGCCGAGCGCCAGCCGGAGGTGCTCGACCTGCTCCGGGAGGCGGAGCGCGCCCGCTTGCGGGGCGCGCCGCGGGAAGCCATCGGCTTCCTGGAGCAGGCCCGAAGCCTCGATCGCCTTACCGCGGGCATCGACACCGCCCTGGCCGAGGTGCGTGCGGAGATCGTCCGCGAGGCGCACCGCCAACGCCTGTCGCGGGGGTTCACGGCGTTGGAACAGGGAGATTTCGACGCGGCCGAGGCCGTCTTCGCGGACATCCTGGCGGAGCGGCCCGACGATGCGGCGGCGCAGGCGGGGCTGGTCCAGACCGAGCGCGAGCGCACCATGTCCCGGATCGACCGGCTCCACGCCGAAGCACGCGAACGCGAGGACGCCGGCGAGTGGGAAGCGGCCCTGACGGCCTTCGAGGAGGCCCTGCGGATAGACCCCAACCTCCAGTTCGCCCGCGACGGCCGCATGCGGCTGCGGCGCCGGGCGCAGGCTGTCCAGGAGATGCGCGACTACCTGGCGGATCCCGCGGCGCTGTCGGAAGACGCCGTCTTCGCACAGGCCCGGACGCTGCTCGAACGCGCCCGGGCGGACGCCGGCGCCGGCGGCGCCTACCGCGACACGGTCGAAGAGTTCGCGGCCCTCCTGTCGCGGGCCGGGGTCCCGGTCGAACTCGTGCTCGTCTCCGACAACGCCACCGAGGTGACGGTCTACAGGGTGGGGCGTCTGGGCAGCTTCGAGCGGCGCGCGCTGCAGCTCCGTCCCGGGCGGTACACCATCGTGGGCAGCCGGGCCGGGTGCCGCGACGTGCGCAAGGAGATCGTGCTGGACGCCGGCACGGCGCCGGTCACGATCCGGTGCGAGGAGCGTATCTGACTCCGGCCGCCATGAGCGAACCGGCCCGCACCACGACCATCGAGCCCGTCCGCTTCCGGCCGACGGCAGTCGACGATACGCGGCGCGGGTTGCCGCTCACCAGGGGCCGCATCGCGGCTATCGCGGGGGTGCTGGCCGTCGCCTGGTTCCTCTGGTTCCTGTTCACGGCCAAGTCGGTCCGGTTCGACATCGAGCCGGCGACCGCCGCGGTGGAGGTCAGCGGCGGCTTCGAGCTGGAGTTCGCGGGCATCCGGCTGCTCCGCGAGGGCGCCTACCTCCTCCGCGCCACGGCGCCCGGCTACCACCCCATGGAGGCGGTCCTCGACGTGGCGGCGCCGCGCAGCCAGACCTTCGCGCATGTCATGACGCGCCTGCCCGGCCGCCTGACCTTCCACTCGGAGCCCGCCGGCGCGGCGGTGTTCGTCGACGACACGGCACTCGGCGAAGCCCCGCTGACCACCGACGTGGCGGCCGGTGCCCGCACGGTGACGATGTCCCTGCCCCGCTACCAGGACGCCCTCGTCGAAGTCGACGTCGAGGGCCGGGAGGTCGAACAGACCGTGCGCGGCGTGCTCCGCCCCGACTGGGCCGACGTCACCTTCCCCACCCGGCCCGCCGGCGCCACGGTACGCGTCGACGGCACGGAGGTCGGCGTCACCCCCGGTCCCGTGCCGGTGCCGAGCGGAGAACACCGCATCGAGGTCAAGCTGGTCGGCTACAAGGCCTGGCGCGACATCCTTGAGGTGCGCGCCGAGGAAACCCGCGTGCTGCCGCCGATCGACCTCGAACGCGCCGACGGGCTCCTGAGCGTCCGGTCCTCGCCCGACGGGGCGGGCATCACCGTGGACGGCACGTATCGCGGCACGACGCCGACGGAGCTGACGCTGACGCCCGGACGCGAGCACCGGCTCCGGGTCTTCAAGATCGGCTTCGGCGCCCTCGCCCGCACCGTGCGCGTCGCGTCGGGCCAGGAGACCGCGGTCCGCTTCGACCTGCCGGCCCTGACCGGCAACGTGACCGTCACCGCGGACCCCGCCGACGCCGAACTCTGGATCGACGGCGCGCGCAGCGGCGGCGTGAACCGCACGGTGACGCTGGCGGCGCTGCCGCACGAGATAGAGATCCGCAAGCCCGGCTACGCGGGCTACCGCAAGACGGTCACGCCGCAACCCGGCCTCGTGCAGGAGATCAAGGTGCGGCTCCTGACCCTGGAGGAGGCCCGCTTCGCGCGCCTGAAGCCGCGCATCGCCACGGCCCTCGGCCAGGAACTGCTGCTCATGAAGCCCACCCCGATCCGGCTCGGGGCATCGCGCCGGGAACCCGGCCGCCGCGCCAACGAGGTGCTGCGCGACGTCGACCTGACCCGGTTCTTCTACATCGCCGAGAAGGAGGTCAGCAACGCCGACTTCCGGCGCTTCGCCGCCGGGCATTCTTCCGGCTCCTTCGAGACGGCGGACCTCGACGAGGACGAGCAGCCCGTGGCCAACGTGGCCTGGGACGAGGCCGCCCTCTTCTGCAACTGGCTCTCCGGCCAGGAACGCCTCGACCCCTTCTACGTCGAGGAGTTCGGCAAGGTCGTCGGCTTCGACCCCGACGCCCTCGGGTACCGCCTGCCGACCGAGGCCGAGTGGGCCTGGACCGCCCGGCACGTGCAGGACGGGGACCCCCTGCTGCGGTTTCCCTGGGGCGAGAGCCTGCCGCCCCCCGACCGGCACGGCAACTACGCCGACCGCTCCGCCACCCACGTTGTCGGCCGCATCATCTTCGGCTACAACGACAACCACATCGTGAGCGGTCCCCCGGGCACGTTCCAGGCGAACGCCAAGGGACTTTACGACCTCGGGGGCAACGTCGCCGAATGGGTGCACGACTTCTACGAGATACCGGAGCCCGACCAGCGCCTGAACCCGCTGGGGCCGAAGGACGGCGACTACCACGTGATCAAGGGTTCGAGCTGGATGCACGGCGCCATCTCGGAGCTGCGCCTGACCTTCCGCGACTACGGCGCCAAGGGCCGCCCCGACGTCGGGTTCCGTATCGCGCGGTTCGCCGAGTGAGGAGAATGCGGTACATGCGCGACATATGCGCCCGGAGGAGACGCCGTGGCGGTAGCCTGATCCTGGCAGCCGCCCTCGCGTGCGTGCTCGCGGCGGGGCCGTGGCCGGTCCTGGCGGCCGAGGCGGGCGCCGAACGCGAAACCGAAGAGACCGTGGAGCGCGAAGAGGCGCCCCGCGAAGCCCCGGCGCCGCCGGACCCGACCCCCGACGTCTTCGTCCCGAGCGAAGACATCTCCGAGGACCTCTCGGTCCGCTTCCCGGTAGACATCTGAACCGCGGCGCCCGGACAGGAAGAGAGACATGAAGAGAACCCTGCCCTTCGAGTCGATCTACCAGGTGGTCGCCCTGTTCGTCGCGATCATCGTCGTGCACCTCGTCTACGTCACCGTCGTGCGGCCGAACGCGGACGCCATCCTCGCCGTCCGCGCGGAGCAGGCGGCGGCCGGCGAGCCGGTGGGCACGGAACGCTCCCTGTACGTCGTGATGCGGGACTACGAGCAGGAGTCGTGCTTCATCCTCGGACTGTGGGCGATCGCGATCATCGGCTTCAAGGCGCGCAACTCGCTCAGGGAGCGGCGGCTGCTCGACGCCGAGATCACCCACGTCGGCGAGGGCATGAGCATCCTCCCGGAGGACACCCGGGAGTACGCCCGCCCGGTCCAGGCGCTGCCCGCGGAGACGCAGAACCAGCTCCTGCCGCGCGCGCTGCTCGCGGCCCTGCAGCGATTCGCCTCGACCCGCAACGTGCACGACGTGTCCGAGGCGGTGAGGCAGGTCTGCGACGCCGAGTCCGACCGCCTCGACAGCGAACTCGCCATGGTGCGCTACATCACCTGGGCGATACCCTCCATCGGCTTCATCGGGACCGTCCGGGGCATCGGCGACGCGCTCAGCCAGGCGTACGAGGCCGTCGGCGGCAACATCGCCGGGGTCACCGAGAGCCTGGGCGTGGCGTTCAACTCGACGTTCGTGGCGCTGGTGATCAGCATCCTGATCCGCTTCCTGGTCGACCAGGTCCAGCTCGTGCAGGAACGGCTGGTGCTCGACATCCAGACCTACTGCGACCGGCGTCTCATCCGGCACATGCAGGTCCGCTGACGTGTGGATCCTCGAACTCAACGACGCGGAGATCACCCTGTCCCGGGACGGGAACGTCGCCTACCAGGAGCCCGGCATCGCCTCCCTCGCGGGACGCACGCCGGCCTTCGGCAACGACGCGCTCGCCACCGCGCGCCTGGACCCGCGGCGCTCCGAGAACCAGTACTTCGCGCGCATGAACGGCGAGCCCGTTCACGCAACGGCCCCGGGGGTGGCGAACCAAGCCGACCTGGTGTACCGGCACCTCCGGCAGATCGCGCAGGAAGCGGGGCTCGACGGCGCGGCCGTGCACCTGGTCGTGCCGAGCACGAGCACACCGGATCAGCTCGGCCTGCTCCTCGGCATCGCGCAGGAAGCCGGCCTCGAGGTCGCTTCGCTCCTCGACGCGGCCGTGGCCGCCGCCTGCACCACGTCGCTCCCGGCGGAAGCGCGCCTCCTCGACGTCTCCCTGCATCGGGCGTCGGTCGCGAGCCTCGCGTGCGAGTCCACCGTGCGCCGGATCGCCGCGGAGGAGGTCGGGGAGGCGGGCCTGCTGCGCCTGCTCGAGGGCTGGGTGGACGCCGTGGCCGACCGTTTCGTCGCCGAGACCCGTTTCGACCCGTTGAGCATCGCCGCGGCGGAACAGCAGGTGTTCGACCAGGTCTACGCCGCGGTCGCGCGCTCGTCCGGCGCCGCGCCGGCCGAGTTGACGGAATTGACTGTAAAGGTCGCGCACCGGGGCGACACGCGGACCGTGGACCTCCCGCTGTCGGTGCTCGCCGCCAAGTCCGCGCAGCGCTACGAGGTCCTCGCCCAGCACGTCGGCGCTCCGACGACCCTCGCGCTCACGCGCCGCGCGCAGCGGCTGCCGGGCCTCACGGCCCTGCTCGACGGCCTCGGCCACACGGTGGTGCGCCTCGACGCCGAGGCGTCCCGCGCCGGCGTCGAGGCATCCGCGGACACGCTGGAGGCCGGGGACGGCGTCAGCTTCGTGTCCGCGGTGCCCGCGCCGGATCGCGTGGTTCCCGCGGCCGTCGCCGAGGCCGCCGGCACGCACCTCCTGTGCGGCGCCGTCGCGGTCCCCCTCGGCGACCTGTGCGAGGCCGCCGCACACCCCGAGGCAGGCGGTCTCGGCGCGGCCTTCCGCATCGAGCGCCGGGAGAACGGCCACTACGTCGTGCCGGCAGCCGGCGTACCCGTCTCCCTGAACGGTCAGCCCGTCGGGGGCGAGGCTGCGGCAGGACCGGGCGCGACGATCGAGTCCGGCGGACGCGCGTTTCGCATCGTGCGGGTGACGGGCGACTGACGCCATGGCCAGGAGACGCCGCTTCAACGCGTTCTCGCTCTCCTTCCTGGACGTCATGTCCTGCGGCTTCGGCGCCGTCGTGCTGATCTTCCTCATCATCGAGCACTCGACCGACGACGACGTGCGCGCGGTGAGCCGCGACCTCCTCGCGGAGATCCGGCTCCTCGACTACGAGATCGAGAGCGGGCGGCCGGACCTCGCCGAACTGCGGGAGCGCATCGAGGAGCTCAAGCGCCAGATCGCGGAGGCGCGCCGGGCACGGATGGCGCTCGTCGAGGACGCCGAACGCAAGCGGGACGAACTCGACGACCTCGAGGCGCTCACCATCGCGGAGCGCGAGAGCCTGGAGCAACTCAAGACCGACGTGGAGACGCGCGAGGAGGAGGTCGAGCGCCTGCGGGCGATCGAGGAAGAGAACGCCGGCCGCTTGGCCATCTTCGTGGAAGGCGAAGGGGACCGCCAGTACCTCACGGGCCTGTTCGTCGGCGGGTCGCACATCCTCATCGCCCTCGACGCGTCCGCGAGCATGCTCGATGCAAGCATCGTGAACATCCTCCGCCGCCGCAACATGCCGGTCGAGCGCCAGTTGCAGTCGCCCAAGTGGCGGCGGGCGGTGCGCACGGTGGAGTGGCTGACGGCGCAGGTGCCGATCGACAGCCGCTTCCAGATCGTGCGCTTCAACACGACGGTCGAGTCCGCGCTCCCCTCCGAGGCGTGGTACGACACCACCGACGCCAACGTGATGTCCGACGCCATCGAGGCGCTCGCCGAGACGCCGCCGACGGGCGGGACCAGTCTCCTGAACCTGTTCGACGCCATGTTCCGGATGGACCCGGTGCCGGACAACGTCTTCCTGATCGTCGACAGCCTGCCCACCCAGGGGGCGAGCGCACCCCGCCGCGCGACCGTCACCGGGCGCGAGCGGATGTCGCACTACGACGACGCCCTGAAGCGCTTGCCGAGCGGCGTCCCCATCAACGTCATCATGTTCCCGATGGAGGGCGACCCGCTGGCGCCCGCGGCCTACTGGTCGCTGGCGCAGAACACGGGGGGCGTGTACATGTCCCCGTCGGGGGACTGGCCATGAAGACCCGCACGCGACGCGAGGTGGAGGAGTTCAGCCTGTCCTTCCTCGACGTCATCTGCTGCGGCTTCGGCGCCATCGTGCTGCTGCTCATCATCACCAAGACGGTCGAGCCGCTGGCCCTGGAACTGGTGAGCCTCGATCTCGACGGGCAGGTCGCCGCGAAGCGCGAGTCGGCCCACCAGATACGAGGGGAGATCCAGGTACTCGAGCGGCAGATGTCGGACGAGGAGCGCCAGCTCGAGGAGGACCTGCGCGAACTGGCCCGCACCCGGCGCGAACTCTCCGCGATCACGGGCGAGTTCGCCACCACCTCCGAGGAGGCCGACATCCAGGCCGTGGAGCGCAGCCGCCTCGCCGCCGCGCGCCAGACGCTGACCGACGAGATGACGCGGCTGCTCGGCGCCGGCTTCGAGCGCCGGGACAACGTGGTGGGCGGCATCACCGTCGACTCCGAGTACATCATCTTCGTCATCGACACGTCCGGCAGCATGCAGCGTTTCGCGTGGGGTTCGGTGGTGCGCAAGCTCGGCGAGACCCTCGCCATCTACCCCGAGGTCAAGGGCATCCAGGTGCTGAACGACATGGGCGACTACATGTTCGGCAACTTCCGCGATCGCTGGATACCGGACTCCCCGACGCGCCGCGAAGCGATCATGCGGCGGCTCGAGACCTGGGCGCCGTTCAGCAACTCGAGCCCGGTGGAGGGCATCGAGCGCGCGGTCGCGACGTTCTGGTCGCCCGACAAGAAGATCAGCATCTACGTGTTCGGGGACGACTTCAGCGGCGGGTCCGTCGAGGAGGTGGTCGACACCGTGGACCGCATCAACCGGGCGGACGAGTCCGGCGAGCGGCGGGTGCGCATCCACGCCGTGGGCTTCCCCGTCATCTTCCAGGCGGCGCCGCGCCAGCAGCAGTCCGCATATCGTTTCGCCGCGCTCATGCGCGAACTGACCTACCGGAACAACGGCACTTTCGTGGGGCTCGGGGTCGACTCGCTGAACTGAGTCGGGCGGAGCCGGTTTCAATCTGACATATGCCGTTGCTATTCGTAGCAACTTGGAGTTAGACTGCTCGCACTTTCGTCCTGCCTGCGGCGACGGGCGGGCCACGGAGGAACCACGAGGCGGCAGACGGGAGAGCGCCGCCTCCTCCCGCACCGGGGCAACCCGGACGGGGACCGCCGGGAACCGCCATCGCCGCTGTTTCTTCCTGAGCCCCCCGCAGGTTGCCGCGCGCAGCCCTCTGTAGCGTCGTAGCGTCGCGCCCCTGACTTGACCCCCGTGCGGATTGTCTGCACAGTGAGGCCGCAACAGGAGAGGACGATGCGAAACTCGCTTCCCGCCGGGATCCTGACCGCATGCTTCGTTCTTGGCGGCTGTGGCGGTGCGAACGTCCTCGTGGAGACCACCGTCCCCACGCCGCTGGTCGAACCGCTGCCCCTGACGATGGGCGTCCACTTCGACGCATCCCTCACCGACTACGTACACGAAGAGGACCTCGAGCTGTACGGCAAGTTCCGTATCGAGCTCGGGTCCACGCAGGTGCCCGTGTTCGAGCGCGTGTTCGACGCCATGTTCGCGCGCACCGAGCACATGGAAACGCTCGATGCGCCGAGCGCCGCGGTCGACGCGATCATCGTCCCCGTGGTCGAGGAACTGCAGTTCTCGATACCCGCCCAGACGCGCAGCGACTTCTTCGAGATCTGGATCAAGTACAAGATCGACATCTACGCCCCGAGCGGCGAACTGCTCTCGAGCTGGCCCTTGCCCGCGTACGGCAAGAGCAACTCGAGGAACTTCGGCTTCATGGAGTCGTCGAGCGACCTCGGCCTCAACGAGGCCACGATCTGGGCGCTCCGCGACGCGGCGGCGCACCTTGCCTTCTACTTCCCCCAGGCGCCCGAGATCAGGACGCTCACCGACCGGGCCATGCAGGCGAGCGGATGACCCGCGGCGCCGCATTCGGGACCCTCCTGGCGCTCGCCACCCTCGCGAGCGTGCCGGGCTGCGTCACGGCGACCGTGCAGGAGGTGCGCGAAGGCAGCACCGGCATCAGTGCGGACGAGTCCATCGTGGTCCTCGGGCGCAAGCACAAGACGCGGGGCGAGACGGAGTCCGGCTTCGTCGACTGCGTGAGCCGGGCCGTCGCCGGCGGCCGGGACTTCGGCGTGATGTCCGAAAGCGACTTCGTCGACGCGACCTTCCCCTGGTTCGAGCCGCGCACGGCGCCGGTGGACGTCGACGACTTCTCCCAGGTAGTCGCGCACCCCCTGCTGTCCGAACGCATCCGCGAGATCGGGGTGCGCTACCTGGTGTGGATCGAGGGCACCACGCAGCGCACCAGCGAGACGGGCACGGTCAACTGCACGATGGTGAGCGGCGGCATCCCCGCGTGCTTCGGCTTCCTGTCGTGGGAGAACGACTCGAACTACGAGGCGTCGGTGTGGGACGTGCGGCAGGGCATCAACGTCGGCCGCGTCCGCTCCGAGGCCGTCGGCACCAGCTTCATTCCCGCCCTGGTGGTGCCGATTCCCATCGTCGCGCGGGTACGCCAGGGCGCCTGCAGCAGCCTGTCCGACCAGTTGCGGTCTTTCCTGTCGGACGAGGCGGAAACTTAGGAGGCCGCGCCGTTGCGAACCTCCAGCACCTCGCCGCAAACACGCCCCGGGTCCGAGGCGTACCACTCCGTCAGTTCCACCTGCCACCGCCTCGAGCAGCGCTCGGCGAACTCGTAAAACGTCGTGCGGCCCGGGTCCGCGATCACGATCCGCGGCACGCCCCCGCGCATGGCCCGGTTGACGAGATGCGTCATCGGCTTGACCAGGCGTTCCCAGAAACAGACGTCCGAGCCGATCAGCAGGTCTTCCTCCCCCAGCCGCCGCGTGGTCAGCCGTTCCAGGGGGCGGTGCAGCGGCGTCACCCGGACGTCGTTGAGCCCGGCCAGCAGTTTCAGGAACGGAAAGACGTTGCCGTCGAAGTCGACCCCGGTCGCCCGCGCCTGGAACGTCTTGGCGCAGTAGACCGCCGCGCTGCCCCAGCCGCAGCCGATCTCCATGATCCGCGCCCGCTTCCGCGGCGGCCGGTGCTGCAGGTAGTCCATGAGGACGAAGCTGGACTGCCAGGTGCGGTGTCCGTGCGAACTGGGCGTGTAGCGCTCCCGCAAGGCCCGGATCAGCCGGTGCCGCGCCCCCAGGAGGTAGATGCCGTACGCCTGGTACACATGCTCCTCGGGCATCTGTTCGAGTTTGGGCATGACGGCGTTCGGTCGGCAAGGCGGGGCCTCGCAATAGTGTGCCGGGGGCGAATCGAACGCGTCAACGCACTCGGGAGACGCACTCGTTATGGCGGGTATCGGCTGGGTAACTACTCGCCCCCCCTGCGCCTTCATTGATGACTGAGGGAGGGTCTGAGGGAGGGCCTTGCGCTTGACATCATAGCCCGTCGGCGCTAGGGTGCGCGCATGTCAAGCGGCGGGCGGCGGCATGGGCAACAGC
>JAJDVW010000127.1 GCA_022825925.1 Pseudomonadales bacterium | reverse complement strand
CTAGCAGACTGTCGGACTTGGGGGCATTCGGAATCGGTCACGGCGACTGCGTCGGCCCTGCGGGGCGCGGGCTGCGGAGATGTTCTCGGCGGCCGGAACTCCGCGCCGGGCGGGCGACCGTCGCAGGACGCCCGGAACGCGATGCGGGAGGGGCGCGGGGCGCGAAAAGGAGGACCGAGACCTCTCCTTATCACCCATTCACGCCATCATCATGTTGTGCAATCGCTTGCAGTTATAAGCCAGCGTCACCAGGGCCCACTCGCCCTCCACCTTCTCCAGGCCCCTGAGCGAGAACCGCCGAAATCCCATCGCCTCCTTCACGATCCCGAACACCGGCTCCACCGTCTGCTTGCGCAAGCCGTAGAGCGCCCGCCCCGGCTCCGCCTCCAGCTTCTTCCGCATCGACCTGATCCAATCCGCCTTCGGCTCCGGCGGCGCCGGCTTGTCCTCCGGCGGCGGACGAAAATCGTGCGCGCGGCGGCGATCTTCGCTCCCCACCGCCACCAGCACCTCCACGCCCCGGCCCTCCAACTCCGCGACCTCCGAGCCCGTCGCGTAGCCGTTGTCCGCCAGCACCCGCTCCGCCGCGCCCAGCTCCGCCGGCATCGCGTCCACATCCGCCACCAGCTCGTTGCGGTCGCTCGCGCACGCGCTCACCCGCGAACCCAGCACCAGCTGGCTGCCGTCCGCGTCCACCGCCGCCTGCGCGTTGTACGCCTGACGGTACTCGCACCGCTTGTTCTTGCGCATCAGCGCGCTGTCCGCGTCCGTCAGGTTGATCTGCTCCTCCGGCCGCGGCTCCCCGCTCGGCGGCTTCGGCGCCGGACCCTTGCGCCGGCCCTCCCGCTTCTCCCGCGCCGCAACCTTCGCCTCGTACTCCTCGCGCTCCCGCGCCGCGACCGCCTTCGCCCGCCCGTCCAGCTCCGCGCACGCGCGATCCAGCTTCGCCTTCAGCTTCTCCCGCCGACGCAACTCCGCCGGCAGGCCGCCCGCCTCCTCCGCGTCCGACGCGTCCGCCGACTCCGCCTTCCCCAGCAACTCGCCGATCTCCAGCCGGAGCTGCTCCCGGAGCGCCTCCGCGCGGTCGCGACGGATGCTGTTGCGCTTGCTCGCGCTGGCGTCGAGCTTCGTCCCGTCCACGCTCACCGTCCCCACCCGCAACAGCTTCAACTCCCGCGCCAGCAGCAGCACCCGCAGAAACGCCTCCGACACCGCCTCGAAGTTCTCCCGACGGAACTTGCAGATCGTGTCGTGGTCCGGATGCCGGTTCCCCGCCACGTACCGCACACCAACGTCGCGGTACGTCGCCCGCTCGATCCGCCGCGAGCCGAACGTCCCTTGCGCGTAGCAGTAGATCAGCAGCGCCAGCATCGTCCGCGGGTGGTACTGCGCCGATCCCGTCCCGCGCTCGTTCACCTTGAACGCGCTCATCGGCACACGATCCACCGACTCCAGGACGAAATGCGACAGATCGTCCTCCGGCACCCACTCCCGGAGATCCGGCGGCAGCAGATACAGTTGCGACTGGTCCGCGTTCACAAACTTCGGCATCCGGTGCCCTTCCTTCGTGCGCCGCCGACAATCATAAAATATCGACGGTACAAGTCCGACAGTCTGCTAGTGTCACCCCGATGCAGCCGCGGAAGCAGCCAACGAACGGCGATAACGGAAACGGCGGCTCTTTGGTCAACTTCCGCCTCGGAGAGCTGGAGCGCCGCATGGGGGTGATGGAGGACAACCTGAAGACCCTGACCACCCTCTGTACGCAGATCAACACGCGGCTCGACGGCATGGCTACGGGGTCTTTCGTCTGGAAGGCATTCGGAGTGTCGGGAGGGGTCGCCGTCCTCACCCTCGTAGCCCATGTCGCATTGCGGTTCATAGGAGCCGACTAGGCAGGCCGGGGCCCCGCAGTCCGTACAAAAAGGCGCGCCAAGCCGTCAGCGTAATTCAAACTGACCCACTACCGGGATCCGGCGTCCCGCGGTGTCGCCCGCCCGAATCTCCCATACACTACCCGCCCCCGCTCGACCGGAAAGCAAGACATGCAGGAAGAAGAAGCCAACCAGCGCATCCTGGAGGGAGAGCGGTCCCAGGCGGTGCGCCGCAAGCTGGTCGCGCGCACGCCGAAGTCCGCCGCGGTCAGGTCGAAGGGGCGCGACGCGCTGTCGCAGGAGATCGTGGCGACGGTGAAGATGCCGCACCCGATCTACGTCGAGTCCGCGGACGGCGGCACCCTGACCGATGTCGACGGCAACACCTACATCGACATGACGATGGGCTTCGGCCCGTGCGTCCTCGGCCATCGACCCCCGGCGGTGACCGCCGCCCTCGAAGCCCAGCTCGGGAAGGGGTGGCACTTCGGGATCCCGAACGCGCAGCAGGCGGAACTCGGGAAGCTCGTCGAAGAAGCGTCGCCCTGCGCGGACAAGGTCGTCTTCTGCAACACGGGCACAGAGGCGACCATGTACGCGATGCGCGCCGCCCGGGCCTTCACCGGCAAGCCCAGGATCGCCTCCTTCGCCGGCTCCTATCACGGCGCCCACGACTACGCGCTGATTCACGTCAACCCGAACAGCCCCCGCTCGAAGCCGATCGGGATGAGCGTGGGCAAGGGCATCCCGGACGTCGTGCGCGACGAGACAATGATGGTCCTGCCCTACCGCAACGACGCCGCTTTCGAGCTGATCCGCGAACACCGCGACGAGCTGGCGGCGGTGATCGTCGAGCCGTCGCAGAACTCCAATCCCCGCCTCGACTCCGGCGATTTTCTCCGCGGCCTCCAGGATGCCTGCCGGGAGAACGACGTCCTGCTCTGCTTCGACGAGGTCGTGACGGGCTTCCGCATCGCCTACGGCGGCTGCCAGGAGTACTACGGCATAACCCCGGACCTCGCCACCTACGGCAAGGCCATCGCCGCGGGGCTGCCCATCGGCGCCGTGGCCGGCCGCCGCGACATCATGAACTGCTTCTCCGGCAAGGACGGAGCGCCCTGGGTCTTCTCCGGCGGCACGTTCGGCGGCAATCCCCTGTCGATGACGGCGGGTATCGCGGCGATGCGCGAAATGCGCGACACGAAGGACACCCTCTACCCCTACCTGGAGGAGCAGGGGAACCGGCTCGCCGCCGAGGTGAACGCCTTCTGCGCCGAGCAGGGCTTCGCCGCGCAACTCATGAACGCGGGCTCCATGGTGCACCTGCGCTTCCAGGACACCCCGATCAACGACTCCTTCGACTTCACGGAGGACGGCAAGTGGGCGGAGAAGGAGTTCTACCTGCACCTCCTCGGCTACGACGTCATCGTCCCGGGCGTACACCTCGCGTTCCTCTCCGGCGCGCACGGCGTGGACGACGTCGACCGCATCGTCGAGGGCTTCCAGCAGTCCTTCCTGGACCTGCGCGCCGACGGCCTGTACTGACGCCGTCCCCATGAGCGAAGCCATGCCGCCGTCCGGGCCGGCCACGCGGCACGCCCGGGCCGCGGAACTCGTCGAACGGATGTCCGTCGAGGAGAAGGCGGCGCTCTGTTCCGGCCGGAGTTTCTGGCACACCGAGGCGAACGAACGCGTGGGAGTGCCGTCGGTCATGCTCACCGACGGTCCGCACGGCCTGCGCAAGCAGGCGGCCGGCGGCGATCACGTGGGCCTCGACGCAAGCGTCCCGGCGACCTGCTTCCCCACCGCCTCCGCCCTTGCGAGTTCGTGGGACCGCGACCTGCTGCGCGAGGTCGGCGCGGCGCTCGGCGAGCAGTGCGTCGCGGAGGACGTCGCCGTGCTGCTCGGCCCCGGCATGAACATCAAGCGCCATCCCTTGTGCGGCCGGAACTTCGAGTACTTCTCGGAGGACCCGCTGCTGACCGGTGAACTGGCCGCGGCCCTGGTGGAGGGACTCCAGTCGCAGGGCGTCGGGGCGAGCCTCAAGCACTTCGCCGCCAACAACCAGGAAGCGGCGCGCGTCGTCGTCGACGTGATCGTCGACGAGCGCACGCTGCGCGAGATCTACCTGCGCGGCTTCGAGATCGCGGTCAGACAGGCGCGGCCCTGGACGGTCATGTGCGCGTACAACCGCCTGAACGGCGTCTACTGCAGCGAGCACGAGTGGCTCCTGAACCGGGTGCTGCGCGAAGAATGGGGGTTCGAGGGACTCGTGGTCACCGACTGGGGCGCCGCGAACGACCGGGTCGCCGGGCTTCGCGCCGGCCTCGACCTCGAGATGCCGGCGAGCGGCGGCGTGAACGACCACCGCCTCGTACGGGCCGTGCATGCCGGCACACTCGCCGAGGCGGACCTCGACCGTGCCGCGACGCGCAACGCCGCGCTCGCGCTCGCCGGGGCGGACGACGTACGTAAGCGAGCGTCCGGCCCGGACCACGACGCCCACCACGCCCTGGCCCGGCGCGCCGCGGCCGAGAGCGTCGTCCTGCTCCGGAACGCGGACCACCTCCTGCCGCTCTCGCCGGACGCGAACGTGGCCGTCATCGGCGCCTTCGCAAGGACGCCCCGC
This sequence comes from Pseudomonadales bacterium, assembly GCA_022825925.1. GTDB lineage: Bacteria > Pseudomonadota > Gammaproteobacteria > Pseudomonadales > Azotimanducaceae > VXNE01. The sequence goes on along the minus strand of JAJDVW010000127.1, from coordinate 30,798 downwards.
TACCAGGGGGCCGGCAGTTCACAGGTGACGCCGACGCGTCTCGACTGTGCGCTCGACGCCATCCGCGCCGCGGCCTCCGGCGCACCGAGCACCTATGCCCCCGGCTACGACCCGGTCCGAAGCGCCCCCGACGATGCGCTGATCGCGGAGGCGGTCGCCGCCGCCGAAGCCGCATCCGTCGCCATCGTCTTCGCCGGACTGCCCGGCATCTACGAGTCCGAAGGCTTCGACCGCGAGCACATGCGGCTGCCCGAGCAGCACGACCGGCTGATCGAAGCCGTGTGCGCGGCGAACCCGAACACCGTCGTCGTGCTCAGCAACGGCGCTCCGGTCGAGATGCCCTGGGTCGCCGCGCCGGCCGCCATCGTGGAGGGCTACCTGGGCGGACAGGCCGGCGGCGCCGCCGTCGCGGACGTGCTGTTCGGCATCGCGAATCCCGGCGGCAAGCTGGCCGAGACCTTTCCCGTGCGGCAGTCGGACGTGGCCGCCGACCGCTGGTTCCCCGGAGACGGGCGCCAGGTGGCCTACCGCGAAGGGCTTTACGTCGGCTACCGCCACTTCGACAGCGCCGGCGCGCGGGTCCTGTTCCCGTTCGGGCACGGCCTCTCCTACACGACCTTCCAGTACACCGACCTCGCCTTCTCTGCCCCCGCCTTCGAACAGGGCGGACGGCTCGACGTCACGTTCGACATCGCGAACACGGGCGACCGCGACGGCGCCGAGATCGTCCAGCTATACGTCCACCACCTCGAGTCCTCCGTGTACCGCCCCGAGCAGGAGCTCCGCGGCTTCGCCAAGGTGCGCCTCGCGACCGCGGAAACCCGTAGCGTGACGGTGACGCTCGAAGATTCGGCGTTCGCGTTCTACGACACCGGCGGCGGCCGCTGGGTCGTGGAGGCCGGCGAAGTCGAAGTGCGCATCGGGGCCTCGAGCCGCGACATTCGCCTCGTCCGGCGCCTGGAAGTCCAGTCCCGCCAGACGCCCGCGACGGAGGGTCCGCGAGGCGCCCCCCGGCTGGACGCCGGGGCGCTCGACGTCCCCGACGCGACGTTCGCGGCCATGTTGGGCCGCCCCGTGCCGCAGCCGGAGCCGTCCCGCCCGTATCACGTCAACTCGACGGTCACGGAGATCGCGGAGACCTGGCTTGGGCGCCTGGTCAGGCGCCAGGTGGCCCGGCAGTTCCAGCGCATGCTCGGCGTGACGGCCCTGGACGAAACCAACGCCCGCATGTTCGAGGAGATGGCGCACAACCTGCCGCTCCGTTCGCTGGTCCTGTTCTCCCGAGGCCGCCTCGGCTTCCGGGCCGTGGACGCGCTGCTCGCGGCGCTGAACGGTCGGTTCGGGCGCCTGGTCCGTATCCTGGCGCGGCGTTCCGGGGACGGCTTCCCGGCGCCGCCGGGCTGACCCAGGCGACGCGACAGCCGGGATCGGCGGTAAAATGCCCTCTTTCAGGGCCGGCGCACGGCAACTTGACCACCTTCAATCTGGGCATGCTTCCGGGACCGCAGAGGCGTCTGTGGAACGCGCTCGGCGCCACCCCGCCCGACTTCGTGCTTTACCGGGGTACGGCGCTCGCGCTCCGGCTGGGGCACCGGGAGTCCCTCGACTTCGATTTCTTCTCGCGGGAGTCATTCGCCCCGGACGACATCAAGACGCGCATCGACTACCTGGAGGGCGGCAGAACGCTGCAACAATCCGAGAACACCCTGACGTGTGTCGTGGACTGCCAGGGCGAGGTGCACGTCTCGTACTTCGGCGGGCTCGACCTGTGTTCCGTGGGCGAGCCGGAGCGCGCGGAAGGGCCCGGTATCTTCGTGGCTTCCCTGCTCGACCTGGCCGCAACCAAGGTGGCGACCGTGCAGGCCCGGGCGGATGCCAAGGACTACCTCGACATCGACGCCCTGCTCCGCGCGGGCATCACGCTGGAGGACGCGCTCGGAGCCGCCGGCGCGGTGTACGGAAGCGGCTTCAATCCGCTGCTGAGCCTCAAGGCGCTCACCTACTACGCGGAAGGCGACCTGGACACCGTGCCGAAGACCGTCCGCGATCGACTCGCGGCAGGGGTCGCGGCGGTGGACCTGAAGCGCCTGCCGACGTTCGACCCGCGGCCCTGGCTGAGGCGACCGTAGTGGCCGCGGATCCCAACGCGGAACTCCGCGCCGTCGCCCGGCGGGTGGTCTGGTTCAAGCCGCCGGAGGAGACCCTGCGCGACACCGTGTTCTTTCTGAACCACGTGATGACCTTCGGCGACGTGGACGACGTCGTCACGATGCGTCGCCACTTCGACGACGAGACCCTCCGGGAGGCATTGCGATGCGCTTGCCCGGGCGTGTTCGACGCTCGCTCCTGGGCCTACTGGCACGCGGTGCTGTGCGGAGGCCCGGCGCCGGCGCTACCCGCGCGGCGGCTACCGGGTGCGCAGGGCACGGTTCCCCTGCCCTGGCCGTTCCGAAGGGACGACAAGCCCGGCCCCGGCTGACGCGCGCTCACGACCTCTGCGTCATCCGTAGAGGTGCATGCGCAGCGGGTCGAGCGACAGCAGGCCGCCGCAGTCCTCCTGGTAGGCCCCGAGGTACTTCGCCGCGCGGCGGCCGCGGCGGTTCGCGTCGGTGTGGCCCCGATATCCGTACACGATGCCCTGCTGGACCAGTACGGCGAAGCGTGGCGGGTTGCGTCGCAGCGTCTCCTCGGGAACCTGGTCGGCGAGGTCCTCCTCGGTGCGCATGAACGGACGCGCCATGAGCACCGGCATGCTCATGCGCAACCCGGTCGCGGTCCGCGGGAAGGCGCCGTGCCACGTGTTGCCGTGCCATACGAGGAGCGATCCCGCCGGCGCCTCGACGGCGACGGCCTGCGGGTTCCGCAGGACCAGTCCTTCCTCGCCGCGCGGTGCCCGGCACCACTTGTGACTGCCCGGCACGAACGCCGTGGCGCCGTTCTCCAGGTCGAAGTCCGTGAGCAGGTACGTCGCATTGCAGATGAGCGCCTCGTGCGGGTACGGCGAGGGCAGCAACGTATCGCAGTGCAGGTCCACGGGCGTCTCGTTGGGCCCCTTCAGAAAGCAGCCCATGCTCGACAGGACGACGCCGTAGCCGCAGAGATACGTGGTGATCGCCAGGAGCGCCGGGTTCATCAGCGCCTCCTCGAAGACCGGTCCCTCCAGGATCAGCGACTGCAACAGTTCGCCGAACGGAGAGTCGCCCCCTTCCTTCGCGAAGCGCTTCCGGTAGCCGGCGTGGGTACCCCCCGTGGCCACGTCGGGGCGTACCCCGTTGCGGGCCTCCGCCACGTCGAGCACCGCTTCCCGCAGCCGGTCGGCGAGGCCGTTCGGCGTGGCCAGCTCCGGCGGTATCACCGTGAATCCGTGGGCGTCGAGGTCGGCCACGTGGGACGTCAGTCCGAGCGCGCGGACCTCTTCCCAGATCGCCGCGAGGGGATCGGGCGTGCCGTTTCCGGAATCCGAACCGTAGGCCGCCATTCAGCCTCCTCCGCGGGTGGAGGCGGGCATCGTAGCGTTCCCCGTTCAGTACGCGCAACGCGGACGTGACGGGGCCGCGTCAGGGCTCCGCGACGACTTGGCTCAACGCCTCTTCGCCGAACCGCACCACCGTATCCAGCGTACGCCGCACATCCTCCCAGGTCGTCGTGTGGTTGATGATGCACATGCGCAGCCTGGCAGAACCAACACCCAGCTCGAGCATGGCTTGCCGGTCCATGCTCAGACCGTTGTCCGTCTCCTTGCCCGACACCTCGCCGCCCGCGCCGCCGCCACTCGGCTACCATGCCATCCGATCGTTCGCCAGACAGGCGCGTCCATCATGGCCCATGCCCAAGCCGATACACCTGCCGCGGCCGTCCCGCGGGACGCCGCGTCCGCAAGCGTCGCGGACCTCGACCGCGACCACCTCGTGCACCCGCTGTCCGAGCTGCGCCGCGACCAGGACGTGTCGACCCCGCAGGCGGCCGTCGCGCAGGGGACTTCGCCATGAACCGTCCCGTCGTCGAGACCACCCACGGTCCCGTCGCCGGCGTACGGGAAGACGGCCTGCACTTCTTCCGCGGCATCCCGTACGCGGCCCCTCCCGTGGGCGAGCTGCGCTGGCTGCCGCCGCAGCCGGCCACGCCGTGGCGCGAGGTGCGCGACGCCACGGCTTTCGGACCCGCCTGTCCCCAGAACCCCATCGTCATCTCGACGGCCGCGCATCTCGAGCGCGTCGACGGGGACCGCAGCGAGGACTGCCTCCATCTCAACGTGTGCACGCCCGGCCTCGACGATGCGCGCCGCCCCGTGATGGTGTGGATACACGGCGGCGGCTTCGTCATGGGCGCGGGGACGATGCCCCTGAACGACCCCCGCTTCCTCGTGGCGCGCGGGGACGTCGTCGTCGTGAGCCTGAACTACCGGATGGCCACTTTCGGGTTCCTGCGGCTCGAAGGCATCACCGGCGGCGCGATTCCCGCGACCGGCAACGAGGGACTGCTCGACCAGGTCGCCGCCCTTGAGTGGGTGCGCGACAACATCGCCCGCTTCGGCGGCGACCCCGGCAACGTCACCGTCTTCGGCCAGTCCGCCGGCGCCATCAGCATCGGCATGCTGCTCGGCATGCCGGCCGCGAACGGGCTCCTGCACCGCGGCATCCTGCAGAGCGGCGCCTGCCAGACCGTACAGCCGGCGGACCTCGCCGACCGCATCGCGGCGTTCGCGCTCGAGTCGGCGGGCGTCTCGCCGGAGGACCCGGCGGCCGTTCGCGCCCTGCCCGTCGAGCGCCTGCTCGAGGTCGAGGCGCGCATGTCCAATCCCGCGACCGCCAACCCGGAACTCGGCCTCACGCCCTTCGAGCCGATCGTCGACGGAAGGGTGATTCCGGGGCCGCCCATCGACGCCGTCCGGGGCGGTTCCGCCGCCGGGGTCGACCTCCTGGTGGGCTCGACGCTGGACGAGTACAAGCCCTACGGGGAGACCTTCGAAGGTCTCGAGGACATGGACCACGCCACGGTGGTGGCCGCGGCCACCGCCGAGTACGGACGCATCGAGGGGCGGGACCTCACCCCGGACATCGAGGCCCTGGCGGAGGCCTACCGGGACGCACGGACCGCCAAGGGCCTGTCCGTCGACCCGGGCGACCTGTACCTGGTCCTGGAGGGGGACCGGAACTTCTGGATGCAGGGCGTAATGGCGGCGGAAGCACAGACGCCGCACCCCGGACGCGTCTTCCACTACGTGTTCACCTGGGAGTCGCCCTGGCGCGACGGGGCATTCGGCGCGTACCACGGCCTCGATTCGGGTTTCGTGTTCGGCACCATCGACGCGACGAACTCCCGCGCGCAACACGGCGAAGGGCCCGACGCCGACGCCCTGGCGGCCTTCTGCCAGGACGCCTGGCTCAACTTCGCGCGCACCGGCGAACCGAACGGACCCGGCGCAGGTCATTGGCCGGAGTACGGTCCCGAACGGAACACCATGCTCCTCGGCGCCCGGCAGGAGGTCGCCCGGGACTTCAACGGGCCGGAGCGCCGCGCTTGGGAGGCCGCCGGATACCCCGCGATCGGGCGCATGTAGGGGACCACTTGGGGACGCGCTCGCGGCGTCCCGTCTCGGCGTCGTGCACGAATCCGGCACAAGCGAGAAGCGCCGCGGGCCGACCGTCTACTCCACCCCGGCCGGCAGGAACACCTCCGCCAGCCCGATGCCGCTCTCGCCAGCGACCGCGTACAGCAGGAACACGCGTCCGTCCTCGACATGCACAGCCGGATCGCGCAACTGGTTGACATGGCCGTAGGCCGTGCTGCGGACCGACGGCAGGAGCGGCGCGTCCGCCCCTTCCCAGTCGCGCTCCGGACGCAGCACTTCCACCGGCGCCGTCTCCCGCCACGACATCCAGTCCCCGGACACGTCGATCGTGCTGAGCAGGATGCGCTCCGGCGCCTGGCCGACCTGCGTCCAGAAGACATACAGCGTGTCGCCCCGCTTGAGCAGGGCGGCGTGGCGCATGTCGGGATTGAAGAGGAGCGGCCCTTCCTCGAACCCGGCAAGACCGTCGGCGGACCGGTAGAACTGGCCCGGCATGGCCATGGCGTAGGTCATGCCGTCGTGGCGGAAGGCGCGCAGGTAGGTCCTGCCGAGGACCTCGGGCCGCGCCTCGAAGCGGATGCCGTCGGTGGAGGTCGCGACGCGGGTCACCTGGTGGCCCGGTCCTTCCAGCCCGTGGAAGTACATGACGATCCTGCGCGCCGCATCGTCCACGTGCACGTCCGGCGACGCGATGTGCACCGTCGTCATCTCGTGGAGCGCGTCGTGGCCCAGGTTGCTCCCCTTCAGCCGCTCCTCGACCCGCGCCAGGAGTTCCGGCGGCACCTCGGGGCGCTCCGTCGGGAACAGCGACTCCGCGAGCTGCAGGCTGCCGGGCGGATGCACGGTCCACGGCCCGGTCAGGCTGTCGGCGTACGCCAGGCGGATGTAGCTGCCCTTGTGGTCGGCGAAGTAGAGGTAGTAGGCGCCGAGCGGGTCCTCGACCCAGTCCGGCACCCGGATCAGCGACGGACCCTGGATGTTCTTCCCGATGCTCGGGTGCGTGGACGCGTCGACGATCGGGGCGTCGAGGAGCCGTTCCACGCGGACGGCGGTGTCGGAATCGGCATTGGCCATGGAGGTCACCATCGCGAGTACGCCCCCCGCGCCAAGCGCGGCGATGGACTTGCGCAAGAGTTTCGTTGGAACATTCACGTTCGACACGCACAGGACGGAAAACCCAAGCATGTTCTACGAGTTGCGCCAGTACAAGATATTCCCCGGCAAGATGGACGAGTGGGTCGACTTCATGGAAGGGACGATCATCCCGTTCCAGGTCGCGCGGGGCATGGTCATCACCGCGAGCTTCCGCGGAGAGGAGGACGACTCGGTATACGTCTGGATCCGCCGCTTCGCGTCCGAGGCCGAGCGGGAGCGCCTGTACGAGGCCGTCTACGCCAGCGACGAGTGGACCAACGAGACCGGCCCGCGTGTGGGAGAACTGATCGACCGCGACGGGATCAACGTCCAGCGCATCGTGCCGACGCCGAAGTCCGTCGCCCAGTAGCCCCCGAACATGGGCAAGGCGCGCAAGGACATCAACGAGGCGGTCCGCGAGGTCTGCCTGTCGTTCCCGGAGAGCGAGGAGGTGCCCTCGCGCGGTTCCCCGGACTTCCGGGTGCGCGGCAAGACGTTCGCGACCTACGCGGTCAACCACCACGGCGACGGCCGCATCGCGCTGTGGCTGAACGCGCCGGACGGCGCGCAGCGCTTCTATTCCGAGAACGAGCCGGAGTGCTACTTCGTGCCGCCCTACGTCGGCCCCAGGGGCTGGCTGGGCGTGGAACTCGACAAGGGGCTCGACTGGCGCACGATCGCGAAGCGCGTGCGCGAAGCCTACGAGAAGGCCGCGCCGGCCTCCCTCGCGCGCGCCGTCGGCGAGACCATCGCCATCGAACCGCCCACGGAGACCATCCCGGACGAGCAGTTCGACCCCCTCCTCGCCCCACACGCGCAGGCCCGGCTCGCGGCCCTGCGCGAGATCTGCCTGGCGCTCCCCGAGACAAGCGAGGCGAAGCAGTTCGGCACGCCCGCCTTCAAGGCCGGCAAGAAGACATTCTGCGGCGCACACCGCCGCGGCGGGCGCATGCACATGGAGTTCTGGGTGGGCGGCGACCGGCAGGCCCTGCTCACGTTCGACCGGCGCTACTCGGTTCCGAGATACACCGGCCACAACGGCTGGATCCACCTCGACGTCGAAGAGCAGGTGGACTGGGACGAAGTGCGGGGCCTCGTCCTCGAGAGCTACCGGCACTTCGCGCTGAAGCGCATGCTGAAGGCGCTGCCCGAGGAGGCGTGACCGCCCCGGCGCCCGCACCCGCCCACCACCGTCAAGTCGCAAGCCAGGAGGAGAGATGACCTATCGCGTACTGTGGCCACGGGCCTTCGGCCGCAACCACGAAGTGGAGACCGAAGCGCTCGGCGAGGGATTCACGGCCGAGTTCTGCCGCGGCTTCGACGCAGTCACCGAGGAGCAGTGGAACGCCTGCGACGCCATCGTCGGGGTCTCGCCGCCGACCGAGTACCTCCCGCGCATTCACAAGTGCCGCATCGTCGTGAAGACGGCGGTCGGCTTCGACGACGTGGACCCGAAGGCGTGGGGCGAGGCCGGCATCCCGGTCTGCAACACCCCGGACTACGGCACCCGCGAGGTCGCGGACCACGCCATCGCCCTGATGATGACCCTCACCAAGAGCATCGCCTTCCACGACGAGAGCCTGCGCGCCGACCCCGTCGAAAACTGGCGCCCGATGCTCAATCCCTACGGCCGGCGCCTCTCCGAGTGCACGTTCGGCGTCGTCGGCCTCGGACGCATCGGCACGACCGCGGCCCTGCGCGCGAAGGCGTTCGACATGGACGTCGTCTTCTTCGACCCCTACCTGCCGAACGGCATCGAACTCGCGCTCGGCGTACGCAAGGCGCAGAGCCTCGAGGAACTGATGGGCCAGTGCGACATCGTGAGCGTCCACACCCCGCTCAACGACGAGACCCGCAACATCCTCGACGCGAAGGCGTTCGCCGCCGCGAAGCCCGGGATCATCGTCATCAACACCGCACGCGGTCCGCTCATCGACCTCGGCGCGCTGCACGACGCCATGCAGAACGACGTGGTGCTCGCCGCGGGCCTCGACGTGCTCCCCGACGAACCGGCCAACCTGAACGACCCGCTCATCGCCGCCTGGCACCGCAACGAGGAGTGGATCCGGCACCGGCTCGTCGTCACGCCGCACTCGGCGTTCTTCACGCCGGAGAGCGTCAGGGACATCCGGGCGTTCTCGGCGCGGACCGCGGCGCGCTACCTGCGCGGGGGGCGGCTGGAGAACTGCGTGAACGGGGAGTTTCTGGTGAATCCGCGGTAGGGGACAGCCCCTCAACCCACCGCCTTCAGTTCCGACCGATCCACCACCCGCTCCCGCAACTCGGAACTCGAGAACGCGTGGGGCCGCTTGTTGAAGTAGCAGCGGTCGAGGGTCTCCTCGCGCCCGGTGAAATCCCTGTCCCGGTACTCGTCGCCGAGGATGCGCACGTCCCAGTCCAGGCAGCGGAGGATCTCGAGGACGTGGGCCTCCGTGTCGTAGACGATGGTCTCGTCGACGTAGCGGCACGCCGCCACCTGGATCTGGCGCTCCACGATGCTCTGCACGGGCCGGTTCTTGTCCGGCCGGTCGATGCTCGGGTCGCTCTGGATGCAGACGATGAGGTGGTCGCAGACCGCCTTGGCCTCCTGCATCATGAGGACGTGTCCGGCGTGGAACAGGTCGAAGGCCCCGAAGGTGATGCCTTTCTTCAGCGCTGCCATCTCGTGGTCGAGTCCCCGGTCGCGACGACGCCGGGAACTCTAGTGGATGGGCCGTGCGGGGGCAACGCACGGCCGATGAACATTTCGTTGCAGCCGGTGGCCCAGGGGCGGTCAGGGCTCGCCCGGGGGAGGCTTCGTGGAGAACTCGATCATCCAACCGGAACGGCGCCAGATCAGCCAGGTGAGGAACGGGTAGAACGCGATGGCCGACGCCACGTGCCACTCCGTCAGGTTCTCGATCCAGTCGTCGTCCTCGACGAAGTTCTGCAGCGCGCCGAGCGTCAGTCCCTCGACCAGTACCGCGAGGCACAGGAACACCTTGATCCGGACGAGCCGCGTCTCGCCGAGGGCCGCCTGTGCCCGGTACGCGAGGAGCAGCTCGGCGAGGAACGTGCAGCCGAAGAACACGATCGTGCCGTACCGGCGCATGGCGCGGTACAGGTCCCCTTCCGAGCCGAGGAAGGTCGTGTAGAGCACGAAGAAGAGCGCGCCGACGACGCCCGTCGCCACGGTCGCCGCGCGCCAACGGGTGGAGGTCTCGCCGCTGCTGCGGAGCCAGTGTCCGCACAGGACCCAGTAGACGATCCAGAACGCGGCCGCGGGCAACATGGCGGCCTTGAAGATGAAGAAGCCGGCGCCGTGGCGGCCGGCCGCGCTCACGCTCGTGCAGCCCGTCAGGTGCGGAACGCACGTCGGAACGTGGTCGCCCAGCGCGGAAGCCAGGTACGCCGCCGTGACGCCCAGCCAGCTCAGCGCCCAGACGACGACGGCAACGTGACGCAGGTCCACGGCGTGACGATACTCGCGTGCGGCAGGCAGGTACACGGGCCCGCGCGGACGCGGGTCGGTGCGCGGGTGTGCGCGGGTCGGTGCGCGTTGGCCCCGGCTTCGAGGCGCTGCTATGCTCCCCGCCCGCTTCCTCGAGACCCTCCATGGCGGAGTTCCTCTACCGGCTCCGGCTCGCGCGGCCGGGCATGTTCGACGACGGGGGCACGCGCGCCGAACAGGCTGCGGTGGCCGACCATTTCGCGTACCTCCGGAAGCTGCACGGCGCAGGCGTCGTGCGCTTCGCCGGCCGCACCACGACCGAGGACGAGCGCACGTTCGGCATCGTCGTGCTCGACGCCGACGGGCACGCGACCGCCACACGGGTCATGAACGAGGATCCCGCCGTCCGCCGCGGCCTCATGCGCGCCACCCTGTACCCGTTCAGAACGGCGCTGTCCTAAGGAGACCCCATGGCCATCTCGCTCGGCGTCCACGTCGGCCAACAGAACATGCCCATGTCCGAGATGCGCGCCCTGTGGCGCAAGCTCGATGCCGCCGGCGTCGACTGGATCTCCGCGTGGGACCACTTCTACGAGGCGCCCCCCCGGGGCGGCACGCAGCCCCACTTCGAGGCGCTCGCCACGCTCGGCGCACTCGCCGCGGAGACCGAACACGCCCGCATCGGCTGCCTCGTTTTCTACGTCGGCTATCGCAACCCCGCCCTGCTCGCCAAGGCGGCGACCACCCTCGACCACATCTCCGGCGGACGTTTCGAACTCGGCATCGGCGCGGGCTGGCACATCTGGGAGGCGTCCGCCTACGGCTACGCCTTCCCGGATATCGGCACGCGCCTCGACATGCTGGACGAGGCGGCCGACGTCATACGACGGCTGCTCACCGAGGAACGGACGACCTACTCGGGCCGGCACTTCCAGGTGGACGACGCTTCCTGCCTGCCGCGACCCGTGCAGGAGCGCCTGCCCATCTGGATCGGGGGCCTGGGCGAACGGCGTACGCTGGAGATCGCCGCCCGGCGGGCGGACGGCTGGAACGCGGCGTACGTCTCCGCGGACGAGTGGCGGCGCCTGAACGGCGTGCTGGACCACTGGTGCGAGGAGGACGAGCGCGATCCCGCCGAGATCCGCCGCGGGGCGAACCTCGCCTTCGGCATGGCGATGGACGAGGCCGCGCTACGCACCGAACGCGGGCGCATGGAGGAGGAGTGGGGCGCCGCCTCGGAGCGCATCCTGGGGGGCACGCTGCTGTGTACGCCCGGCCAGGCGGTGGACGGCATGATGCGCTACGTCGAGGCGGGGGCGCAGGAAATCAACGTCGCCCTGCGCGCCCCGTGGGACCCGGAGGCCCTCGATTTCTATCTTGAGGACGTGATGCCCGCCGTCCGGCGGGAGGCCGGCTGACTTCGACTAACCGTCAGCGACGCCCGGCGAGGGCGTCGGCGAACGCCAGCGCGCGTTCCGCCTCCGCCACGTGCATGTTCTCGACCAGGCGGCCGTCCACTTCCGCCACGCCCTTGCCCGCGGCACGCGCCGCCTCCCAGGCCTCGCGGGCGCGGCGCGCGAAGTCGATCTCCTCGGCGGAAGGACCGAACACCGCGTTCGCGACGGGCACCTGGGTCGGGTGGATCAGCGTCTTGCCGTCGAAGCCGAGATCACGCCCCTGCTCGCACGCCGCCCGGAAGCTGTCGGCATCGCGGAAGTCGAGGTGCACGCCGTCGAGAATCTCCTTGCCCGCGGCGCGCGCCGCGATCACGCAGCGCTGCAGCGCGTAGGTCACGCCGGCGCGGTCCGCCCGGTGCCGTCCGCGCAGCTCCTTGACCAGGTCGCTCGTGCCCATGGCAAGCACGGTCACGCGATCGCTCGACGCCGCGAGCGCCTCCACGTTCTGCACGCCCCGCGGGGTCTCGATCATGATCCAGACCGCGAGCTCCGCCCCGCCCGCCGCATCGACGCCCGCCACGATCTCGGCGACCTGCGCCACCGTCTCCACCTTGGGGAACAGCATCGCCGCGATCGGCAGGGCCGCCATCCGAGCGATGTCCTCGGCGCCCCAGGGCGTGTCGAGGCCGTTCGCGCGGACCACGAGTTCGCGGTAGCCGTAGCCGCCCGCCGAAATCGCCGCCGCTATCCGTTCCCTCGCGCGGGGCTTCACCTCCGGCGCGACCGCGTCCTCGAGGTCGAAGATCACGCCGTCGCAGTCGATGCCGCGCGCCTTCTCCATGGCGCGTTCGTTCGCGCCGGGCATGTACAGGACGGAACGGCGCGGTGTCATGCGCGAATCGTCCGCCCGCGTCGGCGGCAACGTGACGTCAACGTCAGGCGGTGGGCTTGCGGATCTGGTCGGGAGAGCGGTCGGGGAGGAAGCGGGAGAGCAGGCGGCGCAGGGAGAACTCGGATACCGACTCTTCGCGGCCGGCGCGGGAGTCGCGGGACTCCTGCCGGACCTTCATGCGCCGACTGTACTCCGACAGTACGGGGATCATGCAGAAGGCCGCGATCAGGAGATTCGAACAGGCATGACCCTGCATGATCCAGTCGCCCCGCAGATGCGGCGCGATCTGGAAGAAGAGCGAGAAGTAGCCGAACATCATGCCGGCGGCGGCCACCGCGCAGGCCCAGACCATCCAGTCGGGCATTTGCGTCTTCAGGGACGACAGGGCGATGACGGCGCCGGCACCGTAGATGGGTAGCCAGATGATCCAGTCCGTCTTGCCGACGTGACTGCCCGCAACGAACAGCAACGCCACCCCGATCAACCCGTTGATGTAACGCATCCCGACGTTCGTTTCCCCTGACCGTTTCCCCTGACCGTTTCCCCAGACGCGACGCCCGCGGTGCCCCGGCCGGGCCCCCCGGCCGACCGAACCCCTATTCAACCCGTTTGTTACGTTCGGTGACAAGTGGCTGCGGCACCCCCTTATGTAACAAATCGCGATTAAAGCGGCGCCTCATACGTCCTCAATCTTCTATAGGGCTCGGGGCAGCCCTCAATCGTCGAACCCGGGCACGCCGGCGTCCCGCTGCACGCCGAAGGAGTTCAGACCCATGGCGAGCATGTTGTACTGCCCCACGGTGAAGACGATGTCCATGATCTGCCGCGTGTCGTAGTGCTCCGTCAGCCCGGCCCAGGTCGCGTCGGAGACGAACGCGTCGTCGAGCAGCTCGTCCGCGGCGGCGAGGAGCAGCCGGTCGCGCCCATCGATGCCGGCGGTGTCCGGGCCCGTGCGCGCCATGGAGATCTCGTCCTCGCTCATCCCCGCGTTCCGCGCGATCACGACGTGCTGGCCCCACTCGTACTCGGAACGGACGACCCACGCCGTGCGCAGGATCAGCACCTCCCGGTCGCGCACCGAGATCGTCGACTTGCCCAGGATGTGGTTGGCGAAGGGCAGCCAGCGCCGGAACAGGCCCGGATGCCGGAGCATCGTCCCGAAGACGTTGGCCACCGGGCCGTCCCCGAAACGCGCCGCCACCTCGGCCTGCTCTGCGTCCCACTCGGCGCGCTGGGTCGGCGCCAGCCGCGGCTTCGACAATCTCATCGTCAACGTCCTCCAAGGGCGGAAATTGCCTCTACTATAAGCTGTCTCTTCCACGGTTCGGACCCATCGCATGAGCGTCAGGCAGGAGAAACACGGCGACCTCGTCATCATCACCATCGACCGTCCGGCGGTCCGCAACGCCATCGACCACCCGACCGCGGCCGCGCTCGCCGAGGCGTTCCGGGCCTTCGACGCCAACAGGCAGCAGAGGGCCGCCGTGCTCACCGGCGCCGACGGCCACTTCTGCGCCGGGGCCGATCTCAAGGCGGTCGCCGAGGGGCGCGGCAACCGGGTGACCCTCGACGGCGAGGGCCCCCTCGGACCCACGCGCATGCTGCTGAACAAGCCGGTGATCGCCGCGGTCGAGGGCCATGCCGTCGCCGGGGGCCTGGAACTCGCGCTCTGGTGCGATCTCCGGGTGGCGGCGCGCGATGCCGTCTTCGGCGTCTACTGCCGGCGCTGGGGCGTACCGCTCGTCGACGGCGGCACGGTACGCCTGCCCCGGCTCATCGGCCAGAGCCACGCGATGGACATGATCCTCACCGGGCGCGGCGTGTCCGGAGACGAAGCCCGGATGATGGGCCTCGCCAACCGGTTGACGGAACCCGGCGAAGCCCTCCACGGTGCGGTGGAACTGGCCGAGCAACTGACGCGCTTCCCGCAGCGCTGCATGCTGAGCGATCGGCGCTCCGCGATCACGCAGTGGAGCCGCGGGATGGACGAGGCGCTCTCCCAGGAAGCCCTGCTCGGGAGGGAAGTGATCAAGTCCGGGGAGACCGTGGCCGGGGCGGCGCGATTCAACAGCGGCGCCGGGAGGCACGGGGACTTCTCCGACATCTGAACGGTCAGCCGAGCGCCTCGTCGAGCAACCGCCGGGTCGTCGTGTCGATGGCCAGCGCGTGGGCGCGCCGCCGACCCGCATCGGACATCTTCCCCCAGGTGCGGCGCAGGATCTCGATCACGCGGTCGCGGTCCCGGCCCCCGGCGAAGCGCGCGAGTTCGGACTCGAGGAACACCAGGCAGGCACAGTCCTCGAGCGCCTGCGCTTCCGGGTCGCGCAGGCGGTTGCGCTTCAGCATCAGCGCCTGCACGCGCGTAGCCGTGGCGTCGTCCACCCCATGGGACTCGAGAATCGCTCCGACGGCTTCCGCCTGGCGCCGGGCGGCCTCCGCGCGCCAGCGCAGGTAGCCCCGGCGACCCGGCGGGAAGTCGCTGCGCGGGTACAGCCAACGCTCGAAGTGCTGCGCGCGCACCGCGATGCGCAACGGATCCGAAGGGGCCGCCACCAGCGCGTCGAGGTGCGTCGTCATCGCCCGTGCGTAGGCGAGTTCCCTGCCTGCGGGGTCCTCCGCGTGGCGCCGGTCGATCATCCCGACGGCCCGCTCGAACAGGGCGCGCTCCACGACAGCTCGTACCCCGCGCGTCAGAGCGTCAGCGGCGGCTCGTCGAGCGCCGCCAACTGCTCCTTCAGCGTCAGGATATGCTCGCTCCAGTAGCGCGTCCCGCCGAAATCCGGGAACGCCACGGGAAACGCGGGGTCGTGCCAGCGCCGGCCGATCCAGGCCGCGTGATGAATCATGCGCAGCGCCCGCAACGGTTCGATCAGCCGCGTCTCGAGCGCGTCGAAGACATGGAAGACTTCGTACGCCTCGACCAGGTCCGCGAGCTGCCGGCTGCGCTCGTCCCGGTCGCCCGACAGCAGCATCCACAGATCCTGTACCGGCGGCCCCGTCATGGTGTCGTCGAAGTCCACGAAGTTCGGTGCGTCGTAGCGCCAGAGCAGGTTGCCGAGATGACAGTCGCCGTGGATGCGGATCTGGGTCCTCGCGGTCTCGATCACCGGGGCGACCCGTTCGATCAACTGCGACGTCACCGCCCGGTAGGCGTCGGTGAGCTCCGGTTCGATGAGGCCGCTGCCGAGCAGGAACGCCGCCGAGTCCGCCGCGAAGTCGCCCACGGTCAGCCGCCGACGGTGCGCGAAGGGCGTGGTCGCGCCAACGGCGTGCATGCGGCCCAGGGCGTGGCCGAGGATCCGCAGCACCTCCCGGTCCTCCACGTTCGGCGGACGGCCCGCCTGCCGCGGGAAGACCGCGTAGCGGAACCCCTCGTACTCGAACAGCGAGACGCCGTCCCGGGAGATGGGCGCCACGCACCGCAGGCCCGCATCGCACAGCTCCCCGATGAAGGCGTGTTCCTCGAGGATCGCGGCATCCGTCCAGCGGTCGGGACGGTAGAACTTGGCGACGACCGGCGCGTCGTCCTCGATGCCGGCCTCGTACACGCGGTTCTCGTAGCTGTTGAGGGGCATCAGCCGCCCGTCGGTGCGGAATCCGGCGCGGTCCAGGGCATCGAGCATGGTCTCGGGCGCAAGACCCTGGTACGGCGTGTCAGACATGACCGAAACGCTCCCCTCGGGACGCGCTCCCCGTGGGTAGGGATGCGCCCGGTGCGGACGGGGTGACGCGGGACGTGTCCATGGGCGCGCAGTCTGGGCCATCCGCGACCCGTTGCAAAGGCGCGTCCCGCCCAAACTCGCTCAAGCTACTCCGCCGCGCCGAGACCGTACAGGTCGTCCAGGGAGATCCAGTCCGTCGCGCCTTCTCTCGAGGGCGGGTTGCGACGCACGAAGTAGCGGCGCCCCAAGGTGGCGCCGCGGCTGTTCGGATAGAGCGCCACCTTGCGCTCCAGTTCCGCTTCGACCGCGCGCGGCGACCGGACCGCGCCCCACTTGCACTCCCCGAGGTCCGTCCAGTGGTCGTCCCGGATGCCAACGACGTCGATCTGCACGGTCGGGCTCCAGTACTCGCCCACCTCCATCGTGGCCGTGACGCCTTCCCGCCTGGCGATCAGCGGCAGCGCTTCGCGGCACAGGCGCTCGAAGCAGTTGCCGAACCAGGCATCCAGGAACGGCGCGACCCGCTGGGCGAAAGCAACCGCCGCACCGCTGCCCCGGATGACGCTCATGTTGGGGAACACGAACCGGAACCAGAAGCGCAGCAGCGGATCGTCCATGCCGAAACGCAGCTGCTTCGGATTCGGACGGCGGCGCTCCAGGGGGTAGCGGCGCCGCAGGTAGCCGAGCGCCACCAACTGCTGCAGGTAGTAGTGCAGGTTCCGCTCCGGCAGCCCGGTGGTCGCGGCAATCTCGCGCACGGCTCCCCGCCCGGCCGCAACCGCGAAGAGGATCGACTGGTACGGCGCGACTTCGCGGAGTTCCTCGCGAAGCAGAAACGTCGGCTCATGGAAGAGCGGCGCGAACTCGTCCATCAGGTTCCGCCGAATGTTCTGATCGATGGAGCGAGAGTCGTCGAGGCCGAGCAGGTACTGCGGGAGGCCGCCCACCAGGCCATACGCCTTGGCCCGGTCGACCGCAGACCAGCGCGGGTGGAACTGGGCCGCTTCCAGGTAGCCGAAGGGTTGCAGGTGAATCTGCGCCGTGCGGCGTCCGAACAGCGGGCTGGTCTTGCCCAGGACATCACGCTCCATGAAGCCCAGATACGAGCCGCACAGGAGGATTACGACGTTGCCGGCACTTCGCCAGACACGATCCCAGCAATGCTGCAGGTCCGACAGCACGCCAGGGCTCGATGCGGCGAGCCACTGGAACTCGTCGAGCGCGAGGATCAGCTTCCCGGACGGGTGGGCCGACGTCCACTGTTCGACGACGGTCAGCAGTGCCCGCCGCCAGTCGGAAGCGCGCAGTTCCGCCAGCAGCGGCATGTCGAGCGCCCCTGCAGCCTCGCGCAGGAACTCCTGGAGCTGCAGCTCGGACGACGACTGCTGGCCGAGGTAGTAGACCCCGGGCCTGTCCGCCATGAAGCGGAGGATGAGCTCGCTCTTCCCCACCCGCCGCCGCCCGTAGATCGGGATCAGCTCGGAGCGACCGGATTCGAACGCCCCGGTCAACACGCCCAGCTCCGCCTGCCTTCCGATGAACGCCACCATGTGCCGAGTGTGTCCGCAGCGGAGACATTCGTCAAGCCATACTTAGACAAGTCTTGTTTAGACAAGTCGTGTCTACATGACTTTATCGAGGCTGCGCCACGCCGGCGCGCGACCGCGAGGGCCGAGTTGGAAGTGGTATCGTCCCGCGCGCTGACGTCGACCCGAGCAACCGTCCGTGCGTACCCGGCACCTGCTGATCGTCTACCACACCCAGTCCGGCAACACGGGCCGACTGGCCGAGGCGGCCTGGCGGGGCGCCACGGACGACGAGGTCACGGACGTGGAGGTCCGCATGATCAGGGCGTCGGACGCCGGTCCGGACGACCTCCTGTGGGCCGATGCGCTCCTGCTCGGCACCCCGGAGAACTTCGGCTACATGTCCGGCGGGATGAAGGACTTCCTCGACCGGACGTTCTATCCCGTGGAGGGCAAGATCCAGTCGCTGCCGTACGCCATCTTCATCAGCGCCGGCAACGACGGCACCGGCGCGATCCGGGCCATCCACCGGATCGCCAACGGCTACCCGTTCAGCGAGGTGCAGGAGCCGATCGTCGCGAAGGGACCG
This sequence comes from Pseudomonadales bacterium, assembly GCA_022825925.1. Taxonomy (GTDB): domain Bacteria; phylum Pseudomonadota; class Gammaproteobacteria; order Pseudomonadales; family Azotimanducaceae; genus VXNE01. The sequence goes on along the minus strand of JAJDVW010000127.1, from coordinate 12,596 downwards.
CCGACCGAGGAACACCTGGCGCGGTGCCGGGAACTGGGGATGGCGCTGGCCGTCGGGCTGGAGGCGCGGATCTTCTGATGGGTGGCCGGGCCCTGCGGTCTCGGTCTCAGCCGCGCGGGTCACCGCCCTCGACCACCGGAGGATAGTACTCGCTGCCGACCGTCCTCCCCCCGTTGCCGTTGGGGCGGTTGAGGTTCCCGGCAAGGGCTTGCCGCCCGAGCAACACGGCTGCGGTCAGAGAGCCCAGTGCAAGCGCACCCAGGTAGTCCGAGAAGGAACGGAGATCGCCCTGGTCGGCCAACTCCAGCGCGGCAATGTAGTCGGGTTTGCCCTGCGCCGTAATGACCGGCGGGGGTAAACCTTCCTTCAGGAACGCCCAGGCCATGAGGAGCCTCGACACGCGGCCGTTGCCGTCCTGAAACGGGTGCGTCCGGACGAACCTGTGATGCAGCCACGCGGCCTTCGCGTTGGTGGGATAGTCCAGCTCGCCGATGCCCTCATACAGTTCGAAGAAGCGATCCATCTCGGCGTCGACGTGCTCGGGAGGGCAGTACTCATGGACGATGCCATCCGGCCGCGTCGGATTGTTCGGCCGTTCCTTCCAGCGTCCCTTGGTCTCGAACGGGACCTGGACCCGGTTGCCCTCGAGGTCGATGCCCGCGACGGTGGCCTGATGGCGGGTGATGAGCTGGTGCCAGCTCTTCACGTGGTAGGCCAACAGCGGGCGCCCTCCCGCCACGTCCTCGAACATCATGTCATAGGCCGCTTCCTGGTCGTCGAGCAGCCCGCGGATAACCCTGTCGTCGATCCCTTCGAGGGTGTGCGCTCCCACCGCCGCCGCGAACCCTTCGGCCACGAACTGCTCCGTAACGCCCCGGCGCAGGGTGTAGAGCCCCTCGATCTGTCCGGTCTCCAGCGCGAACGCGCGCACCCGCTCACGCAGCCAGCCTTCCAGGAACCCCTCCGCAGCCGCGTCTCGCTTCAGGGCGTCGCGGCACGCGGACCACTCCTCGGCAAGCGCGGCATAACCTGGCGTCGACCAGGTGTCCGCGTCCGCGGGCAGCCCTTCCAACGGGCGCCATTTCGCAGCCGTCTCGGGGTCCATGGGCGAGGCGTCTCCCGGTGGCGACGCCGGCAATTGTACGCCTCCGGGCGGGCCGCTCTGCTCGCTCCACGCCCCTCGCCAGGCAGAACAACCACCCGCAGCGACGCCGGTCGCTGACCGGATCAGTGCATGCTGTAGCCGACTTCGATGCCGATCTGGCGCGGCGCATGCCAGTAGTAGGTCGATGCGCCCTCCAGGTTGCGGATGATCTCCTCGTTGGTGAGGTTCGTCGAATAGAGCGCGACGCGCCACTGGTCGCGGCGCGCCGTGATCCGGGCGTTCGTCTTGTCCCACTTCGGGATGCTCCGGGTGTTCGCCGTGTTGGTGAACTGCTCATCGACGATCGAGTGGTCCGCGTGCAGGCTGACCATCCAGCCGTTGCGCAGGGGAATGTCGTAGTCCAGCGCGATGGACACGCTCTGGTTGGGGGCGTAGATCAGCTCGTTGTCGTCTTCGAATCCCCGCGCAAACAGCGGTGACTCCTTGACCGCGGTGTCGTTCACGTCGCCGGCCACCCGGATGCTGAGCCGATCGGTCAGGAACGCCACGATCTCCAGTTCCACGCCCTCGATCTCGGCTCCGCCGCTGTTGGTGTTGTAGAAATTGAGCTGGTTGCCCTGGTCGCCGAGCACCGGATCGGTCTCGACCACGATCATGTCCTCCCAGTCGAGGTAGTACACGGAAGCCATCAGGCGGACCCGACCGTCGAACAGCGTGCTCTTGAAGCCGAGTTCGTAGTTCGCGACCTCGTCGCCGTCAAAGAAGCGCCGCGAGAGCGCTAGGGCCTTCCCCTCGTACAGGTCCGTGGCGTCCAGGCCCAGGGCGAGGCGCGCGGGAATGAGTTTCAGGTCGTACTGGCGCGCGTTGAACTCCATGTGGTTGTTCACGTTGCCCGGACGGAAACCGGTGGCGTAGTTGAAATACACCAGCATGTCGTTGCGCGGACGCCAGGACAGGTTGAACTTCGGCGAAACCGGAGAATCGTCGGTGCCGGAGAGCGTGTTGGAGAAGTACTGCTCGAGGGACGACACGCGCACGCCGACCGTCGCCTCGAGCGTGACCGTAAGGTCGTACGTCGCTTCGCCGAATACCGCGTACTCCTCCAGCGTGTCCGTGTGCGTGTTCGCGGGCACCATCAGCAGCGTGTCCAGCAGGCGGCCGAAGGTCTCGTAGCGGCCCGGGAAGTACAAGCCTTCCTGTTGGGACTGGCTGTGGTCTTCGCTGTCCTTCCAGAAGGCGCCCACCGTCCAGCGCAGCCGACGGTCGCCCGGCGAGACCAGGCGGAACTCCTGCACCCAGCGCTCGCTGTAGGAGTCGATGAAGCCGACGAGCCCGACGAGGTTGTTGCCGTCGGGGATGGTGCTGTTCGGATCCCCGAGGTTGAAGAATCCCGGGTAGCCGCCCGGATACGCATGGCACAGCGCCTGGGTGTGACACTTGGGATGGTCCTGCGCCTGGCTGGCGCCTCCATAGAAGAAGTCCAGCCCGTCGCGCGACTCGAGCGAGAACTCGTAGGTGGCCTCGATGCTGCGGTCCACGAACGAAGTCAGGGACTGGAAGTTCGCCCAGGAGAAGTCCCACTCGACGATGAAGCTGTAGATGTCGAGCGTGTCGCTGCTCACCGGCGGCAGACCGGGTATTCGGAAGGTGCGCGCCACGTACGGTCCGACGGTCGCGGAGCCGCCCACGGTCGCCTGTTCATTCCGGTAGTAGCTCCCGGTGACGGCATGCCGGTCCCCTTCGTACCTCAGCACGGCGCGACCGCCGGTGGTTTCGCCGTCGTTGTAGTCCTCCTCGTAGGGTTCGGTGTTCTCGATCCACCCGCCCGTCTCCGAGCGCCAGCCCGCGAGACGCAGGGCCCAGCCGTCGCCAAACGGAACGTTCACCATCGCGTCCAGACGGTTCGACGAGTCCTTCGACTCGGCCATCTCGGAGTAGTTCAGGTTGAACCCCCCGTCGAACCTGGTGGGGTCGGGCTGCTTGTAGAGGTAGCGGATGGTGCCCCCCTGGGAACCTTCCCCGAACAGCGTGCCCTGCGGACCCTTCAGCACCTCGACCCGCTCGAGGTCGAACAGGTTGCCGCTGACCTGATTGTCCGGTCCCAGCGCCGCCGTGACCGGCGTACCGTCCAGGTAGACGCCGACCGAGGCGCCGACCAGGTAGTAGCCCGTCTGCCCGGTCTGCGAGGTGAGCCCCCGCACCGAATACCGGTTGTCGCCATCCCGGCTGCCGGTCATGTTGAGCCCCGGCACCATCATGAAGACGTCCGCCATGCTCTGGGCGCCCACGTCCTCGACGAAGTCGTCCGTGATCGCATTGATGGACTGGGCGGTGTCCATCAGGTTCGTCTCGCGATAGGTCGCGGTGACGATGATCTCCTCGGTGATCGCGGAGCCCGACTGCCGTCCATCCTCCGCGAGCAAGGGGGTCGCCGACCAGACCAGACATGCCGCAACCGCGGCCAACCGTAAAGTCCTCACGGATTTCTCCTCCTCTCTTTCGGCACGCAACGCGACCGGGTCGACGCCTGGCGTCCACCACCGCCGGATGCCACGCTCCGTTCGCTACATCCGGTAGCCGACTTCCAGTCCGACTTGTCGCGGGTCGTACCAGTAGTAGTTCGACGACTCGATGTTCGAGATGATCGCCTCGTTGGTGATGTTGGTCCCGTACAGGGCAAACCGCCACTTCCGATTGGCGTTGAGCAACGTGATCCGGGCCCCAGCCCTGTCATAGCCCGGAATCTCGACGGTGTTGCCGGCGTCGAGCCACTGGCTGTCCACCTTCGCGTAGTCGGCATGCAGGGCCAGCGACCAACCGTTGTCGAACGGCACCACGTAGTCCAGCATGACCGTTGCGCTCCACGGCGGGGCATAGCTCATCTCGTTGTCTTCCTGGCTGTACAGGCCGCCGCCCGCAGCGGGAACAACGCCGGATTGCGTCACGCTCGTGTCGTTGTAGTCGCCGGCCAGGCGAAGGCTCAGGCGCTCGGTCAGGAACGCCGTGAAGTCGAGCTCGATGCCCTGGATCTCCGCCCCACCGCTGTTGTGGCTGTAGAAACCCAGCGGATTGGTGATCAACACGTCGCGATGGACCACGATCATGTCCTGCCACTCGATATGGTAGACGGCCGTCGCGAGCTGGGCGCGACCGTCGAACAGCGTCGTCTTGACGCCGACCTCATAGCTGGACACCTCGTCGCCGTCGTAGAAGTACCGTGACGTGGCCTGGTCCCGCTCGAACACCAGTTGATCGGTGGAGTTGCCGATGGCCGCGGCGGCCGCGATCAGCCCTTCGTACTGCGTCGCCACGAACTTCATGTGACCGTTGATGTTGCCCGGCCGAAAGCCGATGGCGTAGTTGAAGTAGGCGAGCAGATCGTCGTTCGGCCGCCAGGACAGCACGAACTTGGGCGCGATCGGATTGTCGGAAGTGTTCGACCGGGTGTTGCGGAAGAACTGCTCGAGGTCGGAGTAGCGCAAGCCGACGGTCGCTTCCCACTGATCGGCGAGGTCGTAGGAGACCTCGCCGAAGATCGCGTACTCCTCCAACTCGTCGATGTGCGTGTTCGCCGGCACCGTCAGCAAGGGGTCGAAGAACCGGGAGAAGCTCTCCCGGCCGGGGAAGTACACGGCCTGCTGCGTGTTGCCGCTCTTGTCCTCGCTGTCCTTCCAGAACAGTCCCGCCGTCCAGCGCAGGCGCTTGTCGCCCGGCGACACCAGCCGGAACTCCTGCACCTTGCGCTTGGTGTAGGAATCGATGAAGCCGTCGAACCCCTGCAGGTTCATCCCGTCCGGGATGCTCGAGGTGGGATCGCCCAGGTTGAAGAACCCCGGCCACCCGCCGGGCCCGAAGATCCCGCCGGGGCAGTACGGGTGAGGCGTGGCCGACGTGCACGCAGGATGGTTGCCGGCCCCGGAGGAGCCGCCGTAGTAGAAGTCCAGGCCCAGCGTGCCGGAGAGGCTCGCCTCGACGATGGCGGTGGTTTCGCGATCCACGTACGACGTCATGGACTGGAAGTTCGCCCACTCGAAGTCCACCTCGACGACGAAGCTGTAGATCGCGGTCTCGTCCTTCGTGAACGGGTACAGGCCGGGCAGCCGGTTGGACAGCGCCATGAAGCTGTCCGGCCCGATCGTGGCGGAGTTGCCCCGCGTCTCCTGATCCTGGAGGTAGTAGCTGCCCGTGACGGAGTACCGGTCCCCCTCGTACTTCACCAGCGCACGGCCACCGGTCGTCTCGCCCGTGTTGAAGTCCGGCTCGCTGGGCGTGGTGTTGTCGACGAAGCCCGCCCGTTCCGATGTCCAGCCCGCCAGGCGAAACGCCCAGCCCTCGCCGAACGGAACGTTGACCATGGCGTCGACGGTGTGGGAGTTGTCGTCGGATTCCCCCATGGTGGAGTAGTTTGCCCGCACCGCCGCGTCGAAGGCGGTAGGGTCCGGCTGCTTGTACAGAAAGCGGATGGTGCCGCCCTGGGAGCCTTCGCCGAACAGCGTCCCCTGGGGACCCTTCAGCACCTCCACCCGATCGATGTCGAACGTATTGCCGGCAAGCTGATTGTCGGGCCCGATCGACGACGTTACCGGCGTGCCGTCCAGGTACACGCCGATCGTCGCGCCGGTGACGAAGTAACCGACGTGGCCGGTCTGCGACGTGACGCCGCGGACCGCGTAGCGGTTCTCGCCCTCGGCGTCGCTGGCCATGTTGAGCCCGGGAACCGCGTTGAAGATGTCCGTGATGCTCTGCGCACCGAGGCTCTCGACGACCTCGTCCGTGACCGCGCTGATGGACTGCGGCGTATCCATCAGGTTCGTTTCGCGGTGGGTCGCCGTGACGACGACTTCCTCGATGAGTCTGGATTCGGCTTCTTCGGCGAGCGCCGGGCCGGCCGTCATGATTGATGCGACGCAGACGAACGCCAACCCAAAAGACACCTTCATCGCTTCTCTCCGATCACAAGTGCTGAAAACGCGAGTTTGCTTCCCCTGGCCGAACTCTCAGGAAACGCCTCTGCACGCGGCGGGTCGCCGACGCCACCTGACATGCCGCACCAGCGGCCACGCGGAAAGCGCCACTCTCCAATAGTGGACTAGCCTGTTCGAGTCACCGCCGGGTTGTCAAGTCGTGCGGCCCCCCAAGGCCGTGGCCCCCTGCTCTATTGTGGTCGCCGCTCTCCGCGACGGAGAAGCGAGGGAAACCCGCGCACCCAGGCGTATGCGACGTGCGGATCGGGGCCTGTTCGGATAGGCTGAATCGGAGTCCCTTGGGAGGAACTACCAGATGAGCGAAGCGGAAGCCCTCCGGGAAGAGGGGCCGAAGGAAATGACGGAGGAGATGCCGCCGCCCGTCTTCGAGACGCGGCAGCCGTTCGACCTGACGGACGAGTTGCGTGCCCGGGTGGCGGAGTTGGATCTCGTCGACTCGGTGGAGCACGTCAAGGAACACGGTTACGGCTACGTGCACGATGCCGCGCCGCCGGAATTCGTCGCGCGGCTGCGCGAGACCATCATCCGGATCGCCCAATCCGACGCCGAGTCGGTGCTCGCGCGTCTCGGGGCGACCATGCTGCTGCCGAAGGATCCCATCTTCGCGGAGGTGGTGGTCAATCCGAAGCTGCTGACGATGGTCGAGATCCTCTGCGGCAAGGGCGCCATGCTGTCGCAGGTCGCGGCCACCATCAAACCCAGGGCCACCGAACCGGGCGACGGCAAGGGCGGCCTGCACGCCGACCAGAACTGGACGCCGGCGCCGTTCCCGGTGCACAACCAGCTCGTGACGTTCTGCTGGGCGTGCGACGAGTTCAACGAGGCGGCCGGGTCGACCCGCGTCGTGCCCGGTTCCCACCGGGAGCGCCGTCACCCCAACCAGCGGGAAGTGGCCGAGGAACCGGGGGTGATCCACACCGAGTGCCCGGCCGGCTCGCTCGTGTTCTGGGACGGCTCCACGTGGCACAGCGGCGGCGCGCCCAGGACCGTGGACGGCGAGCGGGTGGTGCTCCACGTCACGTACAGCCGCATGGCGATGCGCCCGGTCGAGTGCTACGACTTCCTGGGCGAGGACTGGCTCGCCGACAAGCCCTGGGAAATGCGCGTCCTGCTAGGCCGCGAGGATTTCCTGAACACGCCGCAGGGCGGGTTCGCGCACGGCATCAAGCTGCCCCGGGCGATGAACTGGGCGAAGACGTAGGGTCCGGCTCAAGGCCCGGCAAGGTTCCCGTCACGGGCGGCCGCGCGCACCGATCGGGAGGCGCAAAACGCCCCAAAACAAAAGCCCGCGACGGAGGCGACTCCGCCGCGGGTTTCCGGTCGTCCCGGCGAACGCCGGTCCACGGGGTCAGTTCATGCTGTAGCCGACTTCCAGCCCGATCTGGCGGGGCATGTGCCAGAACATGTTGTCCGGCGCCAGCAGTTCGCGGAGGATCTCCTCGTTCGTGAGGTTGCTCCCGAACAGCGCGATGCGCCACTTCCCATCGTCGCTGCGCGCCGTCACGCTCGCGTTGGCCTTCGTCCACTTGGGAACCTCGCGGTTCGCCGTGTTGCCGGCATCCGAGAAGTGTCCATCGACCCAGGCGTGGTCCGCATGCAGCGTCACGTTCCAGTTGGTCATGATCGGGAACACGTAGTCCACCGCCAGCGAAGCGCTGTACCCCGGCGCGTGGGAGAGTTCGTTGCCCTCGCTGGAGTTCAGCTCCGCGGAGGTGTATGCGTTCGCCGGCCCGGTCTGCACTTCCGTCTCGTTCACGTCTCCGGCGAAGCGGATGCTGAGACGCTCCGTGAGGAACGCCATCACCTCGAGCTCGAAACCGGAGATCTCGGCGCCCCCGCTGTTGGAGTTGAACTGGCTGAGCGGATTGTCCGCTCCGAGGACCGGGTCGTTCTCGACGATGATCATGTCCTCCCAGTCGAGATAGTAGGCGGCGGCCATCACGCGGGCACGGCCGTCGAACAGCGTCGTCTTGAGGCCGACTTCGTAGTTCGACACGTGGTCGCCGTCGAAGAACCGCCGCGCGAGCGCCCGATCCCGGAAATCCATCAGATCGGCGATGTTTTGGCAATCGGGGTTGGCCTGGCAGCGCGGGATCAGCAGGTCGGTGTACTGGTCCACGTTGAACTGCTGGTGGCTGTTGACGTTCCCGGGGCGGAAACCCGTCGCGTAGTTGAAGTACACCAGCCACTCCTGACCCGGCCGCCAGGACAGGTTGAGCTTGGGCGACACCGGCGTGTCGTCCGTCGTCCCCTTCGTGTACTCGAAGTACTGCTCCAGCTCCGAGACGCGCGCGCCCACCGTCACCTCCAGCGTGTCCGTCAGGTCGTAGGTGACCTCGCCGAACACCGCGTACTCCTCCAGGAAGTCGGTGTGGGTGTTGGCGGGCACCATCAGCAGGTCGTCCATCAACGGTCCGAAACAGGTCGGCATCAGCGTCGCCGTCAGCTTGCACACGTCCAGCGGCGCTCCGAAACGGCCGGGGAAGTACTCGGCGTCCTGCTGCCCCTGGGTGTGGTCCTCGCTGTCCTTCCAGAACGCCCCGGCCGTCCACCGCAACCGGCCCTCGCCCGGCGACAGGAGCCGGAACTCCTGCACCCAGCGCTTGCTGTAGGAATCGGTGAACTGGTCCATGGCGATCAGGTTCAACCCGTCCCGATGCGTGACCTGCCCGGCCAGGTTGAACTGCCCCGGAAAGCCCGGTATGCCGAATCCCAGGTCGAGGAAACACAGGACCTGCCTGCCGCAGGCGGGATGATCCTGGGCGTCGAAGGACCCGCCGTAGTAGAAGTCGAGGATGTCCCGGGTGCTGTAGGGGAACTCGGAAATCGAGTTCACCTGACGGTCCGTATAGGAGGTCAGGGACTCCAGGTTGGCCCATCCGAAGTCGTACTCCACCGTGAAGCTGTAGATGTCGAGGTCGTCGGTGCTCTCCGGGAACAGCCCCTCGATGCGAGGGCTCCACGCCTCGTATGCCTCCACCGTCGCGACCCCCCCGGTGGTTCCCTGGTCGTTGGTGTAGATGCTCCCGCTCACCGAGAAGCGGTCGCCCTCGTAGCGGACCACGGCACGCCCGCCGGTCGTGTCGCCTTCGTTGTAGTCGGGCTCGACGGGTTCGCGGTTGTCGATGAAGCCGGCCCGCTCGGACTTCCAGCCCACGAGCCGCAGCGCCCAGCCGTCGCCGAAGGGTACGTTGACCATCGCGTCGAGCCGGTAGGAACTGTCGTCCGACTCGTCCATCGTCGAGTAGCTGCCGTTGACGGCGCTGTCGAACCTGGTGGGGTCGGGCTGTTTGTAGAGGTAGCGGATGGTGCCGCCCTGGGAGCCTTCGCCGAACAGCGTGCCCTGCGGGCCCTTCAGCACCTCGACGCGCTCGATGTCGAAGAGGTTGCCGCTGACCTGGGCGTCCGGCCCGAGCGCGGCCGTCACCGGCGTGCCGTCGAGGTAGACGCCCACCGTCGCGCCGACGATGTAGTACTGGGTGGCGCCGGTCTGCGAAGTCACGCCGCGGATCGAGTACCGGTTCTCGCCGTTCATGCCGCCGGACATGGCGAGCCCCGGCACCAGCGTGAAGATGTCCTCCATGCTCTGGGCGCTGATGGCTTCCACCAGGTCGTCGGTGACGGCGTTGATGGACTGCGCGGTGTCCATCAGGTTCGTCTCGCGGTACGTGGCCGTGACGATGATCTCTTCGGTCACCGCGGCCCCGCGTTGCTCGTCGTCCTCGGCGAGCGCGGGCAAAGCCCACCCAGCCAGAAGCGCCGCCAGCGCGGCCAATCGGAAAGTCCTCACAGGTGTCTCCTCCTCATTGCAGGCACGCAAACCGGCGTCCGGCGGGCTGATGCCCGTCGTCGCCCAAGGATGCCTCTCTCCAAGAGTCAACTAGCCTGTTTACTCGCGCGTCCGTTGTCAAGCGCCGGTCGTCGCCGGTCGTCGAGCGTGCGGCCGTCGAGCGGACGGTCGTCAACGGCGATCTCCCATGCGGAATCAGCGAGCCGGCGCATGGTCCCGATGAGCGCGTCCGTCTCCTCGTCGCGCAGCCGGTTGGCGCGTCGAAAGCCGCAGCGCTCGCACTCGTGCACGAGTTTCCAGCGGCCGCCGCCGCGCAACACGTCCACCGGGCGCATCAGCCCGCCGCAGGAGGCGGCCCGGTCCCCGGGATGCACGTCCACGTGCTTGCTGTAGAGGCACTCGCGGCAGTGGTTGGTGTACCCGTCGCCCGTGTTGAGCGTTCCGCAGCGCTCGCAGACGAAGTCCTCGACCGTGCGCTGGAAACGTCGCGCCGTCACGGCAGGTCCGGCGCCTTCCAGTCCGGCGGAGCGACGAAGCCGTCGCGGCCCGCGTTGTAGGGCGGCACCGCGTCCGGCGGCTGCAGGGCGCGGAAGGCAATGGCCTTGTCGAGCATCCGCGACACCACGTCCGGGTGCTCCACGCTCACGTCCTCCCGTTCCTGCGGACGGTGTTGCCAGACCGCCGCCAACGCGCTACCGCCGCCCAGGGCGAAGGCGCCCTCTCCAAGGAGTTCCGTCAGCATCGGGTGAGCGCGCGCAAAGACGGCGTCCGGGCCGGCCGGTAGCACGCGCTCCACCAGGTCCGCGACACTCATGCCATCCTCAGAAATAGAGCTGGATCGTCTGCCCGTCCAGGGTATCGAGCGTCGACCGGCTGCTCGTCCACATGGGTTCGGCGAGGCCGGCCGCCCAGGCGGCACGCTCCGCCTCCATGCGCTCGACCACGTCCGGGTGCCGGTCCGCCACGTTCTCCCGTTCCCCGATGTCGGCGGCGAGGTCGTACAGCACGGTCGTCTGCCCGAACTCCGAAACCGCCGGATACTCCTCGATGGGCAGCAGGCGCCCGCCGGCGTCCATCGCGTCGGCGACATCGCGCGTGGTGAGATCGACGCGCCACAGCTTCCAGTCCCCCCAACGCACGGCGAAGTTGGGCGCCGACCGCCAGAACAGGAACTCGTGCGGCGGTCCCTCGGCTTCGCCCCGGAGATGGGGCAGCAGGTCGACGCCGTCCACGTCCCGCGGCGGAAGCCCGGCGGCGGCGGCCATGGTCGGCAGGATGTCGAGCGAGATCACCGGCTCGTCGTACACGGCGCCGCCCGGGAGCCCGTCCGGCCAGGTGACGATGAACGGCACGCGGATCCCGCCCTCGAGGTGGTAGCGCTTGGCGCCGGAGAGCGGCGCGTTAGTGCAGATCACGTCCGGCATGTAGTTGATGCAGCCGTTGTCTGAGATGAAGAAGATCAGCGTGTTGCCGTCGAGGCCCCGTTCCCGCAGCGCCCCGACCACGTCGCCGACCGCGTCGTCCACGGAGGAGACCATGGCCGCGTAGATGCGCGCGCCCTCCGCCTCGATGTGCAGGTTGCGGTCCACGTACTCGTCCGTGGCCTGGATCGGCGTGTGCGGCGCATTCAGCGAGAGCATCAGGAAGAACGGCCCGCCGGCGTGGCGGTCGATGAAGTCCACGGCCTTCGCGGCGAACACGTCGGTCAGGTATTCGGGGACTTCGACGTAGTCGCGCCCGTCCATGATGGCGCGCGCGCCCTCGGCGGGCCGCTCCGTGGGCGCCCCCTCGGCCGGCCACGAGTGGGTGCCAGGCAGGCGCGAGTCGATGTAGCTCGTGCCGCCGCCGAAGATCCCGAAGAACTCGTCGAACCCGCGGTTCATCGGATGGAACTGGTCGTCGATGCCGAGGTGCCACTTGCCGACGAGGCCCGTCGCGTAACCGGCCTCCCGCAGCACGTCGGCGAACGTGGCCTCGTCCACCGGCAGCCCGCGCCCGGCCTCCGCGCCGCTCGCGAAGTTGAAGCTCGGGTTGTACTCGTAGCCGAACCGGCTCTGATAGCGGCCGGTCACCAGCCCGGCGCGGCTGGGGCTGCAGACCGCCGCCGAGACGTGGCCGTCCGTCAGGCGCACGCCGGCGGCGGCGAGGGCATCGATGTGCGGCGTCGCGATCGCGTCGCCGCCGTACGCCCCGACATCGCCGTACCCGAGGTCGTCCGCCATGATCAGGACCACGTTGGGCCGCGGAGGCGCGGCCGCTTCAGCCGCCGCGGCCGGCTCCGCCGGCCGCGCCGCCTCCCGGGCTTCCTCCGCCGGACCGCACGCCCCGATCGAGACCGCGGCGGCCAGGGCGAACGTCGGCGCGATGGCGATGGTTGACGTTGGGTTCCGCATGGCGGCCTCCTTCAGAAGTAGAGCTGGATCGTCTGTCCGTCGAGCGTGTCGAGGGTGGACCGGGTGCTCGGCCACATGGGTTCCGCGAGCCCGGACGACCAGGCGGCAAGCTCCGCCTGTCCACTTTCCGTTCATGCGTCGTCCTCGAGCGCCGTCGCCACCGCCACCGCCTCCGTCGGGAGCTCGACGATCATCTCCGTGAAGCTGCCCTGTTCGGACTCGACGCGGATCGACCCGCCGTGCTCGCGGACCACGTCGTTGGAGAGCGACAGGCCGAGTCCCGTGCCCTGGTCCGTGGGCTTGGTCGTGAAGAAGGGGTTGAA